>JANLTX010000070.1:0-3070 GCA_031363095.1 Armatimonadota bacterium | reverse complement strand
GAAAAGTGGATTCACCCAAGGAAAAAAGAGAAAACAGAGTCGTCATTTACCAGGAAAATTGACTTTGTAACTTGATACTCCACGGCGCGAAGGGGAAGATTTGTCCGCTGGCTAATCACCCTGTTTGGCGAAGGTATTGATTATCGGCCATCGGTTCTCCGTCGCTCTCGGGATAAGTCAGCGCACTCAAAACCTGCGTGGACATCTTCTTTGCCTCCAGACTCATTTTAGCGCATCAGCCGTGGGCGCTTCGTCCTCTCGCGGAAATGATTTGACTTCTTCGAAAAACCTTGTTTTTTCTTGATAGAGGTAATGGGTTCGGCAATAAGTGCAAATTGCGTCATGTTTTCGATACATACGAAATCGCATCCCAGGATTTTCATCTTGCAATTTTTTCATGTGTTCTAACTGTTCTTTATCCGAAAGATCGACATAAGCAATCCCCATGATATTCTTACAATACGCACAACGAACTATTTCTGAAATTTTTCTTTTTATTTTTTCAGATTTTTGATATTCATAGATAAATATAGGTATTAATACAGGAGAAATAAGCACAATGCCCAATATAAGGCAAAAATCGAGGAATAATTTTACTTTTTTACGTCTGCGACGGCGTTTGGCAGAAGGAGTGAGCGGCATGGCTCATTTCGCTCCCAGAAGCTCTCTAGCGTGTTTTAGTACGGCGTCGGTGGCGTCGCCGCCGAGCATTCTTGCGATCTCGGCGATGCGTTCGTCGCCGTGGAGCGGGACGACGGAGATGGCGGTGCGCTTGCCGACGGCGCGTTTCTCGATGAAGAAGTGGACATCGCCACGGGCGGCGATCTGCGGCAGATGCGTGATGCAGAGGGTCTGGGCGCGGCCCGAGAGTGCGCTTAGTTTTTCGGCCAGAATCGTTCCGGTGCGCCCCCCGATCCCGGCGTCGATCTCGTCGAAGACCATCACAGGCGGGGCGATGTTCTTCGCCATCACCGATTTTAAGGCCAGCATCACCCGCGAAAGCTCGCCGCCCGACGCGATCTTCACGAGCGGGCGTAGCGGCTCGCCGGGGTTCGGGGAGATAAGAAGCTCGATGGCGTCCCCGCCCGACGCGCCCGGCTCTTTCGGCTCGATGGAGACCGAGAATCGCGTCGCGGCCATGGCTAAATCTTTCAGCTCGGTCTGAATCGCTCTGGCAAATGGGATCGCGGCCTTCTTTCGGGCCTCGGTGAGCGTTTTACAGGCACCAAGCAGTTCTTTTTCAGCAGATTTCGTCGTGCTTTCAAGCAGTGCAAGCTTTTCTTCAGCGTTTTCCAGAGTTTCAAGGCGCTCGGTGATCTCTTTTTGATAGTTGAGAACGTCGGCAAGAGACTCCCCGTACTTTCGCTTGAGAGTTTTGAGCGTGTCTAACCTGTTTTCGATTTCTTCTAAACGCTCGGGCTGGAACTCTACGGAGTCGCGGTAGGCTCGCACCTCGCGGGCAGCTTCATCGGCGGCGTAGAGAGCACTTTGCAGGGTTTCGAGCAGCCCGGAGAGTTGGGGGTCGAGGCGGCTCGCCCGCTCGATCTCGGCGACGGCGCTTCCGAGGGCCTCTATCGCGCCGCCGTCGCGCAGGGCGGTATAGGCGGACTGCGCGGCCTGGTGCAGTCGCTCGGCGCTGCCCAGCTTGAGCCGCTCGGCCTGAAGCGCTTCGTCCTCGGCGTCTTTGGGCGCGGCGGCCTCAATCTCGTCGCGCTGGTAGGTGAGCAAGTCGAGCGTCCGGGCGCGCTCACGGGCGTCGCGCAGGAGGGCTTCCCACTCACGGCGGGCGCTTCGGGCGGCGTCGTAGGCACTCAGAACCAGGGCTTTTTTCTTCTGGACATCGGCTCCGGCCCAGAGGTCTAAAAGGTCCGTGTGGCGCTCGGCGGCGAGCAGAGACTGGTGCTCGTGCTGTCCATGAATGTCTACGAGGGAATCGCCGAGAAGCTTGAGGGTTCCCACCGTCACGGGGCGACCATTGACCCGCGCCTGGCTTTTCCCCGAGGCGCTCAGCTCGCGGGTGAGAATCAGAAGCCCGTCCTCGGGTTCGATCCCGGTGGTTTCCAGAGCGGCTCGAAGTCGTGGCTCGGGATGCTCGATCTGAAAAACGGCCTCGACACGGGCTTTCTCACAGCCGTGGCGTACCAGCTCGCCCGCTGCCCGCTCACCGAGCACCATTCCCAGAGCATCGAGAAGAATCGACTTCCCCGCTCCCGTCTCGCCCGTGAGAAGATTGAGACCCGGCCCGAATCCGAGCCGGACTTTCTCGACCAGGGCAAAGTTCTCTACAGCAAGTTCGACAAGCACGGGGTAGAAATTCTACCCGACGCTGCCTGTTTCCTGCAAACGAGTGTTTGAAAACAAAGCAGCGGGTCCGTAAAGCAGCCCGCCACGCGAGCAAAGCACCCTGAAGGGCGCTGCAAACACCCTATTCGGGTAGCGCCGTTCACGGTGCTTTAATGAACGCAGCAGGCTGCTTTAGCTGCCTGGGCGAGATCAGCGGCGGCGGCCCCGAGTGCCGCTCGCACGGCGACGACTCGGCTCGAAGCGATTTTTGAAGAAGCGCAGGATTCGATCCTCGATGCCCGGCGTGAGACACAGCCAGACCAGCCCGCAGATCGCCAGAATAATGACTTCCAGCCGAATGCCGCCGAGGGCGACCCGCGCCGCCGTCAGCATCACGCGGACGTTCCCGCCCACTTTCTTGTCCAGCACGAGCAGGAGCGCACACACCAGAATGACGCCCAGAATGCTGATACGTCGCCAGTCAATCGGGACGACTTTGGTGCGACGGCGGCGGCTCTTGCGGCGCACCGCGATCATGCGGGGCGTTTCGGACGGCTTTGTGTTGACAGGCTCGCTCATGGACATACCGATCAATTATAGCATGTCGCGTGCCAACTTTCCGGAAAAAACCCGTACTTTTAGGAGTTAAGTACCCATTCATAAATGTGTTATACTATTTTCGCTATGGGAAAAACGATTCCGCTTGAGATAAGCTCCGTTCAAAAATCTGCGCTGGAAAAGGCCGTGAAATATGGTACCACCCCCTCGTATCGACTCCGATGCCAGG
>JANLTX010000069.1:0-59291 GCA_031363095.1 Armatimonadota bacterium | reverse complement strand
CAAAAAACAAATACGAGCGCCGCCGCCACTTCCCCAGCGGAAACAAATCGGAGATCAGGCCATAGAGCGGCTTGATGCTCCACGGCAGGATCAGCGGCGCAATAAAATCGGAGAACGCCGTGCTGGTCATCCCGAGGTGGCGCGTGAAATAAAACTTCAGCACCTGATCGAGCATTGCGCCCCCATCCTGGCTGATTCCCTGGGCAAAATACGCGAGCGCAAAAAAAAGCCCGAGGCGGCGAACCTCGGCTATACGCGTTTCAGGCATGGTGTAAGAACGCCCGATCCCCCGGTTGTGTGACCGCCCCTACAAACAGGGGCGTCAGGGCGAACTGCGTTCGACGAAGTCACTCCGCGACATGCCAAATTAGTTTTGTCGCGGAGCGACTTCGTCGGCGAGGAACGAGACGCCGGGTAAGCAAGTTTTAATAATCGGGGTTGCAGTTTGAACCCGCCCGGCCACTCGAACCCCCCCGGCCCCTCGTTTCCCTCGTGTCCACCCTCCCTTCGCCGCGAAGAGGGGGTGGGTTCGGGGTGGGTTCGGTGTAACCCGACCAATCAGCTTCTGCTTACCCAGCGGCTGGGTGTGCCGCACGTTTATCGTGCTGTGATAGGCTGAAGCCATGGCTGCCCGTCCGCGAATGACGCTTCTGGTCGTCGGAACGCTCCGTGAGACGTTCTGGCGCGAGGCTGCCGCCGAGTATGTCAAGCGCCTCGGGGGACTGACCAGCCGCTTTGAGATCATCGAGTTTTCCGAAGACGACCCGGCCCGCGAAGGCGCTCGGATTTTAGAGAAGCTTCCTGCTCGCGCTCTGATTCTGGCCTGCGACGGGCGTGGCAAGCAGCTTTCGTCGGAGGCGCTCTCCGGCAAGATCGAGCGCTCCTGCACCGACGGCGAAGGGCACCTTGTCTTTCTCATCGGCGGCTCCGATGGCCTCTCGGATGCTGTCCGCGAGCGTGCCGACCTATTGCTTTCTTTTGGCCCGATGACGTTTCCGCACCAGCTTCTGCGCGTCATGCTTCTGGAGCAGCTCTACCGGGCGCTCCAGATCAGCCGTGGCAGTGCGTACCACAAATAACGGGTATTTTCCTTCGTTCTCGCATTATTGCGGTAGGAATTAATTCGCCGGATTCCCACCTTCAGAGTGTTCGATCTACGTCGCTTCTTTGTCGCCTGGCAGAGAAGCGACATCTCTGGAGAAAGTGACCGATGTATAAAAAATTAGGGGAAATAGTGGTGCTGGGAGTCTCTGTACTTTGCCTTACTCAGGTTGCGCATGGCTCCCTGCTTCACAAGGCGGATCTTCCGACGCGCCAGCAGATGACCTCTCCGCATGCGGAAGGCTGGACAGCCGTTATCCTTCGTCTGGAAGGCATTCCGACAAGAGCAGAAGAGGCCAGAATCGCGGCGCTGGGCGGGGATATCTACCGGCATCTGCCCATTATTCAGAGCCTGGCGGTTCGGATTCCGAGCCGCAATCTGGCAAAGCTGGCGGCTTTGCCCTTTGTCAGCCGTCTCTCCTCCGACATGGAGCTGAAAAAAACAGATGAGTTTACGGTCGGGCACTCGGGAGCGGATGTCGCCTGGGGTTATGGCTTCACCGGAGTCGGAGTCGGGGTCGCGGTACTCGATAGCGGAGTCGCCTCCAGCCTCGATCTGGGAATCGGAAGATCGTCTCGGGTCAGCAACGGGGTAGATTTCGTAGATGGCGAAGATCACCTGAGCGACCCCTGCGGTCACGGAACGCACGTTGCGGGGATCATCGCAGGCGATGGCATGATGTCATCGAACTGGTTCGCCTACCGCACTTTCAAAGGAGTCGCTCCGACCGCCAGTATTATCAGCGTCCGCGTGCTCGATGAAAAAGGGCAGGGCACGGTCAGCAACTCTATCGCAGGGATTCAGTGGGTGATCGCCAACAAAGCGGCGAAGAATATCCGCGTTCTCAATCTCTCGCTCGGTCACGCGGTGGGAGAGAGCTACAAGACCGACCCGCTCTGCCAGGCCGTGGAGTCCGCGTGGAAGGCAGGCATCGTCGTGGTCTGCTCCGCAGGCAACGGTGGCCGCCGCTACGCTACCCCGGTGCTGGGGAGAGACAACGAGGGCTATGGCACCAACTACGGCTCCATTCAGTCGCCTGCCAACGATCCGTTTGTCATCACGGTGGGAGCCGTCAAAAATACGCTTCTCAACCTGCGTCTTACCGATCCCGTCACGACCTACTCCAGCCGTGGACCGAGCCGCCTGGATTATGTGATGAAGCCGGATCTCGTTGCGCCAGGAAACCGTGTGATCAGCCTCGATTCCAACCGAGGAGACAACCAGCTCGACGATAGCTACGGCGCGACGAACGCCTTGTCCTGGTCGGCCTACCTGGCCTGGACGGACTCGGCGCAGGCTTCCCGGAGCTACTTCTATCTCTCGGGGTCTTCCATGGCGGCTCCTGTAGTCTCGGGCGCGGCGGTGCTTCTCTTGCAGAAAGAGCCGACGCTCACCCCGGATGCTGTCAAGGCGCGACTGATGCTCTCCGCCGACAAGCTCGGGAGCGATGTCACGGCGTACGGTGCGGGGCTGATCAATATTCCCGCCGCACTGAACAACAGCGCGAAGCCGACTGTCTATGCACGAACCCCGACAGTGAAGCTCAACACGAAAAAGACGATGGTTCTTGTGGATCCAAGCCAGGCGATCTGGGGCGTGACCACGGGCGGAACGCAAGCCATCTGGGGCGTCCAGGCCATCTGGGGAACACAGGCGATCTGGGGCGTGCAAGCCATCTGGGGCACGACAAGCCCCTACCTCTCTTCCAGCACGATGATCACAGGAAGCCCGGTCTGGGCAGATCAAGCGATGTGGGGCAGCACGAGCAACGCCGTCGATCTGACAAGCACCGTGATCTATGGGGAAAACTGAGATGAAAAAGACGACTCTCACTCTCCTGCTGGGCGGCTCGCTCGCTCTGACAGGAAGCGCCTTCGCCCAGGATGCGTCCAAAGCGGATGCGTTCTTAGCTCCCAAACTGAGCGCGGCGCGTTCGTCCGCCACGGGCTGGACTTCGGTGATTCTCAAGATCGACGGAGTCCTGACACGGGAGCGGGAGGCGCGGCTTACCGCACTGGGCGGGGACATTACGCGGCGGCTGCCCATCATCGGCTCGGTGTCGCTACGAATCCCCACCCGCAACCTGGGCAAGCTTTCGGCGCTGCCCTTCGTCATGCGGCTCTCGGCGGATGTCGCCGTCAAGAAAAGCGACGAGTTCACCACCCAGCACACCGGAGCGACCGATGCCTGGAGCAGCTACGGCGTCCAGGGAACTGGAGTCGGCGTCGCGGTTCTGGACAGCGGAATCGAGCTTGTCAACGATGTCAAAGCGCAGGTCAAGGTCAATGTCAAGTTCGGAGCAGGCACCCAGGTGGATGACGACTGCGGCCACGGAACGCATGTAGCCGGAATCATCGCCGGAAATGGCACTGACTCCATGGGCAGTCAGTACTTTCGCACCTTCAAAGGGATCGCGCCACAGTCGAAGCTGGTCAATGTGACTGTCCTGAATCAATACGGCCAGGGGACGGTGACAGACGTCCTGTCTGGCATTCAGTGGTGCATCGTTAACAAGACCAAATACAACATCCGCGTTCTCAATCTCTCGCTCGGCCACGAGGTCGGCGAGAGCTACACGACCGATCCGCTCTGCCAGGGGGTGGAAGCGGCCTATCGTGCAGGCATCGTCGTGGTCTGTGCAGCGGGCAACAACGGACGGCTCAACGCGATCCAGGCAGCGGGGACGAACAACGAGGGCTGGGGCACACGGTACGGCTCCATCAACTCACCGGGCAACGATCCCTTTGTCATTACTGTCGGGGCCATGAAGAATATGAATGGCAACCGCGTCTATGACAGAGTCGCCACCTACTCGGGGCGCGGCCCGAGCCGCCTCGACTTCATCATGAAGCCCGATATCGTCGCGCCGGGGAACCGCGTCATCTCGACGATGAAGGACGGCACTTACCTCGACAATATCGCACGAGCCACCAACCAGGTGCTTCAGAGCGAGTATAAAACAGGTGCCGCCACGACGACCTCCAACCGATATTTCTATCTGTCGGGGACATCGATGGCGGCTCCGGTGGTCTCCGGGGCTGTGGCGCTTCTCCTGCAGAAATACCCGAACCTGACGCCCGACACGGTCAAGGCGCGGTTGATGATCTCCGCCGACAAGTGGACGACGCCAGGCGGCACCTGGGACATCACGGCGCACGGCGCGGGGTATCTCAACATCCCGGCAGCGCTCGCCAGCACCGCCGTCGCCACCGGCCCCGCCCGAAGCCCCAGCCTCTACCGGGACGCACTGGGCGTTGTCCAGGTCAACACCAGCCAGGTTCTCTGGGGCAACCAGGTCATCTGGGGCGTCAACGGGGTGAACAATCTCCAGGTGATCTGGGGAAACCAGACGATTGGAGGGACGCAGGTTCTCTGGGGCAACCAGGTGCTCTGGGGGTCGAGTGTCTGGGCGGATCAGGTGATCTGGGGGACGAACTCCAGCACGGTCGATCTCTCCAGCCTGGTGCTGACTGGCGAGTAAGCTGCGCCGGTTCTACCCGGATCGATGCCGGGGAAGAGCGTCTCTCTTTCCCGGATTTTTCTGCCGAAACTAAAAGATGTGACAGAGTGGCAAAGAGATGCGCGACCTTCCTGAATCCGCCCGGCGAATCCTATGGCTCAACTACGCTTTGGGCGGAGTTCTCGCCGTCCGCGCACTCGTCCTGAATACCCTGACATCCGTTCGGTTTGACCTCGAACTTCTGGTCTATGTGGTGCTTGCCGTGCTTGCCGGGAGCCGAAAAGTCAGTCTCATGCGCCACAAGGACGCCGCCGATGTCGGGTCGATGTCGCTTGCGTACGTTCTCACGTTTGCCGCCACACTGCGTTTTGGCCCGGAGCTTTCTGTCTTCATCGGTGCTTTTTCCGCGCTGTCGGCGTGCCTGTACCCGAAGCGGCAGCCGCTCTATCAGCTTCTCTTCAATGTTTTCGTAAACACCATCTCCACCTCGGCGAGCGGCGCGGTTTTCCTGCTGCTCAACGGCGGTCTTTTAATTCGAGGCACGGAGGCGGTCGGGGCGATCACGGCGGCCTGCTTCGCCTTTTTTTTCATCAATACCGGTTTCGTCGCTCTGATTCTGGCGGCGGTACTTCAGCAAAAGCCCCTGAAAGTCTGGAACGAGAAGTTTCTCTGGACGGCACCCAGCTACTTCGTCGGGGCGCTCATTGCGACTCTGGCGGGAGTTCTGCAACAAAAGTACTTGCTGATTCTACTTACCTGCGGCATTCCCGTCGCCTATTTCACCTATCGGTCCTATCAGATCTACTCCGATCAGGCCGAGCAGATGCAGCGGGGAAAAGAAGAGCTGGCCGATCTCTACCTGGCGACCATCAAGAGCCTCGCGCTGGCTATCGACGCCAAAGACGCCTACACCCATCAGCATATTCTGCGCGTCCAGCACTATGCCGTGGCTGTCGCTAAAAAATTGGGCCTGAGCGGAGCCGAGCTGGAAGGCGTCAACACGGGAGCGCTTCTCCACGATATCGGCAAGCTGGGTGTCCCGGAGTACGTGCTACTCAAACCCGGCAAGCTGACTCCCGAGGAGTTCGCGAAGGTTAAAGAACATCCCCGAATCGGTGCGGATATTCTTGCGGATATTCCGTTTCCCTGGCCGGTTCTTCCAGGGGTCAAGTATCACCACGAGCGCTGGGACGGGACCGGGTATCCCGAGGGCCTCAAAGGGGAAGAAATTCCTCTGCAAGCCCGGATTCTTGCCGTCGCCGATGTCTATGATGCGGTAACATCCAACCGTTCGTACCGTGCTGCCTGGGACCATGTGCGGGCTGTTGAAATGATCCGAAACAATGTCGGGGTCCACTTCGATCCGGTGGTGGCGGAGGCGTTTCTATCGGTGATCGACTCTGTTGTGGAAGAGATGGCGGCGCAGGGCAGTGGGCCGCTGGCACCAGAAAAGAAAGAAGCCACGACACCGACCAGCAACGCGCAGCGGGCCGTGCAGGACATTCAGCGCTCGTCCTCGGAGCTGTGGGCGCTCTATGAAGTGGCCCAGACACTCTCGTCCAGCATTGGCCTGGATGAGACACTGGAGATTCTTGCCCGGAAGCTGGAGGCGATCATCCCCAATGCGGCCTGTGTCTTCCTGATGCGCGACGATGTCGGTGAGCCTCTGCGCGTCCGGGCTGCCGTCGGTATCGACCACACGTTCTTCCTGGAAGCGCAGACCTCCCTGGGGACGAGTCTCTCCGAAAGTGTGGCGATGTCCGGTGTGGCGTTTCGCGGAGAGTACGACCACGACGATCTTTTGCTGCGTAGCTCTCCCTCCACGGAGTGGGTGCCTCTCTCCTCGGTGATGGTGGTTCCGATCATTCATCAGGCGCAGCCACTCGGGACGATCAACCTGTATCATCCGGACGAAAACGCCTTCACGACTCATGATCAGCATCTGATGGAGACGATTGCCGAGCGTGCGGCGCTGGCTCTCTACAACGGATTGCTCTTTGAACGGACCCGCAACCATGCCCATACCGACACGCTGACCGGCCTCTACAATATCCGCTACATCACTCAGGCCGTGGAAGATCTCTGTGCAGATTCGTCGCCTCGGGAGAGCTTCAATCTGATCTGTCTGGACCTGGATAGTTTCAAGCCGATCAACGATCTGTATGGGCATCTTGAGGGAGATCGCGTCCTGCGCGACCTGGCGGATATCCTGCGCTCGCTGGCGCACTGCGACCGCGTCGCTCGCTACGGCGGCGATGAGTTCTTGATCGTCCAGGAGGGATGTAGCCCCGAGGAGGGCGAGCGGCTGGCGCAACGTATCCGTGATGCGGTGCGGGACTACCAGACTTGCCTGGTCCATCCGAGGCTGGGGCATCTCCGGCTGGGAGCGAGCGTTGGTGTCGGCTCTTTTCCGGGGGATGGGGCGGACTGGGCCGCACTTCTCTCTGCCGCAGATCAGCGCATGTATCAGGACAAAGCGGAGCGCAAGCTGGGCCGACTTATCGAGATGGAGCCTTTGCATACGGCTCGCACCGAAGAGTGGAGATCCCAGAAGGCAAAGTAGCCCTCGGTGTCGAAACGTAGGGGCGGCATGAAACTATCTCTTTGTGGGGCGGGGCTGGGAGCTTCGCTGGACTTGCTCGGGTTTGCGGCGCTGGCTTCGGAGCACGGCTTCGCGGCGGTGGACTTCGGGCTGGGCGGCGCGAAGCAAGCCATCGAAACGCTGGGCGGCCTGGGTGCGCTTCAAGCGAAACTGAGCGAGCTGGGCGTCGCGCTGGGACCGTTCGGGCTGGACATCGACTGGCGCAAGGGCGACCCTGAGTTCGAGGCGGGGCTTCCTGCTCTCGCGGAGGGCGCGGCGCTGGCCGGGGCGCTCGGGGCGACGCGCTGTTGCACCTGGATGCTGCCCGCCACCGACCACGATCCCGAAGTCTGGACCGATACCGTCGCGGGGCGCTTCCAGAAAGTGGCCGATATCTTCGCGCCGCACGGAATTCGGCTCGGGCTGGAGTGGGTCGGGCCGCATCACCTGCGCGTGGGCGGCATTAACGCGACGGGCAAGAACCGCTGGGTAGAAACTCTCCCCGACACGCTGGAGCTTATCGAAAAAATCGGGCGAGAGAACGTCGGGCTTTTGGTGGACAGCTATCATCTCTACACCACTGGCGCGACCGAGGCGGAGCTTGCCGCGCTCACAGACTCCCAAATTGTCCATGTGCATATCAACGACGCGAAAAAAGGCGTCGGGCCTGCGGGCGCACGCGACGGCGAGCGGGTGCTGCCGGGCGCAGGCGAGATCGACCTGACGGCGTTTCTGCGCGGCTTGCGGGCCACGGGCTACACCGGGTTTATCTCGTGCGAGGTCTTAGCGCCCGCGCCGCTCGGCCCGACTCCCGCCGAGGCCGCGACCAATATCCGGGAGTCGCTGCGGGCGCTCGGCCTCTGATGCGCTATGTCTCGACGCGGGGCGAGGGCGGCGTGCGGAGCTTCTCGGAGATCCTGCTCGACGGCATCGCTCCGGGCGGCGGGCTGTACGTCCCCGTGGAGTATCCGTCGCTGGAGATAGATTCTCTGCACGGGCTGTCCTACCCCGAGCTGGCCGCGCACGTTCTCGGGCTTTTTGGGCCGGAGCGGGCGTGGGGCGAGGTCACGCATAAAACCTACACGAAAGAGAGTTTTCGCTCCGACGAGATCGCGCCGCTGACGGAGCTTGGGGCGGGGCGCTACCTGCTGGAGCTGTCCAACGGCCCGACGCTGGCATTCAAAGACATGGCGATGCAGCTTCTCGGGAATCTTTTTGAGGAGGCGCTGGCAGAGACCGGGCAGACCATGACCGTGCTCGGAGCCACCAGCGGCGACACGGGCGGCGCTGCCGAGCAGGCTCTGCGCGGCAAGAAAAACGTCCAGGTGGTGATGCTCTCGCCCGAGGGCCGGGTGAGTCCGTTCCAGGCTGCGCAGATGTACGCGATCCCCGACGCCAACATTCACAATCTGGTCGTGCGCGGAGTTTTCGACGAGTGCCAGGATATCGTCAAGGCGCTCTCGGCAGACGAAACACTCAAAAAGCGCTTTTCTCTCGGGGCAGTGAACTCGATCAACGGTGCACGGATCGCCGCGCAGGTGGTGTACTATGTCTGGGCCGCCCTGAAGCTCGACGAACCTGCCGACTTCGTGGTTCCGAGCGGCAACTTCGGGAACGTCCTGGCGGGCTGGATCGCCCGGAGAATCGGGGCACCGATTCGTCGGCTGATCGTCGCGACCAACGAGAACGATGTTTTGGCCGAGTTTTTTTCCACGGGAGTCTATCGCCCGCGCCCTGCCGAGTCCGTCGCCGAGACCGAGAGTCCGTCGATGGACATCGCCCGCGCCAGCAACTTCGAGCGCTACGTCTTCGAGCGGGTGGGGCGCGACCCGGAGCTGACCTGCAAATTGCTCGCTCAACCCGAGCTGACTCTGCCGGGAGAAGAAACGCTACTGGGCGGGAGCAGTACAAAAAGCGAGCGAAGGGGCGCGATGAAGCATTTCTGGGAGACACATCGGCGGCTCATCGACCCGCACACGGCGGCGGGCGTCGTGGTGGGCGAGCGGCTTGCGACACCGGGCGTCCCGCTGGTGTTTCTCGAAACCGCGCTGCCCTGCAAGTTCGAGGACGCCGTTCTTCAGGCCACGGGCATAACCCCGCCGCGCCCGCCGGGTTTTGAGAACATCGAAGCACGGCCCCAAAAATTCACGCTCGTCGAGGCCGACCCCGAGGCCATACAAAACTACCTGGAGGGAATAACCTCCCCCGTCGCTTGAGGCTCCGACCCCTCCGGCCTATTCCTCGCAAGCTCGGGGCGAAGGGGTATCTACGAAGCCCTAGTGCTGTAGACGACCTGTAATCCCTCTTCCAGCGAGGAACGAGCGACACGGGAAGAGGGACGAAAGCGAAGCGCTTCAAGGGAGATGGAAAAGTAAAAGCAATGCAAGAAAACAAACACCCGATTGACAAGAAACTGGCGCAACTGCTGGAGAAAGACCCCAGCACGGCGGGCGCAGTTCAGGCCATGAGCGCGGGCTACAAGCTCTGGGACGCCGAACTCAACAAGCAGTATAAAAAACTGATGGCGCAGCTCAAGGGCCGCGACAAAGAGACGCTCAGCGCCGCTCAGCGTGCCTGGTTGAGCTTTCGCGACCGGGAGTTTTCGCTACTCAACACAATCTATGACAAGCTTCAGGGAACCATGTACAACTCGATGCGAGTTTCCGCGAAGATGGAGATCGTCAAGCGGCGCGCACTGGAGTTGACTCGCCACAACGAAACCCTGAGCGAGGCCGGATAACCGATGAAACGCCTTCTTTTTATAGCAACGACGCTTGGTTTGACGGCGCTTGCCCGTGCCCAGAGCTTTCCGCTGACGCCCGACTCGGAGCGGCAGGCGGGCGTCCCGCAGGGGCGCGTCGAGAGTGGCCAGTTCACGAGCAAAAAATGGTTCCCCGGCACACAGCGCGAGCTGAAAGTGTATGTCCCGGCGCAGTACGACCCGAACAAGCCTGCCTGCGTCTTGATTATGCAAGATGGCGGCGGATATCGCATCGAGACCGTGCTGGACAATCTCATCGCAAAGGGCGAAGTGCCGGTTACTATCGGTATTTTTCTCACGCCGGGCGTCGTTCCAGCAAGAGATAATAAATCCCTGCCACGGTACAACCGGAGCTTCGAGTACGACTCGCCCACGGATACTTACGCGAAGTTTCTGCTTGACGAAGTTCTGCCTGAAGTCAGTAAGAAATACAATCTCTCACAAAATCCCAACGATAGAGCTATCGCAGGAGCATCGAGTGGGGGGATTGCAGCGTTCACGGCAGCGTTTTTCCGGCCCGATGCCTTCCGAAGAGTTATAAGCTTCATCGGGAGCTACACGGACCTGCGCGGAGCGACCAACTACGGGCCGCTGGTGCGGAAATTTGAGCCGAAGCCCATTCGCGTGTTTCTGCAAGAAGGAAGGAACGACCAGGATATTTATTCGGGAAGCTGGCCCATCGGCAACACCGATTTAGAGGCCGGGCTGACGTTCGCCCGCTACGAGCACCAGATGGTCTGGGGCGAGGGCCGCCACGACGGCGGCCACGGGACGGCGGTGATGCCCGAGGCGCTGAAGTTCATCTGGAAGGGCTGGCCCGCGCCCATCGAGACCCCGAAGGAGACGCCTCAGCCTGTGATGCGCTGGATCGTGCCGGGCGAGGGCTGGCGCAAGGCGAGCACAAACCCGTTTGCGACGCTCGAAAAACCGCGCTATGTCACCGATTTGAAAGATCGAGTGTGGT
Organism: Armatimonadota bacterium; assembly: GCA_031363095.1. Taxonomy (GTDB): domain Bacteria; phylum Armatimonadota; class Armatimonadia; order Armatimonadales; family Armatimonadaceae; genus JANLTX01. The sequence goes on along the minus strand of JANLTX010000069.1, from coordinate 48,423 downwards.
TTCAGCCGCTCAAAGGCAAGCGGAAAATGGTTGCGCAGTTCGAGGGGGCGAGCGGGGCGACCCTCACGCCGGACCAGAGCTTATTGCTGGTTTCCAGCCGAGTCGGGCGCTACGTTCGTTCGTACCAGGTGCAGCAAGGCGGCTCGCTGGGTTTCGCGCAGGACTATCACGAGGTGTATGTTCCGTGGGGCATGGCCCGGAGCGAGGCGGGCGGGATGGCGTGCGACACGGGCGGCTGGCTCTATCTTTCGAGCGCGTTCGGGGTGCAGGTGCTGGACCAGGCCGGGCGCGTCAATGGGATTCTGGTCAACCCGCCCGGTGGTTCAAGCCTCGACGTGAAATTTGGCGGGGAAGGCCGTAAGATGCTCTTTGTGCGCTGCGTGGATGGAAGCGTCTGGGAGCGCCCGATGCGCGTCGTGGGGGCCGACCCAGAGCTGCCCAGCAAGCCCGACGGACCAAGACTTTAAGCCATGTCCCTTGTGATTGAAGACCCGACCACCGAAGCTCGCATCCATGCTTTTGCGACCGCCCGTGGCCTGACGCCAGACCAGGCGATTCTTCAGGCGATCAATGCGGTGGAGCGACAAGACGACTCATTGAGCGAAGAAGAACTTTCTCGTGCGCGTCGTGGCATCGCTCAGCTCGATGCGGGTGAGTCCTTTTCGCAAGAAGCTTCTCAGAAATGGTGTCAGGAGGAATTGCTACGTCGTTTTATGGAGGAAGAATCTCTTGAGAAAGCGATGTGAGCGTGTCTGAGGAGCCGATAAACCATGTTGTTCGCTTCTCCAAGGAGGCTCTTGAGAACATCGTCTCTGTCGCTTATGAGATTTTTAAACGGACAAAAAATGTCGAAGCGTCTTTGTCTTTGTCGAATGAGTTTCATACGGAAGCGGGGAAACTGGCGTTTCTTCCGGAGAGAAATCGCGTTCAAGAGCACGAATCGGCTCTTCTGGGCCGCGACGTACGGCGCATTCTTGTTCGTCACTGGCATCTGTACTACGAAATCATCTCTGGCAGCGATGACGGACCGCTGGTACGCGTTATTTTTCTTCGAGACGCGCGCCGAGATGCACTGTTGCCCGACGAGATAGATAGGATTGTTGCGAATCAATGAGTGAGTTCACTGTTAGGCCGATTCAGACCGAATCCGACCGCATGGGGCAGATAGACCTGCGCTACCGGGTCTTGCGCGAGCCGCTCGGCCTGCCAAAAAGCGCCGCAACCTTCACGGGCGACGACGCTCTGGATGCGCTGCATCTCGTCGCGGTGGCCGAGAGCGGGGCCGTGATCGGCTGCGTGACGATTCTCTCCGACGGCCAGGATGCGCTCCAGCTTCGGGGAATGGCAGTAGACGAGGCGTATCAGGGCCACGGCGTGGGCCGCGCGATCCTGGAGGCTGTCTACACCGACGCCAAAGCCCGCCAGAAATCGCTCTGGTGCAACGCTCGCGTCGCGGTGGAGGAGTTTTATTCCCGCTGTGGCTGGGTCTCCGAGGGGGAGGTCTTCGACGTCCCTGGCGTCGGCCCGCACATCATTATGCGCTGGGCCGGTTTTACGGGGCGTTAACGATCCCGCGCGACGACGTAGCGGGCGAGGTCGATGAGAGCGGTTTTGTAGACGCTCTCGGGGAAGCGAGAAAGCTCGGCGATGGCTCTATCGGTACGCTCCGAGGCGACGATGCGGGCACGCTCGAAGCCGCCCAGAGCGTCGAGTTGGGCAGTGACCCAGGAGATTTCGTCTTCGGTGAGGGCCATTCCCTGGTGCAACAGAGCGCTCAGCGCGACTTTCTCGCTCTCCGAGGCCATTTCCATCGCGTGGATCAGCGGCAGCGTGATGCGCCCGTCGCGCAGGTCGGTGCCGAGCGGCTTGCCCGTGAGATGCGGGTCGCCCAGGAAGTCTAAAAGGTCGTCGGCGATCTGGAACGCCATTCCGAGGTGATGCCCGAACGCCCGGAGCGCGGCGGCCTCGGCGGGGTCTGCGCCGCCCAGCAAGCCCCCGGCCTCACAGCAGCCCGCGATAAATCGCGCCGTCTTGCGCTCGATCACTTCCTCGTAGGTCGCCAGACTCGTCTCCAGCTTCCCGGCGACGGCGGCCTGGAGCACCTCGCCCTCGGCCATGCCCACGGTCACGTCCGCAAAGAGCCGCACAAGCTGGAGGTTTTCGTCGTCGCGGCACAGAAGCTGGATCGACTTGGCGAGCAAGTAGTCGCCGGTGAGCACCGTGATCCCGTTGCCCCAGACCGAGTTCGCCGTCGGTCGTCCCCGGCGCTCGGGGGCTTCGTCCACCACGTCGTCGTGCATCAGGGTCGCCATGTGGATCAGCTCCACGGCAGCGGCAGCGGTGTAGTCGCGTGCCGATGGCTCGCGGCGGCCCACGGCGCGGCTGGCAAGAATGGCGACGGCGGGGCGCAGTCGCTTGCCGCCCGAGAGCAGTGTGTGGCCCGAGATATCGCGCACGGCCCCAATCTCTGAGCGCGTCTCGGCGAGCAGGCGCTCCTCAACCCGGACTAAATCCTCTTCGACGCAGGCTAATAAATCTGTCGCAGTGGCGGCGCTCATAAGGTCTCCATTCTATCGCCTGGCTTCGTCGCCGCGTGAATCGCGACCGTCCCCAGGTTCAGATCGGTCACCGTGATCTCGGTCAGCCCGGCGTTTTTCAGCCGCTCCGAGAGTTTTTCGCGGGTATCAAAAACCCCGATGGACGCCGGAAGATACGCATAGGCCCCGCTTTTCCCGGCAATCAGCCCGCCCAGCAGCGGCATTATTTTTTGATAGATCCCGTAGCCCAGAGAAACCAGCGGATTTTTTGGCTGAGTGAACTCTAAGATCACCACGCGCCCGCCTGGCTTTGTCACCCGGACCATCTCACCGATGCCCCGGTCGATAGCGGCGACGTTGCGAATTCCGAAGCCCGCCACGGTGGCATCAAAGGAATTATTCTCAAACGGGAGCTTCTCGGTGTCGGCCCACTCCAGCGCAATATCGCTGCCTCGGCGGAGCATTTTCTGGCGGCCCAGGGTCAACATTCCCTCGGAGTAGTCCGTCCCGGTTACCTTCCCTGAATCCCCGACGCGTCGGGCCAGCTCCAGCGCGAAGTCGCCCGTCCCGGTGCACACATCGAGCGCACGGTCTCCGGGTTTCAGCCGCGCAAGATCCGTCGCAACCCGTCGCCAGCGGTGGTGCAGGCTCAGCGAGAGCAGCCCGTTGAGCAGGTCGTAGCGCGGCGCGATGGCATCGAACATTGCCTGGACATAGCCGTGTTTCTCCTCGGGAGTGGGCAGTGCTTTGGATCGAGCTTCCATGGTTTTCTTTAGTTTGTGAATTCCGTCACAAACTTAAAAGAAGTATACCACGGGTTGCGTGTTTCCGAATGCCGTGATATAAATTTTCTCCGGCACGGGTCGTTAGCTCAGTTGGTAGAGCAGCTGACTCTTAATCAGCGGGTCACAGGTTCGAGTCCTTTACGACCCATCCGTGTGTGATTAAAGTGCGGTTCCTATCAATAGCAGGTAGGAACCGCATTTTTGTGTCTGGGCACTTGTCACTAATGATAGTTGTTGCACTATCCCTTAGCTGCCGGGGTGAGGAGAATTTGGTTATGGACAGTCAGGAATTTCCGGCGGGTTTGTTGTTTCAGCAGATCGCGTCGGCGACGCCAGGGATTCTGGTCTACGTCATCGGGATGGTGCTTCTGGGCGTCAACCTCAAGCGGCTCGGGCAGAGCGCGGTGCTCGGGCTGATCGGGTGCGGACTATTGCTTTTTACAATGGTCGGCGGCTCAGCGCTTCAGGTGTGGGCGATGCGTCAGGGAACGGTGAGCCAGATCGGGGCGTCGATGGCAACGATTGGGGCGCTCACCTCGCTGATTCATGCGCTCGGAATCGGGCTGCTGGTCGCCGGGATTCTGACCGGCGGCACGCGCTATCGCTCAGAGCGCTGAATCGGCTCTTTGTTTTGCCCCCCAGCCCCCAGTAATGGGGGAGTTATAGCAGGTTCCCCCGTTACCGGGGGGCAGGGGGTCGCGAGGAACGAGCGGGGGGGAGGGAAAAGGGTGGCGGGTGGCGAACCGGGCGTCATGGGAAAAATTCCGGTTGCCGTTCAGCTCTACTCGGTGCGCCACGAGTGCGAGAAAGACCTCGCGGGGACGCTGACAAAGATTAAAGCCATGGGCTACGAGGGTGTCGAGTTTGCTGGTTGGCATAGCAACGATGCACCCACTCTCAAGAAACTTCTGGACGACAACGGCCTGCGCTGCGCCGGGGCGCACGTCGGGATTCAGACGCTGCTCCAGGGCGAGCTGGAGAAATCCGTCGAGTTTCATCGAACTCTGGGCAACAAGTACCTGATCGTGCCAGGGCTGGGCCGCGAGTGGACCGACTCCACCGATGCCTGGAAAAGGGCGGCGGCCACGTTCAACGAAATCTCGGCGGCACTCGCTCCGCACGGAATGGTGACCGGCTACCACAACCACCACACCGAGTTCAAGCCCTTCGAGCCGGGCGGCGAGCTGCCCTGGGACACGTTCTTTGGCAACACCGACCAGTCGATTGTGATGCAGTTCGACACGGGCAATGCGCTCCACGGCGGCTCGTCCGGCGATGCGCTGGGCTTTCTGACGCGCTATCCGGGCCGCGCCCAGACCATTCACCTCAAAGACTACGACATCAAAAGCGACTCGTACGCCCCGCCCGTCGGCGACGGCGATGTTCCGTTTCTGGAGATTTTCAACGTCTGCGAGACCACCGGAAACACCGACTGGTACATCGTCGAGTACGAAGACGACGCCCTGCCGTCTCTGGAAGGCATCGATATCTGCCTCAAAAACGTCCGGAAACTGGGCCGCTGAACACGGCGGGGACATTGGTTTTTGCGTTCGAGCCGTTCGGTGGGGCGAGCGTGAACGCGAGCCTCGAAGTGGCGCGGCGCTGGGCCGAGCGGGACTCGGAGCTTGTGGTCGTTGCGCTTCCCGTGGTGGCGGGCGTCGCGGAGAAGTTAGCCGTCGAGGCGATTGGGAGAGTCGGCCCGACACTTTGTCTGGCGCTCGGCGAGGCCGCGCCCGAGCCGTGGGAGATTCGGTTGGAGCGGACGTATGCCAACGAGGATCACTTTCGGATTCCCGACAACGCGGGCAATCAGTGGGGACCAAGGCCCATCGAGCCAGGCGGGGCGGCAGTGCAATATTCCACACTCGATCTCCCGGCGCTACTCGGCGACGCGCCCGTGCCCCTGCGGGTGAGCGACGATGCCGGACGGTTTTTGTGCAATCGGCTGGCCTACTCCCTCGCCAGCAGCTACCCAGGCCTGCCGCTGGCGTTCCTTCACGTCCCCGGCTGGCGACCCGAGCACGGGACGGAGAAGCTGGGGGCGCTGGTCGAGACCCTTGCCCGGATTAAGGCGCGTGCGTTGCAACGGTAAGGGGGGAAGTGCTATACTGCAACGCGTGCGGGCCGACCCGCGCCACCCTGTTTTATCGTCCCGAGAAAGAAGCATCCTTGAACGCCGTGGCATCCGAAGAGAGCATCGAATCACTCAAAGCCGAGCTGGAGCGCAAAAACCAGCGCGTCGCCCAACTGGAGAAGATCAACAAAGACCTTAACGAAAAGGTCCAGGGAGCGGCAGCGCAACCGGGAATCGATCTCTCCGAGCTGGAGAAGACGCTCACCGGAATGCTCACTCGCACCGCGATGATCCTTCAGGGGAGCAAGTGCCTCTACCTGGTTCAGGATCCCAACACCAAGGAGCTGTTTCCGGGCAAGCCCGCTATCGGCTTCGACGATGTTGATCTTTCCGAGCTTCGGATTCCACCGAACATCGGGCTTTCGGGCAACTGCTTCACCGGGGGCGACCCTACTTTTCTCTACGATGTCGAGACCGACGCGCTGGCCTCCCAGGAGATCTTCGCCAAACTCGGGATCAAGAACGGGCTGGCGTTCCCGCTCGTGGTCGAGAAGCGCGACGACGACACCAACCAGGTGATCGAGCGCCGCACCGTGGGCGTTTTGTGGGTTTTCAACAAGCGCATGGGCGGGATCTTCTCCGACGAAGACGTGTTTCTGTTCCGAACGCTCGCCGCGCGCATGGCCGCCGTGATCAATCAGGCCAAGTTCATCTCCGAGATCGTGGAAGAGAAAGAGCAGCTCCACGAGATGACCGACGCGCTGAGCGCCGGGCTGATCATGATCGGGCGCAATGGGCGCGTGCTCCAGATGAACGCCTCGGCGCGGCGCGTCTTCGGGCTGGGGCCAACCGACGCGCTCGGGGCGAAGACCTACGAGCAGCTCATCCAGAACGAAGAGGTCTGTGCCTCCCTCAAGCAAGCCATCGACGACCAGGCCGACATCGAAGTCGAAGTCGCGCTCTCCGACGCCGAGGATGCGTCCCGGACGTTCCAGCTTCAGTCCACGATGATCCGCAACGAAACGGGCGACGTGGTCGGAACGGCGGCTATTTTCAACGACATCACCGAGCTGAAGAACCTGGACAAGCTGAAGACGGCCTTCGTCTCGACGGTCTCGCACGAGCTGCGTACGCCCATGACCAGCATCAAGGGCTTCGTCGCGACGCTGCTCATGGACGACGACGGCACCATGTTCGCCAACGAAGAGCGTGTCGAGTTCTACGGGATCATCGACCGAGAGTGCGACCGGCTGCGCCGCCTCATCGACGACTTGCTCAACGTCAGCCGCATCGAGTCTGGAGCCGCGATGCAGCTTGATTTCGATAAGATGGACCTGCGCGATACTCTCAAGCGAGTGATTCAGATCGATAACGGCTCCACGTACAAAAAAGAGACCCACACGCTGGACTTCTCTATCGACGAAGCGGTTCCCGCGCAGATCGACGCCGACGCCGACAAGTTCGAGCAGATTCTGCACAACGTCGTCGGCAACGCCCTGAAATACTCCCCCGATGGCGGCAGTGTGAAGGTCCATGTCAGCATGGAAAACCCCGACGCCCTGCTCTTTGCCGTTAGCGATGAGGGCCTCGGAATGACCCCCGAGTTCCTGAAGAAGTTCGGCGAGAGGTTCGCCCGCGCCGACAATCGCGACACCCGCTCCATCAACGGCACGGGCATCGGGATCTTTTTGGTGAAGACCTTCATCGAAGCCCACGGGGGCCGGATGTGGCCCGACTCCGCAGGGCTGGGCAAAGGCACGACGATCTACTTCACGATGCCGACCCACCAGCTCGAAGACGCGCCGCAAGGCTCCCTTGCCGCCAGCGTCGCCGGATAACCAGGCTGTGGTATGAACACGCTCTATTATGGAGACAATTTAGAGGTTCTGAGGGCGCATATTCCTGACGAATCTGTGGATTTGATCTATTTAGACCCACCGTTCAACTCCAATAGAGATTATAATATTCTGTTCAAAGAGCAGAGCGGAAACGAATCTCCGGCGCAGATAAAAGCGTTCGGAGATACCTGGAACTGGGCCGGTGCCGCAGAGTCCTGGGCGAACTTTGCTGAGATTTGCCCTGTTAAAAGAGTTATCGAACTGATGAACGGGTTTCATGACTCTCTTGGTGAAAACGATGTGATGGCATACCTGGTGATGATGTCGCCACGGCTCTATCATCTGCATCAGGTTCTCAAACCGACAGGGAGCTTTTTTCTGCACGTCGATCCGACAGCAGGCCACTATTTGAAAGTGTTATTGGACTGTATTTTCAGTCCGAAAAACTTCAGAAACGAGATTATCTGGCACTATCGAAAATGGTCTGTAGCTCAGAGTCAGTTTGTCAGAAACCATGACACTATTTTTTTTATAGTAAGTCAGCAAGCAAAGATCGTTCTTTCAATCAGCTCTATATGGATCGAGCAGAATCGACAAAGAAGCGATTCGGAAACAAAAAAATTACATCCGGCCACGATGAACTTGGCCATCGCATTCCTTCTGTTACCTCAGAAGAAGATTCCGTTGGCGTTGCGATGGACGATGTTTGGGACATTCCTCGTGTTCCTCCGGTAAAACAGCTCTATCCGACACAAAAACCAGAAGCGTTACTCGACAGAATTATAAGTGCTTGCACCAACGAGGGCGATTTGATTCTCGATCCTTTTTGTGGATGCGGAACAACAATCATGTCTGCACAAAAACTGAAAAGAAATTGGATTGGTATTGATATTACCGGAATAGCTCTTTCGTTAACGCGAAAAAGACTGCTTGACAGAAATCTGGAGCTTGGATTTGAGTAGGCTTGACGTGCGTCTGATGCGCCTGCCGCACTCGGAAGGGCTGCCGCTGCCTGCGTACGAGACCGAGCAGGCGGCGGGCATGGACCTCCGCGCCGCCGTCCCCGAGGACGAGCCGATCACGCTCGCGCCCGGTCAGCGCGCCGCGATCCCGACCGGGCTTGCGATGGCCCTTCCGCCCGGCTTCGAGGCTCAGGTCCGGCCCCGCTCCGGGCTGGCCTTCAAGTTCGGCCTCTCCATGGTCAACGCGCCCGGCACTATCGACGCCGACTACCGGGGCGAGATGAAAGTTCTTCTGATCAACCACGGCCAGGAGCCGTTCGTGGTGCGCCGGGGCGAGCGCATCGCTCAGCTTGTGATCGCGCCGGTGATTCAGGCTGGCTGGCAGGAAGTTAGCTCCCTCGACGAGACCGAGCGTGGCGCGGGGGGCTTTGGCCACACGGGTGTGCGTTAGGCCATGAGTACGCAGGAGCCGGAGAGCGAGCGGGCGGCACACCTTCTTCTCTCCAGAGCAAACCTCCTGCGCGTGCGCGGCCAGCCGGAGGCGGCCATCGAAGCCTGCGCCGAGGCACTGCGTCTCGACCCACTCTCGGGCGACGCCAGCGCCCTGCTCGCCGATATCTACGAGTCCCAGGGCCGCCTCGACGACGCGCTCCAGTGGTATGGCATGGCGGTGGACAACGCCCCCGAAAACCCCAGCTACCGCGAGCACCTGAAACGACTGGCCGAGAAAAAGCAGACTGCACTGGTCAAGCAGGCCGAAGCGCCCGCCCTGAAACCGCCCGGAGAGCGCACTCTGGAGCTGGAAGGCGCGTCGCCGTCCGCGAAGAAAACCGACCAGACCGTCCGGGTGATCTGGATCGTCTGCGGCGTCCTGACACTGATCTTGCTTCTGGGGGCGCTGTTCGTTCTGGTGCCGCTGCTTTTGCTCAAGCGCCGCAGCGCGGAGCCGCCCGCCTCGCGCGTCGCTTCTTCTGTGCAGAGCCAGCCCACGCTCTCGACGCCCGCGCCTCTGCTGGCTCCCGCTCTCCCGACCCCCGCTCCGATGCTCTCGACTCCCGCTCCGTCCCCAGCGGCCACGCCCGCGCCCGAAACGGGCGAGGCGATCCGGCTGAGCGACGGCGTGGCCTATCTCAACCTCGCGAGCGGCCTCGCCCTGCGCGACGCCCCGCCGCAGGACCCCACGAGCCGCGAGGCATTGGTGCGTCAGGCGCTGCACCTCGCTGCCGAGGTCTCCCACGCCGACGCCCGCGTCAAGCTCATCCAGATCACCCTCAAAGCACCCGGAACCCCGACTCCCGCGCTCATCGCCGAGATCGGGGCCTTCGACGCTATCCGGGTCTCCGAGGCCGCCCCCGTCTCCGACCTGACCCTTGTCTTCAAGTCCCTCCGCTGGCCGGAGACCGACGTAGCACCAGCACGCTGACTTCGGGCGGGCAGCAGAATCTAAGCCTTGGCGGAAGAACCCCGAGGCCGCGCGTGACGAAGAGCGGCATGTTCCCGATTCGGTAGAGTCCGCCCGGAAATTTCTGGCCGAGCGCGGGCAGCCGGAGCGGGCCGACACCGGGAACCACGATCTGGCCGCCGTGCGTGTGGCCGCAGAGCAACAAATCCGCCCCGGCCTGCGCGGCTTCGGCGGCGCGGTCCGGCTCGTGCCAGAGCGCCAGCTTGAACGCCCTCGACGGAACTTGCGAGAGGACGCTCATCGGGCTGACCGGGCGCACCAGCGACGAGCGCAGTCCCACCAGCCAGATGGATTCGTTGCCCCGGCGCACTTCCACGGCCTGATCGAGCAGCGGGCGAATTCCGGCGTCCTCCCACGGGCCGCGCTCCGGGTCGGCGGGCGGCGGGGGAAAGTCGTGGTTCCCGAAGACGCAGAACGCCCCGAGCGGGCAGGTTCGGGCGAGAGACTGAAGCGCCGAAGCGCACGCTTCCAGCGTCTGTGCGTTGCCCATCTCGGCATCCCAGCAGTAGTCGCCGGTCAGCACCAGCAGGTCTGGACGAGCGCTCTCGGCCAGCCTCAGCGCGGGCGCGAGAGCTTCGACAGGAAACGTGCGCTGAATATGCAGGTCGGAAAGCTGGAGAACCCGAAGCCCATCGAACGCCGGGGGCAGGTCGGGCAAAATAACTTCTGCCTCGGTGAGGACCGGGCGGTACGGCTCCGAAAGCGCCACCAGCGCCCCGCCGCCCAGAGCACCGAGGCCACGTGCCAGCGCCCGTCGTGTCCATTTTTGCCGCATCGAGACCCATTATATCGGTTCTTTACCCCGTTAAGTTATCGGTTTTTGCGAGATTTGCGGGACAGGGAACGGTCCTTGCGTATAGAAGTTCCTCGAAGGAACTCTCCCCCTATGTTTAAGACACTGACTCGCTCGCTCGCTCTGATCTCGCTCACTCTCGGCACGATGGGACTGGCACATGCCCAGATGCCCACCGGTGTCGCGACGTTGCTTTTTGACCTGTCGAGCTTTTCGTCGCAGGGCAACGCCAATCTGAGCGCGACCAGCGGGCTGGTGTCGAACCTGTACTACGAGGCGTTCGACGGCAGCGGGATGCGCGGCTACACCGGCGGCGCGGGCTTTCTGAAGACCCAGTATGCGACCGGCAGCCAGACCAGCTTCGATGCCGCTCGCAACGACTGGTTCTACACGCTGTGCGTCGAGCCGACCGCGTACCTCAACACGCCGGACCACGTGACGCTGGGAAGCACCCAGGACTTTGTGCAGCCGAATCGCGCCAGCAGCAACCCGATGGCGGGTGACCTGATGGCGATGCTCTACCACGAGTTCGGCAATCGCAACCCGGCGACCCCGCTCAGCACGCTGGCCGCCGACGACCTCGGGCACCGGGTCGGGATGCAGGTGGCGATGTGGGAGATTCTCTCGGACTTCGACCCGACCGCGCCGAATTACGGGCTGGGTCTGGGGAGCGGTAGCTTCAACTTCAAGACGCAGTACGCAGGTGGCCAGACCAATCGGGTGGAGTTTGCGCAGTACGCCGACGAGTACCTGGCCTACGCCCGCCAGCGTGCGGCCCAAAGCGATGTCTCGGGCTACGAGGCTCAGCTCTTCAAAGTAGCCAACACGACCGACGCGAGTGGCGTTCGTCACGGCCAGGACCTCATGGGGGGCCGAAGCGTCCCCGAGCCGGGAAGCGCCGCGCTTGCGCTGCTGGCACTTCCCGCACTCGGCGCTTTTACGGCGACTCGCAGACGGCGCTCAGCGTGATCTCGCCCGCTGTCGCCGCTTCCGAGTAGAACGGCCAGACAACCTCGCCGCTCTCTCCGTCCAGCTCTCCGTTGGTCTCCACGACCTTGCCGGGGAGCTTGACTTTTAGCAGAATCGCCACGAGCGAGCTGGACTTCTTGCTCTCTTCGTCGCCCCCGGTCGGAGTGCCCGGCGGCGTGGGCTTGGCGGAGTCGATGATCTCGCTCCCGACGGTCGCCATCATCTTCTGGACCGTGGCGCTTCGCTCTTCTTCGGTTAGCCTGTCGCCGAAGCCTTCTTCAAGAGCCTTGCGAACCGAACGTCCCAGCGCTTTCTTGAGCTTGAACTCGGCATAGAGGGAGTGGGTTAGCATCGTCCCGAGTAACGGTTCGCCCGGCCCGAGCAGGAGCCGGACGACATCCCTCTGAAGGCGCATCGCGGTGGTATTGATGGCTGCGTCGTCGCTGGCCTTGCCCTCGGGGAGACTCTTTTTCAGCTCTTCTATGAGTTTCTTGCTGTCGGTGGAAGATGTCTCGGCAGGCCCGACCCAGCGAATCACTTCTTTGTACTCTAATTTTCCGTCGGGGCGCCTGGTGACCGAGACCGTATTTGCCAGCGACGACTCGTTCTTCTTGGGATCGCTCTTGACAAGAAGGTCGTTCACCGAGGCTTCCCCCGGCGCAAACGATTTACTGGCTGTGATCGTGATCTTGGAGTCTTTGTAGGCTTTTTTCACGTCCCAGCCCGGCATTCGGGGGACGATCACCACCTGATCGATGGTCGGGCCGAAGCTCATCTCGCCTGCGTCCTTGGGGCCTTTGGGCTTGTCGCCCGTGAAGATCAGTGTCCGGGTGAAGCCGCCGTCGGCCTTGACCTCGGTTGAGCCGCCGATCTGGGCACAGCCCGTGGAGAGAAGCGCAAAGAGTGCGCTACACAGCGCCGCGCGAAGTGGTTGAAGTTTCATCCCTCTGATTATCGCTCGCCTGAACCAGCCCGTCAAGTATCACTATTCGGGTAACCGCCGACATGCCACATGTCCGCCCACATGGACGTGGGTGGCTAAAGGCTTCGCCGCGATGCCCTCCGGGCGTAATCCAATTCGGTGTGTCGCGGAGCGACTTTGTCGAGCTTGCTCGCCCTGACGCCCGTGTCCATACGGGCGGTTCATCGGCGCTTACCCCAGTCTTCGGACGAGGGCGGCGGACTCGGCCAGCTCTTCTTCGCTACGGAGCCGGGAGTACTCGCCTTCCAGCTCATCGAAGGCTTTGTTGAACTCGCCGAGGGCGGCGCGGGCGTTGAAGGCGTCCATGGCGCTCAGTCCGTCGAGGGGGGCGAGCGGGGCCGTGAGCGTGTCATCCACGGGGGCGATTCCGCGCACGGCGAGGGCAGCCTGTTGCACAATAAGCGCCTCATGGAGCTTGTCGCAGGCAGAGAGTGCGTGGCGCAGGCGGCTTAAACACCGGCTGGCCTCGGGAAGCTCGTCTAAATCGACGCTGTCCCACTCGGAGACGAACTGCTCGCCGCGCCGACGCAGAGAGTCTAATTGCCGAAGCCGCTGGTTGCAAAGCTCGTGGGTGAGATCGTCCCAGTCTGCGGCGAGCGGCTCCAGGGCGTTGGTCCAGCGCACGAGCGCGATCTCCCAGAGCTTGACGTGGTAGCGGTCTTTCTGGCGGGCGAGAATGGCCGACGCCTGATCGATGGCGCGGCGGACCTTGTCCCAGCGCTCGATGATCGCTTCGTCGCCACCGGTCTGCTGCTTCTCGACCTGGGTCCAGGTCTCGGCGAGGTGCTGCTCGCGGGCTTCGATGTCCTGAAGGCGCTTGCGAATGGTCTCTTCATCGAGGCGCAGGCTATCGACCGATTTTTTCACGGGGAGCGAGAACGGATCGGGCGTGGTCCACTCGCGGTCCGAGCCGAGCAGAACCCCGAGGCTCACCCCGACGGCGACACCGACCGCGACGCCCATGCCATCCATGAGCATCCCGCCGATCACCGCCCCGATGAACCCTCCGAACGCGGCGCGGGTGCCGTCGTTCATGGGCGTCTCCATCGAGAGTGTCTCGGCTTGCTGTGGCTTCTCGCTGCGCGGGTCGGCTGCCCCGCAGTTGGGGCAACGTCGGTCCCCTGCGGTGACGTAGTAGTCGCAACCGGTGCATCGCTTGTACTTCATCGCTCTCTCCTCCGCCCTGTGTGATTCATCAGTGTACCCAACTTCGCCGCCAACTACCAGTGAATTTTAGAACCGAAAACCCGCCGCCAGGTTCCAGCCGGAGAAGTTCAGGTTTCGGACCCGGCCCACGGCGTTGTAGCCGCCCTCGATGTAGAACTTCTCGCCCAGTCCCTGGCCCACCAGCACGCTCAAACCCCCGACTGTCCGCCAGCCTGTGGGCAAGTTTGGGCCTTCGGTTCGTGCGATCACTATCTCGGGGGTGATTCCGAAGTAGCCCCGGTTGCCGCTACCCGAGATCGCTCGTCGCCAGCTATAGCCCACTGGAACCAGCGTCAGGCGATTTTGTCCGAGCCTGGCTCCGATGATCTGGAAGTCGGGAGTCCAGCTCGCTTTTTTCTCGGGAACGCGCACCGGCCCCAGCCCCAGCCCGAGGTTCTGCCAGGTGTCGCCAAAGAGCTGCTTCACCCGCGCGTCCGTGGGCCGCCAGACCCCGTACTCCGGCCCGACCTGCGCCGACGCCTGCCCACAAAGCCCGCCCAGCAGCGCCGAAAGCGCTCCAACCAATCTCATAGATAGTCTCATTACGAATACCATTGTCGGATTGGTTCCCTAAAAAAGTAAGCGCCCCGAAACGAAGAAATACCAGGATATCGGGTACTAAGAAAGCATGTACAGGTTACTTCCTCTGGCTGCGTCGCTCTTGCTCGCTCTGGCCGCCCATGCCCAGACTCCCCGCTACGCTCCTGCCCCAACTGCGCTTCTTCTGGACGTGGTGAAGCGCAACCCGCTCCAGGGCGACAATATCCCGAAATACTGTTGCGCCTGGATCGATCTGAACGGCGATAGAACCGAAGAAGCGATTCTCTGGTCTCCCGCCAGCGCGAGCACCCGAATATTCGATGGTGGTAATCGCTACGACGGCTTTGTGGTCTATCAGAAGTCGGGAAATGGCTATAAATTAATCGGACAAGGGGTTTATAGTCGCGAATTAAACCAGCTCGGCGTGCTTACAACCCGCACGGGCAAGTGGCTGGATCTGGCGAGCTATGCGTTCACGTTTGGCGACGAGAAAACCGTGGCAAGAGACAGCTACTGGCTGCGCTGTCGCTACGGCGCGAAGGGCTACGCGACGCCTGGACGCTACGAAACCAGGGGGAGCATTCTCAAGAGCGCTCCAAAGCTACTGCTAAACAAGCCTGGAGCACCCACTTACACGCTGGAAATTCCGTAGGCGTCCCTCCTGAGAATGACCTTTCCCGCTCGGAGCCGTCAAGGGATAACAAAGGAAAGAGAGGGGCGCACGACGAAGTTTCGGAGAGAAACTTGATGAACGTCCGCACGCCTCTCTTTTGCGCCCTCGTCGGCGCGGTCAGCATTGGAATGAGCCTCGCGGGGCCAGCGACGCCCGCGCCAAAGCTTGTTTTCAACCGCGACATTCGCCCGATTCTGTCGAACAACTGCTTCGCGTGCCACGGCCCGGACGCGGGCAAGCGGCAGGCCGGGCTTCGTCTGGACGGACCCAACCGCGCTGTGATTCCAGGCGACGCCGTGAACAGCGCACTGGTTCGCCGGGTTCTTGCGACCGATTCCGGGCAGATGCCGCCGAGAGACTTCCATAAAACTCTCTCACCCACGCAGAAATCGCTCCTGACCCGCTGGATCGACGAAGGCGGGGCGTACCAGCGGCACTGGGCTTATGAGCCGCCCGTGAAGCCCTCGGTTCCGGCGGAAAAGCACCCGATTGATTTTCTGGTGCGAAAGCGGCTCGAAGGGCGCGGGCTTTCGCCGTCGCCCGAGGCCGACCGGCGGACGCTGATCCGGCGTCTGTCGTTCGATCTTCTCGGCCTGCCTCCGACGCCCCAGGAAGTGGCCGATTTCGAGCGGGATAAATCGCCCGATGCCTATGAAAAGCGCGTCGAGCGACTGCTGGCAAGCCCGCACTACGGGGAGAAAATGGCGCAAGGCTGGCTCGACGCCGTCCGGTTCGCCGACACGATTGGCTACCACAGCGACACGCCGCGCAACATCTGGCCCTACCGCGACTGGGTTATCGACTCGTTTAATTCCAACAAGCCGTTCGACCGATTCACCAGAGAGCAGCTTGCGGGCGACCTTTTGCCCGACGCCAGCCAGGAAACCCGCGTCGGGTCGGCGTTCAACCGGCTCCTGCTCACGACGGAAGAGGGCGGGGCGCAGCCCAGAGACTATGAGGCGCGCTACCTCACCGACCGGGTTCGGGCCGTCGGGACGGTGTGGCTGGGCCAGACGACGGGCTGTGCGAACTGCCACGACCACAAGTTCGACCCGATCACCCAGAAGGACTTCTTCCGGCTGGGCGCGTTCTTCGCCGATATCGAGGAGGGGATCATCGCCGCCCGCGAGCCGGGAATGCCCGTCGCGACGCCCGAACAATCGCGAGAACTCGCCCGGCGGGAGGCGCATGTCGCGGAGATTCAGAAGCGCCCCGATGCTCCCGCCACTGCGCTCGCCGAGGCGAAAAAGCGTGCAGACGACTACGCGGCGACCCTGCCGCGCTGTCTGGTCTCGGTGAAGAACGCCCGGCCCCGAATCGTAAAAATTCTCCCGCGCGGCAACTTCCTCGACGAGTCCGGCGAGGTTGTGACGCCCGCCACGCCGTCTTTTTTGTCCCCCCTTCCCCCGCCCAGCGGGGGCGAAAGCGAGGGACGAGCGGTCGGGGGACAGACCCGGCTCGATCTGGCAGACTGGATCGTGAGCCGCGAGAACCCGCTGACGGCGCGGGCCGTGATGAACCGGACGTGGAAGCAGTTCTTCGGGAGCGGCATCAGCCGCGTCCTCGACGATCTCGGGGCGCAGGGCGAGCCGCCGACCAATCCGGCCCTCCTCGACTGGCTCGCGTGCGAGTTTCAGGACAGCCGCTGGAACGTCAAGCACATGGTGCGGCTGATGGTGACTTCTGCTACCTATAAGCAGGTATCGACGGTTAACAAAGCGCTTCAGTCCGCCGATCCGTACAACCGCGAGTACGCCCGCCAGAGTCGCTTCCGGCTGGAGGCCGAAGAGGTGCGTGACAACGCGCTCTTCGTCGCCGGGCTGCTCTCCCCGAAGCTGGGTGGGCCGAGCGTGAGGCCGTACCAGCCCGAGCGGTACTGGGAGAACCTGAACTTTCCCGTCCGCGACTGGATGGCGGACAGGGGCGAGAATCAGTACCGGCGCGGCCTCTACACCTGGTGGCAGCGGAGCTTTTTGCATCCGTCGATGCTCGCGTTCGACGCGCCCAGCCGCGAGGAATGCACCGCCGAGCGGGGTCGCTCCAACATCCCGCAGCAGGCGCTGGTGTTGCTCAACGACCCGACCTACGTGGAAGCCGCCCGTGCGCTGGCCGTGGGAATCTGGTCGCAGGGCGGCGGCGCTCCCGAGCGGAAAGTCGGGTGGGCGGTTCGCCAGACCCTTCAGCGCGAGCCGAGCGCGTCGGAGCGAAATACTCTGGCCGGAGTGTATGCCGAGCAGCTCTTCCGCTACCAGGCCAGCCCGAGCGAGGCTACCTCCCTGCTCCAGCTTCGCCCCGACTCTACGATGAAGCCCGAAGACCGGGCGCAGCTCGCCGCCTGGACGCACGTCGCCCGCGTTCTTCTCAACCTCCACGAAACCATCACCCGCCCATGAACCTTGAAAATGAACTCTCTCAGCTGTGCGCCCAGCAGCTCACCCGCCGCGCACTTCTCGGGCGGGCGACGCAGGGACTCGGGGCGCTCGCGCTGTCGTCGATGGAGTCGGGGGCGCAGAACCTGGGCGGCGCGTGGCGCGGCCCGGCGGGCAAGGCCCGGCGCGTGATCTGGCTCTCGATGGCGGGCGGCCCGAGCCACCTCGAAACGTTCGACCCCAAGCCCAGGCTCGGCGAGATGCACGGCCAGCCCATGCCCGAGTCGTTCACCAAGGGGCAGCAACTCGCCCAGCTCCAGGGCCAGAAATTGACCTGCTACGCGCCGCAGCTCCCGTTCGCAAAGTTCGGCAAGAGCCAGATCGAGATCTGCGCCCTCTTCCCCCAGATCGGGTCGGTGATCGACGAGATTTGCTTTGTGCGCTCCATGACCACCGACGCCATCAACCACGACCCGGCGCACATGTTCATGAACACGGGCAGCCAGATCGCGGGCAGGCCGAGCATGGGCTCGTGGCTCACCTACGGCCTGGGAAGCGCGGCGAGAGACCTGCCAGGCTTCGTGGTTCTTACATCGCTGGGCCAGGGCGGGCAGAACCAGCCCATCGCGGCGCGGCAGTGGAGCAGCGGCTTTCTGCCGAGCAGGTACCAGGGCGTCCCGCTTCGGAGCAAGGGCGACCCGGTGCTCTACCTCACCAGCCCCGGCGGCGTCTCGCGCGAGAGCCAGGGCGCGGACATAAAAGCGATCAACGCGCTCAACCGCGAGCACAACTCCCTGGTGGACGACCCCGAGATCGCGACCCGGATCGCGCAGTACGAGATGGCGTTCCAGCTCCAGGCCAGCGTCCCGGAGCTGATGGACATCTCCAAGGAAAAGAAAGAGACGCTGGAGTTGTATGGCTGTCAGCCCGGCGATGGGAGCTTCGCCAGCAACTGTCTTCTGGCCCGGCGGCTTGCCGAGAAGGGTGTGCGATTTATCCAGCTCTACCACAAGGACTGGGACCACCACGGCGACATCAAGAACGGTGTCACGCTCAAGGCTGGAGAGATCGACCGGGCGTGCATGGCGCTCATCACCGACCTGAAGCAGCGCGGAATGCTCGACGACACCCTGATTGTCTGGGCGGGCGAGTTCGGGCGGACGCCGATGTCGCAGGGCGGGAACGGGCGCGACCACCACAACAAAGCGATGACGGTCTGGCTGGCGGGTGCGGGCGTCCACGGCGGCATGGTCTACGGCGCATCCGACGAGCTGGGCTACGCCGCCGTCGAGAACCCGACCACCGTCCACGACCTCCACGCCACCATGCTGGAGCGGCTCGGCATCCGCCACGAAGCCTTCACCTACAAGTTCCAGGGTCTCGATGCCAGGCTCACCGGCGTCGAAGGCGCGAAAGTGATCCAGAAAATCCTGGCATGAGTCCATTTCAACCGAAGCTCCCCCAGCCCCAATAATGGGGGACTCCTTATCTGGCTCCCCATTATTGGGGCTGGGGGACTCTTACATCCCTGGAGGCAGGGCGGGCATCGCCGGAGCGCCGTCCACCTGCGGGGCCATGCCCGGCGGGAGCGAGGCCGCCGACGTATCGTTCATCTCGTAGTCGTCCGTTCGCAGGAAGACCTGCCGCATGACATCGTCGGCGCTGGTGATTCCCATGCGAATTTTGTACAGCGCGTCCTCGCGGATCGGGATCATCCCGGCTTGCTGGGCCGCTTTGCGCAGATCGCTTCCCGGAGCGCGGTCCATGATGAGTCGCGCGAACGCTTCGTCTACGGAGACCACCTCGTGAACCCCGACGCGGCCCTTGTAGCCGGTTCCTTCGCAGCGCGGGCAGCCCACCGGGTGCCAGATCTTATCCGACGGCGAGATCTGAAGCATCGTCGCCTGCCGCTGGGTCGGTGGACCCTGGCGGCGGCAGTCCGCACACAATCGTCGGACCAGGCGCTGGGCCACCATGCCCACCAGCCCCGAGGCAACCAGGAACGGAGGCACGCCCATGTCGATCAAGCGGGTGACACTGGTCGCCGCATCGTTGGAGTGCAGGGTCGAGAGAACCAGGTGCCCCGTCATGGCGGCCCGGAACGCAATCTCCGCTGTTTCGGTGTCGCGCATCTCTCCCACAAGAATAATATCCGGGTCTTGCCGAAGAATGGCACGCAATTGCCGGGCGAACGTCAGCCCGACTTTCTCGTTGACGGCGCTCTGGTTGATCCCTTCCATATTGACTTCCACGGGATCTTCGCATGTCGTGATGTTGTTGGTCTTGGACTTGAGCATGTTCAGCGCCGAGTACAGGGTTGTTGTCTTGCCGGAACCCGTCGGGCCGGTAACCAGGACCAATCCGATGGGGTTTGCCACTAAATCCTCGAACATCGCTTTGTTGGCGGGCGAGAAGTCCAGGCTCTCCAGTGGGCGCACGGACATCGAGCGGTCTAAAAGTCGCATGACGATCTTCTCGCCGTAGAGCATCGGCAGAGAACTCACGCGCAGGTCGAACTTCTTGCCCGGCATCGAGATCGCAATGCGCCCGTCCTGGGGCATACGCTTCTCGTTGATGTCCATATCGGCCAGAACCTTGATGCGCGCGGCGATATTGTCCTGAATATCCTTGGGCAGCTCTTTCCAGACCTGCAAGACGCCGTCCACGCGCAGGCGCACCTCCAGGCAGTTGCTGCGCGGCTCGATGTGGATGTCGCTCGCATTTACCCGGACGGCGTCCTCGACCATCTCGTTGACGAAGCGAACCGCCGGACCCTGCGTCGCGGCGGGGTTAGCGCTCGGCGACAGTGGATTGTTCCCGTAAGACATTCCTCACGGTTCGGGAGCGAGCGCCAAAAATCCTTCTTACACCAGAAAAGCTGCGGTAAGCGTGACGAGTGCCAGCGCACCACACACTCCAGACAGTAGAAGCGCGACCATGCCCGCCGTGCGGTCGTGGTGCGTGCAGGTCTTTGCGTTGCGCTGAACCGCAAGAGTGCCCGCCGCGACGATGCCAAACGCCAGAGAGAGTCCGACCAGAGCCAGGTTCATGGCTGTGTCAACCAATGAAACCCCGAAAAAGTTCATGATAGAGTTGATGTTGTGAGTACACTAAAATTCGAGACCCTGCTGCCCGGCGGCAAGACCCTCTCACTCTACCAGGGCGATATCACCGACGAGCGCGTGGACGCCATTGTGAACGCCGCCAACGAAGGGCTTTCCCACGGCGGCGGCGTGGCCGGGGCGATTGTTCGCAAAGGGGGCATTGAAATTCAAGACGAGTCCGACCGGCTGGGAAAGGTAAAAACCGGCCAGGCCGTGGTCACGGGCGCGGGAAAGCTGCCGTGCAAGTGGGTGATCCATGCGGTCGGGCCGGTGTGGCCGGGCAACAGAACCCCCGAGCAAAGCGATGCGCTACTTTTCTCCGCCGCGACGCAGGCACTGGAGCGCGCCCACGAGAGAAACTGTGAAAGCATCGCGTTTCCGGCGATCTCCTCGGGGATCTTTGGCTTCCCCAAAGACCGCTGCGCCCGCATCCTGACCGAGGCGCTTCTTCTCCGGGCTGACACCACGCCGACCGACCTTCGCTTCACGATCATCGACGACATAACAGTGGAGGTTTTCCTGCGAGAGCTACTCGCCCGGTTTCCGCCGAGTTCAAAGGAAAGGAAGTGCGCTCTGCCGAACCAGTAGCCCATGGTTACTATCGAAGTCACCCCCGGCGAGGTCGCTCAAGGGGCGCTCACGCCCGAGAATCTTAAAGCGGCTGTCCAGGCGGTCCACGACGACGGCATTGTGGTCTTAAAAGATGTCGTGGACCTCGGGCATATCGAGATCCTGCGCGAGAAGATGACCGCCGATGTGGAAGCGATCTTGAAGCGTACCGATGTCCCGTTCAACTGGAACTCGGGAAATCTCCAGCAAGCGCCGCCGCCGATCCTGCCGTATCTGTTTCGCGACGTTCTCGTCAACGAGCTGGCGATCCAGGTGGCGAGCGGGGTTCTCGGCCCGAGAATAAAAAATAATTTCTACAGCGGCAACACCGCGCTTCCGAGCGAGGCGCGTCAGCCGGTCCACGCGGACACCGGGCATCTGTGGCCGGGCGCTACCGTGGCGTCCCCGGCGTACGCGCTCGTGGTGAACGTCCCGCTGGTCGATGTCTCGGCCCAGAATGGCGGCACCGAGATCTGGCCGGGGACGCACAAAGACACCCGCGTCTCCTGGTACGAGTCCATCGAAGTGACCGACAACGCGCTGGAAAAACGTCGCGCGACCCACCCGCCCCTCCAGGCGACGGCAACGGCAGGGAGCCTGATTCTTCGAGACATCCGGCTCTGGCACGCCGGGATGCCCAATAAAACCCAGGTTCCTCGCCCGATGATCGCGCTGATCTACTGGGCCGACTGGATGAACGCCTGGACCGGTCTTCAGTTTCCCACAGGTACAGAAGAACTTTTCCAGCATCCGGTCCTGACGACGCTGGCGAGCTTTGTGGACGGTCCCATCGACTACATCCAGCACGGCGGTGCCCACGCCTACACCCCCGATGAAGAGAACAAAGAAAACTAAGTGGTCAACGAATCGCGCCCGTCGCTACTGATGCGCCTGAACTCGCTGGATAGTCTCGCGGCGCTCGTTGTGCCGAGCGGCTACACGCTTCGGGTCGCGACGCCCGGCGATCTGCCTCCGCTCGCCCGGCTGCTCTCGGTCGCGTTCCCGGAGATCGAGTGGGCGGAAGAGCTTACCCGCGAGCGCCTCTTCGACGACCCTACCGTGAAGAAAACCTTCGTCGCCGAAGCGCCCAACCAGGCTCTGGTTGCCACGGCCTCCGCCCGGCTCGATGAGAAAAACTACCCGAATGCGGGCTATGTCCACTGGGTCGGCGCGGACCCCGCTCACGCCGGGCGTGGCCTCGGCAAGCTCGTCAGCCTTGCGGTTCTCCACGAATTTATCGCCATGGGCTTCTCCCAGTCCGTGCTGGAAACCGACGACTTCCGCGTGCCCGCCATCTCTCTCTACCGGAAATTAGGCTTCGTCCCCGAGCTTTCCCACCCATCGCACGAGGCACGCTGGGCGGCTATCGGTTCCCCGAACAACGTCCCACCGACGTTCATGTCGGCGGGCTAATAGCTTTTTGCGAAGAGGGCTTGCTCGGTGGCGGGCTTGCCGGTGAAGAAGCAGATGCCTTCGCCGCCGGGCTGGGCGAGCGGGATGCAGCGCAGGGTGGCCTTGGTCTCTTCTTTCACTTTCTTCTCGTCCTCGCCCGATCCGGCCCACCAGACGCGAGCAAAACCCGTCTCGACGGCGGCTTTCAGCTCGTCGTAGTTTTTGGCATCGACGGTGCGACTCTCCCGGAACGTCAGGGCTTTGTCGTGCATGGCTTTCTGAATTTCTGCGAGCAAGTCGGTTACGGTCTGGCCGAGGTTCTCCTGCGGGACGAAGCTCTTTCCCTCGCGACCCGGACGATCCCGACGGGCGAGCGCGACGGTGTTGTTGGCGATGTCTTTCGGCCCGATCTCGACGCGAAGCGGGACGCCCTTCATCTCCCAGTCGTTGAACTTGAAGCCGGGCGTCAGGCTGTCGCGGTCGTCCAGTTTCACCCGGATACCGGCGGCGAGCAGGGTTTTCTTCAGCTCGTTGGCGGCGGCCAGAACCGGAACTTTTTCGTCGTCCTTGCGGTAGATCGGCACGATCACTGCCTGGAACGGAGCCAATCGGGGCGGCAGAACCAGGCCGAACTCGTCGCCGTGGGCCATGATGATCGCCCCGATGAACCGGGTCGAGAGTCCCCAGCTTGTGGTCCAGCAATAAGAAACCTCGCTCGCGGCGTCCTGAAATTTAATATCAAACGCTTTTGCGAAGTTCTGGCCTAAATTATGGCTCGTGGCGGACTGAAGAGCCTTGCCATCGCCCATCATGGCCTCGATGGTGTAGGTCTCGTTGGCTCCGGCGAAGCGCTCGTTGGCGGACTTTCGGCCTGGAATCACCGGAATCGCGGCTTCGTTGACGGCAAAATCCGTGTAGACATCGAGCATCTGGCGGGTTTCGAACTCGGCTTCGGCTTCGGTGGCGTGGGCGGTGTGGCCCTCCTGCCAGTAGAACTCGGAGGTTCGGAGAAACAGACGGGTGCGCATCTCCCAGCGCATGACCGAGCACCACTGATTGATTAACAGCGGTAGATCCCGGTGCGACTGGATCCACTTGGCAAAGCTGTGCCCGATGATCGTCTCGGACGTGGGCCGGACCACGAGCGGCTCTTCCAGCTCTTTTCCGCCGCCATGCGTCACGACCGCAAGCTCCGGCGCGAAGCCCTCGACGTGCGCGGCTTCTTTAGCGATGAAGCTCTGCGGGATCAGCATCGGGAAGCCGCAGTTCAGGTGCCCCGTGGCCTTGAAGCGCGAGTCGAGAGCCTGCTGGATGTTCTCCCAGAGCGCCCAGCCATAAGGCCGGACGATCATGCAGCCACGGACGGGCGCGTAGTCGGCCAGCTCCGCACGGAGAACAAGCTGGTTGTACCACTCGGAGAAGTCGTCGGAGTAAGAAGGAAGTTTAAGGTCGGACACGATGCCATTCTATCGCGCCGACCTTCTCGGCTGATAAATTTATTTTTTTAGCGACATGAGCGACGTGACGACGGCGCTACAGACGGCGATGATAAGCCCGGCGGCCACATCGGGCTTGAGCTTGCCCAGCTCGCTCGTCGCCCGGTTCACCAGCACGGCGGCTTCTGCTTTCTTCCCGGTTCGGCACAGTGACGATGCCCCGATGGCTTCGAGAAACAGTGCCATGCCTGCCCGCTCGGGGTTGCTCGTGGGAATCAGCGCCAGAACGCGCTTTCGAACCTGGACAAAAGTGATCAGGTCGTCGTTGTTCAGAATAAAATCGGCGACATCGAAGCAGGTGCTGCTCTTTGCGCTCTTGTCGGTGATCGCATCCAGCGCCGCGAGTGCTTGCTGGGGCAGCTTGAGCAGGGCATAGCTCTGCGCCTGCGCTTGCCGTACCTTGTCGCGGTCGGCTTTTGCGGGGAACATCTTCGGAAGTCCGTCGGTGAGGGTTTTTGCCTCGACGCTCTGACCCAGTTGCCCCATGACGTTCACCAGGCCCGGCACGTGGCTGGGCTGTTTGAACTTGCTCGCCTGCCAGATCGCCAGGCTACGCTGCATGGCCGCGATGCCTTTTGCTTTGTCGGTCTTGCCGCGCAGTCGGGCGATCTCCCGGAGGGTCGCCCAGCGCTCGTCGGGGTATTTGACTTTGGGAAGAAGCGCCTCGGCTCCGTCGGGGTCGCCGAAGAGGGCCATGTCGTAGACGCCCAGCTGGTAGCGTGTCGCGTCTTGCTGCGGGCCTGGGGTCTCGGCCTGCGTCAGAATCTCGCGGGTCAGCGTGCGTGCGGCTTTGTCGTCGCCGATCTCGTGGAGCACCCGCGCGATGTTGGCCAGGTTGCCCAGCTCCAGAATTTCTTCTTTCCTGGACTGCTTTTTAAATCCTTCTAAAATCGCATCGGCTCCGGCGCGGTCTCCGGCGAGGGCGAGGCTGTTGGCAAGCTCCAGGCGCTCGGAGAGGGGCCACTTTTCTTCCGAGACCTTGGCGGCGATCACGACGGCACGCTCGCGGGCGACTTTTGCGCCGTCGGTGTCTCCCGATTGCTGACGAAGCTGGGCGACGGTCGCATTGAGCTTGGCTCGCTCTATCGGGTCAGGTAGCTTTGCGACGAGCGTCTCGGCGGCGCGGAGGGCGTTCTTGAGGGCATCGCTCAGGGCGTCCGCCTGGCGAAAAAACAGGGGCATGGGTCGGTGAATCCTTTTTGGTTTTTGCTTACTGTGCAGTCTACAGAGCCTGCGTTACGGCGACGTTACGTGTCGGTGTCGGTTTTCTCTTCAGTTTCTTCGGCTTTTTTCTTGCTCTCTTCGTCAAGCTGGCGCTCGGCTTTCTCAAACGCCTTCAGCGCCTCGGAGACGACCGCGAGAAGAACCAGTGCGGCGATCAGAACCAGAATCAGTGTATTTCTATCCATCTTAAACCTCAGCTTTCAGAGTAACGGCGCGGCCTGTTTGCAGCGACTCGGTCGCGGCCACGGCGACGGCAATCGCGGCGCGTCCGTCCGCGCCAGTGACGGCCAGCGGTGCCTCGCCGCGCACGGCACGGGCGAACGCGAGGCACTGATTGTAGTACGGGTCGTCGTCGGGGTGCAGCGGGGCGAGCGTCTGCGTGCGGGTCTCGGTGCGGAAGCTCAGCGAGTGCGCGACGCGGGCATCGTGGGAGAGCAGCCCGGCGTCGCCCGCGATCTCGAACCGGGTTCCGCCGCCTTTCGGGTCGGCCCAGGTTGCCTCCACATGGCTGACGCAGCCGCTGGCGTGCCGCAGGGTGATCAGCGCCAGGTCGCACGTCTCGAAGCGCCCGGTGAGGGCTTTGGCATAGACCCGGACGACCGGCCCGAAGCACCAGAGCAGCCAGTCGAACTCATGCACCCCGAGGTCGAAGACAATCCCGCCGGTTCGGGCCGGGTCGGAGAACCAGCCCGACCAGCCGGGAAAGCCGCCGCCGCGCCGCGCCCGAACCGCTGCGGGCTTTCCCACGGCCCCTGCGTCTACCTGGCGCTTGGCACTCACGTACTCGGGGAAGAACCGCACGACCTGCCCGACCGAGAGCAGCTTCTGGGCGCTCTGTGCCGCCAGAATCATCGCGTCGCAGTCTTGAAGAGAGAGCGCCATGGGCTTCTCGCACAGCACGTGGCAGCCTGCCGAAAGCGCCTGCTCCGTAAGCGCTCGGTGCGTGTCGGTCGGCGTGCAGACACTAACTACGTCGCAGCCCGCGCCCAAAAGCGCCTCGGCGCTCTCAAACGCCTGCGCCCCGACACTTTCAGCAACGCGTTGCGCTTTTTCTAACTCCAGATCGGCGACGGCCTTCACCCGGACGCCCGGCACCCGCGCCCAGTGCCGCGCGTGCGTGCTGCCCATCGCCCCGGCCCCGATAACCCCGACAGAAAGCTCCATTGCCTCAGGATTCGCGAATGCCTGCCCTGATTCCTCCGGCATTGAAAATACCGGCCTTTTAGAAGCGAACCTCCGGCTCGCCTATAGCGAGAGTCCCGAACGATGTTCGGGGTCGGCCCAATCCCCGAACATCGTTCGGCTCCCTGCAATCGCAGGCCGGAGGTCTGCTTTTAATAGGCCGGTATTTTCAATGCCGGACAGATCACCGAACCCGGCTGAGGAAGCTTCGGGTTCGGTCGCTTTCGGGGGCGTCGAAAATTTGGGCGGGCGTGCCTTGCTCCAGAATCTGGCCTTCGTCTAAAAAGCAGACGCGGTGGGCGACCTCGCGGCAGAAACCCATTTCGTGCGTCACGACGACCATCGTGCGACCCTCTGCGGCGAGCGACTGCATGACTTCTAAAACCTCGCCCACAAGCTCCGGGTCGAGTGCGGATGTCGGCTCGTCGAAGAGAAGCACGTCCGGGTTCATGGCGAGCATTCGGGCGATGGCGACGCGCTGCTGCTGCCCGCCCGAGAGCTGCGACGGATGCGCCTCGGCTCTCTCGGCAAGCTGGACGCGCTCCAGAAGCTTCCGGGCCTCGGTCTCGGCTTGATTTCTGGGCGTCCCGAGCACTTTTTGCGGGGCCAGCGCGACGTTTTGCAGCGCCGTGAGATGCGGAAACAGATGAAATCTTTGGAAAACCATCCCGATCTTCTGGCGCAACGCATCGGGCGCGAGCGTGTTGTCTCCTCGGTACGAAATTATTCCGGCGTCGGGCGTCTCTAACCGGTTGAGACAGCGCAGAAGCGTCGATTTCCCCGCGCCGCTTGCCCCGATCAGCCCCAGAACCTCGCCCTCCGAGACCGTGAGCGAGATGTTTTTCAGAACCTCGATGCTCCCGAAGTGCTTGGAGAGATTGGAAATTTGCAGAACGTCGCTCATGGCTTTTGAGCCACGACAGACTGGAGAATTCCCAGAATCGCATCGATCCGGTCGAGATAGTAGGTCGCCCGATCCAGGTAGGCCGTCGGCCCGTCGAGCTTGAGAAACTTCCAGATATCCCCGGAGGTGACCGCGCCGTAGATTGCTCCGACCGGGGCGTCGTCGCGCTCATTGAAGATTCTTGCGGCGACCATGGCAGCGATGCACTGCCCATAGCCCGGCTTTAGATTTTCGTTCTTTGTCTCTACAACGGCCAGCACCGGAGCCTTGACAAAAGCTTGCTCCCGCGTTTGGGAGAGCAGATAGTCGCAGATTCCTGACAAACCTTGCTTTTCATCGACATCGAAGGCGATTCCGGAAAAGAACCCGACCGGTCCTGGAGCACTTCGTCGTACTTCAAGCAAGATCGGCGTGACGATCAGCTCGGAGCGTGCTTTTTCCGTCTGAAGCGCCAGCGCCAGCGGTGTATTTTCTTCCAGCGTCACACGCAGCAGCTCGTCGGGTGCCCGAGTCGGTACGGGGGCAAACAAATCCACGCTCTCGTCCAGCGTCAGCTCGAACCGACGCAGAGCTTCGATCAGAGTGAACTTACTGTAGGCCATAAAAAAGTATACCGCTCTCGCAAAAAACTCAGAGAGTGAGGCGTTGCTCGAAGCGCCGCGCGAGTGCCGTCAGCGGGAGCGTGAGAAGTAAGTAAATCAGCGCGACGGCCAGGTAAATCGTGGTCGGCGCGCCTGCTGTGGTGGCGCGCTCTTTCCCGATGCGCATCAGCTCCGAAATCGCCACGACCGACACCAGCGACGAGTCTTTGAGTAGCGCGACGGCTTCGTTGGTGAGGGCGGGGAGCGCCCG
Source organism: Armatimonadota bacterium (assembly GCA_031363095.1). Classification (GTDB taxonomy): domain Bacteria; phylum Armatimonadota; class Armatimonadia; order Armatimonadales; family Armatimonadaceae; genus JANLTX01. The sequence goes on along the minus strand of JANLTX010000069.1, from coordinate 20,470 downwards.
CCGCAGTGTCTGTGGCAGGACGACCCAGAGCAGCGACTGGCTTCCGCTCAGCCCAAGGGCACGGGCGGCCTCGGTCTGGCCACTGTCGATGCTCTCGATCCCGCCCCGGAAGATCTCGGCGCAGTACGCGGCAGCATTGAGCGAGAGCGCGGCGAGACCCGCAAGAAACGGCGGCAGGCTCAGCCCGGCGGCGGGCAGCACGAAATACAGCACGTAGATCTGCATCAGAAGCGGCGTCCCGCGCACGGCCTCGACATAGCCCATCGCGACAGCCTTCAGGAACCTGGGCGCGTACAGCCGAATCAGCGCCACGCCAAGCCCCAGCGGAACCCCGATGAGCAGCGTGAGCAGGGTAAGCTCCAGCGTCACCAGCGCCCCCCGCCCGAGCGCGGGCAGGGCTTCTTTCAAAACCTCGGGCCGGATCGTCAGCGCCGAACCCCCGGCCCCCAGTTCTGCCCCCTGGCCCCCAGTAATGGGGGGAAACTCTCCCCCAGAACTGGGGGGCGGGGGGCCAGGGTGGGGCGCGGGAGTCCCATCGGATTTGACGGACTCCAGCTTTGTGAGCATCGAGAGCTGGACGCGCTCGCCGGTCCATTTTTCGTAGATTCTTGCGTAGCGCCCGTCGATCAGCGTTTTTTCCAGCGCGGCGTTGAGCGCCCCGATCAGAGAGAGTGAGTCGCGTCGGGCGACGATCCCGAGATTCTCTAAAACAAACGGGCCGCCGGGGGCTATTTCCAGCTCGGGGTAGCCCTTGCGGATCAGCTCGCGCAGGGCTGGTTCGTCGCCGACGGCCACGAGCGAGTTGCCGTTTTTCACGTCCATCAGCGCATCGGCCAGGGTATCGAAGCGGTGCTGGCGCTCCTTCGGAACTCCCGCTTTGTCCATCGCGAACTGCCCGGTTGTCTCCAGCTGAACCGCAGCGATGCCGCTCTTAAACTCGGCGGGCCGGGCGAGCGTACTGCCCTTTTTTCGCGCAAAAACCTGCCCTGAGAGAAAATAGGGCCGGGTAAACGCGTTGCCTTTTTTGCGCTCCGACGTGATCGTCACGCCCGACATCACCAGGTCGCACTTGCCCGTCTCGACGGCGGCGAAGACCCCGCTCCACTCCATCGAGACAAACTCGGCCTTCACGCCAAGCTCGCCCGCCAGCGCCTCCCCCAGCTCGACATCGAAGCCCACAACCTTCTCGCCGTCCATCGACTCGAACGGGGGATAGGTGGCGTCCGTCGCGATCTTCAAGACCCCACGCGCCCGCACCCGCGCCAGGGCGTGGTCCGCCCGCGCCAGAGTTCCGAGCAAAAGCAGCGAGGCCACGCAGAGCCAGAGCCGTGTCATTTAGAGCTTCTTGATCTCCCGAATGTAGATATTTTTAAAGAAGATCGGGTTGCCGTGGTGCTGAAGCTCGATCTGCCCGGTGGGGAAGATCGGGAGTTTTCGGTCCCAGTAGTTCTCCATGGTGGCATTGCGAACGACCAGCGTGTTGTTCAAGTACACCGTGACGCGCTCGCCGACCATGAGTATTCGGAAGCGGTTCCACTCTCCCACGGGCCTATCGGCGACGGCGAGCGGTTTGTCGGGGTTTTTCTGGTTGTTGTACAGCCCGCCCGAGCCAAGCGGGTTGTCCCAGATCTGGACCTGGGGGCTGCCGCGCAGGTAGATCCCGCTGTCGCCGCCCGGCCCGATCTTCCAGTCCACCTGAAGCTCGAAATCGGCGAAGTCTCTGGCGGTGCAGAGCGAGTCGGCTTTTCCGTCGTAGGCCAGCTCGCCGCCCTTTGCGCTCCAGTGCTGCTCGGCTTTCTCGCTGGCCTGCCGCTGCTTGAACGATAGCTCGGCGGCGGGAAGCTGTGCTCGTTTAATCGGGTTTTCGACCAGCCCTTTCCAGCCGCTGAGACTCTTGCCGTCGAAGAGAGCCACAAACCCACTTGGCGCGCGGTTGTCTTTCTCGGGCCTTCCCAGGTCTTTGAGCTGGATGTTGCGAAACTCGACGAGCGAGCCGTGGCCCAGAAACCCGATGTGTCCCTTTTCGCGGAGAATCCCCGGATGCTGGGCCAGTGTCTCGGGGTCGGTGACGGCGTTCAAATCACAATCGACGGTTTTCTTGCCGTTCACAATGACCTGGATTCGCCGACCTGTCGCGATGATCTCTTCGCGGTTCCACTGGCCCGTCGGCTTGAGTGCGCCCCGTTTTGCTGCCGCGACCTTGTAGATCGAGCCGTGGTACTGGCCTGGCTCCAGGTTGGCGTACATCGGAGCTTCGTCATCGAGAACCTGAACCTCCATCCCGACGTAAGCGGCGTCGCCGCTGAGTGGGGCGCGAATCCCGATACCGTTGTTGCCGCCCGGCGAGAGCTTGAACTCCAGCTTCAGGTGGAAATCGGAGTATTCTTTCTCGGTGTAGAGGTTGCCGCCGCCGTCCGCCGGGCAGGTCAAAACCCCGCCCGCGCTCGGCACATACCCCCGCCCGTGCCCCCCGACGAGCGTCCAGCCGGAAAGCGTCTTGCCGTCGTAGACCTTCTCAAATCCCCCCGCCCAGCCCGGAAGCGCCAGCGCGAGCAGCGCCGCCAGCGCCAAAAACAATCGGTTCATGCCCCAGGGTTCGACGCCGAACCCCATAATTCCTCAGCGACTGCGAAGCGAAAACGCATTCTCGGCACGAAAGAAGCAGACATCGTATTCGGCGAAGAAGTTCATCTGCCCCAGAAGAACCGGAATTTCTTCCGCGCGACTCCAGGCGAAAACAAGTCGTTTCGGTGGCATCTCACCAACTTGCGCCTCGACGACTACGGCAACAGCGGGAGCCGAAGCCAAGTTTCCACCCAATTGCACACGTGTTGTCTGTTCTTCCCAAATAAAACCAAGGGTTCGCCCGACAGCATAGGGAAGCACGTTGACACTGGCCCCTGAGTCCAGCAAGCCCAGTACATCGGCCTGTTGTCCATTCGCATGGAGAACCAGCGAGAGAAGCGGGCGGGCTGCCGGACCGTCGTCCGTGTACGAAAAGCGGAGATGCTCGTTCATAACGCTTTCGGAGTCGCTTCCAGAAACGCGGAAAGCGTTTTTGCTGCCTCCCCGGAATCGGGCAGGGGCGTCCAGATGGGGTAGGTCACGTCGGCGTCCAATGTCGGCACGCCGCTCTCCGCCGCGATTTCATCGGCGAGAAAATGGAGGAGCTGAAGCTTCTCCCGAGGTGGGAGGGAGCGTACGGAAGGCAGCATTTCTTTTAGCGACATAGCAGCTTCACCTTTTCACCTTATCCTCAACGGACCTTGATTCCCATCGCTTCCAGAAGCTGAGGGCGTCCGCGCAGGGCGACTTTGGCGACCTCGCGTAGCTCTCTGGCGTAGGCATCAAGTGCTTTCAGCGCCGCCTCGGCGTCGGGAGTCGCCTGCTGTGCTTCGCCTTTGGCGGCCTCCTGCTGGACATTGGTCGTTTTGAGTTCGTCGAGAAGCAGTCGAAGCTGGGCGCGCTTTCGAGGGGTGTAGCTACGCAGTGTCAGCTTCGCCTGCACCGCCGCCGGAGCGCTGTCAGCGGCAGAGAGCAGAGCCGAGGCCCGCGCGAGTAGTGCCGCTCGGCCATCGGGCAGGGAGCGCCCCGGAGTGCTCAGGCCAAGCACAGCAAGTGTTGCGGCATCGCTTGCAAAGCTTGCTTTTCCGATGCGGATGTATGCGGCAAGCTCGTCCCTCAGATGTTTCTCCGCTTCCGTGTCTGCGACCGACTTCCCGACCTGCGTCCCACGCTTGCCAGCCGTTGCGTCGAGAGCGCTAGACGCTGCGACAATCAGCCCGACGCCTGTGGACTCTAAATCAGCACGTGTAAATCCGTAGCCGGACAGTGCGGCAAGAATTTCAGCGTGTGCGAGAGCGCCTTCGACCGCAAGCTTTCCTCGCTCCAGCCGCTGTGCCCGTGAAATATAGGTCATCGAAACTACCTCCTACCTTGAGATTATACCAATATTCTTACCGAACGGGCTTCCCCTCTTCGGTGAAAATCATCTCCAAGCTCTCGTTCTTGGGGCCGCGCACCGTGACGTGCCAGCCGTCGTTCTCGATTCGAAATGCCAGGCTCGCCTTCCCAGCCCAAGGCTTATTCGCCAGAGCCTCCCGCGCCACCACTTCCACAGCCACGGGCCACTTCTCAATCTCCTGGCGCTCCTCGAACGCAAAAGGGCCATACTGCCAACCGTTGTCGATTTGCTGATATTGCGGACCGCAGGCGGCAAACCCTCGCGTCCCATAATCGAGGTATCCCTTTGAGAGAGCCTCCAAACTCCACTGGCGGATGGTATGGACGCGACAACGCCAGACACCATTGTCGCTAACAGAGGAGGGGAGCATCTCCGTGCGCGGGCGTAGAACGGTACGTGCCGCAACGATTCCCACGAGGCAAGTGCTCAACAAAAGTAGTGCCAGAATCAGCAAAGCACGTTTCATCGCTGAACTCGCTTGAGCCGCTTCTTCGACGGCTTTACCGGGTTGCCCGACACCACGACAAACGGAGCGACTGCGTTCATAACACCATTCTACCGGGACTCTCTACGTCCGCAGGACCTCGTGGCAAAGCCCTTAGCCACCGGGTACCCAGCCGCTGGGTGTTTTATCTCGGTGGTCCATGTCGGCGGCGCTTGCTACAGCGGTGGGCCGACCAGTAAGCTTTTGTTCCAGCCCTGCGGGAAGAAGTGCCCGATGAACTGCTCCGAGCGGTAGAATAACGTACGCGAGGCAGGGAAGAGAACCATTATGAGTACGATTATCCTGGAACTACCCGAAGAGCTGGCGGCGGTCGTCCGAACGCCGCAGGGCATGGAGAAAGCGCAAGCCATCATCGTCGAGGCGTTCTCGAAAGAGGCGGAGCGACAAGTCCGTCGGCGGGAGGAAGTGCAGCGGAGCGCGAAAGCTATCGCCGCTCTCTTCGCCGAATGGGCGGAGGAAGACGCCGCTATGACACCGGAGGAGCGGGAGCAAGCCAGCCGCGAGGCCGAAGAGTTTCAGAGGAATATGAACGCGAACCGGGCGGCCACCGGAGAGGAACCCCTCTACTGATGTCGCTACTGGCTGTCTTCCTGGACGCCGGGCCGCTGGGCTTGGTGACAGATCGCCCAGGAAAGCCAGAGGCGGACGCCTGCCGTGCGTGGGTCGCCGCTCTGCTCGGAGCGGGTGTCGAGGTGTTCGTGCCGGAGATTTCCGATTATGAAGTGCGCCGCGAACTCCTTCGGGCGGGGAAAGCCGCCAGCGTGACCCGCCTGGATCGCTTTGCTCAGGGCGTGACCTACCTCCCGATGGGGACGGATGCCATGCGGGAGGCGGCGCGGCTCTGGGCGCAGGTGAGGAACGCGGGCCTGGCGACAGCGCCTCCGCTCGCCCTCGACGGAGACGTCATTCTCGCGGGTCAGGCATTGGCATGGTGTGCCGCCGAGGGTGTGAGCCTGAGCGACACAATGACAGCCTCGGTGAACGTCCGACACCTCGCCCGCTTCGTTCCATCCGACCTCTGGGAAAATATCGTGCCTTGACCATGAAGTTCTGCAATGGCTGGTAGCCCGAATCAGGGCGAACGTCGAAGCGGGGACGACATTCTCTACGTCCGCAGGACATCGTGGCGAAGCCCTTAGCCACCGACGTCCATGTCGGCGGCGCTTGCTACAGCGGGGGGCCAACCAATAAGCTTTTGTTCCAGCCCTGCGGGAAGAAGTGCCGGACGAACTGCTCGGAGGCATACCGATCCGTCATGCCCGCGACGTAGTCCAAAACGGCCTGGGCGCGCATCTCGGTGGTCATCGACGAGTCCGCGCGGCCATCGGGCATCAGCTCGGGGAACTCCATGTAGTGCCGAAATAATTGTTTCAGAAGCGAGCTGCCCTTGGCGAGCTGCGCCTTGGCGACGGATTTCTGGACGTAGACATTGGCGAACATGAAGTCTTTAAGGCGGTTGGTGATGCCTAAAACCGGCTCGCTCATGGTCACATACGGCTTGCCCTCCGACGCTTCCACGATGTTCTGGACCATGCGGCTGATCCTATCGCCGTGGGTTCGCCCGAGGCCCTCTAAAACCTCGGTCGGCAAATCTTGGAGGCGCAGAAGCCCCGCGCGGACGGCGTCGTCGATGTCGGCGTTGATGTAAGCCACCCTGTCGCAGATTCGGACGCACATCGCTTCGAGCGGCGGGTCTTCGTCGCCGCGAGTGACCTCCGAGTCGTCGTGGAGGTCGGCCTTGCCCTTGGAGTGCCCGACGATCCCGCGCCGCACTTCATGGGTTAAGTTCAGCCCCTGTCCGTTTTTCTCCAGAACATCGACCACCCGCAGGCTCTGCTCAAAGTGCCGGAACCGCGCCTCGGGGACGTACTCGCGGATCACTTCGTCGAGGGCTTCTTCCCCCTCGTGGCCGAACGGCGGATGCCCGAGGTCGTGGGCGAGCGCAATCGCCTCGGCCAGGTCTTCGTTGAGCCGCAGGGCGCGGGCAGCCGTTCGGGAGATCTGAGCCACTTCGAGCGTGTGAGTGAGCCGGGTGCGGTAGTGATCTTCCTCCGGGTCGAGAAACACCTGGGTCTTGTGCTTGAGCCGCCGAAACGCCTTGGAGTGCAAGACCCGGTCGCGGTCGCGCTGAAAACACGTCCGGATAGTGTCGCCCGGCTCCGCGCGCGGCCTGCCGATAGACTCCGCCGACTTCGTCGCAAACTCCGAGAGATACTCCCGCTCCCACTGCTCCGTCCGCTCCCGAATCGTCATCTTTGTCACTCCTTGCAAATTATACCTGCTCCTCGATCTCAAAAAGCAGCTTCACCCACGCAATGAAACGCTGGGCTTCCTGGGCTTTTGGATCAAGGTATCTTTGGTTAATTGCTTCACCAATAGGCTGGCCGGGCTTTTCCCGCCATGCAAGCCACGTATGGATTTTCGCTTTAGCATCCCAATTTTCTGCGTTCAATCCATCTTCGGGTTTAGGGCGGTCTTCGCTGGAGATATCTTTTACTGTCTGTTCGGCATATTCCCAGAGTTTGTCTTCTTCAGGAACCAGAAGCCGAATGAAATCTTCCAACGCGCCCCGTTGAACGTTGTCGGGCATTACCCAAATCCCTACCCGAATGCTTCCTGATGTAACAATCGTTCCATTTGAGTCTGGTGAATCTGGCAGTTCGACGCGTCCTTTAAAGCCGCTTCGAAGAGATTCCCATCGATTCAACGGAGGATGATCGGCATCAATAACGATTCCAAATCGTTGAAGATCGCTGCTATCCAGATATTCCGTCAGAGAATCGATAAGAGGCTCAATTCCATCGGCCATTTTGATCTGGAAGTGTTTCCCTCGCGTTCTTTCAGTCAGTGCATATGCAGAAAACAAATGTCCGAGTGCATGTAAATCATCAATTCCTTCAACAAGTAATAAATTTTCTTTCGGGCCAGGAAACTCTCTCAAAGCCACGTCAACGAACCTCAATTCCCTGACGAGTTACTTTTGCAAGTCGTTCTTCATCGAAATTGGTCGCCATAATATCACCATCTCGATTTTCCAACCGAATCAACATTCCTGATTCTGGATTATCATCCTCAGTAGACACTTTCTGAAAAGCCTCAATACATTCCTTGCTATGACTTACAACAAAAACTTGTACATTTAACATTTTTGCCGTTTCAAAAATTAATCTCCATACGTCTTCAAGGACCGAATAGTGAAAACCATTCTCAATTTCATCTATAAGTAATATGCCATCAGGTACATTTGCAAAAGTAACAGACAATCCAAATAATCTGTTCATTCCATCTCCGAAAACAGCTAAGGGGACAGCTTCTTTTTTATTTGTCACTTTGGCTACAGGAATCGTACCTGCAGGAGTGCTTTTTAATCCTGCCCGTGTGATATCTGGAGCCAGAATATTCAAAGATTTTACTATATGGTCTTCATACGGTGTATAGTCAATTCTTTCCCACAAATAAGAAAAATCTGAAACACCATTTTGTTTTATGTAGAAACATAAATTTCCGGTTTCTTTATCAAATATATCTATCATATTTGAGATAGCTGTACCTTGAGGTGTGCTGATTTGTCTGGATTTAGTATTACTATTCTTGGTAGAATTTATCATTACGCTGGTGTCATTTATTTTGCGGACATTGAGCAGTCTGTTTTTAGAATGTATATTAAAATTGTCTATATTTGTGTTGAATAACAAGGATGAGCAATCCCAGTTATTATTTTTAAAATGATTATTTCTATTTCTTAATAATATTTCTATTGCTATGTCGGGACATCCTATTGTGAAAATCCATATAGCTTCTAAAAGAGTCGATTTTCCGACATTGTTTTTTCCGGTGATTAAATTTACGCGGCCCAACTTGGGAATAGTGAGGTGGCGGAAGCAACGAAAGTTCTCGATCTCCAACGAATCGAGGAGGAGGCCGGACTCGGGCTTTTCGGTTTCGGGGGCTTCGGGTTGTGGGGTAGTTGTGGTGTCGCTCATGGGGGCGGTCCTCGCAAGCATTATAGGCTATCGCACGCGGCGGCGCGAGGCGATATACTGCCGGTGAGTTTTCAAGCGAGAGGTTTTTTGCCAAGTGCCCTACGTGATTGCCGAGCCGTGCGTCGGCGTGAAAGACAAGTCGTGTGTTGCGGTCTGCCCGGTGGACTGCATCCACGGAACCGACGACGACATCCAGCTCTTCATCGATCCTGCCGAGTGCATCGACTGCGGCCTGTGTGAGCCGGAGTGCCCGGTGGACGCGATCTTCATGGAAGACGAAGTCCCGGAAAAATGGAAGGGCTTCATCAAGCTCAACGCCGACTACTTCGATAAATAATCGGGTAAGAGCACTAATTCCAAATTTTGGGCTTGCAGGGGGCTTTAGCCTCCTTGATATCTGGCAGCGGGCTGGTTTACCTGCCCGCTGCGTTCGTTTAGCATTCCATGAACACGCTCTCTGCTACGATTCGCGTCCGGACGTATGAGTTAGATTCGTTTGGGCATGTGAACAATAGCGTTTATTTGAATTATTTCGAAGAAGCCCGCGCCGAGTATTTAATCCAGCTTGGTATTTCGTTCGATGATTTTGCCCGAACCCAAACCCAGTTGGTAATTGTGGAAAGCTATGTGAAATATATTTCTCCGGCACGCTACGGGGAGATTCTACGCATCGACGGAGCCGTCACCGCGTTCAAGGCTGCGACGCTCACCATTTCCTATGCGATTTTTGCGGAGGCCGACGGACGAGCCATTGCCACGGGCTGGACGCGCGGGGCGTTTTTAGACCCGGCGACCAATCGGCCCATTCGCGCGCCCGAGCCGTTTCGCTCCGCTTTCGGGGCAATTGCGTTACAATAGGGCCGTGAAGTCCGCGTTTGTTGTTGCTCTGCTGGTCGCGCTTGCCGCGCCGACGCTCGCCCAGGAACCCAAAAAAGGCGAGGTGCCGCCCGAGCGCCCGGACTTTTTCAAGCTCTACCCGCCGCCCAAGCCCGGCACGTTCACCCCGACTCGCCCGCAGCCGTCCACCGCGACGCGACGCCCGGACCTGTTCGCGTCGCTGCCGGTGTACCCCGCCCGGCGCAACTTGCTTTTAGACAGCACGCTCGACGTTCGCTACACCAATGCCCACCGGGGGCCGCGCGGCCTGTTTCTCTCGGCGGCACGCGTGACGGCAGACTACGTGCTCGCCGACCGCAAGAGCGGCCAGGAAAAAGGCGGCGCACGCCTTCAGATTCTGGCCGAACCCGACGGCATCGGCGACAGCGCGATCCGGCAGCTCCGGACGTCCGAGCTGTACGGGTTCTATGTCTTTGAAGTCGCAAAAGCCGAGGCCAACGTCAAAGCGGGGCAGTTCGTGCTACCTTTCGGTCTCGCGGCGGTCTACGATACGCCGCTCCAGCCGATCCAGACGCTCTACGGGCCGTCGGTCGGGCTGCGCGTGGACTCGGGCGTGATGGTCGATGGCTACACCGGGCCATATCACTACGCCGCCTCGCTGACGGGCGGGAGCGGCCCCAACCGACGCGACCGGGCAGGTGGGCTGATAAAAACGTTCCGGCTGGAGCGCAACTTCCTGACCCAGTCGGGAAGAATCCAGCTGGGCGGCTCCCTGATGACCGGAAAGCTGCCCGTCACGGCCTACAACACCGAGCTTCCCGCGTCGGGCGCGTCGAATGCCACACAGTTCATCGATAAGACCCGCTTCGCCGCCGACGGGAGTTATTATCTTAAAAAACTCACGGCCCGAGGCGAGCTACACTTCGGCGCGGACGACCAGAAACCCGTCTGGGGTTACTTCGCCGAGGGCCGCTATGGCTTCGACGACAGCAAGTCCGCTGTTGCCACGATCCGTCGCTGGAACTTCGGCAAGAAACCTCAGGGCGTCTCCATTTATGGCGCAGGTGTCAACTTCGAGCTTAAAAACGGCCTCACACTTCGTACGTTGTACGAATACGAACGTGCCAAGCCTTCTGCGACATCTCCTGCCGTCGTAGATCGACGATTCACGATTCAAACCCGCATTAGGATTTGATATCTTGCACGAAGATCGTGCGGCACACCCAGCGGCTGGGTACCCGGCTTCGTACCTCAGCCAAGCCTGCTTCGCAGGCGCAGACGTTGGAGAGAAGCCAGCGCTCGAATTTCGAGCGAAGCGAGACGGCACGAAGTGCCCCATAGCCGGACGATTTTCGTCCTGGAAATTTATGCCGGACGATTTTCGTCCTGGAAATTTATGCCGGACGATTTTCGTCCTGGAAATTTATGCCGGACGATTTTCGTCCTGGAAATTTATGCCGGACGACGTTCATCGTCCTGGATAACGAAACGAAAATAACATGCCTGAGTTGATCGTTGTTGTTCCCTACGATCCGGAGTGGCCGGAGTGGTTTGCGCGGGTTGGGGGAGAGCTACGTGCGGCGTTGGGAACGGTGGCGCTTCGTATCGACCATATCGGCTCCACGTCGGTTATTGGGCTGGCGGCAAAGCCCATCTTAGATATTCAGATCTCGGTGGCCGACTTCGAGCCACTGGATGTGTTTCGTCTGCCGCTGGAGAATCTGGGCTATGTCTTCCGGGCCGACAACCTGGAGCGAAGCAAGCGCTACTTTCGGGAATCGCCGGGAATGCCTCGCACCCACATTCACGTTCGACGCGCGGGAAGCTGGTCGGAGCAGCTTTCTCTGCTTTTTCGCGACTATCTCCGTGCCCATCCCGAGGAAGCCCAGCGCTACGCCGACCTGAAATACCAGCTCGCAGCACAGCTCGGAGAAGACCGCCAGGGCTATGTCGATGCCAAAGACCCGTTTATCTGGGAGACTCTTAAAAAAGCCGATGCCTGGAACCAGAGCATCGGCTGGCAGCCCGGTCCTACAGACTCGTGAGCGGCCCGCGTGCGAGGCTTTCGAGGTTCACCGAGACCCACTCGGGGCGGCGCATGGAGACAATTAACTTATCGACGTTCGGGTGGAACGCAGCCCAGCGAAAGAGTTCGTCGGCGACGGCCTCTTTGGGCTTGCCGCTCTCGCTCACCCGCTTTTCGAGTTCCCAGCCGCGCACGAACGGCGAGGTGCCGAAGGTTTCCCAGCCGACGGACTTGTAGCGCGAAAACCGCTCCTCTGTGTCTGCCACGGTCGGGTTGCACGGATAGATCGCCAGGTCGTACGGGCCGCGCTCGGCGCTCAAGGACGGCCACCAGGTGCCGAGTCGCCCGACCTTGCCTTCAGCCAGCCACTCGGTGGCAAGCGCTTCCTGGCGGGCTTGCTCGACGGGGTTCTCGACGCCATGAACCACGAGAATGTCGATGAAGTCGGTCTGAAGCTCCTCGCACATCACCGCAAGATGCTGAGCTTCGTAGGGGGCGTGGCCGCGCACGACTTCTTTGTCGGTTTTGTCAAACGGGGCGAAGAAGTTCCAGGCGAGAATAGTGGCCTCGGCGCGGCGATTCAGCCGGGCCAAAGCTCTTCCCAGCGCGACGCGCTCGGGCTGGTAGGTCGTGTCGAAGTGGGTGATCCCGGCGTCCAGGCACGCCCCGACGATCTCCGCTGCCAGCGTGTCGCCCGGAGCCGGGTCGGTGCCGAGCTGCGCGATGAAAGAGTGTCCGCCAAGCACGAGAGAGGGCGCTTCCATGGCTGCCAGTGTACCCGGTATACTGGCGGGTATGAAGTGCGCCTGGCTTGCTCTTACTCTCCTGCTTTTTGCAACGACGGCACAGGCGCAGAGTTTTTTGCTGGTCCCCGACTCCAACAACGACCGGATTATGAAGCTCGACCCGGCTACCGGCGCGATTCTCAGCTCCAGTTTTATCGTCGATGCGAGCCTTCAGACGCCTATCGAGGCACTACCGTCGGGGCTGGGGACGATTCTTGTCTCCGATCAGCTCCTCGACGAGGTGCGCGAGTACGACCTGGTCACCGGGGCGTTTATTCGTACTCTGGCTGGACCCGCGCAGGGGCTGGATAACATCCGGGGCATGGCGATCCAGGGCAGCGAGCTGTTTGTGACCGTCGCAAGCGGCGTGAATGCTGGCAAAGTTCTGCGGCTCGATGTCGCGACTGGCAACGTGCTCGGGACGTTCGCCGACCTGAACCTCGTGACGACGGGCGCGTCGCCCTTCGACGTGCACTTTTATGGCAGCGAGGTTCTGGTTTCCGACAGCACGGGCGACGACATCTTGCGCTACGACGTGTCGGGGAATTTTTTAGGCAAGCTTCTGGATTCGTCGAATGCCGGGCCGATCAACTTCCCGCAGCAGATGGCGACTCTGGGCAACGGAAGTATTATCGTCGCGGGCTTCTCGCTTCCCACCGCGCTCGCCGAGATCGCGCCGGGCGGAGCCGTCACGACCTACGCAAGCAACACCGGCAATCGGGGCGTCTACGAGCTGAGCAACGGTCTGGTTCTCTACACCGGAGGCACGCAGATTCGGACGCTCGACCGTTCCACCAACACCCACACCGTCATCTTCGACCAGCTTGCGGGTGCGGGCCTCAACAACGGAAGCATGCGCTTCGTCACTCTCGTTGTGGTTCCCGAGCCGTCCACACTCGCTCTGCTCGCTCTCGTTCCCATTCTGAGCGTTCTGCGCCGCCGCAAGCTTTAACTCCAGAGCAGCGTGGCCGTTGCACCTGCCGGAACCGTGACTTTTGCGTTTCGGCTACCGTCTTTCAGCGCGAAAGCCGTTTCTTTATCGGCGCAGCAAACCGCTACTTTTCTTCCATCCGGGCGCAGAAACGCCACGGATGGCAGACCGGGAACCTCGGATGACTCGATCACGTGCGAGCCGCGCGGCACGAACCGCCCGACATGCCCGAACGCAAAGAACTCCTCGTTTTTCGTGAGCGTCCGGGTTTTTGTCTCCCAGGTCAGGACGCCCCGGCAGTCCTTGCAGCCGCCGTTCTGCGGCCCGTGATTCTCATCGAGCACCAGGTTCCACTTCAGCACGGAGCGTGCGCCGTGCCGCACCGAACCCGTCAGCAGGTTGGTGATGTCCCAGCGAATATTCCCGCCGAAGTCTTTGTACCAGTCGCCGCCCGAGCTTTCGGTGAAGTGCAGCTCTTTTATTCGGGATAGACCGCGCGCACTTTCTCCTGCGCTTCGGGCGTGCCTGCGTAGCCATGAAACGCCGTGCCCGTGATGAATTTTCTGGCTCTTTCGTTCTCTAAAACGCCCAATGGAAACTCAGGCGCGTCCCAGTTATGGTCCCAGCACAGAATTTTTGTTCTCAGCCCGGCTTTTTGTAGCTGTGGCCCGAGATTCTCCCCAATAAACCGAGATTGGTCGCTGGGTTCCATCCGCATCGACGGATACATGTTGGATTCATGACGAGGCTCGTTCTGCGGCGTGAGATAGTCGATTTTCACGCCCTCGGCGGCGCAGCCCTGAACGAACTTCACCAGATACCGGGCAAAATTCTCATAGTGTGCCCAGTCCAGCCAACCCCCATTGAGCGATTTACTGGTCTTCATCCACGCCGGAGCGCTCCAGGGCGAGGCAATAATAGTTAACTTTGGCTGAATCTTCTTAATTTCCCGAAGCAAGGGCAATAAATAAGCTCTCTCGCGCTCCAGCGTGAACTTTTCCAGCGTCGGGTCGGGAGTATCGCAGCAGGTATAGCTCCCACCGACCGAAAAATCTGACGCCCCGATGCAAATGCGAACGACCGAGAATCCATTGCCCTTTTTGGAATCAAAAAGCGCCATCAGCGCCACCCGACGCTCTTTCGGGTTCATGGACTTTGCTAAAAGCCACGCCGACGAGTCCGTCAGCGCCGCCCCGACCCCGAGAAACGGCTGCAATAGCTTTGTCGGCTCCACGACGAGCATCGGAAGCCCACTCGAAGCATCTGCGCTCCAGCGAATCTCAGGTTGCCGCGCCAGCAAGCACTTTTTATCCGGCGTCGTGAGAAATACCTCAATCTGGTTCATCGACTCAGGGTATCACCTGGCAAATCGGGACGTTTTACCCATGGGAAAGCCCTATCGCCTACCCTAAAATCTTGGGATGAAGCAGAAGGTAAGAACTCTTGCGATTATCGGGATGCTCTGGTCTCTGGCGCTGGTAGCTTTCGTGATCGTCGCGACGCTATCCGAGGGCTGGAGTGTTTTCGCAATCGCTCCGGCGCTCGTGCTTCTGGGACTCCACTATTTCGTTTTCTGGAGGCTCTTTCACTTTCGTCGCTGGGCAGGTGTCGCCGGGACGGTTATCGCAGTGTGGAGCGGACTTGCTGCTCTCCAGATGTTTCCTCTGGCAATGGTCATGCTGGCAGGTGCTGCCTACTTCGGGACGACTATTCGAAAAGCCTGGCCCGAACTGATGGATGGTGTGTGACTTTCAGTCTTCAGAAAAAAGTGCGCTGAGGGCCAGAGAAAAGCCAGGAAGAACCTCGGCTCCCTCAAAAATATCTTCCGGGCCAAGAGCGAGCGGCTCCAAACCCGCACGATGCACCGTGAGAATATTTTTCATCGGATTCAGCTCCAGAACCATAGAAACGCCAGCGTCGAGCCATTCTTGCACTTTCTCGGCGACTTCGCGCGGTCTGTCGCTCGGCGAGCGGGTCTCTAAAACTAAATCGGGAACCGCTCGGACGTAGCCCCGAACGCTCTCTTTGGGTAGTCGTTCGGTGCGAATAAAGGCAAAATCGGGAGCCAGTACCGTGTCCGGGTCGCGGGCGACGAAAAAACCGGTTTCTGCGGCCCAGCAGCGCCCGAGTTTATTGCCTCGAACGAAACTCCCGATTTCCAGGCTCAACGCAAAAGTCAGACTCCCGTGTTCGTCTCCCGTCGGCATATCGGTTTTTATTAAATTTCCTTGGATGAGGAAATACCCCTGATTATTTGGCATGGAGAAAAGTTCCTCGGCAGTATAGCCGCGAAGAGAAGTATTTATTTCTTCGATTTCATACGCGAGTGCCATGACTATTCTCCTTAGCTTTTTGAATTTTTCTTTTGTTCAGCTCTTCTTTGGTTGTGCGCCAGCCTCTATTGTCTCTGATACCAATGCATCCAAATCGGATAACACGATCTCCTCCACTGCCAAGTGGTCCACATCCCACACGGCGTGGCGGATTGATATCAAGTCCCCATCCCGAAGGCGGTAGAACTTTCCAGTGCTGTTCGTGGTATTCTTCGGTCTGAATCCCGTTGCTTTCTCGAAATAAATGTTGATTTTTCTCGGGAAAGAAAATGGCAAGAAGAACTACGGAAAAAATATTTAGTAAAATGACTGAAAAGAAAATTTTCCGTAGCATTTTATTTTAATCTCCGAGTTTTAGAACCGACATAAAGGCTTCTTGTGGGATTTCGACGTTGCCGAATTGTTTCATGCGTTTCTTGCCTTCTTTTTGTTTTTCTAACAGCTTGCGCTTTCTTGAGATGTCGCCGCCGTAGCACTTGGCGATGACGTTTTTACGCATGGCCGAGACGCGCTCCGCTGCGATGATCTTGCCGCCGATGGCGGCTTGAAGCTTGATCTCGAACATCTGGCGCGGGAGAATCTCTTTGAGCTTTTCGACCAATAATTTGCCGCGACCGTAGGCTTTGTCGCGGTGCGCGATGAAGCTGATGGCATCGACCGGCTCGGAGTTGACCTGGACATCGACTTTCACGAGCTGGCCCGGCTTGTAGTCGGACAATTCGTAGTCGAAGCTGGCGTAGCCCTTGGTTCGGCTTTTAAGCTGGTCGAAGAAGTCCATGATGATCTCGGCGAGCGGCAGCTCGTAGTGCATCATCACGCGGCCCGGCGCGGGGTAGTCGGTGCGCGTGGGCGTCCCCCGGCGGTCGCGACCCATGTCCATCACGGCCCCGACATACGCTGTCGGGACGATGATCGTGGCGGAGACATACGGCTCCTCGATGCGCTCAATCGTGGTCGTCATCGGCCAGATAGCAGGGTTGTCGATGACCGCCATCGTGCCGTCGGTGAGGTAGAGATGGTAGACGACGCTCGGGGCCGTAGCAAGTAAACTGAGGTTGAACTCGCGCTCCAGCCGCTCCTGGACGATCTCCATGTGCAGCAGGCCCAGAAAGCCGCAGCGAAACCCGAAGCCCATCGCTGCCGAGCTTTCAGCCTCGAAACTCAGGGCGGCGTCGTTGAGCTGCATCCGGGCGAGCGCGTCGCGTAGCTTGGGGAACTCGTTGGAGTCGATAGGGTAGAGGCCGCAGAAGACCATGGGCTTTGCGGGGCGGTAGCCGGGCAGCGCCTCGACACCCTTTCCTTCCTTACCGGCCAGAGTTGCTGTATCCCCGACGCGGCAGTCGGTGACGGACTTGATGGCGGCGTGAAGATACCCGGTCTGGCCCGCGTGCAGCTCGGCTATCGGCTTCATTCCGGGCGTAAAAACCCCGACCTCGCTCACCGGGAACTCTTTGCCTGTCGCGATAAATTTAACCTTATCTCCGGCCTTGAGGGTTCCGTCTACCAGGCGAACGTAGGCAACCACGCCGAGGTAGCCGTCGTAGTGGCTGTCAAAGATCAGCGCCCGAAGTGGCTTCGTGGAATCGCCCACGGGCGGCGGCACTTTTCGCACCACGGCTTCCAGAATCTCTTCGATCCCGATGCCCTCTTTGGCGCTACAGGCAATCGCTTCGGTCGCGTCGATAGCCAGGACGCTCTCGATCTCCTCGGCGACTCGCTCGGGGTCGGCGGCGGGCAGGTCAATTTTATTGATGACCGGGATAATCTCCAAGTTGGCGTTCAGAGCTAAATTGGCGTTGGCAAGTGTCTGGGCCTCGACGCCCTGCGCAGCATCGACTACTAAAATCGCTCCTTCGCAGGCATTGAGAGACCGTGATACTTCGTAGGTGAAGTCCACATGGCCGGGCGTATCGATTAAATTTAGCTCGTACTCCAGCCCGTCCTTGGCGATGTAGGGCATTCGGACAGCGGCCATCTTGATCGTGATGCCCCGCTCCCGCTCGATGTCCATCTTGTCCAGGATCTGCGCCTGCATATCCCGTTTCTCCACGGTGTGCGTGACCTCCAGCAGGCGGTCGGCGAGGGTGGACTTTCCGTGATCCACGTGGGCGATGATGCAGAAGTTGCGAATACGATCCTGAGGGACTGCCATAACCCTCCATTGTATCGTGACGCCACCTCCCCGCCGCTGAGACGGCGACCCTTTCTACCGAGCGACAGAGGGCGCTGAGAGCGTCTGGGTCAGTCTCGCCAGTATTTTGTTCGCAAGGCTTCGCTGGGCGAAGCATCATTCATGTTGAGACCATCGGGCCAGCAACTGTTAGTCTTTTGTGAAATTAAAGAAAGAGTGTCAATGATTTTCCGTGAAAATATTGCAATCACAACCATGAAAAATCCTACGATTGTTAAAGTAGGCCAATTCAAGAGTTGATGCCCTGTCGTTTTTTTGAGTAGATAAGAAAAAAGTGGTAGAAGCAACAGAATTCCCAATAGGAAGCAGGAAATACGTGTGAAAATATGCGAAGTCATTAGTCGCAATACAGCAAGAAATCCTGCGAACGAACAAGCTACTGAAGTCATTAGTTGCTGTATTCCAATGCCAACAGCCGATCCAATACTGTGATCGTCGATTTTCTCCCATGCCGCGTCACACGTGCTACGGTCGTGTGGAATGGCATTATCAAAGACTTTGTACATTGTAAGATCGTTTGGGGAAAAGAAAAAGGTAAAGATAGCAAATAGAATTCCTGAAAAAATCGAAATCCGAATTGTTCGTACATTTAAAGACGTGAAGAAAAGTGAACTCCCGAAAAAGAGAATCAGGCCAGATTCGAAAAAGAATGCGTTTTTTAAAAAATTTGTGTCATACGAAAACAGCGACAGAGGAAAAGCTATTACAATTCCACAGAGCATCGCGAAACCAATCAGAATGAATTTAAAAATCGGTTTCATGAGGCAATAAAATCTACGAAATTGTGACGCAACGAACCAGTATGCCGAGGATTTTGTCGAGGTCGTCGATGTAGTATTCGTCGCTGTCGATTCTCGCGGACGTGCCGCGTCGCTCCAAAAAGCGCCACGCGGTGCCGCTCGTCACGACGCCAAAGGTGGCTTCGACGGGGTGGCCTCGGCGCTGGTTGAAAAGCTGTGCGGCGTACATCGCGGCGAGGCACTTCGAGAACTTGTTGGTGACGGCGAGCAGAGGGGCTTGCAGGTCGATCATGGCTTCGGCGCGGCCCATCAGAAAGTCGCAGAAACCATGCAGCCCGACCTTGCGATCCACGTTCAGCTCGACGCCCGGAAACACGCCGATGCGCTTCTCGGTGATCTCACGAATCTCGGCAAGAACCGGCGCGACGATCATCGCCGAGCGAGCCATCTCCGTGCTCACGTCGCGGGCGATTGGTGCCTGCCGCTCCAGAATCTCGCGCAGGAGCGACGTGGCCGCGTGAGGCGGCGTGGCCCGAAACAGCCCTTCGTGCGTCACAATACCGATGCCAAATCGCTCCTGAAGCTGCAAGTAGGTGAACGAGCTGTAGGCCATGCACGTATCTTATCGCGGTTCGGCTTGCCAGGTTCTCATTGCATTAACTCCCGTGAGTCGATGAGGAGCTTCACGCGGGCGCGGCTGCCGTCGGGCGTCGCGCCTTCCGAGGTGATTTTCTTGCCCACGCTCCCGCTGATGTCGCCCGACACCCGCCCGCCCGTGCCCAGCGCGAGCGAGAAGTCGAGAGCTTGCTTGGCTCTGGCCGGGTTGATGTCGCAGACCTCGTCGGCGCTGTCTTCGTCGAAAAGCTCGTAGCGAATGGCAACGTCGGACGTCCCGATGTCCACGAACTTGATCGACAGCCAGTCCGGCGTGATGCTGGACTTGTCGAGCTGCATCGCTTCAATAAACGGAATTCCGTCGATAGTGACGCGAGCAAAGAAGTCCGGGCGTCCCGCGACATCGATTTTGGATTCAAAGAACCCGACGGGTAGCTCTTCCACCAGCGTCGTGCGGACCCGGATCGCTTTTTTGCGGAGCGGCTGTGAGGGAATCGACGGAACGGGCGTCTCGGGAGGCGTCTCGCCCGTCAGGTTGTTGGTCAGAGACAGGTGCCATTTCTGGTTCTTGAAATGCTCCACAAAGACCGAATCGAAGAGTGTCCAGCTTGCGTTGAAAGCGCCATAGTCCGTAACGCTGGCGCTTCCGTTGCCTTTCCAGTGGCCCTCGCTCCCAAAAAGATGAATCCATTCGGAGATGCGGTAGGCGGCCCGCAGGTCGTTTTGCAGCGCCTTCTCGTTGGCGAGGGTGAGCGTCAGGCCGCGCGCCGACGCCCAGACGCCAGGATCGATGGCGGAAACCCACTGCCGAATCGCCGACACCCACTGCACCGAGGCGCTGTAGGCATAGACATAGGCATCGTCCCAGCGGTCTCGGACATAAGAATCGTGGTTCATTCCGCTCTTGCCGTAGCCGCCGTGGTCGGTCTTGCGAATCGGTTTCTGGTTGGGGTACGCGCCCGTCACCAGCGTCGTCGCCGTGTCGGGGGGCGGAAAGTCGAACCAGGTGCGGGTCGAGTATGCGCCGCTGAACCCTGGACGCGTCTCGACCCAGTTGGAGTGTGTATAAAAGTCCTGCACCGCATGGAGCGACATCCCAATGAGCGCCACGACTCTGGTGGAGTTTCCCTCGCGGGCCGCCGCCTCGACCGCTCTTTGGGTGTTCACGGTCAGCCGTCCCCAGTAGTTGCGGACTTTGGGCGTTGTCGTCAGGTTGTCGAAGTGCAGCTTTTCGAGATCGCCGCTCAGCCCGGCTCCCGCCTGATTGGTGTAGTAGTCCACCAGCCAGTTCTCCACCTGGGCCGTCTGGATAGCGTTCTCGTTCATCTGAAACTCCGAGAGTGCGGCCCGCGTGAGGTCCGAGTGATGCCCGGTGTCGAACGCTTGCGAGGGGCTGGAAAGCCCGAGAAGTCCGAGCGCTAAGTACCCATTCATAAATGTGTTATACTATTTTCGCTATGGGAAAAACGATTCCGCTTGAGATAAGCTCCGTTCAAAAATCTGCGCTGGAAAAGGCCGTGAAATATGGTACCACCCCCTCGTATCGACTCCGATGCCAGG
>JANLTX010000134.1:0-26764 GCA_031363095.1 Armatimonadota bacterium | reverse complement strand
CACGCGAACAATCGAGTTAGTGAACCCGGCTTACACTTCTAAGACCTGTTCCAATTGTGGAATAGTGTTTGAAAATCTAAAACTCTCGGATAGGTGGGTCAAGTGCGAGTGTGGTTTGTCTTTGGACAGAGATCACAACGCCGCGATAAACATTCTATCCAGAAGTCGGCTCGGACAGAGCCGTTTGGAGATAACGTAGATGAATACATCAAGCGTATCCAAAGAAGCCGCGCCGATTTATCGGCTGCGGAGTGTCACCGAGATTCATTTCACCCTTCCAGACCTTCCGGGCAACCCCTTCGACTTTACGGAGAACGACATCCGTGTGCAGCTTGCCCGCGCAGGCGGCGGCCAGCTCTCGGTGGCGGCGTTCTTCGATGGCAGTACAAATTGGAAGGCACGCGTCACGCCGAAAGCGGGCCGCTGGCGCGTGGTCGGGGTGACGCGCAACGGGAAGCCTCTCGCAGCGCCGGGCCTGGAGCCACGAGCGTTCGAGCAGAAAGCCCTTGCGCCAGGCTTCGTCCGGCGTGACCCGAGAAGTAAAACGCGCTTGATCTTCGACGACAGAAGCCCCTATTTTCCGATAGGGCACAACGTCGGCTGGAAGTCCGGTGCCTTCGATATTCCCGATGCGTTTGAAAAGTTAGGCGCTGCCAGGGAGAGCTGGTCGCGGGTCTGGATGTGCCACTGGGACGATAAAAATCTGGACTGGGGACAAACCCACGGCCAGCTCTCTCTCACCGTTGCCAGGCATTGGGATACGATTATTTCGTCTGCTGAGAAACATAAAATTAATTTCCAGATGGTTTTGCAGCATCATGGCCCGTATTCGTCCAATGTAAACTCAAACTGGGGAGAGAATCCCTGGAACTTAAAAAACGGCGGCTTTTTAAAAAGTCCGGAAGATTTTTTTACGCATCCAAAAGCTGTTTCGCTGACAAAATTAAAATATCGCTATATTCTGGCACGCTATGGCTATTCGCCATCGGTTCTTGCCTGGGAGCTATTCAATGAGGTCGAGTGGTGTGATGCAACCCGAAAAGCCCCGGCATCGGTGGCGGCCTGGCACCAGGACATGGCCGCGTTTCTGCGCCAGCACGACATGCACGCCCATCTGATCACGACCAGCTCGGACCGGGCGATTCCCGGTCTCTACGACGCCATGGATTTTGTCCAGCCGCATCTCTACGCGCCCGATCCCGTCGCGGCGGCCATGAGCGTGAAAGCCACTGACAAGCCCTTGTTTTTTGGCGAGGTCGGCCCGAGCGGCGATCTCTCGGGCGACACGGGCGCGTGGCTCCACGACTGCCTCTGGGCGAGCCTCGTCTCGGGCGCGAGCGGCGCGGCGCAGTATTGGTCCTGGGATACGGTCGAGGCAAGAAACCTCTACCCGCATTTCGCCGCCGCCAGTGCGTTTGTGAAAGCCTCGGGGCTGGCGCAACACGTCGAGCGCCAGCCGCTGGCCGCCACGACGACGACGATCAAAGCGGGCGCTCTATCGTTCGGGCCGGGCGGTAGCTGGGGCGAGGCGCGCCAGACGACGTTCCCGATCACCGAGGCGGGCGTCGCGGGAATGGAGAGCCTGCCTTCGTTTCTTCAGGGCGATGCGCACCGCGCGATGTTCCCACAGCTCGAGTTCTCGGTGACTCTCGATCAGGCCGCGACGTTCTCGGTGCGCGTCTCGCAATCGGCGCGGGCGGGAGCACGGCTGGTGATCGAGGTGGACGGCGTGAGTGTCGCCGAGAAAGACTTCCCCGCCTCCAGCCGCGATCTCCCGCAGAGCGTCGCGCTGGATGTAGCAGTTCCGGCGGGCACGCGAAAAATCCGCGTGATGAACGCCGGGGCGGACTGGCTGGTGCTCAAGGGCTTCACGCTCGCGCCGTTCGGGAGCGCTCTGCGCGTCCTGGCGACGGGCGACTCGACCTGGGCGGCGCTCTGGCTCAAGGCCTCCGAGCCGGGCGTCGCGGGGCAGGTGACGCTGCCCGGCCTGAGGCCGGGGCGCTACGAAGTGACCTGGTGGGACACAACCCTGGGCCGTCCGCACTCCCGCGCCACCCTGACGCTTCCCGGCCCGCTCCCGACGCCAGGCATCACCGGGGATCTGGCAGGTTTCGTTCGGCGGCTTTAGCGGCTTTGCGGTGATTGAGAAACTCAAAAACCATCGGCAATACCGAGAGAAAAATAATGACGATAAGAACTAACTCAAAGTTCTTCTTGAAAAAAGGGATATTTCCTAAGAAGTATCCCGCCGTAACGCAGAGTCCGACCCAGAACGCGGCACCAGCGATAGAGAACTTCAAGAATTTCGGGTATTCCATCGCGCCCATTCCGGCAACGAACGGTGCAAATGTCCGTACAATCGGCACAAAACGGGCCATGATAACGGCTTTGGGGCCATGCTTTTTGAAGAAATCCTCGGTTTTTGTTAAGTTGCTCTGTTTGAATATCTTCGAGCTTTCGTTTTGAAATAACTTACGCCCGAATTTCTTGCCCAGAAAGTAGTTACAGTTGTCACCGATCAGCGCAGCGCCCATTAAAAGCGGGTAGATCAGCTCCAGCCGCAGAGGTGCATTGGGGCGAGCCGCGACCGCACCGACGGCGAAGAGTAGCGAGTCGCCGGGAAGAAACGGGAAGACGACGATGCCGGTCTCGACGAAGACAATGGCAAAGAGAATGGCGTAGGTGAGAGTTCCGTACTGCGCGATGATCTTGTCGAGCCACTCGGGAAAGTGGCGCAGAATCTCGATGAGTTGTGACATGTCCGGCCATTCTATCGCGTGGAGTAGAATAGCGGCATGACGGTCTCGATTCGCCCTGCAACCTCCGCCGACGGCCCGGCGTTCCTCGCGCTGGTGGACGCCCTCGCCGACTACGAAAAGCTCCCGCGCCCCGACACCGGAGCCAGGGAAAGACTTCTCTCCGATGCGTTCACGCTTCAGCCGCCCCGCTTTTCGCTTCTTCTGGCCGAGACCGAAGACTCGGGCGTCGTCGGGTACGCCGTGACGTTCGAGACCTACTCGACCTTCTTAGCAAAACCCACTCTCTACCTCGAAGATTTATTTGTCCACCCTAACTTTCGCGGAATCGGCGCGGGCCGGGCGTTGTTCGGCGCGGTCCAGGCAGAAGCGAAAAACCGGGGCTGCGGACGCATGGAGTGGTCCTGCCTCGACTGGAACGAGCTTGCCTGGACCTTCTACGAGCGACGCGGAGCCACCCATTTAAACGACTGGCGACTCTACCGCCTCACGGAGGACCAGCTTGGATAACTACACCGACGATAAAGGCCGAACTCGCTGGCGACGCAACGATGAGATCGGGGAGAAGCTCAAAGAACTGCACGATTTATTGGTAATTGGCGGTTATCCGCCGGATCATGCGGCACGGTATCCGAAACTGGCCTATGTGATCTCGCGACACGCCGAATCTATCGACGAAGTTCACGCTTCGGGCCGATTAAGGGAGCTTCCAGGCGTCGCGAAGACCGTCGAGGGGATTCTTGCCGAGCTGATCGAGACGGGCGACTGCGCCAAGATGCGGGAGCCGTCCGAGGGCTATGTCCCGCCGCCTCGAAGCGTCTTGGAGCTGACCCACGTTCCGGGCCTTGGTGCAAAGATGGCGCGAACTCTCTACGCGGAGTTTGGAATCGAATCGATTAAACAATGCCAGGCGGCTCTTGAGACGGGGTTACTGGACGGCGTCGCGGGCCTCGGGCCGAAACTGCGTCTGAAAATCACCGACCCATCCCCGAGGGATTGAAATCCCTCGCTATGGGCGCAAGCGCCGAGCGTCCTCCGGACGAATTTTGCTAATTATGGGCGCGGCGGGGTTCGAACCCGCAACCAACGGATTAAAAGTCCGCTGCTCAGCCGATTGAGCTTCACACCCATGCACCCCACCGAAGCGGCCTTCGGCCTTTCGCCTCCCCTCGCTTTTTCCCGGCTTCGTCGGGGCGAGGGAAGGGAACTCCGGGAGCAGGATTCGAACCTGCAAATCTCCGCATTCAAAGTGCGGCATGCTTCCAGTTGCACTATCCCGGATCAAAAAACCATGGTTACGGAGGGACTCGAACCCCCAATCCCCTCGTTCGAAGCGAGGTGCCCTATCCATTGGGCCACGCAACCAGGACAAACAAGCCTGCGGTCGGACTTGAACCGACGATCTTCTGTTTACGAAACAGACGCTTTGACCAACTGAGCTACGCAGGCAGGTTCCCCCGGCGAGATTTGAACTCGCGACCTTCTGATTAAGAATCAGCCGCTCTGACCAGCTGAGCTACAGGGGAGCAAAAAAAGACGACGGCCCTTTCTTTGTGGGAAAGGAGCCGCCGTCTCTGGATTTCTGAGAAATCGTCAGACGTGAGGCCGGGCCTCCCGCAGGCGCGAGGGTTTGCGCCGGGTTTGCCTTGTCTGTCGTTTTGTGAAGAAAGCCATCATGTCGTTGTTCTTATCGCCGGAACGTGTTCGGTTGCTAAAAGCATCTCGATATGCGGGATTCCGTCTTCGTCGTAGGGGGCGGAGATCGGAATAAAACCAAAAGAACCATAAAAATTCTCCAGATGCGCCTGCGCCGAGATCCGAAGGGGGGTGTCGGGAAAGAGCCGCTGACAGTTTTCTATTCCCTGACGCATCAGCGTTCGCCCGAGGCCGACTCCGCGCCAGGCCACGCGCGTGAGAACCCGCCCAATCGATGCCTCGGGGTACTTCTCGCCCGGCGGCAGAATCCGGAGGTACGCCGCAAGCTGCTGGCCGTCCGACTGCGCCCACACATGGAACGCGCTCTGGTCGTGGTCGTCCGGGTCCTGGTAGACGCAGTCCTGCTCGACGACAAAAACCTCGCTTCGAGCCGCAAGAATTCGGTATAGCTCGCGCGTCGTCAGCGCAGAAAACGGCAGACAGCGCCACATTATCATAAAACGGATTATACGGCTGCGCGGTAGAATCGCTCCATGCCCCGACTGGACACCCGAACTGCCGTCGTTACTGCGATTGAGAAAGCGGACGGCCAGGCGATCTGGGGCCGTGCCCAGGTTCCAGGCGAAGAAACCAAGCGCAAGATCGTCGCGTACCCGACGCTGACCGGCCCGCTTGCCGTGGGCGACGAAGTGCTACTCAACGTCACCGCGACGATGCTGAACCTGGGCACTGGCGGCGTGGACTTTGTGATGGGGTTTTCCCCTACCCCCGTGCCGCACGGGGGCGAAAGCGAAGCGCTTCGGGAACAAGAGCATCTCATCAAGCTACGCTACACGCCCCTTCAGCATGCGGTCTGCGCGGTCGAGATGGGCGAGGGCTGGGACGATGCAAAAACCTCGCTTGAGGGAACGCCCGTGGTTGCGTGCTTGCTGCACAGCCAGCTTGCCCTTGTCGCGGCGGGCATAAAAGCCGCCCGGCCCGCGCTGAAAATCGCCTACGTCATGACCGACTCGGCGGCGCTGGCGCTGGGGTTCTCGACGCTCGTGGTTCAGCTCAAAGACGCCGGGCTGATCGACACAACGCTCACCTGCGGGCAGGCGTTCGGCGGCGATTTCGAGTGCGTCTCGCTGCCATCCGCGCTGCTGGCGGCACGGCACGTCGCGCGGGCCGAGGTGATTATCGTCGCGCCGGGGCCGGGCATGGCGGGAACCGGGACGAAATTCGGCTTTTCGGGAATCGAGCAAGCCTGGACGCTCGACCTCGCCACCAAGCTCGGCGGGCGCGCTATTTTTTGTTTAAGAGCCTCAAGCGCCGACCCGCGCGAGCGTCACCGGGGAGTCAGCCATCACAGCCGGGCGGTGCTGTCGCTCTGCGCCCACCCGCCCGAGATGGTTACCGAACCGTTCGATGGAGCGCCCGGCTTGAGCTTGCTCGCCGCGAAAAAAATTCAAGTGACGAGCATGGGCCGCACCGCCGCGCAAGACCCGCTTTTTTTCCACGCGGCCTCGGCGACGGGTACACTGGCGGCATGCGCCTCTCCGACCCTGCCTCTGTGAATTTCCCCAATCTGTTTGCGCCGCTTCCGCTGGGGCGCGGCGACGTTTCTCTGCCGAATCGGGTCGTGATGGGGCCGATGACGCTCAATCAGGCCACCGAGAGCGGGCATGTCACCGATTGGATCGTCGATTGGTACGCGCGGCGAGCAGCGGGTGGCGTCGGGACCGTTATCGGGGCGGCGGTTTTTGTTTCCCAGAATGGACGCGGCTGGCCGGGCGCGGTGGGGATTTCGGACGACAGCTACACCGACGGCTGGAGGCGTTGCGTCGAGGCTGCGCACGCGCATGGGGCGCTTTTCGGAACCCAGCTTTTTCATGGCGGAGCCGCAAGCCCGTCGAAGGTGACGGGCCACGCGCCGCTCTGTCCGTCGGTCTGGCAGCGCGAGGGCTTCGAGCTTTCGCGCGAGCTGACGGCAGGCGAGATCGAGCAGATTGTCTCGGACTTCGCCGAGGGAGCGCGGCGCTCGGTTCAAGCCGGGTGCGACTTTGTGGAGCTGCACGGGGCGCACGGGTATCTATTGCATCAGTTCTGGCGGCGCGATGTCAACAAACGAACCGACCGCTGGGGCGAGCCGCATGCGTTCTGCGTCGCCGTGACGAAGGCCGTGCGCAAGGCTATCGGGCCGAACGTCCCGCTGCTCTATCGCTTCTCACTCCACGCCGACGATCCCGCTGCCGAGAACTTCCCTGTCACGCCGGACTCTCTGGGAGAGTTTCTGGTCGCCCTCGAAGACGCCGGGGTGGACGCCTGGGATATCTCCTGCTGGCGCGAGAGCCACCGGGGCTACTTCGGCACCGATGTACTTTTGCCCGACTGGGTTCGGCAGTTCTCGAAGAAACCAAGGATCGTCGCGGGGAACTTACTGACGCCCGAAGACGCCGCAAGCTACCTCGACGAAGGTCACGCCGAGGCCGTCGCGCTCGCCCGCGCCCTCATCGTCGATGCCCGCTGGCCCGAGAAAGCCCGCGCAGGCGCGACGCCCAACCCCGTCGAGGGCGACGCCTGGCGCGTCATCAACGACGGAATCGATCCGGGCGCAAACTAAAAACCCGTATTTTTGCGGATAAAGAAGAAACCGGGCGGCACGGAGCTTGCCCAGAGCCTGCGTTAATGAGTGTCGTTTCTATGCCGACGCAGGTCTCGGCGAAGGTGTCGCCTGCGTCGCGTGTGCAGTCTGGTTCTGTGCTGGGGATTGTCGGTATCGGGGCTTTGGGCGTTCTGGCCGGGCTGCTCTGCTGGCAGTGGCGGCTGCCCGAGGTCACTTCGGCGCTGCCCGCGCTGGGAGCCGGAGCCTGCGTCTGGCTGCTGGCGGCACTGACCTCGTTTGCCCAGGAGCGCCGGGGCGGGCGCGTTGCGGCGTCGCTGGGAGCATCGTGTCCGCTATTGCTTTTTTTCGCCTGCCAGGGATCGCTTGCGCTTCTCTGGGGAGCCGTTGCGCTGGCGCTGGCGCTCCTGGCCGCACACGTCCGCTGGGCGAGTCGGCAGTTTCTGCTCTGGGGGATAATTCCGCTCTGGGGCGCTTTGTTGTTTTATTCTCCCATAGTCGGGCTGGCGCTGCTCCCACTGCTTCTCTGGGCCAGCGCCCGCGTCCCGTTTTATCTTCGCGTGACTGCTCTCTCGCTCGGGGTGCTGGCCTGGTGGACCCTGCAAGTGCCCGCGCCCCGATTGACTCTCGGCGGGCTTTCCGAAGGCGGCGGGATTCAGCGCCTGGCGCTGCTCGGGATCGCGGGGCTTCCTCTTGGCCTCGGGACGCTTCTGGTCGGGCTGCCGCGCCTCGGTCGCCGGACGAACCTGCGCCGCGACGAGCGGGTGCACTTTGTGTTGCTCGCTCTCGTGCCAGGGCTGTTCTTGCTGGGACTGACCCGCGCCGACCCGGCGCTGACACTGACCTTGACGTTATTTTATTTATTTTCCGTGGCGCTGGTACTCGGGGAGAGCGGTGAGAGCTGGCCCGGCGCGGCGACGGCGGCGCTGGTGGTGGGCAATGTCGCGCTGCTTCTCTGGCCGATAACCCCGGTGCAGCTCGACGCGGGCTGGCCGAGCCTGCCGACCCTGCGCCAGGAGAGCGCCCACTGGCAGGCGATTCGCACGGCCATCGCTCACACGGCTCCCCCCGAGGCGACGCTGATCCTTGCGCTTCCCGCCGAGCAGCAGCGACTCGCGCGGCTTCTTCCCCGGTACCGGGTGATCGCGCTGGGCCAGAAACCCGAAAGCCAGCCGACAGCAGGCTACCCCACGCTCTTGCTTGCCGGGCGACACCTCGAAGTGCTCCGCGACTCGCTCGGGCTTCAGCTCACGGACCGGGCGAGCGGCCAGACCCGGCGGCTGACGGCGTTCGTGCCATCGGAGGGCGGCGAGCTACCCGGCACGCACGGCGATGTCTACTGGCTCCAGTCGGAGAGCGCCCGCCAGCTTCGGCTGGGCGACGAGATTCTTCTCACCCGCTGACACTCCCCCTTGACAGCCTGGAGTGAGAGCGGTACACTCCGGTCAGTTTCACGTGTGCCTGAGTTGAATCTTCGGAAATTTATTTGGTTTCACGTGTGCCTGAAGTTCGTAGGAGCGACGATGCCAGTTACGATTCTCGATATTGCCAGGCAAGTGAATCTCTCGCACACCACCGTGTCTCGGGTGCTCAACGGACGTACGGCGATCAACATTCCCGAGACGACCCGTAGCCGGGTTCTCGCTGTCGCACAGGAACTCGGGTATCGTCCCAATCTCAACGCCCGCGCCTTGGTGACGGGCCGCTCGAAGCTGATCGCGCTCCAGCTCTATCACCTGGACTCGCCGTTCGGAATGGAGGTCGCCCGCGAGCTGCAAACCCTCGCCTGGCAGGACGGCTACGAGGTGCTGGTTCATGAGTTCCTGGGCGACGATTCCAATCTCCGCTCCGTGGTGGACGGCGTGCTGCTCCTGGACCGGATCTTCCACCCCGTCGATACCCGGCCCGCTCCTGAAGAGCAGACACCGCACGTCGCGCTGGGCTCGTTCTACATCGACACCATCGACTCAGTGGGAGTGGACCTGCGCGTGGCAAGCCGCGAGGCGATGGATCTGCTTCTCTCCACCGGGCGAAAACAAATTATCTTCATGGGACGCCAGGATGCGTTCGTCGAGCAGGTCGATGGGCGGATCGTTGCCTATCACGAAGCCATGGCCGAGGCCGGGCTACCCCCCCTCTTGATCCACTCTCCGGCCAACAGCCGCGCCCAGGGACGCCGAGCGCTGCTGGACTATCTGGAAAACCAGGGAGTCCCCGAGGCCGTTTTCTGCCAGAACGACGAGCTGGCGATGGGCTGCTACCGGGCGCTGCGCGAGCGTGGCCTCCAGGTTCCAGGCGATGTGGCCGTCATCGGCTGCGACGGCATCGACGAAGGCCAGTTCCTGACGCCCGCCCTGACCACGATCTCTCAGCCCGTCGCGGCGCTCTGCTCCCAGGGCTGGGCGTTTCTCAAGCGCCGCATCGAAGACCGCACCTGCCCCCTTCAGCAGGCGGTGCTTCCCGCGTCCCTGGTTCTCCGCGAATCTCACTAAAAACAATGAAAAAAACTGAAATCGCTTCGCTCTGGAAAGAGAACGGCTTTTACGTCGCCCGAGATGTCTTTTCGCTGGAGCAAATCTCTTTGCTCGAAGAAGATTTTGACCGAATGGTCGCGCAGATCCTGCATAGCGGCGAGGAGAGCA
This sequence comes from Armatimonadota bacterium, assembly GCA_031363095.1. Classification (GTDB taxonomy): domain Bacteria; phylum Armatimonadota; class Armatimonadia; order Armatimonadales; family Armatimonadaceae; genus JANLTX01. The sequence continues at coordinate 17,108 of JANLTX010000134.1, read as the reverse complement.
ATATTCGGGAAGCCTGGGGTGGCTCGGAGATGAATCGTCTGGATGGAGGTGCCTCGGTGGTGCTTCACTCCAATAACCCCCAGTGTTTCTCCGCGCGTTGGATGCAGGCACTGCTTCATACGACGTTTCTCGATACAGTGGAAGCTCTGATCGGCCCCGATATTATCTTGCATCATGCCAAGCTGTTTCAGAAGCCCGCAGAAAACGGCTCTCCGTTTCCAATGCACCAGGACTGGCCCTATTTCCCTTCGTTTAAAGACACTATGATGGCGGGAATTATTCACATCTCTTCGGCGACCGATGAAATGGGATGCTTACGGGTCTATCCAGGCTCACACAAGCTGGGGCGAGAGCAGCAAAACCGGGGACAACTGTCTGATGCACTTCTTGCGACCTATCCCATCGAAAACGCGACAGTGGTCGAATGCAATCCGGGCGATGTGGTGTTTTTCAACTATCTGACGCTACATGGTTCGATGCCGAATCGATCCCAAAAGACCCGTAAGACCGTCCTGGTGCAACTTCACGCCGGGGACGATGAAACCGATCCGTCCGGGCCGACGCACCCGAACCTGCGACTGGCTCTACGTGGCTGGAACCACGCACTGACGCGAAAAACCGCGTCCCAAGCGAACTGAAACCCCTAAAAGAAAGAGAAAAAGACAATGAATCGTCTCTGTGCAACGTTTGCGACTCTCTCGACCTTGCCACTACTCGTTAGTGGCGCACGTGCCGCCGATATCTGGGTGGATGCGAGCTACACGGGTGCTACCAGCACTGGCTCCACCACGCAGCCCTTCAAGAAGATCGGCGACACCTACGCTGCGATCCAGCCGGGCGACACCGTGCGGGTTCGGCCTGGCAACTACTACGAGGGCGTCTGGATCAAGAGTGGGTCGTCCAACGCGCTTCGGGTGACATATAAGTCCGAGGTGAAGTGGGGCGCTAAAATTATCACTCCCGCCAGTACGAACAACGGCGGCTGCTTCCAGTACTGGGGCGGCAATACCATCGACAACGTCAGCACCCCGAGCGTCTGGGGGATGACCGAGGCCAACGGACACAAGATCGAGCCGTGTGGCTGGGTCACCATCGATGGTTTTGACTTGCACTCGGACAAGAAAGACTCCACGGGCGCAGGAACCTGGTTTCAGTGGGTTCACCACATCACGATTCGCAACTGCTGGTCGCATGATAATACGATGGCTGGCCTGGGCGCGAACCTTGCCGATTATATTGTTATTGAGAATAATATTGTCAACGATAACTCGGTTGGCAGTGGTCTGGGAAACGATACTCTATTCAGTAGCGGGATCAGCAACTGGAAAGTCCGTCCCTGGGATACAGCTTCAGGATTTCACAATATAATTCGCGGTAATGTCGTTTTTAATAATCACAATGATCTGACAAATCCCAATCGCTCTGATGGGAATGGGATTATTCTGGACACAACGGCTTTCGACAAAGGAACTCTTGTCGAAAACAACTTGATTGTGAACAATGGCGGTGTTGGGATTCTCCTGGATGGCAGCGCCAACTGCACAGTTCGCTACAACACACTCTACCAGAACTGCTGGGATGGAACTGCACCAGAGATATATGCTCAGAAAGTGACCTGGGAGCCGGGCGGCGCTCAAAATCAGGAAAATGCTGTTTGCAAGAACGCACCGGTCTACGGGAATATCGTCGTGGCGCGTACCAATCGTCTGGCGGTGAAGGTCAATAGCGACAGTACCAACAGTTCGGCGCACCATAATCTACGCTGGTTCAGCGGTCAGTCCGCTCCGAGCGGCGTCCCGGCGTTCTACGGAAACGATGGGAATTTGAATGATACGGCAGGAGCGGGGGACATTACCGGACAAGACCCACAGTTTGTCAATGCTTCGACCAATACCTGGGCATCTGACTTTCATTTGCAGCACTATAGCGCTGCAATCAACAAATATACAGTAAACACAGCAAATAGCAGCGACCTGGACGGCCAAAAACGCAGCGGAACCGGCTCTTTTGTAGACTATGGAGCCTACGAGTATCGAGCTTTTGTTTCCGAGCCAGGATTTGAGGGGCTTGCCAGTTTCGCCGCGCCGTACTCGTCGTGGGTGAACGGCGGGACGTTCTACATTGATACGAGCAATGCCCGGCAACATACGGGAAGTCGAAGCGCCGGAGTCTGGGTTCCCGCCGGGCCGACTCGCTGGAACGCGGTTCTCCAGACCCTCACCGGGCTGAGTCCCAACACGACCTATACTCTCACCGCCTGGGTCTGGGATGCGAATGCGACCATCGGACCCAACGCCTACCTGGGAGTTCAGACCACAGCGGGTACGGGCCTCGGCTCTCTGACAATGACGCCGCCGACGGGCGGGTATGGAAAGTACACCTACACGTTCAATACCGGTACACTCTCGACACTGGTTCTGTCGGTGGGGTACAACTCGCCTGCCAATCAGAACTCTGTGTTTCGGGTAGACGACATCTCGGTGAACCGAAAAACACTCCTTCCCTGAGGAAGCCAAGAAAGAAATGATGCAGAAAATTGGTTGGGGAATAATTGGCTGCGGCCAGATCGCTCACGACAAAGCACTACCCGCACTCCTTGGCGTCCCCGATGCACGCCTGGTCGCGCTCGCCGATCCGCTGGAGACGCGGCGCACACTGTTCCGCACCGCGATGGGCGAGCCTGCGGGAAGCGTCGTGCGCGAGTACGCCGACTACCACGACCTGCTCAAAGACCCCGAGGTCGAGGCGGTCTATATCGCACTGCCGACCGGGATGCACGCCGAGGCGGTTCTCGCTGCTGCTGAGGCAAAGAAGGCGATTCTTTGCGAGAAGCCGCTGGGACGCAGCGCCGCCGAGACTCGCCAGATGGTCCGCGCTGCTACAAAAAATAATGTCCCGCTGATGACGGCGTACATGTCGCGCTTCGGGGAGACGTTTCAAAAAGCTGTGGAGCTGCTTGCGGGCGGTGCCATCGGGCGCGTGACGTTCGTCTACGCCAATTTTTCGTATCCTGCGCTCGGTGCGTATCCACCTGGCGTGCCGGGGAGCTGGCGCTGGACCGACCCCGATGGCGGCGGGCCGCTTCTCGACATCGGGATCTATCTGGCGTTCGGGCTGCGCGAGCTTCTGGGCGAGCGGATCGCACGGGTTGGCGCACAATCCTGCGACACCATCGCCCCACCCGAAGCACAAAATCGGGACACGACGGTTGCATGGTTCCAGACCGAGAGCGGCATTCCGGGCGCGTTTGCAGCGACGTTCTCCCACAACGAGTGTCGGGTGATTTTCCATGGCACCGACGGCCAGCTCGATCTCTCCCGCTGCTTCTCCCAGCGCCCCACGGGGACACTTCGTTGCACCGGCAAGCAAAGCCTGGAGCTGGTCACCGATGTCGGCGAGGGCTACCTGCACTTTGAGAACTACCGCCGCGAGTTTGCCCACTTCACCGAGGCGCTTGTAAACAAAACGCCGCATCGTCCCTCGCCGGAGGAGACGCTCACCGACGCGCTGCTACTCGATGCACTGAAGGCCGGGGGCGAGCGGCTCATTCCGACGGTGCAAGAATTTTTAGACGAGAAAGAATAAAAACGAATGAGACTGGCTATCAACGGGCAGCAGCTTGCCCGGCAGCACAAACTTCCCGAGGCCCTGGACGTGATTGCACGTTTTGGCGTCGATGCGATTGAGCTATGGCCCGCAAACGTCGGCCCACGCGAAGGCACGACGCTGAGCACGCCAGAGGAGAGCGAGCGCTGGGAGGGCCGCGACCTCGACGGGGCTGCAAAGCTGCTTCAGGAGCGCGGCGTCACCGTGGCGTGTGTGACGCTCGGGTTCTTCGCGGCTCCGGTCTGCTTTGCCGCCGGAGGGACGCAGCGATTCACCGAGGCGCTCTGCGGCGCTATCGATGCCGCTGTGGCTCTCGGAAGCAAGCTGGTCAACTGCTACTCGACCGGAATCCCGGCTCAGCTCTTCATAAGTGCCGCGCGTCCGGCAGCCGCCTACGCCGAAGGACGCGGCGTGACGATCACCCTGGAGAACGAGGCCCACGACGAATCCGCGACGCCTGAGAGCGTCCGCGACATCGCGGACGCCGTCGGCTCGGTAGGATTTGGAACGCAGCTCGATCCGTGTAATTATTATCATGCCTACATCGAGCCGTACCCGAGAGCCTACGAGATCGTCGCGCCGCACATTCGCTACGTCCATCTCAAGGGCGGCTGCCACTTTCGCCCCGAGGCTTCCGGCGTCCATCAGGGAAGCCTGATGCGCGAGAGTACGGAGCGCATCGGCTACCTGCCCCTCCCCGACGCCGCTTTCCCCATCGAGGCCATTGTCCGCAGGCTCAAGCAAGGCGGCTACCAGGGCTTCGTCACCCTGGAGCCACACGTCCCGCCCGAGGCTCTGGAGGAGTTCTACGCCATCGAAGTGCCGTATCTCAAAGGTCTGATTTCACGGGATTAGCACTAACTTCCCCTGCGAGCCGGGAGTTAGGATCGCTTCGTGCGCCAGCGAAGCGTCCGCGAGGGGGAATGTCTGGCCCACGACCGGGCGCAGGGTTCCATTCTGAAGCCCGGCGAACAGCGCCGCGTGAATTCCCGGCAGAAGCTCAGGCGGCGTGTTGAACAGGCTCATTCCGCGTACGTCGGCGTCTTTTGCCATGGTCAGTCTCGGGTTAAACTCCAGCGAGCCGCGACTTCCAATGACAATAACCCGTCCGTAGAGCTTTAGAGCGCCTAAATCTTTCTCCAGATTACTATTAGCGAGCATTTCTAAGATCAAGTCGAAGCTCTGGTCCTCTAAATAATCGGGCTGGGAGTGATTTAGGGCTTCGTGGGCACCCTCGCGGAGCACCAGCGCCCGGCCCTCGGGCGTGCTCGCGGTTCCGGTGACGTGCAGGCCCAGCGCCCGGCCAAGCTGGACCGCTGCGATCCCGACGCCCCCGCTTGCGCCGTGGACCAGCAATCGCTCGCCCGCCCGCGCCTGGCCGCGCTGGAGAAGCGCCCGGTATGCGGTCGCATACGGGATATTCACCCCCGCGCCCTGCTCGAAAGAAACGTTCTCGGGCAGGGGGAGCACCTGCGAGGCCGTCGCGACACACTTCTCGGCATACGCTCCGGTCCGGGTTCCCGCTGTGTAGACCCGCGCCCCGACCGAAACTCCTGTCACTTCCGCGCCCACGGCTTCGACCACGCCCGAGGCATCCAGGCCCGGCGTGAACGGAAACGTGCGCGGGCCGTAGTTTCCTGCTCGGATATAGGTCTCGACCGGGTTCACCCCGACGGCTCGCACCGAAACCAGCACCTCACCGGGGCCAAAAGTCGGATCGGGTAGCTCTTCGAGTTTCAAGACCTCGGGGCCGCCGAACGCACGAACGACTATCGCTCTCATGGCGTTATGGTACCAGCCCGCCTGAATTTTTTTCGTCGAGGCCACGGTCCAAAATGCCTCGCAGCCGAAGGACGGCTTCCTCACACTCGGCGGGCGTCGTGAAGAGCGCGGCGGGCGCGAGCCGCAGCAGGTCCGGCGGGCGATGGTCCCCGATCACAGACGCGGCCCGCAGCCCCCGCGAGAGCGCCCCCGCCTGTGGATGGCGCAGCGCAAGATGCCCGCCGCGCCGCTCGTCTGAGCGCGGCGTGACGATCTCGATCTCGGGTGTCAGCTCTTCCAGGCGTTCTCTTAAAAGCGCCGTCAGCTCCAGCGACCGCGCTCGAATCGTTTCGATTCCCAGCTCCTCGAAGAGTTCCAGCGCCCCGGCCAGCGGTGCGAGCGAGAGCAGATGAGTCGTCCCGGTCTGAAGCCGAGCGGCTCCGGGCGCGGGCACCAGCGTGTGTGCGCCCGAGAACATTTCTTTCTTGTCGGAGCCGAACCAGCCCGCGATTCCGGGAGAGCGCTCGAAGTGTTTTCGATTCAGGTACAGCCCGCCGACCGCGCCCGGCCCGGCGCTGAGCCACTTGTAGGAACACCAGAACGCGCCGTCCGCCCCGATCTCCGAGAGCGCGTGCGGCACCGCCCCGATGGAGTGCGACAGGTCCCAGAGAATCCGTGCGCCGTTTTGCTGGGCGGCTCGGGTGAGCCGGGGCAGGTCTAAAAGCCTTCCGCTGGTGTAGACCACCGACGGCAGAACCGCCAGGGCGACGCCCGAGAGCGCCGCTTCGAGCGCGTCGTCGTCGGGTGGGGCGAGGCGCAAGAAATCATTCGGGTCGAGTCCGCGCAGCGCCAGGTGGCTCTGAAGGGCGTACCGATCCGTCGGGAACGCGTGCTCGTCCAGCAAGATCGGGCCGGAGCCGTTGTAGAGCGTCGAAAGAAGCTGGTGCAGGTTCAGCGTCGTCGAGCCAGTTGCAACTACTTCGCCCGGCTGGGCACCGATCAGCGGAGCGAGTCGCGCCCCGAGCTTCTCGGGCAGGAACAGCCAGGGTTCGTCGCCCTCGGTCCAGCCCTCGATGCGATGCGTCTCCCAGGAGTTCACCGCTCGCTCCAGCGCGGCCTTTGCATCGAGTGAGACCGGCCCCAGCGAGTTGCCATCCAGATAGATCACACCCTCGGGAATCGAAAACCGCTCACGCCGCATGCCCCAATGATACCGGCAACAGCTCGCAATCGTGCCCCCTTACCCCCAGTTCTGGGGGCCGGGGGGCAATTTGGAGACAATTCGCTATAATGGGCCTGGTGGACGAAACAATCGTGGTGACGAGTGCGGACGCGCCGGGGGCGCGCCGGGCCTACCCGCTGGGCTTTCAGCTCGGCATGGTCGGTCTCACGACGCTCGCCCTGACGCTGGCGCTGGTCTGCCTTCCTATTTTTTCCGTCACGTTCTGGTTTCTCGGGGAAGCCCTGCGCCAGAAATGGGGAAGCCCCGCGCCGATCCGCCCGCTCTGGCCGCTGCTCGGCGCGACGCTCGCTTCGTGGGGCATGGTCTTTCTCGCGCACGACCGCATCGCCGTGCTGGGAAACGCCCGCGCCCAGAAATTCGCTCTGGAGCGGGCGGGCTTGCTGCTGGGCGAAGAGCTGCCCGATAACCGGGCGTTCGTCGAGCTTCGGGTGCGCGGCTACCCGCCCGATGTCGGCTGGCTTTTCTTCGAAGAAAAACAGCTTCGGTTTGTGGGCGAGGTGCTTCAGGCCCGGCTTCCCCGAGGAGTTTTTCAGGGCACGCCCCGCGCACACGCCAGCCTCGGCGGGCTGCTCGCGGCCTACATCGAAATGCCGATGGCCGGGAAAAACTTCCTGCGGCTGCTCCCGCGCGAGGACATTTTGCATCTCTCCGACACCCGAAAGCTTGCCCCGGAACTGGTTGGGCGGCTCCAGGTCTGGCTTGACGCAAGCGCAGCCGAGTGATAGACTTGGGCGTTCATTCGAAAACTCTGCGGGCAGCTTCGCGCTGCCTTTTTCTTTTTTGAGGTGCACTGAAACAATGGGAGCCGTGGTCGTCGTCGGGTGTCACTGGGGCGATGAAGCCAAGGGCAAGTTCGTGGATCTGCTGGGCCAGGATGCCGATATCGTCATCCGCTACGGAGGCGGCCCGAACGCCGGGCATACCGTGATCGTCGGCGAGCGGACCTTCAAGTTTCATCTGATTCCCTCGGGCATTCTTAACCCTCGCGCCCTCAGTGTCATGGCTGACGGCATGGCAATCGATCCGGGGCACCTGGTCCGCGAGATCGACGAGCTTACCGGGCGCGGCATCGATGTCTCGGGACTGCGAATCTCCCAGAACGCCCATGTGATTCTTCCGTACCACCGCTCACTCGACGGCCTGGAAGAGAAAAGCAAGGGCACGTCGGCCATCGGAACCACCGGGCGGGGCGTCGGGCCGTGCTACGCCGACAAAGCCAGCCGGGTCGGTATCCGAATGGGCGACCTGATCGATCCGAAGCGCCTTCGGGAGCGTCTCGGGGCGGTCCTGCCGCTCAAGAACGCTATTCTGACAAAAGTCTTCGAGAGTGAGCCATTCGACTTCGAGACACTTTTAGCCGAGCTTGCTCCGCTGGCCGAGCGGCTCAAGCCGTATGTTTGCGACACGCAAGCGCTCGCCCACGACGCGCTCGACCAGGGCAAACGAATTTTGTTTGAAGGTGCCCAGGCCGCGCTTTTAGACCTCGACGGCGGCACCTATCCGTTCGTCACCAGCTCGCACCCGATCTCCGGCGGCGCGTGCATCGGGACCGGAGTTCCGCCCACGGCCATCTCCGAGATCATCGGCGTGGTCAAAGCCTACACGACGCGTGTCGGGGCGGGGACCGTGCCCTCGGAGCTTTTAGATGAGCGCGGCGACCGCATTCGCGAGCGCGGCCACGAGTACGGAACCACCACGGGCCGCCCACGTCGCTGCGGCTGGCTCGATGCGTTCGCGCTAAAATATACCGCTCGGGTGAACGGCCTCACGGGAATCTGCGTCGGGCATTTAGACGTTCTCGCGGGCTTCGAGATGGTGAATATCTGCATCGGCTACACCAAAAAAGGCGTTCTACTCAAGCACTTCCCCTCCGGCGATGTGGCGAATTTAGACGACTGCGAGCCGGTCTACGAAGCGCTTCCCGGCTGGCCCGAAGAGAGCCTGGAGAAAGTCACCGAGTTTTCTCAGCTTCACCCCAACGCCCAGGCCTACGTCCGGCGCGTCGAGGAGCTTGCGGGCGTTCCGGCCCGCTTCGTCTCCATCGGTCCCCGCCGCGACCAGACGCTGCTCGCTCCCGGAATGCCCGCCCCGATAGAGCTGTTCGCTCGGGTATGAAAACTCATACTCCCATAATTCACACTGGTTGACCTGCGGGCCTCTGACTACACTGAGGCATGTCCAAAACGCGCCTCGCTCCCCTGACCGACGACGAAGTTCTCGCCAATCGGGTGGGGCTACTCGCACGAAGCCAGAGCGAGCGATTGCGCCGGGGAGAAGCCCGCTCCCACCGACGGGCGACTCTCTGCTCGCTGCTTGCTCCACTTGCGCTGACGCTGCTGCCTCTCTCCGTGCCCGGCGCTGTGATTTTCGCTCTCGGCGCACTGGGCATTGCTGCTCTTTTCTACGGGCTGGCCCGGAAAAATCGGGCGGCAAGTCAGGCGCTCTTCCCGTCGGTGCGCTGTGTCTCTGTCACGAAAGACTCTCGTCGCTGGGGCCGGGCGCTACGACTGGCACCGGGCAAGCGCTACGAGGTCTACTTCGTGGAGCAAACTCACACTCTTTTAGGCTGGCGACAGCTTTGAACGCAGAAAGAATCTTAATGTCCCATCGCTTCGGGCTGGCCCTGGCCGCCCTCACTCTCAGTACGTTGGCGCTCTCGGCTCGCGCCGATGTGGTGGCCAATACTTTCGGGGCAGGCGACAGCTACGACACAGGCACCGTGCGTGTCATCGCGGGGGCCGGGTCTATGCTGTTCCACTACAACAGCGCCGCCATCACGTTTATTCCGAGCGCGACGGTCTCGCTGACCAGCATCGAGCTGGCATTGCGGCATCTGAACGGGACGAACTCCTACAAGATCACGCTCGCTCTCGATTCGGGCGGGCAGCCGGGCACGGCGCTGGAGTCCTGGTTCGTCAGCCCACCCACCCCGACGGGCATCGTGCCGCTCACGAGCGTGACTTCGGTGGTCGCTCCCCAGCTCGATGCCGGGACGATGTACTGGCTGATGGCGCAGTCTACGGCAAACGTTCAGTCGTGCTTCTGGTACGTCAACGATCAGGGGATCAACACTGGGAGCGTTTATAGCCAGATCACATCAGGGGCGACTCCCTGGACTTCGATTAGCAACCCGGACCTCGCGTTTCGGGTCAGCGGCAACACGGCAGCTCCGGAGCCAGGGACGCTTGGACTGCTGGCGCTGGGCGCTCTATCTATGGCCGGGCGGCGTCGCTCTCGGAGTTGACCTCGACGAGCTGAACCCGGCGAATCTGGCCCCAGGCAGTCTCCTGGGGCGCGTCTTTGTTGACACCATCGGTGCCGACGATAAGGTCGTTGGTGGGATGGATCGTGAGAATATTATAGACCGTGTCCGGGGACCAGCTCAGGGCGCTCCACTCCCACTCCCAGAGGTTGTAGCCACCCACCCGGTTGGTATAGAGCGAGTCCTGCATCAGGTGCTCGCCTCCGGCGCGTCGCTTTTGTTCGGCAGCCCTGGTGTTCGTATCGGGAGTGACCAGAATGACCTCCGGCGGGCGGGCCGCGTAGTGCAGTCGCCCGAGAGTGACGATCTTTCCGGGTTCGTCGGGGGTCGCATACTCCGGAATCGGCCAGACGGACGCCCGAATCACGAAGTCCACGAACATGGGCTGGCGCGGCGTTACCGGCCAGTCGCGGCGGACGGGACCGAAGCGATACTCCGCCGAGAACCGGTAGGTCTTGCCCGGACGTGGGCGACGTGCAGGAAGAAAGTACTGGGATATTCCCTCTCCCGTATCCGCTGCGCCCCACATCATCACCGCCCCCGGCTCGCCGTTCTCAGGAACCACCCACTGCGGTGTGCAGACGCCCAGCGCAGTCCAGCCGACAAGGCTCGCCCAGGGAAGCGATGAGCCAGGGCTCTGCGCTAAATTCCCCTCGACGAAATCCCCGTTGATGAGAATGTCGTCCTCGTTTCCCACCAGAAGCCCCAGGCGCGAGGCCCGCTGAACCGAGCTGAATCGATCTGTTGTCTCCAGCGTTTCTGCAACTCGCTGAAAGTAAGCATTCACGGTCGCTACGGAAAGACTTAGATGTACTGCGAGCGCTTTTGTCTCCGTGGTGTTTAAAATAAGGCAAGCCCGGAGAAGATCGGCGAGGTGATTGGGCAGGTTCGGATAGGTGCGCGAGACAACGATTTTCATGGAAGCCAGTTATTGTATCGCGCCTCAAACACGTCTGAATTCTCATACTATGACTTGTTGTATTCCCAGTATTCACACTGGTAGTGCGCCGGAGACGCGCCTAAAATTTCCTCATGCAACGACGAACGTTACTTCTCATCGCTGTCCTGCTTCCGCTCGCGCAGGCCCACGCTCAGACCTTCAATCTGTTCAGCACGGGTGTGAACGCCTCAAGCGTCCCGCTTCCGGCAGCGGCTATCGACCCGCACTACATTATCGGCGTCGGCGACACCAGCCTGGCCGAGGTGCTGACGAACCAGAACCCCGGCGGCTATGTCCAGAGCGCCACATCCCGCTGGATCTGGGACAACGCGAATGGGCTGCCCGTGGATACGCTGGATTTCTACACGACCTTCACCCTGACAGCCCAGGATATCAATACGGGCGTCACACTCAGCGGACTCTACGCCACCGACAACACGGGCCTGGTTTTTCTGAACAACACAAACCTGAACGCCAACAACTCGGGGCCGTCCAGCTTCACCAGCTTCAACACCAGCTCGGGATTTGTCACGGGCCTCAACACGCTGAAGTTCACGGTTGCCAACACGAGCGCCGTGGGCGGCTTGAACGTCGATCAGCTTCAGTACACGGTCGGCTCGGCCAGCGCCGCACCCGAGCCGGGGACACTCGGGCTGCTCGCGCTCGGCGCACTCGGAACCGCTGGCGTTCTACGTCGGCGACAGACGCGCTGAGCTTTAAATCTCCCGTACAATAGCGGCGATGACGCTGCTTGCAATCGTGGGGCCGACGGCGGTCGGAAAGACTGCCGTCGGGATCGCTCTGGCCGAGCTTCTGGGCGGCGAGCTGGTCAGCGCGGATGCCGTCGCGGTCTACACCGGGCTGGACATCGGCTCCGCCAAGCCCGACTCTGCCGAGCGCGCCCGCGCCCGGTTTCACTTAATCGACGTTGCCAATCCGTCGGACGACTTTTCCGTCGCCGATTTCTCCCGGCTCGCGGAGAGCGCTTTTGAAGAGATTCGCGCCCGTGGCAAGCTCCCGATCTTAGTCGGCGGAACCGGGCTTTATGTCCGCTCGGCCTGCGCAACCCTCTCTATCCCCGAAGTTCCGGCAAACGAAGAATTTCGTGCCGCGTGCTTGGCCGAGGTCGAAACGCTCGGCGGACCTGCGCTTCACGCCCGGCTGGAAAACATCGATCCGCTCAGCGCCGCAAAGATACAAATAAACGACGCCAGGCGCGTTATTCGGGCGCTGGAAGTCTTCGACGCAACGGGAAAGCCCGCGTCGGCGTTCCACACGCCCGAGGGCATTCATGGAGTCCCGAGACCTGGAGCGAGAATCGTCGGGCTTCGGTTGCCTCGCGCGGCGCTCTACTCTCGCATCGACGCCCGCGTGGACGCCATGCTCGCAGCGGGCTTTCTGGGCGAAGTCCGCACGCTTCTTGCAAAGGGCATCTCTCGTGAGACAAAAGCGATGCAGAGCCTCGGCTACAAGCATCTGGTACAATTTCACAACGGAGAGCTTACCTTCGACGAAGCCGTCGCCCAGATTAAGCGCGATACCAGGCGCTTTGCCAAGCGTCAGCTCTCGTGGTTTGGTAACGATCCGAATGTCTTCTGGATAGACATCGAAGAAACCGACACGGCGGAAGCGCTCGCCCGTCGCATTGTCGGTGAGGTCACAGACGAGCGCGCCCGAACGGGAGGAAAAAACAACGAATGAACAAAGCACAGGCGCTACAAGACCTGTTTTTGAACCAGGTACGCAAGGAGAACATCGCGGTCACGATCTACTTGACCAACTCGGTCCAGCTTCGAGGGCATGTGCGAGGCTTCGATGCCTTCACGGTGCTTTTAGAGTCGCCGGGTCGCCCGACGCAGCTTGTCTACAAGAGCGCAATTACTTCTGTTGTTCCGATGCGTCCTGTCCACATGCGTGAGGCCGCCGAGGCCGCTCGTGCCGAAGCGAGCGAGCTTTCCCTCGCGCCCCCCGAGGCCGAGATCGAGGCGGAGGCCGCGTGAGGGTTCCCTTCACCAAGATGCACGGGATCGGAAACGACTTCATCGTCGTGGATGGTCTCGTGCCGAACGCCCCGACCCCTGCGCAGCTTCAGCCGCACTTAGTGGACGTCGGTCATCGGCGCTTCGGGGTCGGCTTCGATCAGTTTCTGTTCGTGCATCCCTCAAACGTCGCTGACTTCGCCATGCCGATCTTCAACCCCGACGGCTCCGAGGCCGAGATGTGCGGCAACGGAATCCGGGCGTTCGCCAAGTATGTGTTTGACCACGGCTACACGAAAAAAACCATGCTCACGGTGGAAACCCTGGGCGGAATCAAAACGCTGGAATTGCAAACCGAAGCGGGCAAAGTCAGCTCGGTCACGGTCGATATGGGCGAGCCGGGGCTGGACCGCACCGACATCGGCATGATCGGCGAGATCGGCCCGGTTCTCAATGAAGTCCTCGAAGTCAACCACGAGCCGATCCGAATTACCGGCGTCAGCATGGGCAACCCGCATGTCGCGTTCTTCACCGACGAAGCCACTGAGAGCGAGATCAACGCGGTCGGCCCGGCACTGGAGAACCATCCGCGCTTCCCAAGACGAACCAATGTCCATTTAGTGGAAGTTCTGGGGCAGAGCGAGCTGAAAATCCTCACCTGGGAGCGCGGCGCAGGCCGAACCCTTGCCTGTGGCACCGGCGCGTGCGCGTGCCTCGTCGCCGCAAACCTCAACGGACGCACCGGACGCCACGCACTCTGCCACCTGCCCGGCGGCGACCTCTTCATTCGCTGGGACGAAGCCGACGACCACGTCTATATGTCCGGCCCCGCCACCGAAGTCTTCCGAGGCGAGATAGAGTTGTAGCCATGGCTATAGACTGGAACGCTATCGCGGAAATACTGGGTGCTCTGTGGAAAAACTTTCCCGGTATCAAGGATAAGCTGGCTTCCGTCCGAAAGCGTGTGGGCAGTGGAAACTCTTACATTGCCGTTTTTGGTCCAGGTGGAGTTGGAAAAAGTACGCTGGGCATCCTTCTTTCTGAAGGCTTCGTACCAGCAAAGTTCGAGACAGACTATGTAGATACGCCAGATACAAGCAAAGTCTCGCTCAAATCTAATAGTTCACAGCACATTGTTATTGCTCCTGGACAACCAGAACGAATAAATGCTCATTGGCCAGAAATTCGACTTTCTCTAACTAAATCAAAAAACCCTGTTATTATCAATGTTGTTTCCTGGGGGTATCATACTCCAAGAAAAGATAGAGAAGTCAATGCAGGTAATTTAGAGATGTATGTAGAGCAAGCGCGTCAGGAAGAGATTCGGATTATTACTGAAATAGCTAATTACTTTATTCAAACTAAGATGGAGGGTAATATCAAATTCCTGACATTGGTAACAAAACAAGATTTGTGGTGGAATCAAAGAGACGAAGTTAAAGCCTTTTATGAGGCGGGGGAGTACAATGCTCAAATCGAAAAGTTGCGTTCATCCAAGGGTACAAGTCTCGTTCCTCACGAATATGTTTACGCCAGTCTCATTCCTCGCAACATGATGTCAGGAGATACGATTCTTATTCCGACTGCCAGTGGCTTTGATATAGAAATAATGAAAGATAGCCACGAAAAACTATTGACGATTTTGGAGGGTTTTTTGAAATGAGCGTACAAACGCTACCCCAGGAAGGCGAAGTCACTTTTTTTGCTCGCCCGCCACAACCCGGGAAGTTATCTGTGGAAGAACTCGCGAGTCTCTTGCAAAGTCACACGGTTGGCATTGACCAGATAATGAACTCCGTTATTCAACCTAAAAGAAACGATATGCTGACTTTTATTGTTATATCTATGATTCATTTGATTTTTAGTATTATTAGTTTTTCTTTTTCTTCAGTGTTCTCATTAGGTCTTTTGCCCCAGGTCATCGCTATAAGTATATGCCTGTGTGTTGTCTCTGGGTTTGCATTTGGTTCTTTCAAGACGTTAAAACATCGTCAGAAAATACTGCAATCAGTTTCTGATTCTTTAATTGATCAGAATATTTTCTACTACTGTAATGCAATTAAGCCTTTGATCGATGAGGGAATAACTCGTCACCAGCACTATGCGATGCCAGATGCGCAGAAATACCTGCTGGGGCTGCGTTTAGCGGAAGCCGAGCTTGCGCTCAAGCGTGCACAGGTATATATCGCCGCGACGAAGTGAGTACGACGCGATGCGTAGTTACTGCGATTCAAGGCGCAGTGACTTTTCTTTGAGGCGCAGCCTGTGCGATGGGAACCAATGTGACTTTTCCTTCGTATATACTGACATAGACGCCGGTCGCAGTGACTGCGCACCGCATCTTGGTCATTACGTCAAGGAGAATAGAGATGTCACTCAAAACAGAATCGAAGAAACGTCTGTCGCCCGCTCTTGTTGAGGCAGATGTCGCCAAAACGGAGGCGCTCCGGCGGCTTGGGGCGCGTTATACGCCACAGAGAGCCGAGTTTTCGCTGAGAAATATCAGCGAGGCCGACGCCGAGGTGGTTGCGGCGACGAGCGCGGAGCGGGCGGCGGAGGCGGTGCTGGCCGCCGCGCGGGACCGGACGCGCATTGCGGAGCACAAGCGGCACGATCTGTTAGTCGGCGCGACCGAGCAAGTCTCCGGGCAGTTTGGCAAGGACTCTGATGAGTACCAGAGCCTCGGGCTGAAGAAGAAAGCCGAATACGGACGCTGAAATAACCCGGCCCCCCAGCCCCCGGTAACGGGGGAGAAATCCCCCCATTACTGGGGGCCAGGGGGCAGATTACTGAGTCAGCGACCTCGGCGGAAGCCGCCACGTGCTCGGCTGGGTTCGTTGCTTCCCGCAAAGACGCGCTTGGGCTGCGGCTGCGGCGATGACACCTCGACGGAGCGCGGCGGGGCGATAAACCCGACGGCCTGGCGGCGCTCGACTTGCTTTTTCATCAACTTCTCAATGGCGAGCAAGTAGGCTTTCTCGTCGTCGGAGACCAGCGAGATGGCCTCGCCCAGGCTGCCCGCACGACCGGTTCGCCCGATGCGATGCACGTAGTCCTCGGGGATGTTCGGTAGCTCGTAGTTGATCACGTGCGGAAGCTGGTCGATGTCCAGGCCGCGCGCTGCGATGTCGGTGGCAACGAGAATCCGGGCCGTGCCCGCCTTGAAGTCCGCAAGCGCCTTGGTGCGCTGCGGCTGGCTTCTATCGCCATGGATCGCAGCGGCGTTGATGCCGTCGCGCCCGAGCTGCTTGGCGAGGCGGTCCGCGCCGTGCTTGGTGCGGGTGAAGACCAGCGCCTGCCCCTTGTAGCTCTCGGCCAGCAGCCAGACCAGCAGGTCGCGCTTGCTCTCCTTGTGGATAAAGTAGGCTCCCTGCGTCACCAGCTCGCTCTCGGCGTTCTGGCGAGCGACCTCGACGCGCGTCGGGGCGTGCAGAAGCTTGTCGGCGAGGTTCTTGATCTCCTCGGAGAACGTCGCGGAGAACAATAAATTCTGGCGATTTCCCGGAAGCAGCGCCATCACTTTCTTGATGTCGTGGATAAAGCCCATGTCCAGCATCCGGTCGGCTTCGTCCAGGACAAAGATCTCGACCCGGCTCAGATCGGCGGTGCGCTGATTGACATGATCCAGCAATCGGCCCGGAGTCGCCACGAGAATATCGATTCCCTGATTGAGCGCCGAGAGCTGCGGCCCCATCTTGACCCCGCCAAAGATCACGGCGGAGCGGAGCGGAAGTCCCTTGCCGTAGGTATCGACGCTCTCTTGAACCTGCGCGGCCAGCTCACGCGTCGGGGTGAGAATCAGCGCCCGAATGGGTCGGCGGCGCGGGTGCGACTCGACCTTTTTCTCCATCAGGCGCTGGAGCAGCGGCAGCGTGAAGCCCGCCGTCTTGCCCGTGCCGGTCTGCGCGGCAGCAAGAACGTCGCGGCCCGAGAGAACCACGGGGATTGCCTTCTCCTGGATCGGAGTAGGCGTCGTGTAGCCCGCCGAGGCGAGCGCGGAAAGAAGCTCAGGGCGAAGCCCGAGCGCGTCAAAAGACATGGAAATCTCCTAAAATCGGCCTGCGAAAAAGTACCGGTTCAGGCGGATTAAAAAACAAAGTACCAGCAGCGGCCACAAAAGTTGTGGACAGATTGGAGAGGCAAACCGGAGTGCAAAACAACCCAGCGATGCGGTGATACCAGAAGAGTATATCACGTCCTTCAGACCGGCTCCCGATCTCAGGGCAAACGCCAGGGCAAACGCATTTGGATTTTCCTGCCCGATCCCGTCGAATAAATTCGCGGCTATGATTACAACACCCTGAGGGTACCCGGACC
>JANLTX010000131.1:0-26423 GCA_031363095.1 Armatimonadota bacterium | reverse complement strand
CACGCGAACAATCGAGTTAGTGAACCCGGCTTACACTTCTAAGACCTGTTCCAATTGTGGAATAGTGTTTGAAAATCTAAAACTCTCGGATAGGTGGGTCAAGTGCGAGTGTGGTTTGTCTTTGGACAGAGATCACAACGCTGCGATAAACATTCTATCCAGAAGTCGGCTCGGACAGAGCCGTTTGGAGATAACGTAGATGAATACATCAAGCGTATCCAAAGAAGCCGCGCCGATTTATCGGCTGCGGAGTGTCACGAAGCGAAAGGCGGCTCTCACTTGCCGCTCGAACGACGACAACGACATCGGTGTTGTGGGAACCTGGAAAGAGGAGACGCGCAAAGCCGGTGCGCCGCCCGGTGGCATCGGCAGCCGTCAGGGCGCAGAAGCCAGGCTCCACACCCGTGACGTGAAATCGTCCTTGATTGTCGGTGAGGGACTGAACGCGGGTTGCACTGCCATCCGCCGTGATACGGGCCTGGGCGACAGGCCTGCCCGAGGCATTGAGGATGCGCCCCGCGACGCTCAGCCGGGAGTGCGTCAGGCGCGGGCTTACCATGAGCTTTCTGCCCGCCCGAGGTTTCAGAGGAACCTGGGTGCCGGTCCAGCCAACCTTGCCGACCGCAAGCCAGCCAGACTCTTCCGGCCAGACATTGGTGAGGGTGAAGCGCCCGGCCCGATCCGTTGTTGTGACTCTCTGGCCGATGAATAAGGGTGGCCTCCAGGGAAAAACAGCCACGGGCCGAGCGGTTTGTAGGCGATGGTCGCTCCCGAGATGGGCTTGCCAAGCTCGTCCGTCACGCAGCCGGTAAGGGTTGCGTCGGGGGCGCGGTGCAGTCGAAGCCGGACATCGGTGTGGGTCGCCGACACGGGCAAGTAGGTTCGGCCCACCTGCCCGTGTGCCCGCGCGACGATCAGAACGGTCCTGTCAAACTCGGTCAGCGGGCGCTTCCCCGTCTTCCAGACACGGTCGCACATCTCAAAGCTGCCGTGGCGATCTGGCCGGGACACAATAAACTCGGCGTCGGGCGTGCGCTTCCCCGAGGCGTCGATCACCAGAAGCGTCGTCATTTTCATGGTGTCAATAGTCTACCCCAGAAGGTACACTGACTCCGTGAAATTTGTCGTTCTCAGCCGCAGACAGGCGGGCAAAAGAAAGCCCGATGAGCCGCATGTGATAATCTCCATCACAAATCCGGGTAAGCCTGAGGCGGAGCTTGCTTTTTCGTATCTGCGACTCGATGTGCTTCGATTGAGCTTTTCGCATATGGAAAATTACGGCAATATAAAATCATTTCGGGTGAATCATGCACAAGAAATTCTGGAATTTGTAAATAAGTACAGGTTTAAGGTTTCTGTGATCGTTGTGCAATGCGAAACAGGTTTATTTGCATCGGTTTCTATTGCAAATATTCTTCGTAGGTTGCTTGTGGACGATATTTTCCTGAGAGATGATGACTATTATGTGGATTCTTTTATGCAGAAAATTTTTCTGGAGGAGGCACAGCATCAACATTGGCCGCGCGGCGCGGCGCTGATCGGGGAAACAACTTCGCCCGTCGAGCCGATCTCGCTGGGCCGAAGCGGGGTCTCCGTGGCCCGATTTCTGACCGGGCACGGTCGGTTTATTCGAAAGTCCGGCAACATCGAGCTTCTGGAGCGCGAGGCCAGGGTTCTGGTGGCGCTCTCGGGCATCACGACACTTTCCCCTGAGTTTGTCGGGCGGGATGGCGGGGCGTTTTTTCAGACCGAGCTTTCCGGAATTCCCCTCTCGGACGCCATTCACACCGCACCCGAGAAAATCGCCGCTCTGTTTGGGGAGACGCTGAAAGGGGTTCACGCCCTCCAGCCGTCGCTTGCGCCCGACCCGCGCGACGATTGGACCCGGCTTCAGCGCAACGAGGGCATCGAGCCGCTTCCCGCCCTGTTTTCGCACGGCGACTGGTGCCTTCCGAACGTGCTCACCGACGGCGACAAAATCACAGGCATCGTCGATTGGGCCGACGGCGGCTGGCGCGATCCGCGCATCGACCTGGGAACCGGAATCTGGACACTGCGGTACAATCTCGGCGGCCCGAGTCCCGCCGTGGAAGCGGCGTTTCTGGCTGGTTACGAATTTGCTGGAAGTTCGGAAGAGTTGGAGCCGTTTGTAGCACTCTACGAAGGGAATTGAAAAATAAAATGTGGCGTTTGGTAGTGTTTGTAATTCTCGCAATGTTCTGTGGTAGCTGTGGCTCGGGAAAAGATTCAAATTCGGTGCATTTTGCTGTTATTGGAGACTATGGGGTTGATAATTCTTCCGAGAAAGCCGTCGCTGATGCCGTTCTTGCACTGAAACCCGAGTTTATTGCGACCGTCGGGGATAATAACTACACCGGAGACTGGGCGCAAACTCAGGAAAAATACTACGGCGCTGCGGTTCAACCCGACCGGTTCTTCCCCGCGCTCGGAAACCATGACTGGGACGCCGGACTCGATGGTTACCGGGCGTATTTCCAGACGCCGGGGAACGGGCGCTACTACACCGTCCGACGTGGACCCGTCGCGCTGTTTTTGCTGGACTCCGACCCGCGCGAACCCGATGGCATCGCGCCCGGCTCGGTTCAGGAAAGCTGGTTGCGGGCAGCTCTGGCAAGCTCGGACGCCCGATGGAAGCTCGTGTTCTTTCATCACCCCGCGTACACGTCGCTCGGCACCGGCCACCCGCCCTCGCCCGAGCTGCGCTGGGACTTCGCCGGGATGGGGGCCAGCGCCGTTTTGATGGGGCACAATCACTTCGCCGAGCGACTTGAGGTCGGCCAAGTCCCGTATTTTATTGCTGGCGGCGGCGGTCAGTCGCTCTACAAGATCACCACGCCCGACTCCGACAGCCGGTTTCGCGACGACACCCAGCACTCGTTTCTCTGGATCGACGCCGACGACACCCGCCTGCGCTTCACGTTCCGTAGCACCACCGGAGCGATTCTGGACGAGCGCGTCGTCGTGTTACAATAATCGAAAGGAAAGCAGAGATGTCTCAGGTAGAAACCGTCGCAGAGTTCGACATACAACTTGAAAAAGCAAACCGGCGCATGGAGCAAGAAGGTGAAAAACTTCGAGAAGAAAACAAGCAATTAGAAATTCTTCTTCTGGAAAAAAAAATAATGTTAGAAAAAATGGAAGCAATATGGCGTCTAACGAAAAGCCGAAAAACAGTAATCGATAGAGAAATTGCAGAAATTATCAAAGCTGCATGATTTCAGTTCGAATTCGTCGAATTATTCGTTCGGTTTACAATAGACGTCATGCCGATTTGATTTCCGTGGAATAAATTCCCGGCTTGGTAAGAATGTCCACCTCCGTGGACAGGATCAACGACACTCAATGAGTATTAACAATCCTGTTTCGACGCAGGTCGAATCGCTTACTCAGCCGGGAATTTATTCCACGGCCAAAATCGGCAAGAAAGCAATGGATTTTTAACGGCGTTGACGGAAGCGGGTGAACGCCAGATCGAGCGACTACACCTGAATCGTCCTCCTCTGGTTCGACATCGTTTGATACGACAGGAAAGACAACGCGATCTGTGGTTGCGTCGAGAGATTCTTCAGTCTCTTACGCAGATAGACCAGAGGCTCCAGCGGTTGGAGCGGCGGAGTCAGTCCGAGTCATAGGCAGAGAATCCTCGTGGATTGAGGGGGTTGGTGCGTCTGTAGCTTCGGGTGGCGAAATTCATTTTGCCTTCATTTCTGGGCGCTACACTGAGAACGTCGAGATGCAGGTTGTGAACTTTCTCATAGCTCATGCGTCGAAAACGGAAAGCCATGACTGCAACTCTTAACAGCCCCGATACTGACTCCGACCGGCTCTTTCACGGTTTTGAGCGGGCCGATCTGGAGGTCGTCAAATCGACCGACGAGGCCATCGGGCTTGTGCCGGGCGACTTCGCGCTCAAAAACCAGCTCCTTCCGCTCTATTTGGAGCATGGAACCCTGGTCGTCGCGATGGGAAGCCCGACTGCGCTCGGAGCCGTGGACGAGCTGGGGATTCTGCTTCAGCTCCCGACGCGCGGCGTTCTGGCCGATCCGCTCCTGGTCAAAGAAAAGATCGAGGAGATCTTTTTAGAGAAGATTCTTGCCGGGCTGCCGGGCCAGGGCGACGACGCCAGCATCGTCGATATCGGTGACACGACCGATCTGGCCGATCTCCAGAAGATGGCGGGCGAGACGGCGGTCGTCCAGATGGTGAACCTGATCTTCGCCCAGGCCGTCCGCGATGGCGCGTCGGACATTCATATCGAGCCATACGAAAAAGACGTGAAAGTGCGCTGCCGGATCGACGGCATTCTTCGGGAGATGATGGCTCCGCCCAAGCGCATGCACGCGGCCATTGTCTCGCGCCTGAAAATTCTGGGCGAGATGAACATCGCCGAGCGCCGCCTTCCTCAGGACGGGCGCATCAAGATTGTCATCGCGGGCCGCGCCGTGGACATCCGCGTGAGCATCGTCCCGACGGTGTTCGGCGAGCGGGCCGTGATGCGAATTTTAGACAAAGGCACCGCGATGCTGGGCCTGGCCGAGCTTGGGATCAACCCGGACGTTCTTGCCGAGTACCGGAAGCTCATCGCGGTTCCCTTTGGCGTGATGCTCGCCACCGGCCCGACCGGAGCGGGGAAGTCCACGACGCTCTACGCCTCGCTTCAGGAGATTTATTCGCCGGGCGTGAATATTCTCACCATTGAAGACCCGGTCGAGTATCAGGTGCCAGGAATCTCGCAGATCCAGGTGCGCGCCAACATCGGCTTGACCTTTGCGTCGGGCCTGCGCTCGATTGTTCGGCAGGATCCGGACATCATCATGGTCGGCGAGATCCGCGACCACGAAACCGCTGAGATCGCCATTCACGCGGCGCTCACCGGGCACCTGGTTTTCTCGACGCTACACACCAACGACGCGCCGGGAGCCGTCACCCGGCTACTCGACATGGGGGTCGAGCCGTACCTGGTGGCGTCGTCGCTGATCGGTGCCGTCGCCCAGCGCCTCGTGCGCCGGGTTTGTGCCAATTGCGCCCAGCCCGACCGTCCGACTCACGAGACGCTGGCGGGCGTCGGGATCAAGCCGGACGACTGGGACAGTGCAAACGCCCCGTTCCGGCGCGGAACGGGCTGCGACAAGTGCGCCCAGACCGGCTACAAAGGCCGGGTCGGGCTGTACGAATTGTTTCACATGGACGAGACTCTTCAGCGCCTGACGGTCGAGCGGGCCGGGTCGAACGTGTTGAAGGCCCACGCCGTTAAAAACCATGGCATGCGGACGCTTCTGGGCGACGGAAAGATCGCCGTTCTTGCCGGAAAGACGACCCCCGAGGAAGTCCTGCGCGTCTGCCAGCGAGAGGCGCTGTGATGTTTGGTTTTCGCGACGTTGATATTCGAGGTATTGGAAATACCTCGCTGTGGGCGCAAGCGCCGAACGTCCTCGCGGACGGAATTGGATTTTGTCCGCAGGACATCACGGCGCGGAGCGTCTCCAGCGAGACGTTTCAACGCCTCGAACGACGCGAACCGAACGAACGGAGCGTTTCATGGCGTCGCTGACGTTTTCGTACACCGCGCTGGATTCGTCCGGGACGCGCAAGAGCGGCGTGATCGAGGCCGAGAGCCAGGACGCCGCCATTGCAAAGCTCGACGCCGAGGGGCGCTTCGTTCTGGAGATCGCCGAGCAGAAAGCCATGCAGCTCGCGCCGACCTCGGGCACGAGCGGGCGACGGCGTCCGCCGGGCAAGCAGGAGCTGGCGCTCTTCACCCGACGGCTCGCGGATCTCTCGGGTGCGGGCCTGCCGCTCGACCGGGTCTTGCAGATCGTCGCCGAGCAGTCCGAGAGCCTGGTTTTAAAAGAAGTCGCCGAGAAAACCCTCGACGACGTGCGCACGGGAATGCCAGTCAGCCAGGCGCTGGGTCAGCACCCGAAGCTCTTCAGCCAGGTTTTTACTCAGACCCTGCGCGCCGGGGAAGCGTCCGGGCAGCTCCCCGAGGTCGCCACGCGGCTTGCGGACTTTCAGGAAAAAGAAGTCGCCCGCAAAAGCCAGATTGTCAGCGCCTTGATCTACCCGGCCATTCTTGCGGGAACCGCCGTGTTCGTCATTTTATTTTTGTTGTTGTTTGTCGTTCCCAAGCTCTCGGGAATCTTTAAAGACCTGGGCGACGACCTGCCGATCACCACGAAAATCTTGCTTTCGAGCACATCGTTTATTACCAATAACTGGATTTTAGTGCTGGGAAGTTTAATTGGCGTCACTCTCGGGGCACGGCTCTATCTCGCCACCGACACCGGGGCGCTGCTTCGCGATTCGTTCTTGCTCCGAGCGCCGTTGCTCGGCCCGATTGTGATGAAAGCCACGATCTCGCGGTTCGCGCGGGTTTTAGCGACGCTGGTTTTCGGTGGGGTGCCGATCTTAGAGGCGCTTCAAATTGCGGGGCTGTCGGCGGGCAACCGGGTTTTTCTCAAGTCGGCCCAGCAAGTGGAAGAAGAAGTGCGTGCCGGGCGGCCCATCGCCGAGGCCATGCGGGATGCGTCGGCGTTCCCGCCCGTGCTGACCCACATGGTCGCCGTCGGGGAAGAGACTGGAGACTTGCCCAAGATGCTCAACCGGGTCTCGGACAGTCTGGATTTCGAGGTGGATACCGGCATGCGACGCCTGGTATCCTTGATCGAGCCGGTGATCGTCCTGTCCATGGGGACGTTCGTCGCGTTTGTCGTGCTCTCTGTGATGCTGCCGATCTTTCAGGCGCAGGAAACCATCAAATGACAAAAAATCGTAAAATTCGGGCGTTTACGCTCATCGAGATGCTGGTCGTCGTGCTGATTCTGGCGATTCTTGCGGCTCTGATTGTTCCCAGAGTCCTGAATCGCACGGGAGATGCCAAAAGAGCCAAGGCTGCCAGCGATGTCGCCGTGCTGGGAAGCCTGCTTTCCCAGTATCGCATCGACACCGACGGCTTTCCGACCACCGAAGAGGGTTTGAATGCACTTCGCGTGGCTCCGAGCGGTGCGAACAACTGGCGTGGACCGTACGCTCAGAAAGAGATCCCGACCGATCCGTGGGGCAACGACTATGTCTACGAGTCGCCCGGCCCGAGCGATCAGGACTATCTGATTGTGTCTTACGGCTCCGATGGCGCACCCGGCGGCGACGGCGACGCGTCGGACATCACGAGCGATTAGAGATTTTTGTGATGCGTCGGCGTGGCTTTACCCTGATTGAGATGATGGTCGTCATCACGGTTCTCGCGATGATGGCGGCTCTGGTCGCCCCACGCCTGGTCGCGCTGAAAGACTCGCGCACGGCCCGCGACGCCGAGTCCGCGCTGGTCCGGCTGCCTCTCCGCGCCCGCACCGAGGCGCGTCAGGGGAAAACGACGGTCACGCTCCGGCTCGACGGCGACGCGCTGATCCTGGAGAAAACCCCGCTGGAGGGCGACCCGACCGAGATCGCACGGGTATCGTCGCCTGCCCTGACTTTGAGCGCCGAGGGCGGCGACTTCACCTGGACTGTCCGCGCGGACGGCACCGCCGAGCGCAAGACCCTGACAGTTCAAGCGGGTAGTTCCCAGAAAACCCTGATCCTGCCCGCCGAGGGCGAGCCGCGCTGGGCCAATGAGGGCGAAACTGTAGACACGACGGATACCGAGACCTGGAGCGCGGGGGAGCGCGAGAGTCGTGAGTAGTGTCTTTCCCGAGGCGTTCCCCCGTTTTTGCCCCCTAACCCCCAGTAATGGGGGGAGTTCTCCCCCGTTACCGGGGGCCGGGGGGCTAAGCGGAAGGGGCAGGAAAACCGGGTTCACGCTGGTGGAGCTTCTGGTGGCGATCCTGCTGGTCGGAGTCTGCATCGCCGGGGCGTTCGGGGGGCTGGCCGCCCTCGGAAAGACCGACGCTCGCGCCCACGACGCCGCGCTTCTCCAGCGGCTCGCAGCGCAGAAGCTGGCCGAGATTCCGCTCTCGGGCGACCCGACGGCCCAGGGCGACAAGGGAGATTTCTCCGATCAGGGGTTTTCCGACATCACGTGGAGTCTTACCGTCGAGCAGGAAGCCGACGACACAAGCCTGGACCGTCTCACGGTGACGGTTGAGCGCGGCGAGCAGAGCCAGTCGCTCACGGAGCTGGTTTTTGTCCGCCCACAGACAGCCACGACCGCTACGGGGGCGACGCCATGAGACGCGTCCGAGCGATCACTCTACTCGAATTGCTCGTGGCGGTGGCGGTCATGGCGGTTCTGGTCGGGGCGATGGCATATGCGTTCTCGGCAGGAGCGCAGTTCGAGCGAACGGCGGCGCGGCAGCGCATCGAGCGGGGGCAGGTCGAGGCGCTGGAGACCCGGCTGACCCGGCTGATCCAGGGCGCGATACTTCCGGCGCGGGGCGAGACCGACGGCTCGACGTACTTTACCGGTAGCGCGGAGAGCGGAGACAGCACGCTCGGGGCGGAGCGCCTGACGTTTCTCACGACAGAGCGTGCGGTCCCGCTGGCCGCCCGCGAGAGCGAGGACGACTTTGAAACCCAGCACGAGGTGCGCGGACCCATGGGCGGGCTGGCCGAGGTCTCGCTGAGCCTGACGCCGGTCGGGGACGCGGGCGATAAAACCGGCCTGTTCGAGCGGCTTCAGCGCCCGGCGGACAGCGACCCGGACCAGGGCGGCGTCGAGCGGGTGCTGCTCTCGGGGGTGACAAAATTAGGGTTTGAGTTCTACAACGGCACCGAGTGGGTTTCGTCGTGGGAGACCAGCACGGATAGCTTTCGGCTTCCGGCGGCGGTCCGGGTGAACTACGTGCTGGACTCCGAGAGCGCCACGCGGCGTTTAATTGTCTCGATTCCCACGAGCGACGTGACGCCCGACGACCCCGCCGACACGCAGGTGAGCGCATGAGAATCCCCCGAAGCGCCGCGCCTCGTCCCTCGGCTTGCTTTCGCCCCCGTGCCGCACGGGGGAGGGGGGACAGGGGCAGCGTGATGGTGATGGCGCTGATCCTGACGGCGCTACTCGTCGCGCTGCTGGGAACTGTCGCGGCAAATCAGCATGTTGCCCTCGGAGCTGTCCAGGTGCAGCTTCGGGAGCGCCGCGCCGAGAGCGCCGCACGCTCGGCCCTGGCCCGTGCCCTCTCGACCCTGCAAGATGTAGACACCAATAAAGTCACGCTCCAGGACGACTGGGCGACGCTGGGCGGGGAGAGCGCCACCGAGGTTTTCTCTCTGGGCGACGATTCCCAATATCGGGTGCAAATTGTCGATGCCAGCGGGTTGGTGAACGTCAATACCGCTACCGAAGCGCAGCTTGCGCTTCTGCCGCTGACGCCCGAAGAGAGCGACTCACTGCTCGACTGGCGCGAGGTAGGTCAAACATCGACGCGGGCAAGCGGCGCGAAAGACGACTACTACGACTCGCTCCAGACGCCCTACAATGCAAAATTGGGGAGCCTGGACACGCTGAGTGAGCTGCTTCAGGTGCGCGGCTGGACCGCCTCGACGCTCTACACGCCGCAGACGGAGCCGGTGGGAGCCGCCGAATTGCCCGAAGACGCCGATGGAAATCCGCTGGCGCTGGCGAGTTTGTTGACAGTGGAGAGCGCCGCGCCCAACACCCGCGCCGACGGAACTGCCCGCGTGAACCTCGCACAAACTATGAACGTCCAGGTACTCGGGCAGCTTGGAATCAATGGACTCGCGGCGAATTTAATCGCGGCAGGCGGACCGGCAGCAAGCTTCAGCCAGCTTCTCGCCCGGCCTGGAACGAACGGTAACGCCGCACAGCAGCTTTTAGACGGCGCGACGTTCACCACAGAAACGCAAGTAGAAGGAAAGATCAACGTGAACACGGCCCCCGAAGCGGTGCTAAAAACGATTCCCGGCGTGACCCCGGATGTCGCGGCGGCCATTTTTCAGCGCCAGGACGCAGGCTTCGAGACTCTGGGCGAGCTTTCGAGCGTTCCGGGGCTTGCGGGCGCGGCGCTCGGGCAGGTGGCGGACTCGGTCGGGATCGGGTCGGACACGTTTCTGGTGCGGGCCTGGGGCGAGAGTGGCGGGGTCGGGGTGGCGCTTCAGGCGACGGTTAAGATCACCGACGGTGCGCCGCAGGTGGTCTCCCTCGAACGACTGCCCGACGCGAGCATCCCCGGCTGGTGGAGCTGGACCGCCGACGACGAAACCACGGAAGCGACAGGGGCAGCGCTTTGAGCAAGATTGCGCCGACGCTGCATATCGAGTGGACACCGGGCCGGGTCCGGGCGCTCGATCTCGCCACGGGCCGGGAAGCATCCGGAGTCTCGCTCGGCGATCTGGGCGGCGTTCTTGCGGGCCATCGCACCGCACTGGTGGGAATCGGGCGGGGCGCGACGTTCCTCAAGGTTCTGGGACTCCCGAAAGCCGCGCCCGCCGAGCTGCGGACCCTGCTCGGAATGCGGCTCGGGCAGCTCTTTCCGCTTCCGGCCAGCCAGCTCGCCTTCGACTTTTTCCAGACCACAGAGTCCACGCCCGACGGCACGCTCACGCTGGTGGCGGCGATCCGCGCGACGGACTTGAAGCAGCTCCAGACCGAGCTTGCCCAGGCGAATTTGACCGCGACCCGGATTCTGCCCATCGCGCTGGCCGCACCGCTGGCGGCGGGAAAACTCGATGCACTGGTGCTGGAGCGCGGCCCGCTCGGCCTCTCGCTCGACGTGGTTCAGGGCGGGCTGCTCCGGCTGAGCCGCCAGGCCCCCGAAGAAACCGATGTGTCCATCGAGGCCCGAAGAACGCTGGCCGCCGCCGGGGTCGAGAGCCTGCCCGTGGTTGAGCCTTCCGGCGGGGTTCTGCGAAAACTTGCCGATGCGCCCGCGCTACACTTCGAGCTTTCCGAGGATCGCGTCAAAGCGGGCAAGAAGAAAATTGCGGACCGGACCCGCTTCGGGGCGCTTCTTCTGGCGTCGGGCGTTCTGCTCGCGACGCTGGTCTGGGCCGACCGGGGCGACGACTTTGCGAAGGTCCGAAAGTCCGAGGGAGCCTGGGCGCGCGAGCTGGGCCGCCTGCGCTCGATCCGCGAGCTGGAGACGAAAAAAGCCCAGAGCGCCACCGCGCTTCAGGACACACTGGAGCGGGCGTTCGCGCCGGGCCAACCCCTCAGCGACGTGCTCTCCGCCACGAGCGACGCGCTCCCGGCGGGCGTCTGGCTGACGGGTGTCTCGGTGGAGCGGGGCAAGCCGCTCCAGCTTCGGGGCACGGCGAAGCAGACTGGCGATGTCGCCCGGCTCGTCGATTCCCTCGGCGCGAACCGGCGCTTTCGCGATGTCCGGCTGGTTTTTGCCAGCGAAGGTAAAATCAAAGAGACAAAAGTCGTGCAGTTCAACATCACCGCGTTCCCGGTGGGAAATCTCCCGCTGCCGGAGCCGCCAAAATCCAAAAAGAAAGCGAGCCGCAAGCGATGATCGGGTTCAAAACTCCGGAAGAGCGCCTTCCGAGCGGGCTGATTCTCGCGGCCATCGCGCTTCTGATCGGCTCGCTTGGCTTCATGCTGTTCGTCCCGCGTCCGTCGGTGGCGGGCCTCGCAAAGGGCAAGGACAAGCGCCGCCAGAACATGACGGACGAGATCGATCAGGCCAAGAAACGAAGCGCCGAGTCGAGTGCCGCAGCGACGGCGCGGCTCTCGGTCGGCGACCCGGAGCGCCTGACGGCTCAGACTCTCGCGCGGCTCACACAGGAAGCACGGGCACGCGGCCTGACTCTCGGGGCGTTCCGGCCCCAGCGCGTCAAGCCCTTGCCCGGAATGACGGAGCTGCCGTTCGCGCTCCAGCTCTCCGGGCCGTTTCCCGCCGTCCGTGCGTTCGCGACCGAGCTGGATCGCCCAGGAAGCAAGCTGGTTCTGCGCTCGGTCCAGCTTGCGGCATCGAGCGGCGAGTCCAGCGTCGTGACGGCCACTCTGGGCGTCTCGGCCTTTATCGCCGCCAAAGAAGTCAAAGAAATGAACGAAACGAAACCCAAAACAGGAGATGCCCGTGGCTAAGCTCAGCCGACCCGTTATCTATGTGCTCGTCGCCGCCGTCGGTGTGGGGGCCTGGTTCCTCACCGAGCCGGAGAGCGCCGCAAAGAAGAAAGCCGCTCGCGTCGGGACGACCACCGCGCGGGGCAACAAAGACGCCGAGGGGATCGTCACACCCGAGGACCTCAAGGCGCGTTTCCCGAGGTATGCCGGAGCCGCCCGCGATGCGTTCCGACCCGACATCTCGACCGCGAAGCCGCCCGCGCCGCCGAAACCCGCGCCAAAGCTCCTGCCCGTGATTCTCCCCGCACCGCCCAAGAAATCCGCCCAGAGCGTCGCCCTCGACGCCTGGACGCTCACCGGGATCAGCTGGGTGAATGGCGAGAAAACCGCGCTGATCGAGAACAAAACCAGCGGCGATAGCGTCTTTGTTCGCGCCGGAACCGACTGGAAAGGGCTGCGCGTTCTTGCCATCGAGACCGGAGCGCTCGTCTTCGCCCTCCCCGACGGCAGCCCGAAACGCCTGACGTTCCCGGTCCCGCCTGAGGAGAAGAAAGTGGCAGCAACCGCGCCCGACGCTTCTTCGAGTGAGGCCGCACCTCCCCCTGCTTTCACGCCGCGCTCGCCGCGTGGAGCCTCTGTCGCCGGATCGCCCGGCACCGCTACCGAAAACGGAGCACAACCCTGATGAAAACCTATCTCTTTCTCGCCGCGACGTTGCTTGTGAGCGCGTCTTCGGGAGCCTTTGCCCAGGGCAATGGCGGGGGCATGAACTTCTTCGACGATGCCCCGGCTCCGAAGCCCGCGTGGGAGCAGTTCAAGCTCAGCCCCAAGGCCCGCGTCAAGCTGGACTTTCGCAATGCCAGTGTCGATGCCGTGCTTCAGCTTCTCTCCGAGGCCAGCGGCATCACGATTATTAAAGACCCGGCCCTCGTGGGCGGCCTGACGCTGCAAAGCCCGAAGCAGCAGACGCTCACGGATGCGTTCGCGATGCTCAACGCGGTTCTGAGCCTTAAGAACTTCGATCTGAAAAAAGAAGGCAACTTTCTGGTCATTCGCTCGCGCGGGACCAGCGGGCGCGGCGTGGGCCGGGGTAGCGCGGGCGTCGGCGGCGCTGGCTTCGACCCGACCCGGCTTTTCGGGGCCGGGGGCGGCGCGGGCCAGCCCGCGCAGCTCAAGGTCTATGCGATTAAATTCGCCAACGCGTCGCAAGTGGCGCGGGTGATCAACGAGGTCTTCGCGGACTCGGGGAACAGCCTGCTGGGCCAGATGTTCGGCGGCGGCCTTCCCGGCGCGACTCCTCCCGCACCCGGCGCGAGCGCGGGCTTGCCCGAGGGTGGTGTCCAGGTCGCGCAGGGCGGCGGCGGCTTTCCCGGCGGCGGGCGCGGCGGTGGCGGCTTCGGCGGCGGCGGCTTTGGTGGCGCAGGTCGCGGCGGCTTCGGAGGATTTGGCGGCGGCGCGGGCGGCTTTGGTGGCTTCGGGCGCGGTGGACGCAACAGCACCTCGATTGTGAAGGCCAGCGCCGACGATTTCTCCAACTCGGTGATCGTCAACGCGCCGACCCGCGAGCAGGGCCAGGTTGCGGACCTGATCGACGATTTAGACAAGCAGACCGAGCAGCCGCAGCAGTCGCGGGTCTTCAAGCTGGAGTTCGCAGCGGCGGCGGATCTTGCGCCCGTGGTCCAGAACGTTCTCGTCAGCAACGCCCCGCGCGGGCGCGGCGGGATCGGCAGCCAGAACGTCCCCATCGACCAGCGATTTCAGGCGGCGGCCCGTTTCGGCAGTAGCCAGGCGGCGTTCGGTACCGTCATCGCCGACTCGCGCACCAATGCGGTGATCGTCACAGGGACCACGGAAAACTTAGAGCTGGTCGGAAAAGTCATCAAAGAATTGGACAAGCCCGTGAGCTTTGAAAGCTCCTCGTTTGTCGTGACGCTCGAAAACGCGCGGGCCGACCAGCTCGCCGACGTGATCAATCAGTCGTTCGGCGGGCGCAACGGAACCAACGCCAACCGCACCCGAACCGGCCAGACGACGGGCGGTCAGGCGCGTACCAACGCGACGAACAACCGGACCAACCAGCCCGCGCAGCTCGGGGGCGCAGCGGGCGGGCGCGGCCCGAACAACGAGACGCTTCCCCTTGACATGCAAGACCCCGAGGCGCAGTCGGGCGAGCTGGCGACGCGCGTCCAGGTGGCGCAGGGCTTCGGGCAGTTCGGCGGCGGCTTCGGCGGTGGCGGTGGCTTCGGGGGCGGCGGCCAGAACAACAATCGCAACCGAACCCAGACTTCGGGAACCACAGGGCTGGACTCCCAGGGCCGCGTCGTGAACGTTCGAGATTTAACCGGCCAGGTCGTCGCGATCCCCGATGTGAACACCAACTCGGTGATCATCGTCACGTCGCCGGAGAACCGGGCGCTGCTCCAGCAGATTTTAGAGAAGCTTGACAAAATACCCGAGCAGGTAATGATCGAGACGCTTATCGTCGAGGCAAGTTTAGATGCCACGAACAAATTGGGAGTCGAGTGGAGCTTCAAAGAGGGCAATGCCGCAAGCAACCTCGGAGCGAAAGACTCCAAGGGCGTCGGGACCGTGCAGTTCGGCTCTCAGGCCAGCACGAGCCAGCCGCAAGGACTGCGCTACACGATCACGGGCGGCCAGTACAGCGCGTTTGTCAATGCTCTCAAGTCCGACTCACGCTTCGAGGTTCTCTCGACGCCACGAATCTTCACGAGCAACAACGCAACCGCTGAGATCAACATCAGCCAGTCGCTGCCGTATGTCACCAGCCAGCAGACCAACGCGGCGGGTTTCGTGACGTTCAACTACGCGTTCCTGGATGTGGGGATTATTCTCACCGTGACCCCGCGAATCACGTCGAATGGGTACGTCACGATGGAAGTCACGCAGACCGCCAACGACTTTGTGCGCTACACGGACTTCAATGCCCCCGTGGTCAACCAGCGCGAGGCGCAGACCACGGTCAGTGTCAGGGACGGCGAGACGATTGTGCTGGGCGGAATTATCAAGAACTCGGTCTCCGCGACCACCAACAAGCTTCCGCTTCTGGGCGACATTCCGGTTCTCGGGAAGCTGTTCCAGTCGCACAGCCAGACCAAGAGCAAGACCGAACTGCTGGTGTTTCTGACCCCACGCATCGTGCGCGACTCCGACGACGCCAAAAAACTCCGCGAGAGCACGGAAAAGCAGATGCAGTCGCCCAGTATCAAGGCTCTGACCGAAGAGCGGGCCAAAGCCGAGCAAAAGAAAGACGACGACAAGAAAAAAGAAGGCGCTCCGGGCAAGAAAGACACCTGATTTGCTCCGTCGTTGGAAACAAAGAGGCAGCCGCACATGCGGATGCCTCTTTTTTATGTAAGGCAGCCATGGTTGCACATGCATTTGCCTCTGCCCGTCGTCGGGCAGCCATGGTTGCACTTGCATTTGCCTCTGCCCGTCGTCGGGCAGGCATGGTTGCACATGCATTCATCGTTTCCCGGCATTAAAAATACCGGCCTCCCAAAAGCAACCCTCCGGGTTGGCCGCCCCGGAGGGTGCGCTTCTAATAGGCCGGTATTTTTAATGCCGGATTCCGTGGGCGGTGGAAAACGGGGACAGGAATTCGGGGGCGGGATGGCGTATAGTTACTGGCGTGAATGAAGGTGTCGATGTCAGTGTCCCGATCCGCTGGTTGCGCTGTTTTCTGCTTGCGTTCGGGCTGATCCTGCTCGATGCGTTCTGGGTGATCTTCGCAGAGCGGGTGGGCTTCGGGCCGTTTTTCTCCACCATCTCCCTTTTTGCCAACGTCTTGTTTCTGCTGACGGTGCTTCTTCTCATCAATCTTGGGGTTAAGAAAGTGCTGCCCCGGCAGGCGCTCACCCGCGCGGAGTTGATCCTGGTCTACGCCATGGTTGCCGTCGGCGGCGCGATGGCCGGGCAGGACTTCGCCAGCGCACTTCTGCCGCAGATGTCCCACCCGTACCAGTTCGGGAACGCCTCGAACGGCTGGCTGGAGCGCTTCGGGATGCACCTGCCGACGACTCTCATGGTGGGCGACACACCCGCCGAAAAAGAGGCGCTCAAGGGGTTCTATCAAGGGCACTCCAGCTTTTATCAGCCTGCCCATGTCGCCGCGTGGGGCAAGACCGTGCTGCTCTGGAGCGGGTTCATCGCGGTGATGTTCTGGACCATGCTGTGTCTGTCCGTGCTCATGCGGCAGGGCTGGCAGGACCGCGAGCGCCTGCCGTTCCCCGTGATCGAGCTTCCGCTTCAGCTCACGGAAGAGAAGCGCGACGGCACGTCCCTGTGGAAGAACCGTCTGTTCTGGATCGGCTTTGCGGGAGTCTCCGCGCTGGAGATTCTCAACGGACTGCACACGCTCTACCCTCAGATTCCTGAGATCAACCTCCAGTATGTGAGTGTCGAGGGGCAGGGAATCTTCGCCCAGCACCCGTTCAACGCAACCGGGTTCACGTGCTATAGCTTCTATCCGTTTGCGATTGGCCTCGGGTATCTGTTGCCGCTCGATCTTCTGTTCTCGTGCTGGTTCTTCTATTTAACCTGGAAAGCCCAGCTCATTCTCTCCCGGCAGATGTCCTGGGACGTCACCCCCGATTTCCCCTTTGTTCGCGAGCAAGCGTTCGGCGGTTATTTAGCTATTCTGGTCTTTCTGCTCTGGAACGGGCGCTATTATTTCAAAGAAATGTGGGAGAAAATCTGGGGCGAGAAAGCTGACATCGACGACTCCCAGGAAGCCCTGAGCTACCGGGCGGCGGCCATCGGGGCGCTGATCGGGTTTTTTGCGCTGGTGGGCTTTTTCGTCTGGGCCGGGATGAGCTGGCTGCTTGCCGTCGCCGCACTGCTCATTTATTTTGCGCTCGCGCTGGCCGTCGGGCGGATTCGCGCGGAGCTGGGGCCGCCGGTCCACGACCTGCACTTCTCCGGGCCGGACCACGTGCTGACCACGAGCTTCGGGACGCCCTCGATCTCGGGAAAAGACCTGACACTTCTCAGCTTTTTCTTCTGGTTCAACCGGGCGTACCGCTCCCACCCGATGCCGTTCGCTATCGAGGGCCTGAAAGCGGCCAAAGATGTCCGAATGGCCCAGAGAACCATGCTGATCGGCCTGACGCTCGCGGGGGCGTGGGGCGGGTTCTGCGCTCTGTGGGCCTACCTGCATCTGGCCTACGACTTCGGCGCGAGCGGCAAGATGCGCGGCGGGACGGGCTTTTCGGGCGAGGCCTACAACAACCTCAACGGCTGGATCTCGCAGCCCAAGCCCGCGAACTGGGCCGCCAACGGAATGATGGGAGTGGGATTTGTGTTCTGCGCCCTGCTCATGATCGCTCGCGTCAAGCTCGCCTGGTGGCCGTTCCACCCGATAGGCTATGCGATCTCCGGAAGCTGGAGCATGAACCTGGTCTGGATGCCCCTGTTCTTCGCCTGGATCATCAAGGGCGTGATCCTGCGCTACGGCGGCGTCAAGCTGTACCGCCAAGCCATGCCGCTCTTTCTCGGCGTAATTCTCGGGCAGTGCCTGGTCGGATCGCTGTGGCACCTCGTGAGCTGGGCGCTCGATGTCCAGCCGTACTCGTTCTGGGGAGGATAGGGCGCGTGGGGCTGGCGGTTTTAGGGGCGGGTTCGTGGGGGACAGCACTCGCGCTGCTTCTGTCGGAAGGGGACGAGAGTGCCATCGCACTCTGGGACCGCTCGCCGGGCCAGATCGAAGCCCTGTGTCGGGGCGGCGAGAACGCCCGGTACCTTCCCGGCCATCCGCTCTCCGCGAATATCTCGCCGACCGACTCGCTCGAAGAAGCGCTTTCGGGGGCGAAGCTCGTCGTGCTGGCGGTGCCGAGCGTCGCTGTCGAGTCGGTTCTCTCTCAAAGCACCCGGTTTCTGGCACCCCACGCGACGCTGGTTTTAGCATCGAAGGGAATCGATCCGGCGACGCTGGAGATGCCGGTCGATCTCGTGCACCGGCTCGCGCCGGGCCGGGCCGTGGTCGCGCTCTCCGGGCCGAACCTTGCCCGCGAGGTCGCACGAGGCGTCCCGACGGCTGCAGTGGCAGCCTCGGACTCAATTGAAGCGGCCCAGCTTGTGGCCGACCGGTTCAATCGCCCGACCTTCCGAACCTACGTCGGCGACGACATTCGGGGCGTCGAGATCGGCGGCGCGGTGAAGAACGTGCTGGCCATTGCGGGCGGCGTCAGCGACGGCCTGGGCTACGGCGACAATACAAAAGCCGCGCTGCTGACGCGAGGGCTTTCCGAGATGGCCCGGCTGGGCGTCGCGCTGGGTGCAAAGAAAGAGACATTCTACGGCCTGGCGGGCGTCGGGGATCTGATCGCAACCGCCGCGAGTCGGCTCTCTCGCAACTGGCGCGTCGGAAACGGCCTGGCGCTTGGAAAGACCCTGCCGGAGATTCTGAGTGAGCTGGGCCAGGTCGCCGAGGGTGTTCCAACCGCCGAAGCCGTGGCGCGCCTTGCCGAGAAGCACGGCCTGGAGCTACCCGTCTGCGCCTCGGTCTATGCCCTGCTTCAGGGGCACCTGACCCCATTCGACGCTGTCGCCCGCCTCACCGTTGGCCGCGCCACCCGGACGGAGTGACCCATCCCCCTGCCCCCTTGCCCTCGCCTTTATCCGTCTCCGACGGGGCCAGGGAAGGGGGTGATCCTTATCTGGCTCCCCGTTATCGGGGCAGGGGGAACTCTACTTCCCCAGGCAGAACGTGCGGAAGATTCCCTCGATGATCTCCGAGCGGCTGACCTCGCCCGTGAGTTCGCCCAGGGATTGCAGGGCACCGTGACAGTCCACGGCGATCAGCTCGGGCGGCTGGCCGCTCGAAAGCGAGGCTTGCGCGGCTTCGACGGAAATCTGGGCGCGGCGCAGGGCGTCCTCGTGGCGTGTGCGCGTGACGAGCGGGGCGCTCTCGCTCTCGCCGCTGAGAAGCTGCGCAACCGCCACGCCAAGAGCATCGAGGCCCGCCTTGTTTTTCGCCGAGACCCACTCCCCACTCCCCACTCCCCACTCCCCCCGAGGGCAGAGATCCGCTTTGTTTCGCACCAGAAGCGCCCGGCCTTCGTAGGCTGCGAGCAGCTCTTGTTCGTCGGGCGTGAGTGGCCGGGTGGCGTCGGTGACGACCAGAACCAGATCGGCGGACTCGGCGGCGCTTCGGGCGCGGGCGACACCTTCTTTCTCGATAGGGTCGTCGGTCTCGCGCAGGCCCGCCGTGTCGAGGGCGCGAACCGGGAAGCCGCCCAGAAGCACTGTCTCGCCGACGATGTCGCGGGTCGTGCCGGGCTGATCCGTCACGATGGCCCGCTCGGAGCCGACCAGCGCGTTGAGCAGCGACGACTTCCCGACGTTGGGCCGTCCGATCAGCGCCAGGGTGATCCCTTCGTTCTGGGCGCGGCCACGCCGGGCAGCGCCCAGGAGAGCGGTGAGCCGGGCGTGGGCCTCGGCAAGGGACGAGCGAACCGCCAGAGTGTCTAACTCGCCGACCTCTTCGGGAAAGTCGATGGTCGCTTCGATGTGGGCGAGCGCGGTTTTCAGGGACTTTCCGACGGAGTTTGCGGCGTCGCGCAGGCCACCGGAGAGCATTCGGAGCGCGGCGCGGCGGGCGTCGTCGGTGCGGGCGGCGACAAGATCCGCGATGGCCTCGGCCTGGGTGAGATCTATCTTTCCGGCAAGATACGCTCGCTCCGAGAACTCGCCGGGAAGTGCGAGCCGGGCACCCAGCGCCAGAAACGCGTCCAGAACCGCTCCGAGAGTCTGCGCCCCGCCGTGGCCGTGGAACTCGACCACGTCGTCGCCGGTGAAGCTGTGCGGTCCTTGAAAAACGACTAACATGCCGTCGTCGAGCAGCTCGCCCGTCTCGGCGTAGACCCGGCGGCGACGGAGCTGAGCGTGGGGCGGATGATTTTTTCGGGTTGCGCGGGTGGCGAGCTTGCGGGCGAGGGGGCCGGAGAGCCGAATAACCCCGATCCCGCCGCCGGGAGCGGTCGCGATGGCCGCGATGGTCTCGCTCACTGGCCGGGAAGCCCGGACGAGGGCGGCATGCCTGCGCCCTGCTCGACATTGCCGCGTGCCTGCCCTGCGGCGCGGGTGGCTGCGTTGATTAGCATCGGCGTCACTATCGCGCTGAGCGCCATGGTCCCGACGAGGTGCAGTACGGTCCCGACGGTTCCCCAGAGAACGTTGTGCCAGCCAATTTTTGTTTTCTTGCGGTCGTCGAGCATCAGAAAAACAATGCCGACCGGGACGGCGAGCAGGGGAAAGAACAATCCCAGCACGACCGCTGCTCCGATGGCAAGCCCGCTCGGGGAGCCGGAGACTGGGGAAAGGGGAGTGGGGAGCACCGGGGGCGGGCGCTCCAGCGGTCAGGGCGGTGCCGCAGCTCCAGCAACGCGCCTGGGTCGCAAAGTTATTCGAGCCGCACTTCGGGCAGGCCAGTCGCTCGACGCTCAATAAATCAATCCCTCGGTTTACTGATATCGACGTTGGGCTGACCGAAGCCGTGCTTCTCTTCATCAGATTTTGCAAACGGGTTCAGGCCGGTCTGCAAAAAGCCGACGTAGCACAGCCCGGCGATCAGGACGGCGACGACCGCGACGAACATGGCAACCCGTGGGCCGTTGCCCCTGGGTCGGATGATCTCGGTCGTTGAGTCGTCGCGCCCGGTGGAGTTGAAGGACTTGTAGCCCTGGTTTTGACTGGAATCGCTCATGACAGGTTTTTTGTATCATAATTTGTGAAACTTTGTTGGTCAGCCGATAATCAGAGAAAAGACCATGAAGCCCGAAGAGACACACGACAAAATCTGGGAGCTTCTCTCCGTCGCCACCGACGGCGAGGCGAGCCAGGAAGAGCGGGCCAGTGCGGAGGAGGTTATCGGCAAAGAGCCGGAGTCTGCCTCGCACGCGGCGTTCTTAAAATTACTTCGCAAATCGACGCTTGTCGCGCCGCATATCGAGATGCCTGCGTCGCTCTCGGAGCGGATCGCGCTGGCGACGCATGCCCGCCCGACGCTCTGGAGCCGGATCGCCAGTGCGCTTCGTCCCGCGCCGATCCGCTACGCCACGGGTGGCCTCGCGCTGAGCGGCCTCGCTGTTCTCGGGCTGGCGCTCCTGCGCCCGACCCCGGTAACAAATCCGACGCCTGGCCTGTCAGAGCCGACGCCCGCGACGACCACGGTTGCGCTGGTGAAGCCGACGCCTGCGCCGGTCTTGTCCACGCCTGCGCCGAGGCCCACGCCGGAGCCTGTCGCGACTCTGGCTCCTGCCTCTGTTATCGAAGCCACGCCCGCACCCGAGCCGATTGCCCTGCCTGAGCCGACGCCCGCACCGATGCTTCGCGCCGCGCCGCCGAAGCGCGTCGAGCCGACGCCTGGGCCGAAGTCCAACTCTCGAAAACCTCCAGTGCCGTCGGGCCTTGCGCCTGCCCGGTTTGCCGAGCCGCCGTCCGGCACGCTCAGCGTCGCGTCCGAGTCGCGCGACCAGGGCGTGATGTCTGCCGGAGAGCCGAAGGGCCTGACCGAGAGCGAGACCGTCATCGCCGAGCCGCGCATGGTGAGCATCGCCGGGGGCACGACCGCCGCCGCCGCCCATGGCGATCCTGCGGAGATCGGGTCGGTGAAGATCGCGCTCAATCAGGGCCGCGAGAAGCTAACGGCCCTCACTGGACAGGCCAGTGGAGCGATCTTGCCCACCGGAAACCGGATTTCTGTCGTCTCCGATGTCGATAAACGCTGACCTGTGGTAGAATTTATCGGGAGATAAGTTAATGCCACGGACAGCGATTCGGTGCCGTTGCGGCCAGCGTATCAATCAGCGTGACGTGATGCACGCCGGGTACTATCCTCGTGTCTTCGGTCCTTCTGTCGTTCTGGTGCGCTACCGCTGTGGCCGCTGCCGCAAGCGCGGCGAGCGCTTCGTCAAGCAGGAAGAGTGGGAGAGCGGCATTTTTCGAGACAGCGCCACCGAGACATCCCTCGACGAACAGCTACGCTTGGACGCCCTCGGACCTATCGCCCTGACCGAGCTGGTTCGCTTCCACGAAGAATTGGAAAGCGCGACTCTTTCCGATCTCAACCGCGAGTTCGGCGGGCTTTAACCGCCGATCTGCGCCATGATTCGGACGCTGCCGCCCTGCGCGAGCCGTCCCTCGAAGTCCGACTGAATCGGTTTTTTCGCCAGCGCCAGCGCTGTGTGCGAGAGAATCTGGGCGTCGGTCGCGCCGCTTCTGAGCGGAGCCATCAGGTCGTACTCGAAGTTATCGGCCAGGCACGGCACTAATTTGCCGTTCGCCGTGAGTCGAAGCCGGTTGCAGCCGTCGCAGAACCGGTGGCTGATCGGGTTGATCACCCCAACGGTGCCCAGAGCGCCGGGTATCTTGAAATTCCGGCTTGTGCTCTCGGGCGAGTCGCTCAGAGAAATTAAATCGGGCCATTTTGCAACTAATTTCCCAATGACTTCTTCGTTACTGACATAACTCGCTCGCCACTGAGTATTATTTACTTCGCCGATTGGCATGTACTCTAAGAATCTTACGGAGAAATTATTATTTAACGTTAAATCCCCGAAATCTTCGATTTCATCGTCGTTGAGGCCGCGCATTACCACGCAATTTAATTTAATGGGGGAGAAACCCACAGAAATAGCTGTTTGAAGGCCTTGCCAGGCACGGTCGAACTCCGGGCGACGGGCGAGTTTTTCGAAACGCTCTGGCTTCAGGGTGTCCAGCGAGAGGTTCACCCGGCGAATCCCGGCGTCGAAAAGGGCCTGCGCGTCGCGGGCCAGCAGAATCCCGTTGGTCGTGATCGTGACTTCGTCGATTCCGGGAATCCCAACCAGCCGCGCGGCCAGCTCCGGGACATTTTTTCTCACCAGCGGCTCGCCGCCGGTCAGCCGAATTTTTTTCAGCCCCGCGCCTGCCAGCGCGGAAGCCACCCGCTCGATCTCATCGAAGCTCAGCACGTTGTCTAAATTCTCGTACGGAACTCCGGCCTCGGGCATGCAGTAGACGCAGCGCAGGTTGCAGCGGTCCGTCAGGCTGATCCGCAGATACTCGATCCGTCGCCCGAACCCGTCGGAGAGCACCGGAAGAACCATAAGAAATTATACCGCCGTGCTCTTCTGATCGAACTGCTGAGAAATTTGATTTCCCTCGCCGAGTAAGACAATTTTTGCCACGTGCGCGTCGGCTTTTTCGACAGGAACCTGGCCGTAGGCGCAGAGAATTAACTTGTCGCCCTTCTGCACCCGGCGCGCGGCGGCCCCGTTCAGGCTGACTTCTCCCGGCTTTCCGTGGATGATGTAGGTCAGAAACCGCTCGCCGTTGTCGATATTGTATATCTCGATCTGCTGAAGCGGGCGAAACCCGGCGGCGGCGAGAAGCGCCGGATCGATGGCGATGGAGCCTTCGTAGTGGAGGTCGGCCCCGGTGCAGGTCGCGCGGTGGAGCTTGCCAAGAAGCATCGGAATGGTCATACGCTATCAGCATACCGCACGAGAGCCGCGCACAGGTCGGAAAGCGTCGGGAGTTTTTCTTTCGGTCCGGTGCTGTCCCAGAGCGTCGCCCGGAGAGTCGCCATAGTTTTGAGATCGTTG
The DNA here is from genome assembly GCA_031363095.1 of Armatimonadota bacterium. Classification (GTDB taxonomy): domain Bacteria; phylum Armatimonadota; class Armatimonadia; order Armatimonadales; family Armatimonadaceae; genus JANLTX01. The sequence goes on along the minus strand of JANLTX010000131.1, from coordinate 2,837 downwards.
TGGACCACTAAATCGGCTCCAGCGTGTAAAATTTTGTTCACAGCAGCTTGAGTCTCGCTTTCATTGGCATTATCGGTAAGCTTGAAACCAATTAATTTAATTTTTGGGTTCTGCGAGTAGGATTTTAGCTCAGAAATAATCTTCTTGCCCGGAACCAGGTCTATAGAGAGCGTGCTCCCCGACCCGATCTTCCCCAGAAACGGCGCGGGGAATTTAATTCCGTCGATGATCACCGCGCTCACCACGAAGTCGCTGACGGCAGCGCTGTGAATCACCAGATCGAAGCGCTCAGCGCCCAGCGCTTTTCGGCAGGCTTCGTCGAGTTCCGAAACCGAGCGATTGGCCCGGATCAGAACGGCCTCGTGCCCGGCGGCGTTCAGCGCCTCGGCGATGGCCGCGCCGGTCTTGCCCGAGCTTGCATTGGTGATAAACCGAACGCCGTCGATAGGCTCGCGGGTTCCGCCCGCCGTGACGAGCACTTTCACACAAGTAGCTCCCGGAGTGCGCTCAGAATTTCGTCGGGTTCCATGAGCCGTCCCTCGCCGATGTCGCCACACGCTAAATTGCCCGCGCCGGGCTTTAGAACTTTTACGCCCAGGCTCTCTAATTTTTCGAGCGAGCTTTGGGTGATCGGGTGGGTCCACATTTTGGTGTTCATGGCCGGTGCGATCACCAGCGGCTTTGCAAAATCATGGGTGAGCCAGAGATTGCCCAGAAGATCGTCGGCGATGCCTGCGGCCATCTTGTTGATCCGATTTGCGGTTGCAGGGCACAGCAGCGAGAGGTCCGCCCAGCGGTTCAGCTCGATGTGCTCCATCCAGCGCCCCGGCTGGAACGTCTCTGTGAGAAGCTCGCGTCCCGAAAGCCCTTCGAGCGTCGCCGCACCGACGAACTTGAGGGCCGACTCGCTCGCGACGCACTGCACCGTGTGGCCGTCGCGGACCAGCCCGGAGACGACCGAGCAGGCTTTGTAGCACGCTATCGACCCCGAAAGTTGAAAAAGCACGTTCACTGTTTCTCCTCGAACCCACCCAGGCTTCGTTCGTTCCTCACTGCGCCGACCCTCCCTTCGCCGCGAAAGGGAGGGTGCCGAGGGACGAGGCGGGTGGGTTCGCCACGTTGTCGATCAGGCGAACGGTCGGGCCGCCTTCGAGTTCGGGCGTGTGGACCGCGCCGAGCCGCCTACCCCAGCGCTCGTCGATGTAGTCCACGGTAAAGCCCAATGTTTCCAGCCGGGTTTTTACCTCGGCGCACGAAAGCGTCTGGTCGGCAAGGAGCCGCGCCCACTCTCCCGCCAGCACGCGCTGGGCCGGGCTTAAGCGACGGTTGCGGCTGCTCAGCGCCAGGCCGTCCGGCTCGCGGACGGTAGCACACGCGACTATTTCGGTGTTCACGAACAGTGCTTTTACCATTTCTTGCACCAATAAGAGCTGCTGGAAGTCTTTCTCGCCGAAGTACGCCCGCGCCGGACGGACGAGCTGGAGCAATTTTAAAACCACGGTCAGCATGCCGTCGAAGTGGCCGGGCCGATGCTCGCCTTCCAGCACCCGGCTGATCTCCGACTCGGTCACGCGAAACGCATAGTTGTCCGGATACAGAGTCTTGAACGTCGGCGCAAAGACAAAGTCGCACCCGGCGGCTTCGAGCATCTGGCAGTCTTCGGCAAACGTCAGGGGGTATTTCTCGAAGTCTTCCGGATTATTGAACTGGGTCGGGTTGACGTAGACGCTCGCCACGACGACCTCGCACTCGGCCCGCGCCCGCGCGACAAGCTCCAGGTGCCCGGCGTGCAGCGCTCCCATCGTCGGCACAAACCCGACATTGGGGCGCGTGGTCCACTCGCCTGGCTCGCGAAAAATCGTCACGAGTAGCTCTCTTTTTCGGTCGGAAAGCTGCCCGACTTCACGGCAAGGTCGTAGGCTTTCAGAGCTTGCTCGCTGGCTGAAGAAACGTCGCCGAACGCGCGGGCGAACTTCGGGGGCTTCTCAGTGAAGCCGAGCAGGTCGTGGAGAACTAAGACCTGGCCGTCGGTATCGGGTCCGGCTCCGATCCCGATCACTGGAATCTCGACCGACTCGCGGACCCGCTTGCCGAGCATTGCGGGGACGCCTTCCAGAACCAGCGCGAACGCTCCGGCGTCCTGAAGCTGTCGGGCTTCGTCGAGAATTCTCTGCGCGGCGCTCTCCTCGCGGCCCTGCACTTTGAAGCCGCCAAACTGGTTCACAAACTGCGGCGTCAGCCCGACATGGCCCATCACCGGGACGCCGCTCTCGACAAGATGCTGGATCAGTGCGACGTTCCCCGCGACGCCCTCGATCTTGACGGCATTCGCCCCGGCCCGCAGCAGAACCTGAGCACAATTCACGGCCTCGGACTGGCTCTTTCGGTGCTCCAGAAACGGGATGTCTGCGACGACAAACTTCCCTCCGGCTCCCCGCGCGACCGACGCGGTGTGGAGCGCCATCATGGGGAGATCGGCAGCCAGCGTGCTGAGGTGCCCGTGGACGACCATCGCGACGGAGTCGCCGACGAGAATGGCGTCGAGGTCGGTTCGGGCCACCAGCCGCGCAAACGCCGCGTCGTAGCACGTCACGAAAGAAATCGGCTGCCCGGCGGCCTTGCGGCGCTTGAACTCAGGAAGGGTCACAGGGGTATTTTATCGCCTGCGGTGTCCCTCCCCATGTCCCTCCCCCGCCTCGCAAGCTCGGCACCCCCTCCCAGGCTTCGCCGCTTCGCTACGGGAGGGGGTTGGGGGTGGATTCTCCCCCCTGCCCCCCGCGAAGCCGGGGAGGGGGTCGGTCGAAGTGAGGTACGAACGGAGGCCGGGGGGAGGGACG
>JANLTX010000020.1:0-25899 GCA_031363095.1 Armatimonadota bacterium | reverse complement strand
AAGAAAACAAATTCGACCTTCGGCTCGTAAAACTCGCCTCGTCGAATAGACCAATTCGACAAAACGGGCTCGCCCGTTGCAGGTTGAATTCGTAATCGTAGCCGCGAATTTATTCGACGGCTTAAATCGGAATAACCTCTAATACCCGAGTTAATTGAAATGAATGTCAAAACTGTTTCTATTTTTTTGATAACTCTATTTTGTCTGCCCATAGCTGCCTATAGCCAGGCGGATAAGTTCTTCAACGACAAATCGCTGGAATTAAAAACAAAACCTCTGACCGAGACCAAAATCTCAATCTCTTTATTCAAAACATTCCATGAAACGGTAAAACAAAAAATTCGGTTCATTGGTAATCCAGCCGACGGTGAGATGTCTGCACTCCCCTATTTTATGGCTACTAAAAGCATCTCTGTCAAACAGTTAATGGATGGAATGACGTCGGTTTATCCAGTGCGCTGGCAAAAAACAATAGAGAATAATAAGCCTCTTTATATTTTGAAAGACAGCCAGCATAATTTTGATAGAGCCTACGGAGCCAGCACTCTCCAGGCAGAAAATATCTATCGCCAGGGAAAAATCTTAATAGATCAGCTCAAGAAAAACAAATCAAATAGTGAGAAGCTGTTTCTCAGACCAAACGAATTAGCCACCGCTCGATTTGGCATTCTTTCCCCAGAGATTCAATCATCCATTCAGTATATGATGGAGCAGAATAGTGAGCGTAGGCGACTTAGAGGCCAAAACCCTATCGATACAAGCGATCTTAGTAGCTCCCAATTTGGAATCGAGAAACAAGCATCTCCGGGCGATTTCGACGAATATGCATTGCGTTTTCGAGTATCAAATGGCGGAGGAATGTTTCGGTTTACAACATATGAGCGTGGGAAAACGGAGCAGGGCGAGAATTTCTACTCGGCGGCAAGTAATTTTTATTCTTCGGCGACGTTGTCTTATGATTTGAAAAAAATGGCTACCGAGAGCTTGAAGAACGTGAGAAATAGTCCGGAGCTGAAGAATAAGAAAATATCGCTGAACGTGGAAAATAAGCGGCTCTGGGAGATTGCGCTGATTCTGCACGAGAAGTATCAGCTCAATATCATGATGGATGGCAAGGGCCAGCACACTCAGCGGGCGACCTTCTCGCTTCAGGATGAGCCGCTTTCCGAGGCGCTGGACCGACTGACCGAGATCTACAAAAGCACCAACTGGGAGTGTCGGCCCGGCGGCTTTATTATTTTTCGAGGACCCGGAAATTCTCTGGTCGGAAGCGGGAACTTTCTCGAAAAAACCGTCGTAAAATAGGGCATGACGACACTGAAGAAGAAATTTGCGCTCTACGGCGGGACGCTGCTGGCGGGCGTCGGGCTGGGCGCGTGTGTGACGCAGAACGCGAAGGTCGGGGCGGCGCTCGTACCGCCTGCGAGCCGGGCGAGCGCCGGGCCGAGCCGCTACAGCGCCGAGGCCGAACCCATCGTGAAGGTGGTCCAGAAGGTGGCCCCTGCGATTGTCTCTATCGACACGACTGCAAGGGAGACGGGCTATGTCCGCACCGGCTGGCAGAGCGTCGAGGAGGTCACCCGCGAGGTGCCGCGCGGCCAGGGAAGCGGGGTTCTTCTCGAAGGCGGCTACGTTTTAACGAACGAGCATGTCGTGGGCGACGCCGTGCGCTCCGGCGGGCACATCCAGATTCGCCTGGCCGACGGTGGCAAGCTTCAGGCCAGAGCAGTCGGGGCGGACCCGCAGACCGATATCGCCCTGCTCAAGGTGGAGGGCGACGGCAAGAATCTGCCCGCAGCGACGCCGGGGCTGGAGGGCAAGCTCCTGCCCGGCCAGCAGGTCATCGCTATCGGAAACCCCGTCGGGCTTTCGGCGTCGGTGTCCAGCGGGATCGTCTCCGCGCTGGGCCGCCCGCTCGAAGTTCCCGACCAGCGCACGGGCCAGCGTCGGGTCTACGAGAACCTGATCCAGACCGACGCCGCGATCAATCCCGGCAACTCGGGCGGGGCGCTCATCGACATGGGCGGGCGGGTCGTCGGGATCAACACGCTGGTGCGCTCCGACGCCCAGAACATCGGGTTTGCGATCCCCATTCAGACCGCCATGCGCATCGCCGACGAGCTAAAACGTGCCGGTAAGGTCCAGCGCCCCGACCTCGGGTTCTCCGTCGCCGAGTTCGAGGCACCCGAGGGCGCGATCCCGCCGGGTGTCGCGGTCTACAACATCCGGGCCGAGGCCGCCGTGCGCACACTGCGTAGCGCCACTCCGCGCGGCGGGGTTCGCGATGTGCTTCTTTCGGTGAACGGCACCCCGACACCGACTATCGAGGCGTTTCGCAAGGCAGTCTCGGGTCTCAAGGTCGGACAGAGCGTCGAGGTCACCCTCTGGCGCGAGGGCGAGACGGGCAGGGCGAAGCTCCCCGTGCTCAGTGCTCCGTCGGTGCTTGACAGAGGGAGCGCGGCGCGATAGAATTCCCCTTGCCTGTGCCCAGGTGGCGGAATTGGCAGACGCGCACGTTTGAGGGGCGTGTCCCGTAAGGGGTGAGGGTTCAAGTCCCTTCTTGGGCATGTTTTTAGCGGCTCTCCGAAACTTTTCGGAGGGCCGCTTCGTCTTATCCTACAGAGCAGGAGGAACCCTGCCGAAACTACCGGGAGATACCTCATGAAGTATCCAGGCAAGGAGATGGCGATGTCTGCCACGCGGGTCCATGTGCTCCGTCATTTGGAGACGGGCGAGTTCGTCTGTTTGAGTCAGGGCGGCCTGGAATACCTGGCGGCGTTCTCCGATGGCGACTCGGCCCTTCAGTTTCGCGCCGAGCTGGGCATGATCGAGTTCGTGGATATCGCCCTCATCACGCTGGGCGAGGCTCCGTTCTCCCAGTTCTGGCTCGACGGCCAGCTCATCGGGCGCGGGATGCTCACGGGCGCACGCACGCGCACGACCGGGTGAGCCTTCTTGAGGGCCGCCGGGCTATCGTCACGGGGGCGGGCCGGGGCATCGGGTCAGCTATCGCGCGGCTTCTTGCTGCCGAGGGTGCCCGCGTGGTGCTGGCGTACCGACACTCGAAAATCGCCGCCGAAGAACTCGCAGGTGAGCTTGGCGGGCGGGCGCTCTGCGCGGACCTCACCGACGAAGCCCAGGCCAATCAACTCGTTACCGAATCCCTCGAATTTCTAGGCGGGCTGGACATTCTGGTCAACAACGCGGCGGGCTTCGGGCCGCTTCAGTCTCTCGTCACCCAGCCGTGGGACGAGATTCATACCGAGTTTCAGGCCGTGGTGAAACCTGTCGTTCTGGTCACACGCGCGGCCCTCCCGACGTTTATCGCGGAACAAGGCGGCTCTATCGTCACTCTTTCGGCGACTCTTCTCCAGAGACCGGCCCCTGGGCAGGGCGCACATGCCATGGCAAAAGCCGCGACTCTTGCCTACACGCGCACCCTCGCCCGGGAAGTCGGGCCGCACGGGATCCGGGTGAACGCCGTCTCCCCTGGCGCGACCCTGACCGAGTTCACCCAGGCGATGCCCGCATCCGAGCGCGAGGCCATCGCCCAGAGAACGCCCCTGCGCCGCCTCGCAACCCCCGAGGATGTCGCCCGCGCTGTTTTGTTCTTTGCCTCGCCGCTCAGCGAGTTCATCACGGGTGCGAACCTCGCCCCCGACGGCGGCCTGGCGGTTCTGTGACCCCCCTTCCCTGGCCCCGACGAAGTCGGAAAAAGGCGAGGGCAAGGGGCCGGGGGATGGGTATGAAGATTTTTTGAAAAAAAGTATCCAATTTTTTAGAATTCGGGAACGCGGGCGAAAAAGGCTTCGTATAGCATGGTTAGAAGAGGAACGCCGATGACGGAAACGACAACACTGGGACGGCTTGCCGAGCAAGCTCTCGCTCGACCCAAGCGCGAGTTCGACAAGCTCGTGGTGCGCCACCATAAACAAGCCTACAATATCGCCTATCGCCTGACAGGGAACCACGCCGACGCCGAGGACCTGACTCAGGAAGCGTTTGTTCGGGCGTTCCGTTTCTTTGACAACTATCGCCGCGAGCTGCCGTTTGAGAACTGGCTGTTTCGGATCATGTCGAACCTCTTCATCGACGAAACCCGGCGGCGGGCGAAACTGCGCACCCAGAGCATCGACGCGCCCCTGCCCGGCACCGAGACGACGCTGGACCTCCGCGACGAGCGTGCCGGGCCGGAGAGCACCGTGCTCTGTGGCGAGCTGGACGACCAGCTTCAGACCGCGCTCCGCCAGCTTCCCCCGGACTTTCAGCTCGCCGTGATCCTTGCGGATGTCGAAGGACTGTCGTACGATGAGATCGCCCGCGCTATGGGCTGCTCCCTCGGAACGGTCCGCTCGCGCCTGCACCGGGGACGCAAGCTCCTGCGCGCGAAATTGACCGGATTCCGCCAAAACGGATAGAGAGACGCGACTATGATGTGCCGACGCATCCACGAGCTACTTTCCGCCTACATCGACGGTGAGCTTTCCGCCGAAGAGACTTTCAAGATACAGGCGCACCTGGACCGCTGCGGGTGTTGCTGCACCGAGCTGGAGAGCCTGCGCCAGACCAAGCGGCTCCTGGGCGAGCTGGCCCGCCAGCGCCCCCGCGCCGAGCTGGAGTACCTTCTGGTCATCGAGGCGCGCCGCGCTCAGAACCGCCCGCCCTCGCCCTTTGACGGACTGCGCCGCCTCGCTGACACCCCGATCCGGCCCCGAACCGCGCTCGCCACCGCCGCGCTCTCACTGGCCGCGCTCTGGGCCGCGACCTCGCAGCTCGGTGGCCCTGCCGAAGAGCCTGTGGGCAGAACCATCGTCGGGCAGGTGCCGATCTACAACGAGTTTGGAACCCTGGTCGGCTCGTATCAGTTCATTGCGGCGGCGACGCCCGCCCCGAGGGTTCGGCTTCCCGAGCCGCCTCCGCGCACCTTCATGACGGAACCGGGTCAGCCCGGACTCCTGACAGCGTCCTGGAGCAGCAAGCCGAGGCCCTACCAGACCCGCCAGATCAGCTCCGGCCCTTACTCCCCGCAGAGCGTCCGACTGGACCAGAGATTTCTGGTTTCTGCCGAGTAGTCTTTAGAAACAAACCACGGAGAATTTTATGTCCCGACGACTCGCTCTCAGTGCTGTCCCGCTCGCCGCACTCATCGGTGGCGTCGCAGGCGGCCTCCTTGTTGTTGACAGCTCCCATCGGGCTGTCGCCGAAGACCCGGCCCAGCTCGTGCGCACGGAAAACGCGACAGCGGCCTCGCTGGAGAACGCTTTTATGCGGGTGGCGGACTCCGTCGGCCCGGCCACGGTCTCCATCGAGGTTCTCGGGCCGCGCCCCCGCGCCCGTGCGCGCTTCCCGATGGACTTCTTTGGCGATGAAGACGCCGCACCGACGTTACCCGAAGGTGCCGAGCCAGAGGTCGTGATTTCGGGCGGGAGCGGGCTGATTATCCGAGACAGTGGGTATATCTTAACCAACGATCACGTCGTGGAAGGGGCAACCAGCGGCAAGGTTCAGGTGCGCCTCGCCGACGGCCAGACCTACGAGGGAGTCGTCACCCGCGACCGGCAGTCCGATCTCGCGCTCGTCAAGATCCAGCCCCGGCATCCCCTGCCCACGGCCCCGTTCGCCGACTCGGACACGCTACGGGTCGGGCAGTGGGCCATCGCCATCGGCTCGCCGTTCGGCCAGCAGAACTCGATGACCACAGGAATCGTCTCCGCGCTCCACCGCAAGACCGAGATCGGGTCGCGGCGCACCGCCCGGCTCTATCCGTCGCTGATCCAGACCGATGCGGCCATCAACCAGGGCAACTCGGGCGGGCCGCTCTTCAATATCCGGGGCGAGGTCATCGGGGTCAACGTCGCGATCTACTCCCCAACCGGCACGAGCGCGGGGATCGGGTTTGCGATCCCCGCCAACACCGCAAGGTTCGTCGCCGATCAGCTCATCGCCAAAGGAAAGGTCACGCGCGGCTATCTCGGAATGGTTCCCGAGGACATCAACGACCGCGACCGCAAGCTCCTGGGCGACGACGCGACGGGCGTGATCGTCCGGCAGCGCACCGAGGGCACTCCGGCGGCAAAAGCCGGGATCGAGCCGGGCGACATCATCACCCGCTTCGGCGAGAAACCCATCGCGCGGGAGCACGAGCTGCGCGAGGCTATCGCCCTGACGCCGCCCGGCAGGAGCGTGACGATCACCCTGCTGCGCGGCAAAGAGGTCAAGACCATCCCGGTGACGCTGGCCGAGGCTCCCACTCAGCCCCTGCCGCCGCCCACAAGCCCGAGCGTCCGCACGCCCACGCGCGGCGGCGGCCTTACGCGCTTCGGGCTGACGGCGCGTCCGGTGACCGCCGAGGAGAGCAAGGGCTTCTCGCTCCTGCCCGGTGCGGGTGTCCGCGTGACAAAAGTCGAGCCGGACAGCCCGGCGGCAGAAGCAGGAATCGCCGTCGGCGCGATCCTGATGAGCATTGGCGGCACCAAAATCTCCACGCCCGAAGCCGCTGACGCCGCACTCAATCGGGTGAAGTCGCGCGAGCCGGTTTTGATCCGAACGCTGCAAAAAAGCGGCGGCTCGGTTGTCTCGTCGGCCCGCACCCTCACCGCACCATAGCGCCCACACAGACGTGGGCGTCTGGGCGAGCAAGCTCGACAAAGTCGCTCCGCGACAAATCTAATGGTCGGTGTGTCGCGGAGCGACTTTGTCGGCGAGGCACGAGGCGCCCAGACGCCCGTGTTCATACGGGCGGGCGAGCCGCGATACAATGCTCGTGTGAGCGATACGAACATAGAGACACCTACCGACGAGCGAACCGACGAAGAAAAAGCGATGGACGCGGTCCATCCCGAGCGCCTTCGAAAGCTGGAGGAGCTACGGGCCGCAGGCAAAGACCCGTTCGAGGCCGAGCGCTTCGAGCGGACGTGCCTGATGGCCGACGTTCGGACCCGTAGCAGCACGCTTGTGGGCCAGAGAGTTGCCGTGGCCGGGCGGGTGCACAGCCTGCGCTTTCCGTTTCTCGGGCTGACCGATACCAGCGGCGAGGGCCAGGTTTTTGTCTCCAAAGACGACCAGCCAGAGCTTCAAAAGCATCTTCAGGAGTATTTAGACCTCGGCGACTTTCTGGGCGTCGAGGGCGTGGTTTTTCAGACCCAAAAAGGCGACTGGGCCATCAAAGCAGACAAGGCCGAGCTGCTCGCAAAAGCCCTGCGCCAGCCGCCGTTCCCCCGAACCTACTATAAAAACGGCGAGAAAAAAGTCGTCGGAGGGCTGAAAGACAAAGAAATTCGCTACCGACAGCGTTATGTCGATCTCTTTGTGAACACCGATGCTCGCGATGTACTTAAAACGCGGATGGCGATCACCAGGGCCATTCGGGAGTATTTAGATGGCGAGAATTATTTAGAAGTCGAGACCCCGACACTGGTTATGGATGCTACGGGGGCCGCTGCGCGCCCGTTCAACACGTATCACAACGCCGAGAAGCTCGATATGCACCTGAGAATCTCGCTGGAGCTTCCGTTAAAAAGGCTTATTGTCGGCGGGATCGAGAAGGTCTACGAGCTGGGCCGGGTGTTTCGCAACGAGGGTATCGATGCGGACCACAGCCCCGAGTTCACGCTTCTGGAGTTCTACGAGGCCTACACCAATTTAGAAGGCATGATGGACCGGGTCGAGCAGATGTTTCTGCACATCTGCCGGAAGGTCACGGGCGGCGACACGCTCACTCTCACGGGCGGGACGATCTTAGACTTCGGCAAGCCCTGGGCGCGGCTTCCGATGCTCGATGGCATCGAGAAAAACTCGGGGGGCAGGATTCAGAAGAGCGAGCTTCTGGAGCTTGATTCGGCGAAGGCGGCGCTGGCCCGCGTGGGCGGCGACCCGGAGAAAGAACATGGGGTCGGGGGGATTATCGAGAAGCTCAACGAGCTTCTGACCGAGCCGACGCTGATCCAGCCGACGTTCATCACGGAGTTTCCGTACGAGACCAGCCCACTGGCGCGCAAGAAACCGGGCGAGCCGCACTTAACCCGTCGCTTTGAGTGTTATCTGGCCGGGCGGGAGACGGGCAATGCGTTTTCCGAGATCAACGACCCTATCGATCAGAGAGAGCGCTTCGAGTTTCAGGGCGGCCAGAAAGCGGCAGGCGACGACGAAGCGCACCCGTACGACGCGGACTATATTCGGGCGCTGGAGTACGGAATGCCACCTACAGGCGGCTTCGGCATGGGAATAGACCGGGTTGCGATGCTATTCACGGGGGCGAAATCCGTTCGAGATGTGATATTCTTTCCATTGATGCGTCCAGAAAAGTAAATAAGTCTCGTTAAAACCTGCCCGGTGCGCAACGGAGCGCACCGGATGGTTTCAGAGACGCTTTCAGGCCGCCTGGGCGTAGGACGCCTTTTTAGTTGACTGGCGGCGGCTCGATCGCTCAGGCATAAGCTCGATCCAGCCGTTTCTTAGCGATAAGAGCACCGAGTCTGCACGCGAAGGGCACTCTAAGAGCTGGTTTATATGGCTGAAGTGGTTGTTGATCGTGTGCTTGGACAACTCCAGTTCAGCCGATAGTCCCTCGCTGTTGGTTCCGTACCAGGCAGCGGCTTGCAAGACGCGTAGTTGCGTCATAGTTAATGGGCATTTCAGCCCGATTCGATTTTTCATCAGAGTCTTCACCTCACCTAGAATCCCTGGGATAACGGCTGCTTTGTTAGATACCGGGGAGACTTTCTCAAATAGAATCGGTTAATTCTAACCTGTCTCTCAATTATCGAGCCATTTTCAACACGGAGTATACCGACTTCGGGAGAAAATACAAGTAATTTTCCAGGTTTTTGGTTAAAATTCTCAGAAATTTGTCTTGAACCGACAACTCAAATTTTGAGACAATTACAAGACGATTCAAAATACCCGTCACGGTACAATGCAGGCATGCCTGATCTACGCTATGAATTGCTCGCCAGAACCCTCGTCGGCCACGCCACCCGGCTTGCTCCTGGAGAGCGAGTTCTCATCGAGGCTTTTGACACCGACGAACTGTTCGTCGCCACTCTTGTTGATAACGTCGTCGCGGCAGGAGGAGTTCCTTTCGTCGAAACCCGCTCCACGCGAGTGCTAAGACGCCTCTACCAGGGCGCTACTGAAGAGCAGATGATCGCTATCGGTCAGCACGAGAGCGCACGCATGGACGGAATGCAGGCCTATATCGGGATTCGCGGCGCACACAACGCCCTTCAGATGAGCGATGTCCCCGCCGAGAAGCTGGCGCTGTATCAGAAACACTGGTGGAAGCCCGTCACGGACATTCGGGTCAACGACACGAAGTGGGTCGTGCTGCGCTGGCCGACTCCCGCGTTCGCCCAGGCTGCCGGAATGAGCATCGAGGGCTTTGAAGACTTTTATTTTAAAGTCTGCACACTCGACTATGCAAAAATGGCCCACGCCATGGAGCCGCTCCACAAAAGAATGGTAGAGGCCGACCGGGTCCGACTGACGGGTCAAAACACCGATTTAACCTTCTCGATTAAGAACATCGGGGCGGTGATGTGCTCCGGCGAGCGCAATATCCCCGATGGCGAGTGCTATTCCTGCCCGGTTAAAACGTCGGTGAACGGCGAGATTCAGTTCAACTGCGCAAGTTTGTATCAGGGGACACTGTTTGAAAACATTCGCCTGGTTCTCAAAGACGGAAAAATCATCGAAGCGACCGCAAACGAAACCCGGCGACTCAACGAGATATTGGACACCGACGAAGGCGCACGGTTCATCGGAGAGTTCTCGCTGGGCTTCAACCCGTTTATCCAGCACCCGATGAAAGATACCCTGTTCGACGAAAAGATCGACGGCAGCTTTCACTTTACGCCGGGCCAGGCCTACGCAACGGCAGGCAATGGCAACAAGAGCGAGGTCCACTGGGACATGGTGTTTATCCAGCGCCCCGAGTACGGCGGCGGCGAGATCTGGCTGGACGACACCCTGATCCGAAAAGACGGAAGGTTTGTCGTGGACGACTTGCTGGGGCTGAACCCGGAGAGACTGGCGGGCTGAGATGCTGAAGAAGCGTTCGCGGCAAGACGACGAGCTGCTTGTCCGGGAGATGTGGACCCTCGCCAACAACGAGCCGCTCACCGTCGCGCCGCTGGTTCCGTTCGGGTTCATCGACCGGGAGCGCTATCGACGCTACCTGAGCGAGCTAATTTTAGAGCTGACGCTGGACAAAGACCCGCAATCGGAGATCTGGTCCTATGAGCTTGCCATCACCCGCCCCGACGGCGTGCCCGTGGACCCCGAGATCGTGGAGTACTGGCTCAAGCTGTTCTTCGGACGCGAGGCGAACTTCGCCGCCAAGCGCAACTTCATGCTGACCGATGAGTCCCGCTTCACGTTTCCCTACAAGCGCTAAAAAATGGGAAAGCTTCCCGCACTCGACGGGCTGCGGGCACTGGCAATCGGGCTGGTTTTTGTGCTGCATCTCTCGACGGGCCTGCTTCGCGCAGTCCCGGCGCTCGACTCGCACGGGCTACTCGCGCGGCTTGCGGGCGCGGGCGGCGTCGGCGTCGCCCTGTTCTTTGCGATCTCCGGGTTTCTGGTCGGGCTGCCCTTCGCCCGTGCAAATCAGCCGTTTTCCTGGCGCGAGTACGTGCGCCGACGCGTGTTTCGGATTCTCCCGCCGTACTACCTGGCGCTGCTCGGGGCGCTACTCGGGCAGCTTGCCCTCGGGTGGGCGGGCGGGCGCGAGCTGCTTCCGTCGCTTCTTGCCAGCACTCTTTTTCTCCACAATATTCTCTTTGGAGCGTGGAGCCGGATCCTTCCGGTCGCCTGGAGCCTGGAGATAGAAGTCCAGTTCTACGCAATCGCTCCTTTTCTGGGAAAGCTCTTCAAAAACCCTCGGGCCGAGTGGCTTCTCGGGCTGGGAGCACTGGCCGGGGCGCTCGGGTCGGCGCTCGGAAATCCGTGGCTGGTGCGCTGGCACCTGGATCGCTCGTCTCTCTCCGACGGGCATTTTTTTCTACTCGGGCTGGCGCTGGCCGGGCGCTTCGTCCGCCTTGGAGGGAAACTTGCCCACGAGAGCTATCTCTGGGACGCACTCGGGCTTCTCGGGCTGGGCGGGATGCTTTTTTTCTGGGGTCATCCCGGACCTATCGCGCAGATCGCCGCGCTGCTCGGCATTCTCGGACTCACTCTCGGGGCGCTCCACGGAAAGCTCGGCCCGAGGCTCGCTCGCCTTGCGGCTCCGGTCGGGACGCGTTGTTATAGTCTGTACCTGGTGCACTATCCCCTGCTGTTTCTGCTGCTCAAGCTCACAAGCCGCCTGCCGCACCCGCCGGGCTTCGGAGCGACTCTGGCGCTTCAGCTCGTGTTGATCGGGCCACCGGTTTTATTGGCCGCCGAGCTTTTTCACCGGGCCGTCGAGCTACCCTGTCAAAAATACGGGAAAAAAAGAAAAGATTATTGAAACTCCTGCCGACATTTGAGTGTCTGAGCGGGTGGCTGGGACGCAGTCGCAAAAATTCGGGCGCTTTTTGGAGCGTGGATCGGGCCGGGCAGGAAGGCAACATGGACACTACCCTGGATGGCTGGATCGAAACTTCAAGAAAGAGCTTGAGCATGGCGCGACGCAAGCCTGGCCCCCAAATCCAGGAGGATATATGAAGAAGAATTTACTGATGGCGAGCCTCGCGGTGTGCTCCACGCTGCTCGCCGGAGTAGCATTTGCGCAGGACGGCTCGTTCAAGGACGTCCCGAACGACCACTGGTCCTATGCGGCCATCGAGAAGCTCGCGAGCATGAACCCGAAGGTTCTCATCGGCGACCCGGACGGCATGCTGCGGGGCAAGCGCAACCTGACCCGCTACGAGATGGCCGTGATCATCGCGCGCCTGCTGGAGAACCTCGAAGCCAACTTCGCCAAGAAGGGCGAAACGGGCGGCGGCACCCCGCGTGAAGTCGATATGTCGGGCGTCGCCATGAAGGGCGACCTCAAGGGCATGGCCAGCAAGAGCGATGTGGACACCCTCCGCAAGCTGACCGGCGAGTTCCAGACCGAGCTCAACACCCTCGGCGTCGATGTGGACAGCATCAAGAAGCGCCTCGACGGCCTCGACGGTCGCGTCAAGAAGCTCGAAGAGACCATCGCCAAGCTTCCCAAAGTCGGCGGCAACTTCAGCGTCTATGCCCGCGCCAACGGTCGCTCCAGCGGCGTCAACGGCGGTCCGGTCAACACCCTGACCGACCGCGACGGCTTCGGCGTCACCGGCTCGAACAAGACGATGCTCAACGACACCCGTGCGCTCCACGACCTCAACGTCGATCTGGGCTTCACCCCGGACGACAAGACGAGCCTCAACGTTCGCATCAACCACGGTAACTACCTGAGCTACGCCAACGGCGCGAGCCGTGGCGCAGGGGCGAACCTGACCCAGCAGACCACGATCTGGTCGGCGATCCTCGGCACCAGCGCGAACCTCCCGATCCTCGGCGAGACCAAGCTGAACGTGGGCCGCATTCCGACTCAGTTCACGCCCTACACCTTCAAGGCGATCGATCCGATCTTCTACCTCGACAACGAGAACACCGACAGTGGCAACATCCCGGTGGACGGCGTCGTGGCGGATGCGAGCATCGGCAAGATCGGTATCAAGGCCATCCTGGCCAAGGTCGATCCGATCAACTTTGTCTCCAACATCCCGACCAAGATGCTCACCGTCGGCGCGACGGGCATCGGCTCGTTCGTCTCCCCCGGTGCGGCTCGTGTGGGCGGCGCTCCGATTGAGCAGATGGCGGGTGCCCATGTGACCCTTCCCTCGATTGTTGGCGTCAACCTTTCGGCGACGGGCCTGGCGTTCGGTACGCAGGGACTCGGAACCCAGGGCTATGTCTATGGCGTCGGCGCGGATCGCAAGATCGCGGGCTTCGGCGTGATGGGCAGCTACAACCGCTCCGAGAACGATGTTCCCGGCAGCCGCTCGAAGAACGTGGCGACGGATGTCACGGCGAGCCGGATGTTCGGCAAGGTCGATCTGACCGGTGGCTACCGCAACATCGAGCGCAACTTCAACGCGCCCGGAGCGTGGGAGCGCCTCGGCACCTACCAGAACCCGACCGACATCAAGGGATACTACGGCAAGGCCAGCATCCCGGTCGGCAAGCTCGGTCTCTCGGGTGAGCTTCACCAGTACGACTGGGGCACCACCGAGATCACCAATGTCCGTGGCGGAGTCTCCCTGGGACTCGGCAGCGGCACGCTGATGGTCGGCGCGGAGCAGAACAAGGTCAAGGCCGGTAATGTCAAGCAGAACTACGTGAACGTCGGCTACGGCACCCAGCTCAGCACGTCCACCAGCTTCAAGCTCGGCTACCAGATGATCGACTACAAGAACTTCGCGGCTTCGGCGGCTCCCAAGGGCAGCGTCCTGACAGGAACCTTCAACGTCAAGTTCTAAGCGCATCTCCCCTCAAAACTCCCCCGGCGAAATCGCCGGGGGAGTTTTTTCATGTTATACTGAAAATACAACACTTCTCACAGGAGAATCAGAATCTACCTATGGACACCAGCGACTTTCGCAACGGTCTTTCCCTCCTCTTCGATAACGACATCTTCACCATCGTCGAGTTTCAGCACGTCAAGCCGGGCAAGGGCGGGGCGTTTGTTCGAAGCAAGATAAGAAATCTGCGCACGGGCGCGACCATCGACAAGACCTGGCGCGCCGGAGAAAAGATGGACCAGGCGATTTTAGATCGCTCGGCGATGCAGTATCTGTACAGCCAGGACGGCGAGTACTTTCTTATGGACATGGAAACCTTCGAACAAACCGGGGTTCCCCAGGCACTAATCGGTAGTCAGTCCAAGTATATGAAAGAAAACATGGATGTCCAGGTCGTCAAGCACAAAGAAGTCATTATCCAGGTGACGGTTCCCGACTCTCTGGTGCTGGCGGTTATCGAGACCGATCCAGGAGTCCGTGGCGACACAGCCTCGGGCGGCACCAAGCCTGCGACCGTCGAGGGCGGCGCGGTGGTCGCCGTGCCCTTTTTTATCAACGTGGGCGACAAGCTCAAGATCGACACGCGCAACGATACCTATCTGGAGCGTGTCAAGTAACCCGAACGTAGATCGGGCAGGAGACAAGGAGGTTCGATAGCTGCAATGAACGACGAAGAAGAGGGCCGAGTTTCGTTCCTGGTACCTGGTTTACTTTCTGTGGCACAGACGGCACTGATGATCAGCGGTGTCGTGACACTTCTGGCGACGGCTTATCTGCTTTATGGGGTCTTCTCCGGTCAGCTCGCCAGCTACGACGCCATGACACACGCCGACCGGCTTCGGGTTCAGTCGAACCTCGGGATCGCTGGTACGGCGCTTCAAGGCGGCCTGATCGTCGGGGCGATCTGCGCGACGATCTGCTTCTTCCAGGCGGAGAGCACCGGCTGGATTTTGTTGGTCACAGCGGCTCTGCTCGGCCTCGGGGTTCCGTTTGGCTACACCAACTTCGGGGGCGGCGCGATGACCAACGGGATCAAGCTCGCGCTCTCAATCTTCCCCAAGGCCGCCATTGCGCCTGCTGCTCTCGGTGCGTTTCTGATATTCAAAGACCTGTATTTGAAAACCATCTCGGCGGTTCGGGAGAAGGTCTTCGACTCGCGGGAGATGGAGTTCGGCACCGGAGCGATCAAAGAGAGCCGCCCGATCCGCACCAGTGTGCTCGCCAAGTGCTGGGAAGGCCCGTACTGCCGTGAGTTCATCCGAACGCACTGCCCGATCTTCCAGCAGCGCAAGGCTTGCTGGCGCGAGCGACGTGGTTGCTACTGCGACGAGGACATCGTCTCCAACGCCGCCGAGAAAGTCAAAGGCGTGATGCTGGAGATGGCTCCTGCCTCGGAGAGCAACTTTGCCTCGCCGACCAATCAAGCGCCGCGCAAGGCTCAGCTCTCCAACTGGCAAAAAGCGGAGCGCTGCCGCAACTGCATCATCTACAACGAGCACCAGCGCGAAAAATACCGAATCTTCCTGCCCCTGACGATTCTGGGAACCATCGCCGCTGCCGTTGCGCTCTCCCAGCCCAGCTTCGCGGTCGTCAAGGTGCTTCTCGGGCGGCTCGACAGCTTTATCCAGCATCTTTCGTTCTCGCAGAACGGCGGTGCGCCCCGCAATTATATTCAACTGGCGGACTGGGCGGTGTGGTCCATCGTCATCTCTCTGGCGGTTATGATCGTCTCAAAAGCCCTCCAGACTCTGGAGTGGGCGATCTTCGTCAAGAAAATCTGACCGCCCCCCGGATCGCCCGCCCAGATAAAACACCCAGCGGCTGGGTACCCGGCGTCTATGGCGTCTCGTGCCTCGCCGACGAAGTCGCTCCGCGACATGCCAAATGGGGTTTGTCGCGGAGCGACTTCGTAGCCGAAGGCTCCCAGACGCCCACGTTCGTGTGGGCGGGTTATCGGGGCGGGTCTCGCGGTATAATGGCCTGATGAATCACGAGCAGATTGAGGCACTGGCTTCGGTGCTAAGCGATGTCCCGTCGCTCACCGAGGTCGAGGTCCGCCACGCGGGGGCGACGTTGCGCCTGCGGCGCGGGGGCGTGCCCGTCGGAATCGTCGCGGTTGAGCCTGTGGAGTCGCAGCCCGCCCCCGCCTCGGTCGCACCCCCAGTCTCAAAGACCGAGACCGTCCGAGCGGGGTTCGTCGGGATCTTCCATGCGCTCACCGGAAAGCCAGTCGGCAGCGGAGATAGCGTCAAGGCAAAGCAGGTGCTCGGGCACATCGAGACCATGCGCCTGATGAACGACTGCGTCTCCCCCATCGACGGCACCATCGACGCGCTTCTCGTCCAGGACGGCCAGCCGGTCGAGTGGGGCCAGGCGCTGTTCGAGATCACGCGCGGAGCCGCTCGATGAACCCATCCCCTGGCCCCTTCCCTGCCGCAAGGAAGGGGAAAAACAATCGGGGCTTCGGGCTGATCGAAGTGCTGATCGTCGTCGCGATCATGCTGATTCTGATGGCGCTGATCCTCCCGCGCTACCTCGGCGGGAAAGATGCGCTCACCGGCAAGAAACACCGCTCGCCGCGCGAGCGCGCCCAGCAGGTCCAGGGCATCAGCTACCTCGGTCAGCTCGCCCAGGCCATCGCGATGTACAAAATGGACCACGACGACCAGCCGCCACAAAGCTTAAGCGAGCTGAAACGCTACGGCGTCACCCCCGAGATGCTCATCGAGCCGACCACCCACAAGCCTTACGGCTACGATCCCCAGACCGGTCGCCTCGTCAATCCCTACTAGTCTATGTTCAAAAAAATTTTAATCGCCAATCGCGGCGAGATCGCGGTTCGCATCATTCGGGCTTGCCAGGAGCTTGGCATCGCCACGGTCCAGGTCTACTCCGAGGCCGACAAAAGCTCGCTTGCCGTCCAGCTTGCCGATGAGTCGGTGTGTGTCGGGCCGGGGCCAGGCAAAGACAGCTATCTCAATATCCCAAATATTGTGAGCGCGGCGCTGATCACCGGGGCCGAGGCCGTGCATCCAGGCTACGGATTTCTCTCGGAAGTGGCGAGTTTTGCCGAAGTCTGCGCGTCGTGTGGGATCAAGTTCATCGGGCCGCCGATCGCCGCCATCGAAAAAATGGGCGACAAAGCGACCGCGCGGGCCACGGCCAAGAAAGCCGGAGTTCCGACGGTGCCTGGCTCGGAAGGGCTTTTAAGCTCCGACGCCGAGGCGCTTCGGCTTGCCAAAAAAATCGGCTACCCGGTGATTCTCAAGGCCACGGCGGGCGGCGGCGGACGCGGAATCCGGGTGGTACACGACGAAGAAGAGCTTCTCAAAGAGCTGAAAGTCGCCCAGGCCGAAGCAGAGGCAGCGTTCGGCAACGGCGGCGTCTACCTCGAAAAATACATCCGGGAGATGCGGCATATCGAGGTTCAGGTGCTCTTCGACGAGCACGGACACGGAATTCACCTCGGCGAGCGCGAGTGCTCGGTCCAGACCCGTCGTCACCAGAAAGTCGTCGAGGAAGCCCCGAGTGTCTCGCTGACCGAAAAGCAACGCACCAGGGTCGGCGACTCGGCGGTGCGCGCGGCAAAAGCGGCGGGCTATGCGAACGCGGGAACCGTCGAGTTTATTTATACACCCGAGGGCGAGTTCTATTTCATGGAGATGAACACCCGAATCCAGGTCGAGCATCCGGTGACCGAGGCCGTGACGGGCGTCGATCTGATCCAGTGGCAGATTCGGATCGCGGCGGGCGAGAAACTAACGCTGGCGCAGCGCGACATCGAGTGGACCGGGCACGCTATCGAGTGCCGATTGACAGCGCAAGACCCGAGCCGGGGCTTTGCGCCGTCGGTCGGGACACTCACCGAGGTCCAGCTTCCGGGCGGCCTCGGGGTTCGCGTCGATACGCAGATTTATTCGGGCTACGCGATCCCGCCCTACTACGACGCCAACCTCGCCAAGATCATCGTCTGGGCACCGGACAGAGTTCAGGCCATCGCCCGCGCCGAGCGTGCGCTCAAGGAACTTAAAGTCACCGGAGTCGCGACCAACGCCAGCTTCCTGCGAACCATTCTGGCCGATCCGCGCTACCGGAGCAACGAGCTTTCGACGGCGTTTCTGCCCCGGCTCATGGACGAATCGGGCCTCGAAGCCTGAAACCTGGTATATTTACGGGCGGGGGTTTGGGACAACAATGAGACGGACGGTTCTTGCGGCAGCGATGGGGCTGTTGTTTCTACTGGCATCAGGGGCGCGGTCCCAGGTTCTGGTGGAGCCACCGGCGACGATCTACGCGTCGTTCTATGCGGCTCGCACGATGACCAAGACCGACGAGTTTGAAAAAACGCGCGACTTCATGAAGCGTGTCGAGAAGTCGTTCGACCTCGGGCGGGTCTATTACTTCCCGGTGAAGAACCGCAACACGACCAAAGGCAACGCGAACTACCAGTACGACGCCGATACCGAAAAGTTAGTGGCGATTGCCGGACACAAGCCCGACCACGAGACGCCCGGCGAGAAACGCGGGACGCCGCTGGTGATCGACACGATCACGGAAGACCAGGGGCGCTACCTCGGGAAGTCGTCCGATGGTCGCCAGGTGACGGTTCAGCGCTCCAGCGTCCGAGAATATGCCATTAATATTCTCAACACCACGAAGCTCCCCGACGATGTTTTCTCTCCGGGCGACAACAAGTTCTCCGTCCGCTCGCAAGTACCGCCCGACGAAGCCCGCAGAGCCACCGGCGATCTGGAGGTCGTGGTCGGCGTGCGGTTCGTCTCGCTCAAGCGGGCGCGATTCGAGCTGGTCTACGGCCATGCGCCCACCATCGCCGAGCCGTGGAACACAGAAACCACGATGGCCTGCATCGATGGCAGCGTCGTCCGGGTGCTGGTGCGCCACAAAGCGACCGGCAAGGTCTACCGCGATGTCACCCTGCCCCCGGCAGGCGACGAGACGCTGGAAGCGCTCAATCCACCCGCCGACGCCCCCGAGAAAGCGGCACCAGTCGTGGTTGTCAAGAAAGACCCGCCCCCCGCTCCCCCTAAAACCACCCCCTCGCCTGCCGAAGGGGATGAAGACCGCGAGGCACTGACGATCTTCTGGCTCGACCCCGCCAAAGAAGAAAGCGTCACAAAGCTGGGCTTCAAAGGCTCCGTCGAAGCCGAGGTCTCCGTCGGCATGGACGGCGCACACACGACCGAGCTGACCAAGAAAACCGGCAACGACGAGACCGACAAAGCGATTCTTGCGGTGCTCGCACGCTGGACCTGGGAGCCTGCCCTCAAAGCCGGAAAAGCCGTCGCCAGCAAGAAAAAACTCAGCTTCACGCTCAAATAGCTTCGGCATCTCCCCGCCGACATGAACGTCGGGGGGAAATCGCGGTTTTGTTCGGGTGGCTCGTCTTCAGGATAAGACGATGATGGATCCGCAAGAACGTAGCCTGGTAGAGCGGGCGCAAGGAGGAGACCGAGATGCTTTTGCGCAGCTCTGTGAGCAGCATCGCAGACGCGTCTGGCACACGGTCGCCTCGGTCGCCCGTCGCCGCGACGATGCCGACGATCTCGCGCAGGACGCCATGGTGAAAGCGTTCCGATCTCTGCCGACCTACCGGGGCGATGCGCCGTTCTCGGCCTGGCTCTGCCGAATCGCGCTCAACACGGCCCACGATCATCACAAATCCGCCTGGAAACGCAAGGTTCTGTTCTGGAACCAGCAGCCCGGCGGCAGCAGCGACCGCCCCGACGAACCCGATACAACCGCCCTCCCCCTCGACGAAGCCGCACTCGCCCGCGACCAGCAGCGCCGCATCCGAGCCGCCGTCGCGACGCTCAGCGAGCGCGAGCGTAGCCCGATCTGGCTGATCTACTTCGAGGAATACTCCCTGGCCGAGGTCTCGCGCCTGGAAAACGTCCCCGAGAGCACGATTCGAAGCCGGGTCAAAGCCGGGCTGAAGCGGCTTCAGACGCAGCTTGGCGATCTTGCGCCGGGCCACGAGGAAGCCGATTTTACGGAGAACGAGGCAGCCAGCCAGCGCACCGGGACACCCTTGATGAAAGAATGCAGTGTTCGATGAACCGACCCGATAACCGCTCCGAGAGCCGCATCGAGAGCCTTTTGCGCACCGCCGCCGACTGGGAGCCAGACCGCGCGATGCCCGCAGGTCTCATTCGGGCGGCGCTCCAGCCCGCGCCGAAGCGCCAGCTCGCCTGGATTCCCGCACTCTCGGCCTGCGGCGCAGCCCTCGCCGGAGTTCTCGCGGTTGCCGTAATGCGTCCCGAGGTTTCGGTGAGTCTCTCGCCTGTTCCCTACTCGACGCCTGCGCCACAGCTTCCGGAGACTCCTGATGCCCCGCCGCAGGTCTTCCCTCCCTATCAGGTCGAGATGCCACGCCCCGTACCGGTGGCAGCGGTCTCTCGCCCCCGACGGCTGCGCCGTCATCGCGCTCTGGACGCGCCCGCCCCTCGCAAGCACGTGCAAGCCCATGCTCGCTCTCATCGCCGTCGGTATCGGGAAACGCTGGCTCCCCGTGAAGAGGGGCTACAAGTCGCTTCCTATCAGTATGTCAGTGAGCAGAAACCCCTGCCCAAGGACGCCATCTCTCTGGACGAGTCGCCAAAAATCGTCCCTGTCGTCGTCGCCGAGCACGATGAGGAGACCGGAGGAGTGCGCCTGCACGCCGGTGCCGCCTCTGTCCCTCAAGGCGATGGCGCAATCTCCCTGGAGTAACCCACCACCATGAAACAAAGTCTTGTTCTTCTCACGCTCCTTGCGCTCGTCAGCGTCGCTCACGCCCATCAGGATCCGGCACGTCCAGGCCGCCTCAAGATGACCCGAGGTCTCACGCTCGCCAGTGCCTCCCCCGGTTGGCTTGAAAAAGAGATCAATCTCAACATCAAAAACGAAAAGCCAGGCGATGCCATCAAGCAAGTTTTGAGAGCCGCCGGAAAGTCCGCCGACAAGGTCGAGATCGACGAAGGCGTCGCCGCGCCGCAGATCTCGCTCTCAATCAAGAACGTCCAGACGCGTGACGCTCTGGCTGCTATCGGTCGCCTCGCAGGAGCCACGGCCTATGTGACCGACGACGACGACAAGATCGTCGTTCGGCTGAAAAAGCGTAGCGCAGTCGAAGTTTACACCGTTTCCGGCTTCAGCAGTTTCCCCGCCGAGGCCCGAAAAGACTTTGAGAACGCCCTCGTGACATCCCGCGAGGCGCTCGCGCAGATTCGCACCAGGCTACCAGAAATCGTCTCTATGCCAGGGCGACCGGGCTTTCCCGCCAACGCAACCTTGATCCAGAGCTTTCTGCCGAGCAAGATGGTGAGCCTCGATGTCAAAGATCAGGACATCCGCGAGGTTCTCAAGACGCTTCTCAAGCAGGCCGACGTGAGCTACGTTCTGGAAGAAGACATTCCCGAGGGCAAGCGCCACAGCTTTACGTTTGAAAACGTCTCTCTGCGCACCGCGCTCGATGTGGTCTGTGAAAGCGTCGGAATCGGCTGGGGCGTCAAGCGGAGCGAGAACAAACCACTCGTGCAGATCGGTAAGAAATGGGCAAAAAAATCGCTCCTCGGCCAGTCTGGGCCGGGCATGTTCCCCCACTATTTCGATACGTCGCCGGGAACCGATTTCTCGTTCACCTTTCCCGAGATTATCGGCGCACCTGATTTTCCTGTTTTGCCACCGACGCCAGTTACCACCTGGGGCACGCCGGAGATCATTCTTTAAGCCGAAACACCGGAGAAAGGAGAAACGCCATGCGACCTGCCGTTCACTTCGATTTCGAGAGACCGCGACGCTGAGGCTGCGGCTCCGGGGAGACTCCCCCACAGTCTCCCCGGAGCCGCTTTGTTATTTTTGGAGGTTTTTCACAAAGAAATCCCACATTCGGCGACGGGCGTGGGGCGTGCCCAAGACGCCATGGCCGACACCGGGCGCGACCAGCAGGTCGAAGTTCTTGTCGGCGCGGATCAGCGCATCCACAACCTGCATCGTGCTGGACGGATCGACGTTGGTGTCTTCCTCCCCGACCAGCAAAAACAACTTTCCGGTCAGGTTCGGAGCCAGCGTCACGCACGACTGCTCGGCGTAGTGCGGGCCAATCGGCCAGCCCATCCACTGCTCGTTCCACCAGACCTTGTCCATCCGATTGTCGTAACAGCCACAGTCCGCGACGCCCACTTTGTAGAAATCGCCGTGAAGTAGCAGCGCGTGGAGCGCGTTCTGTCCGCCCGCGCTCGTTCCAAAAATTCCGACCCGAGAGAGATCAAGCTCCGGATACTTCTCAGCTGCGGCCCGCATCCAGGCGATTCGGTCGGGAAAGCCACCGTCGGCGATGTTCTTCCAGCAGACATCGTGGAAGGCTTTGGAGCGCCAGTTCGTCCCCATGCCGTCTATCTGGACCACGATAAAGCCCAGCTCCGCCAATTCTTGAGAGCCATAGACCTCGGAGAAGAGCTTGGGGACGTGCTGTCCGTGTGGTCCGGCATAGATATTCTCGATTACCGGGTATTTTTTCGTCGGGTCGAAGTTCAAGGGCCGAAAGATCAGGCCATAAATATTGGTTTTACTGTCTCGACCTTTGGCAACAAAGCGTTCAGGCACTTTCCAGCCCAGCTTGAGAAGCTCGGACACGTCGGCGCTCTCCAGAGCACTGCGTTTCTTGCCCGTAAGTACACTGCGAAGCTCGTGGACGGGCGGTTGGTCCACCCGCGAATAGGTATCGACAAACGTCGCGCCGTCAGGTGAGAACTTGGCGGAGTGCGTGCCGTCGCCGTCGGTGAGCAGGGTGAGCTTGCCCGTGTCGAGACTGAGTTTCGCATAGTGAACAAAGTACGGGTCTTGCTCCGGATAGACTCCCCCGACCCGAAGAATCACCTCTCGTCGCTCTTCATCCACCCGCTCGACGCCTCGAACAACCCAGTTTCCTTTGGTAAGCTGTTTTTTAAGTTTCCCGGTCTTCAAATCAAACAAATACAGGTGATTCCAGCCGTCGCGCTCGCTCATCCAGAGTGCTTCGCCGGTCTTATCCAGTCTCTGAAAGAAGATTTTATTGGTCCAGTCGATAAACGTGGCTGATTTTTCTTCTAAAAGCACCCGAGAGCTTCCCGAGTTCGTCACTTCGAGAATCTGGTAGAGCTGATGGCCGCGCTGATTGTAGCTGACGTAGAACTTCGACGAATCCGGTGCCCACTGTGGGTCTTCCGAACCGAACGGGTTGCTCAGCAGAGTTTCACGGTCTGAGATAGAGATTTCTTTTTTGTTTTTTGCATCGAAGAGCGCCGGGCGGCTGATATCCAACCTGTCACCGGGCTTATCGTAGCGAATCTGTCTTATTTTTGGCTGGGTCTGATCTTTCGGCGAGGAGCTAATAATCGGAATTTCACGGTGCTGGCCGGGGACGGTTTTATCGGTCGTAAAGAACTGAGAATTCGGTGACCAGCGAATGGGGGGGCTGTAAAAGCTCGCTTTTGTGCCGTCCGTGGTGAGAATCTGCGCGGGTTCGTCGCCCGCAACGGGTTTTAAGACAACATTGAATTTCTCACAGACCACGTGCCACTTTCCGTCGGGGCTGAACGATGCATCGAGGGCGCGCGGACGAGGCCGAACCGTCTTACCATCGATCTGGGCGACGCTCGCACCTTCGGCAGCGATAAAACCGACCAGCGGTGCGGCTCGTTCGTCGGTAACCAGCCAGGCGTGCCCGATATAGGTGTTCTGCGACCAGTCTTTGCCCGGCTGAAGCGTTGTGTACTCCCGCTTCTGGGTCTCGTCTTCGAGCCAGAAGATTTTTACAGGCGTGCTGGTCCGGTTCACAAACGTTATTTTTGTCTCGCCGTTCCCGCCGCCCGCACGAAGATCGCTCGGATGAACGGGAGGAAGCGTCGCGCCGGTGCCAGGAAGGGTTTTCGGGTCGGCGACTACGGACTTCGTGCCCGTTTTCGGATCGACGAGCACAAACCCGCGCCCGCTGTCGTACCAGAAGCGCCCATCGGGAAGCCAGTTGGGGACCAGGTTGAGCCGGGTCGCCTTGCCTCGAAACCGCGCCCGAAGCCCTGTGGCTTTCTCGAAAGTGTCTGTTTGAGCGGGTGCAGGCGGTGGCGGCTCGATACCCGGCTTTGGTTCTGGCTTTTTCTCTATTTCGTAGCCTTCCGGAATCTCAAAATAGCTCTCGGGAAGCTCTTTTGTGGAGATTGCCGCCACTTCCGAGGTCAGTACGGCCCTTGCGCCACCTTTTACCTGGGTTATTAAACGGATTCGGAGCGGATGGCCTTTCATTCCTTTGTTCTGCGCCGACTGATCGAAGCCTTCGCCCAGGATCGAGGGAAAGTATACCCGCTCGATGTCTTCGGCGGCCCACAGCTCGCCGTCGATCTGAATATCGCCCATGGTCGTCTTCCAGAGATACAGCCGCGTGGGGTGACCGGCGATGGTGGTCTTGCGCTCGGTCGGCGCGATGGTAATCTTGCCGGGCGGCTTCGGCTCGGCCTTTGGTTCGTACGGGTCAACGGAGTAGGTTTTCTTGAGTCGATCCAGCGTCGTGCGGGTCTTTGCGTCGGTGTCGAGGATCACCGTGAGCCGCCCGGCGAGATCGTAGCGCGTTTTTTTAGCCTTCTGGTAGACCGTCATGGCCTGGACAGGCGATTCGCCCTCGCCGACACTCATCCGGGCGGTCTGAACGATAGAGAAGTCGGCGCGAGCGGCAGAGAGCAGTGAGAGCGCGATAAGGGAAACCAGCGTCGGGCGGAGCATGGGGGAATTGTACCCTCCCCTAACCCCAATAATGGGGAACCAGAATAGGATTCCTTATTTGGTTCCCCATTATTGGGGTTAGGGGGACTCTCTACCGCGTGAGCCTTGGGACGGAGCGGGCGGTGGGCGCTCCTGCCGTGAAGAGTCCCTGGATGGCGCGGGCGTAGGCTTTCGTGGCGGTCTTGATCTGCTCGATGCGCTTGTCGCGGCTCTCTACCTGCCCGACCCTGACCTGCTCGGCGACGCGAAGAGTTTGAAGATCACTGTCGAGCGCGGCGACGCGAGCGGTATAGGCGGCGCAGGTTACGGCTTCGTAGACGCCGGGCGTGGTTTCGATGCTCACGATCAGGGGAGGTGTCAGCGAGGGGTATCTGTTGGCGGGGAGCGCATTGACCCGCGTCCAGAGATTCGCGATGTCTCGCAGGGCGGTAAGCTGCTTTTCCGGGCCTGCGGTTGTCGCGGGAACCTCCGGGGTTGCGCGGGCCTCTTCCGACGACGGAATCAGGTTTCGGATGGCCTTTCGCACCTGCCGCGCCACGGGCAACGTCGCCTTGCGGCCTTGCTCGCGGCGGGCAATGGTGGCTTGAATCGTGTTGGTGGCGTCGATGAGCGTCGTCTGGCTGGCCGAGAGCCGGGTTCGCAGAGCCACGAGGTCTGTCCGAGTCATGCCGTCTTCCAGCACGATGGCTCTTCCGAGTTCTCCTTCGGCTTCTTTCCAGTGCTGAAGAAACTTATCGACGGCGGGTAGGTAGTCATTGAGTCCGATGGCGGGCATTTTCTTTATTCCTTGTCCCCCCCTTCCCCCATGCGACACGGGGGCGAAAGCTTTACGAGCTTGCGAGTGACGCGCTTCGGGGGACAGCGCGGCTTTTCAGCATTCCCGATCTGTTTTGCAATACTCCCGATGAGCCTTGCCTCACTCCTACTCTGTTTTGCAACGCTCCCGGTCTGTCTTGCAGCACTTACTCTGCGTTTTGCAATGCTCCCGATGCGTCTTGCAATGGGTACGCTGCGATTTGCAAGACAACCTTCTGGGTTTCCAGGCTGACGGTTACGATTTTGCGTACCAACCGTGCGATGTACTCCGGGTCGTCTTCTCTGTTCGGGTCGGACACCATTCCGGTGCGCTTGTCTTTTGTGATTTGGTACTGATCGACGATCCATTCGAGCGCCGAGCGGCTTCCGAGCCTGTAGTCGAATGTCTCGGGCGGTATTCCCGAGAAGCTAAGCGCCTCGTTTACGGTTAGAGTCCCTATCTCCTTGGAAAGTTTCATCTTGCTGACCCTCCAGGTGAACGGAACCTCTTTGTTGACGTGCTGCACGAGCGGGTATTCCTTCACCCCTTCATACCCGATATGCAGGCTGGCGAGTTCCCGCCCGCACCGACTGAGGGCAAAAAACGCCCGATCCCGTCGAATAAATTCGCGGCTATAAATACAAATTCAACCTTCAGGAAGCAAGCTTCCCTCGTCGAATCCAGAAATTCTCTTTGATTCGACAAGATTGGCTTGCCAATCGCAGGTCGAATTCGTAGTTGTAGTCCGCCTTACGCCGCGATTATATTCTCACCAACGCCCGCGGCGTATTTGGCGAATTAATGTCTGAATATGTATTTGGTTATTTACTTTTTCATGAGAAGAAGATCCTTGAACGCATCCGCGCACAAGAGTCA
>JANLTX010000016.1:0-11538 GCA_031363095.1 Armatimonadota bacterium | reverse complement strand
TTGTTGCTGATTGGGCTTATTGATATTTACTGCGCTTTCACCATCGAATAAATTCGTGGCTATAGCTACGAATTCGACCTGCACCTCGCCAGCTCGGTTTGTCGAATCTTAGAAATTCTTAGAAATTCTTAGAAATTCTTTGATTCGACGAGGGACGCTTGCGTCCTGAAGGTCGAATTCGTAGTCGTAGCCGGGAATTTATTCCACGGGACCAGTGACGCAAAATCCAAATGCGGTTGCCCTGGGAGACACTCCCCGGCGAGAAAGGTTGCCGGAAAGCTGTGATAAAATATCCAGGCACGGCTTCTTAGCTCAGCGGATTAGAGCATCTGTCTTCGGAACAGAGGGTCGGGGGTTCGAGTCCCTCAGAGGCCATTTTCAGCTCGGACTTTTTTATTTCTGGCTTTTGAGGCGGTTTTGACCGCTGCTGCCTGAAATCCGGGCGCTTCGACGGACGAAATCGAAGCGAGTACAGCCGATAGTGATAGATAGCAGGAATCTTTGGCAGCGTTGTCAAACAAGCGTTTTATGTCACCACTGAGTCGCCATCGACAGCTTTATGAGTACGAGCGAGACTGCAACGAAAAGCTTCTCGCCATGATCGAGTCCGTGCCAGATTCTCAGCGCATCGACGCCCGGTTCCAGCAGGCGTTGAATCTCGCGGCACATCTGGCCGTGTGCCGCGAGAACTGGCTGAACTGGCTGAACGACGAGGGGCTTCCCGTGTCGTCCTGGTTTGAGACCGACGCCGACCTGGCTTCGCTGAGAGTGCGCTTTGCGGCTATCGAGACGCGCTGGGTCGCCTACCTTGCGGGCCTCACCGACACCGATCTGGAGCGCGTTTTCACGTTCGCCGACGGCGGCGAAGAGTGGCCGTGGTACGTCGAGGGGCAGGTTATTCAGCTCGCCGGGCACGCCAGCTATCACCGGGGCCAGGTTGTCTTGCTCGTCGATCAGCTTGGCGGCACGACGGTAGACACGGACTACGGCGACTGGGCCTACGCCCGAGATCCGCGTTTCAGCTCCGGGCATTAAAAATACCGGCCTTCCATAGACGCCTCTCCGGGGCGGTATCCTGTTATCGCAAGCCGGAGGTTTGCTTCAAATAGGCCGGTATTGTTTAATGCCGGTGATCAGCGGGGGAGAGCCTGAAGGCGTAGCAGGCGTCGCTCCTTGCCCGACTCCAGCAGGCAGCCGTCGGCGCGGATCGCCTGAACCTTCCACGCTCGCTTCGTCGCCGGGTCCGTGACGCTCTCACCCTCGCCAACCACAGCGCGGGTTGAGCGGCTCGACGGAGTGGCGACGTTGAACTCCAGAAGCGCCCGCCGGACGCCACCACGCGAGACGACAGCCATCGTCCGGGCGTATTTCGGGTCGGTGGGATAGCGGGGCATCTTGCTGTCGGGGTCCAGAATCCCACCCGAGCAATCAACAAAGATCGCGCCTTTGTCGTCGAATTTCCAGGTGGAGCGCACCGGAAGTGCCTTTGTCAGCGTGTCCATCAGCTGCTTCAGCGAGCGATTCTTGCCCCGAATCGTGGGAGCACCGACCAGCGCCGCTCCCATTCTGTAGGGGCGGCTCTCCAGCTTGCCGATCATCTCCAGCCCATCGCGCACCGGCATGTCGCGGCAGTCAAACGTGTAGGTCGGGCTACCCGCCAGCGCGGAGCTGGCAAGGAGGCAACCGACGAGGGTCAGAAGAGCTTGACGTTTCATGTGCAAAGTTTACCACACTTTGTTTCTAAATTTACTTCGGGCAGTTTATTTTTTTAGACTGCCCGAAGTAAATTTTATGCGTTCCTGGTATCGGCGAGTCATCGGGCGAGGGCCGGGAGTGTGGCGAGGAGCGGGTGGCCGGGCGGAAGGTGTGCGGCTGCCGTCCTACGGTACGTCCTCAGGGCGGCGGTTGCGAGCCTGACATTGCCGTCGCGGGTCGCTCGGACGCGCCGGGCGTTCTCTTTCGCGGCGGGAAGCGCGGCGTTCTCCATCTTGACGCTCTGTAGCTTTTTCTGGAACTCGACACGGTTCGTGCCATCGGAGAGCGTGAACGGAAGGGCTACCTTCAGGGTTTTGTCGGCGTCGATCTTCGCCCAGATATTAAGCACATCCTCTGCGGCGTCCTCAAAGAGCCGGTCGTTGGCTGCGACGGAGGGTGCGTCGGGGAGCTGTCCGACGTAAGCCGACTCGGGTAGGTAGGCTTGTACGGACTTTCGGAAGAGCTTCACCGACGGCAACAGGGTCTTTCGAGCGGTATTGCGCCGTGACTGGACTTCCTGTGTCACGTTGTCGGCGGCGACGACGCCTGCAAAGTCAGCGGAGATTGCGTTTCCGAGAGCGACGAGTCCCGCGTGGTCCATCCCGCCGGGAGTGGCACTGCTGGAGGCGAGCGTGAGCGGCCTCGTGGGAAACGCGGAGTCCACCGTGATCCAGTGGGCGGCGATTCGGTTGATGTTCTGGGTCAATTCTTTCAGATCTATCTGCGACATGGTTTTTTCCTCTCTCTCAACAACGGTCAAGTGTTTCTCAGCCGTAGTTTTCTTTCTCTCAGGTTTAGTCAAGTGTTTCTCAGTAATGATCGGGTGCTTCTCAGCACTGGTTTACTGCCATTCAGGTTTGGTCACTGTTTCTCAGCAATGGTTTACTAACTCTCAGGTGTGGGGGAACGGGTCTCAGCTTTAGTTTCACCTCGTTGCCGGTGGACGTGCGGCATTTCTTCGCCGTCGCCTCGGCTCTCTCAGCCCGGCCATCAGCGGCTCAGCGAGCGTTTCGTAAAGCCCCAGCAGATGCTCCACCCTCTCGCGGTCGTCGGTGAACCCGGTAGGCCGATAGAGCCGATCCACGGCGGCGTCGAGCTTCTGGTGCGCCCTGCGGAGCGAGGGCGGCATGGCGAGGGCGTCGTAGAGGTCGGCGAGGGAGGAGTCGGGGAACGCGGCGCGGGCGTCGAGGACGGCTTGCGCGAGGACAGTGAGACGGGCGCGGTCGGCGTCTGTGAGGTTCGGAAGCGGGAAGTTGTTGTACACGATCCCGATAGAGTAGCGATACCGGCTTTCAAGTTTCCCGCCGACGAAACGCATCCAGGCCATGTGCATCTGGGAAGTGAGCAAACCAAATTGCCAAATTTCCGCGTCAAGAACAATGGACGTAGCGTTACTTGCGATTATGGGAGGGGTGACATAAGCAATCGGGATATATTGTCGATTTTCAGATGTATGAAATGGAAAAACCAGGTAGGGTGATTCGGGAATGACGTTTACATGGTAAAGAGTCGGAGTTTGAGCCAACGCTCTCGTTGGAGGACTTATACTTTCCAAGCGAAACTGCCTGACTCGCTCAAGCCGCTCGCGCACCTTCGGAAGACTCCGCAACTCTGCTGGGGACGCATTCTGGAGCGCAAGAATATACCTTGGCGTTCCGTTGACCAACTCATCTGCTCCCACGAACGGGCGCAAAAACGGTTCTGCGCCTGGTTCTTCGGCAAGAAACGCCGCTCGCTCTGTCTCTGTGAAGATCAAATGCCCTCCGTCGATGGGCTTGGAACCGATGATCGATTTCGGCAGGCCATTGATCGGCTGCGAAGTTTGCCGGACGACGACGTGCGGGTTGTTCAACGTGCTTCCGTCCGTGAGATACGCCGTCAGGCGGGCGTGGCGGCTCTCGACTGGCTGACCGTTGATGTCCGGGTATGAGAACAGGCGCTTCTCTCTCGGCTGAGCATCCGCCCGCGTCAGGCCCACGACGATCACATGGACATGCGCCTTGCCCCGCGCGTCGCTCCCCCATGCGAACGTACCGTGTGCGAAGGAGATTTCCAGCCCGTAGCGGTCGAACAGGAGCGGCCAGAGCTGCGCCACCTGCTCGCCCTGCACAATCGAGTTCGTGCTGACAAACCCGATGCTCGCCGCGCTGTTTTGCAGGTACGCACCGGCTTTGAGAAACCACGCCGCCACGAAGTCGAGCGTCCCGCCGCTCCCGCCGAGGCTTGCGATGCGCTGAACCTGCGCCCGCTGCCCCGCGCTCTGCACCTTCGCCCCGAGGAACGGCGGGTTTCCGAGCAGGAAGCCGCAGTCGGCGGCGGGG
This sequence comes from Armatimonadota bacterium, assembly GCA_031363095.1. Taxonomy (GTDB): domain Bacteria; phylum Armatimonadota; class Armatimonadia; order Armatimonadales; family Armatimonadaceae; genus JANLTX01. The sequence goes on along the minus strand of JANLTX010000016.1, from coordinate 7,462 downwards.
AGGACGCTTTCCCAGTCGGTTTCCAGCGCATCAGCGTGGCGAATCTGTGGAGATGCCACCAGCGGAATACGGTTGAACGCCTGCCCGAACGCCTGGGAGAGCGTGTTGTTGGAGATGTGATCCATCATCCACATCGCGACTTCTGCAATCTGCGCCGGGAACTCGCTGATCTCGATACCGTAAAATTGGTTCACATTCACCAGCGCCAGCGCGTCAATGTCCGTTACCAACTGACCGTCGGGATTGAGCGCCTGAAGCGTTTGTAGCTCCAGTTCGCGAAGCTCGCGGTACGCGATTACCAGGAAGTTGCCACACCCGCACGCCGGGTCGAAGAAGTTGAAGCCGGAGAGCTTTCGGTGGAACGCCTCCAGCGCAGTGCGCTTTCCCGTGTCCTTGCGCTCCCGGAGGCGGGCGAGTTCGGCACGGAGGTCGTCTAAGAACAAAGGCTCGATCACCTTGAGAATGTTGCGCTCTGTCGTGTAGTGTGCGCCTTGCGCCCGGCGCTGTGCAGGAAGCATCACCGACTGGAACAGCGCCCCAAAAATCGCGGGCGAGATCGCCGACCAGTTGAACTCGCACGCCTCCAGAAGCGTCGTTCGCATCGCTGTCGTGAAAGCGGGAATGCGGAGCCGTTCGGCGAAGAGATTGCCGTTGATGTAAGGAAACGCCTGAAGGTCTCCGTCGGCGGACGCTTGTCGAACTTCCTCCCGCTCGTTCAGAATTTCAAAGAGGCTCATCAACCACTGACCTGTATCAGAGCCGTCTTCCCGAGTGCGCTGCGCGATCAGGTCGGTGAAGGCATCGCGCGGAAATATCCCCGTATCGTCGGCGAAGAGGCAGAACAGTAGCCGCACGAGCAGCCGTTCCAGGTCGTGACCGCCATACCCGGAGTTCTTCAGTGCGTCGTGCAGCTTCCCCATCTGCTCCGACGCCGCGATATTTACGGGGTCTTGATCTTTGAACGTCCGCTTCTCGATTCCGACAATAAACCCGAACTTCTCAACATGCTTCGGCAGGTCGGCAAGCGCGAACTCAACAGAGTCACCCTCATCCAGATCGTACAACTCGAAATTCTGAAAATCGCAGACCAGCACGTAACGAGGGAGTTCGTAGTCCTTGAGTCCAGGGAAGTATTCAAGTGCCTGTTTCTTCGCGGGCTTGAGGTCTCTCCCTGCACTTTTCTGCTCTACCAGCAGGGTTCCTTTCCAGAACAGATCAATGAAGCCCTGCCTGCCACCAAGCTTCTTCACCGGCTCCTCGAACGTCGCCACTTTGCGTCGTTTTACGTCAAAGATTTCAAAAAATTCGTTGTAGAAACTCTGGGTCTCGCCTTTTTCGTAATGGGCGTCTTCCCATTCCCTTGCAAATACAGCGGCATTCGCGCGAATCTGATCCCAACTTTTTCGGCTCATCTGACGAAATTATAGCACGAGAAGGCAAAAGCAAACCCCTTCCCTGCGGCAGGGAAGGGGACAGGGGGATGGGTGCTTACGCATTTTTCGTCATCTTGCCTTTGTCGGCGGCCTGCGCGTTGGCGCGGGACTCGGCGGCCTTGATCTGCATCTCTTCCACGGTCCTGGTTTCGAGGCGAGCCATGCCTTTGAAGCCGACCATGGTCTTCACCCGCGTTCCGTTCTGCACGTGGGCTTCGAGGCGAGCCTGGGCGTCGGGGATCGACGCGGCGTACTGCGGAAGCCACGGAGCCTGCGCCACAAGCAGCTCGTCGGTCATCTGCCAGATCTCTTCCGGGTCGCAGACCGCGCCGGTGAGCGGATCGTGGAGCATGGCTTGCTTCAGGAGCGTGACATCGCCGGTGAGCGCCGCGTGGGTCGCCATGCGCTGGACGTTCACGCTCACGGAGCAGGTCGCGGCGCACGCCAGCGGGAGATCCCCGACGCGCGGGATATTGATTCCGTTTTTGTCCACATAACCCGGCACTTCCACGATGCAGTCGTCGGGCAGGTTCGTGATCGCGCCGTTGTTCACCACGTTGAAGTGACCCCGATAAACCCGGCCCGTCTCCAGCCCCTCGATGATGTAGCTGCCGTGCTCCTCCGAGCGGGTCTCGGGCGTGAACTTCGGCGGGTCTTGAGTGAGCCAGTTGGGAAAATCGGTCTCAAACCAGTTTCGTCCCTCGGTGCAGACGCGCAGATAACCGCCCGTCTCGCCGTTGATCCACGAACTGAGGTCAATCCAGCGGGTGATTTCATCCAGGCGCTTGCGGTACCACGGCAGATACTCGCTCAAGTGCCCGTTGCTCTCGGTCGAATAATAGCCGAAGCGCTTCAGAACATCGATTCGGACTTTTTCCGTGGTCGGATACGTGTCATGGCTTTCAAATAGCTCCAGGAGAAACGGAACTACGTCGATTCCGCGCCAGACGGCTTTCAAACACCAGGTCTGGTGATTGATTCCGGCGAACACAAACTCGATCTCTTTTCGGGTGACTTTTTCGTCCTCGGCAATCTTGCCTTCGCGCCGTGCCCACTGGGTGACGCAGCTTGCGATCTGGTGCTGCGCCCCCTGGACCCCGTGGCACAGGCCCACCGTGTTGACGCCCCCAAAATGGCTTGCGGCCCACGTGAGCATCGCCATCGGGTTGGCGTAGTTCAAGAGCAGCGCACCGGGCTTTGCCACTTCCCGAATGTCCTTGCAAAAGTCCAGCGTCGCCGCGATTCCGCGCTGGCCGTACATAATTCCCCCGGCGCAGATCGTGTCGCCGACGCACTGGTCGATGCCGTACTGGAGCGGGATATCGATGTCGCCCGCGAACGCTTCGAGGCCGCCGATGCGCACCGTCGAGATAATGTAATCGGCGTCGGTAACCGCGACGCGTCGGTCGGTCGTGGCTGAGAGGGTCGCGGGAAGGTCGTTGCCCCGGATGTCGCGCTCGGCGAGCTGGCGCACCATGTCGAGGTTGTGCGCGTTGATGTCGCACAGCGCAAAGTGTGTCTCCGCAAGCTCGGGAACAGTAAGAATGTCGGCCATCAACCGACGCGTGAAGCCGATGGACCCGGCTCCGATCATGGCAATTTTCAGCGGCATAGCGCCGCAATTATAGCCGAATCGTGCCGGGGTTTGCCATCGTTATTTTCGCCCGAATGGTCGATTTGTACGAATCCGGCATTAAAAATACCGGCCTATTAAAAGCGCACCTCCGGCGCGGCCCCGAATTGAATTCGGGATCGGGCCAGCCCGGAGGGCTGCTTCTATGAGGCCGGTATTTTTAATGCCGGACGGAGTCGGGACTCACGCGAAGATAAACTCGCGGACGCGACGCTTTCGGGCGAGGGCGCGGAGCTTGCGCAGCGCCTGGGCTTCGATCTGGCGGACGCGCTCGCGGGAGATGTTCAGCTCGGCCCCGATCTCTTGCAGCACCGTGGACTCGTCGTCGTCGAAGCCGAAGCGTCGCCAGATGATGAGTCGTTCGCGGTCGTCGAGGGCGTGGAGAAGGGAGGAGATTTCCTCGCGGATCTCGGCATCGACCAGCTCGTCCTGGGGGTCGGGAGTCGAGCGGTCGGTGAGCAGCGCCCCGAGGCTGGTCGAGTCTTCGTCGCCGACGGGCGTATCGAGCGAGATCGGCTCCTGGGTGGTGGAAAGAAGCGAGTTGACCTTGCGAATCGGAACCCCGAGGCGCTCGGACAGAAGCTCCAGACTGGCTTCCTCGCCTGTCTCGCGGCGCACCTCGGCGCGAATTCGCTCTAATTTTCGGAGCGACTCGGAGACATGCGCCGGGATGCGAATCGACTTGGACTTGTTGTCCACCGCCCGCCCGATGGCCTGGCGAATCCACTGGGTGGCATAGGTCGAGAAGCGAAAGCCCCGGTGCGGGTCGAAGCGCTCGGTGGCCGTCATCAGGCCAATCGCCCCTTCTTGCACCAGGTCTTCAAAGGGAATCCCCGACGCCCGGTAGGTCTTGGCGATGGAGACGACAAGGCGCATGTTGGACTCAACGAGACGTGCTTTCGCCCGCGATCCTTCAATACCTCCGCGACCAACCTTGATCGCAAGGCGAACTTCTTCATCCGCCGTGAGCAAACCAACCCGAGTGAGTCGGTTGATATAGGACTGACTGTCCTCGTGACGCCCGTCGGAGGCAATGGCCACCCGATTGGTGTCGCGGGGTGTACTCGTCAGTCCAGCGGTTGCCGTAGCAGCCATGGAGACCGTATCCCCTCTCCAGAATCTAATTAAAAATTCATGGCAAGTTCCCTTGCCACGGTCCCATTCACCGCGCCGAAAAAGGATTCCTTCATAAAAGTTCCCTATTTTTTTAAAATTTTTCCAGAGCGGGAACCGGTGGGGGCACCGCGTTCGTACGCGACCCGTCCGGCGACGAAAACCCGGTCGATTCCAAGGGCCAGTTTGTGCGGGTCCAGGTACGTTCCTTGCTCCGAGACTTCTCTCGGGTCCAGCACGACCAGATCGGCAATCGCTCCCGCCACGATTCGGCCCCGCTCGGTCCAGCCCAGCCGCCGCGCCGGGAGGCTCGTCATCCGCCGGACGGCTTCGGGGAGCGTGAGGAAATTTCGCTCGCGGACATAGTGCCCTAAGATTCGGGCGAACGTCCCGTAGGTGCGCGGGTGAGTCAGGTCCGCACCCGGTACCGGAGCCTGCCCGACCGCATCCGAGCCGATGCAGACGTTGGGGTCGGACAGAACCGTGAGCAGGTCGTCCTCGCTCATCGCAAAGTGCGCCGCGCTGATCCAGGCTTCGCCCTCGGCCAGCAAGTCTAAAACCCAGTCGCGCGGGTCCTGCCCGGCTTGATTTGAGAGCGCCGCGACGCTCTTTCCCGGATACTCGGGGTGGGGCGGGCAGGCCGCAAGGACCACAGAGTTCCAGTCCAGTGGGGGCATCTCGGCCCGCGCTCGTGCTCGCAAGTCCGGGTCATTGAGCCGCTCGGCCATTACCTTCGGGGTTCCGCCCACGGCCCAGCCCGGCAGCACAATCGTCGCCAGCCCGGTCTGATACGCCGTGTAGGGGTACTGATCCAGAAGCACATCCAGTCCGCGCGCCCGCGCGTCATTGATCGTTTTGAGCGTCTTTTGAACCTTGCCCCAGTTGGACTGCTTCTCCGCCTTGTGATGGGAGAGCTGCAGGGGAATTCCCGCGCCCTCCGCGACCGCTATCGCCTCGGCCACGGACTCTTCGAGAAAGTCGCCTTCGTCCCTCAGATGGGTCGCGTAGAACCCGCCTGCGTCTTTTGCGACCCTTGCCAGCGCCGTCAGCTCGGCTACATCGGCGTAGCACCCCGGATTGTACTCCAGCCCGCTCGACAGCCCGATGGCTCCAGCCTCCAGCGCCAGCGTGAGTTCCCGCTGCATCGCAAGAAGCTCGCTTGCGTCGGGCAGGCGCTCGGCCAGGCCCATGACTCGCTTTCGGAGGGTCCCGTGCCCGGCCAGCGTCGCGAGATTGATCGCCGTCCCGCCGCCCTCTTCGATCCGAGCGAAGAACTCGGGCAGGTTGCTCCAGGTCACACGTGCCCCCGAGCGCTCCAGCCCGCGCCGCTCCAGCGCGAAGACCTCGGCGTCCGTGGCGAGTCCGAGGGAGAACCCGCAGTTCCCGACGATCTCCGACGTGACGCCCTGCGCGAGCGAGCTGAGCAGATCGCGCTGAACCAGAACCGTGAGATCGGAGTGCGTGTGAATATCGATAAAACCGGGACAGACCGCCCGTCCGGTGCAGTCCATTCTTCGGCCCGTAGCTTCTGAGAGATCGCCAATCGCCTCGATCCGCTCGCCTCGCACGCCGACATCGGCCCGAAGCGCGGGAGTTCCCAGCCCATCGAGCACCTCGCCGCCCGAAAGAATCAGATCATAGGTCACGCGCCGAGTGTACCCCGTTGCGCTACTCGCTTTCGGCTGGAAGCTCTCGGTGCCGTGGATTCTTCGGGTGCCTCAGAAGAATAACTCCGCTCTCTCGAAGCTCCCAGCTCCAGCCACCAAAATCAAAACAAAGCTGATCCAGTAGTTTCCAGAGCGGTAATTGATCATATTTGACACTTTTGCGTTTCATATCCAGCCAATCAGGGCTGGATACGAAGTTCAGTTTTTCAGTTGACGAAAGCGCTTTTAGAACACTGAATAGATTGGTATCTTTTGACTGATAAGAATAAATAATATTCATAGAATCAGACTTGATAGCTAATTCTCGTTTTTTGACTTTCTCGTCAAAATAAGAGATCGAGTATATCCCTGAAAGAATTTCAGATCGATCTTCATCGGGCAGAATTATTATTGAATTGTTAGATTTTTTTAATTTAGACGGAAAATTACTGATTCGTGCTCCAAAATTTCCATATATCGTAGACATATGAAGGAAATATTCTGAGTATCCAGCCCCAACTGGAGTTTGATTATCAATATGAATCAATGCTTTTGTAACATTGGACATGTCTCTGGGATCGCCTTTGCTATCTGGTGAAGAATCATAAACTTCTTGGAGAAATTTTTGAAATACAGGCTGAAAAGTTGATGGCATTTCTGACATTTTGAACTTTTCACCAGTGATCCATTTGTCTTTGTCCTTAGATTTATCGACATAGTCAAAAAAAGGAGCTATCGTATCCCAATACTTCGCCTGATTTTCATCAACCGCCAGATGATTTTTAAAAAATTGCTCATGGGCCATAGAAAAATCGTAGTCAAACCCTGTAGAGGATGTTTTGAGTAAGCGCGTCACTCGCATTCCATCTAACGAAGCAAGTGCGTCGATCACCGCGCCAGTTTCTAAATTAGAACAATACAATCTGAATTGGAAAAGATCATCAGATGTATAAACACCTTCATAACGCTTAGGATTTCCTCTTTGCAAGCGAATGCCACTTTTTTTAGAAAGAGGGAAGTTTAATTTCGAGATGGTTGTATTTTTGTCCGATAAAAATGATATTTTGTGCCGAACTCTTTTATCCATCTCGCACAAAGTTTCAAGATTTGAAACTACTATAGTTTCTTGGGCATATACTGAAAAAGCAAATAGGGGAATCAAGAACTTTATCCTTTCATTGCCTGCCCAAAATCAATATTTGGGCAGGCTTGGACTGAATTACTGACAGGTCGCGTTTTGCGATTTTAGACCGATGGCTGCCGGGTCCGTACCATGTTCCATCCATACCGATAAAGAGTATGTTTTGGTTCCTGCCTTACCTTTATGATCGTACCGAAAAGTGCTATCCACATCTAGAGATCCTTCAGCATCAGCGATTGTGGAACCACTTGTCAGTTTGTATTTCCCAAAATACCCAGGAATGTTATTTGTAAACGTCGCTTTGACGGTTACTTTGTCTTTACGGGTTGCGTATTGGGCACCGCCATTATCTTCACGTAACTACACAGGCCTCGCGCCTCTCCATATTTTGAGGTAATATCCCCTCCAAGACGATGACGAAGCAAGAGGCGGGTGCGCTGTACGACCAGGGCCGTGAGGTGACGGTCGCGTATTTGGTGGAAATCACCAATCGCCT
>JANLTX010000018.1:0-22740 GCA_031363095.1 Armatimonadota bacterium | reverse complement strand
CGGTTTGTCGAATCTTAGAAATTCTTAGAAATTCTTTGATTCGACGAGGGACGCTTGCGTCCTGAAGGTCGAATTCGTAGTCGTAGCCGGGAATTTATTCCACGGGACCAGTGACGCAAAATCCAAATGCGTTTGCCCTGCCCCTAACCCCCAGTAATGGGGGGACCGGAGGGTGGTTTTTCGAGGCCATTTCCTTCTCCCCCAGAACTGGGGGCCGGGGGGCATTGACCGGGTCTGAGGGGCAAGACGAAAGAGAAACAAAAACCCCTGCACGCAGTGCGTGCAGGGGCGTTGTCGTGCGGGTTATGCTTCTTCGACGACGGGAAGCGGGAGGCCGCCGCCGATTTGCAGCGCGAGGGGAGCAGAACCTCGGCGCTCGCGGGTGTTGACCCAGGTTACCCAGGTGCGCAGGGCGCGGGCCGACGTGTTACGGTCCTTCGTCGCGTCGCGGGCGACGATTTTTGCACTCTCCGCCGTGGATGTGAGGCCGTCCAGTGCGTCGAGATCGGCCAGCAGTCCGTCGAGCACGGCGACAGTGTAGCCTTCCGGGTCGAGCAGGGCGCGCCACTGCGGCTTCTTGGCCTCGGTGTAGCTCGCCCTGGCCTGCGTCGTGAAGGTCTGCCGGTCCAGCGCGAGCTTGCCGTCGAGTCCCAGCGCGGTTCGCGTGCCCATCTCCTTGATGTCCTGCCGGAGAAAGACCCGAAAGTCGGTGAAGTTCTTCCGGTCCCCGATCTCGTGCTTCTTTGCGGCGCTCACCCCGGTCTCTTCGGCGGCCATCGCGCTCTGCCGGGCCACAAACGCCGCGAGTGCGGCGGCTTGCAGCGTCTTTCCCTCGCTCAGCTTCACCTGGCTCAGCCCGGTCTTCCCGATTTTCGCCCGTCGCGCCGGGTTTTTGTCGAGCATATCGATAAACACGGCGGCGGTATCGATCTCATGGGCGATGATCTGGTTCTGATCGGCGGGTGTCTCTCTCTTTCTGGCGGTCACCTTCGCCTCACTGCCCGTCATCTTCACCTCGTTGCTCGTCACCTTCGTCTCATTGGCGGTAATCTCCGCCTCACTGCCCGTCACCCTGGTCTCACTGGCGGTCATCTCCGCCTTTTGTGCCGTCACCTTCGTCTTTTGCATCGTGATGTTTCCCTTTCCTGGACTCAGCGCCGGGGCAGGTGCCCCTCTGCCTGTCACGTTAAAAGACGCTTCAGCGATGCAAAAGGTTACGCCTGTGAGTAAGAATCATCTCCCCGCTGTCATCTCCCCGCGCCTTGCAGCGCGACCCTCTTCCGTGCCTCGTTCCTCGGCGAAGCGGGTGCAGAATCCCTTTACGAAGAAGCTGCCCGATAGCTTTCGTCGAGTTCTTCGGTGGCCAGTAGCAGGGCGGCGATTCGTCGTACGGTGTTTCTAAAGTGCCGGGTCTCGTCGGTGGTGAGGGGACGGCCCAGCACTTTTTCCTCGCGGTAGGAGAGCCATTTTTTGAGTACCTGATAGCCGCCGAGCGTGTAGCTCCAGACGCTCTCGGGCACATTCGTCCAGGCGGTCGTCGCGTTGAGATAGATATCCAGCGCCTGTCCCCCGAATGTCGCCTGTCCCCCGAATGTCGCCGCGCCTCGTTCCTCGGCTTGCTCCTTCGCCCCCGTGCCGCACGGGGGAGGGGGGACGCTCACTGTCTTGCCTTTGCCGGGCATGACTCCGGTCGTCGTTCGGTTTCCCCAGCCCGCCGTCACCGCGCGGTCGATCTCTCCGCCGCCGGGCGTCGCCAGCGCCCCGAGGCTTCGCAGCGCCTCGGGTAGCTCCCCGAGCGTCACACCGTCCACGTCGGTTTCGGAGTCGAGCAGCGCCGCCACGCGCCGCCCGAGTTCTGCCGAGCGCACCAGCGCCTCGCGGGTTTTCGGCAACGGAACACGCGGCCAGTCCTGCCGAAGCGCCCCGGCGTTTTCCGTTCGGTACACCGGCGCATGAAGCGTTGCGAGCGCGTGGAAGAAAAGCTCGCCGGGTTCTGCATCGAGGCCAGCGAGATAGTCGCGAGCAACATCCGAAAGATTCCACCGCCACCCGTCGCCATCCGATTCTTCCAATCCGGGACGATATTTCAAGGGGAAATAGGTAGATAAACCACTACCCATATTATCGGCCAAGTTGCGAACGAGAACTCCACGATCAAAATTCGTTGTCGATATTTTTTGACGGCTTTCTATCCAATAATTACCATCAAAGACATGTGGCACATAATCTGGCCTTGGACGATCTATTATTGTCCCCTTGGGTTCCCAAAACAACCACCGTATATCAAAAGGTCGATAAGCATACCTGACTATCTTGGATTCTGAATGTCCGAATTGCTGGACTCGGCTCTGCAATTTTATTTTCTCAGTATCAATAACGAGTTCATCGTTACTTGTTTTTACACCAGGAAATGAAACGGGAAATACTTCGGTGAGTTTGGGCCAGGTGAGGTAATCGCTGCTTACTTTACGGGGCTTGAAAGGCAAGCCTAATTGAGCGAGTGGAATTACCGAAGCGTAGCCGGATTCAATTTCAGAAAGGCTTGCTGTCATTGCTTTCCGCCGTTCATCCGCTTTTGCCTGGTCGAAATCTCGGTAGAGAATTTCCCCGCCTGCCGAATGTTCTGTCTTTCGGAGAAGCGTTGCGATTGCCGTACCGACTTTAATTCCTGGAAATCCTCCGCCCGCCGCGAAGATCGTTTCACTCGTTCGGCCATCAGGTGCATACTCGCTGATGATGCGGTCGCCGTGCAGGTTATCCACAAAGATTCTGTCGAAGGCGCTCAGGTAACGCTGGCGCATTCCGGGAAACGAGAGGCCGTCGAGCCAGGAGTAGTTGGAGATGAAGCAGACGATCCCGCGCCCCGTTCCTTCCACGATTCGGCGCTCGGCCATGCGGAAGAAGCGGACATACAGATCGTTGAGGCCCTGGCCCTGCGGTTTCGGGACGCCCGAACCGTCTACAATCGTGCGGTAGGCGTCCGATAGGCTTCTCTCTTCATCGATAGCAAGACCCGCAAAGCCCGAGTAGGGCGGGTTTCCGAGAACCACCAGAATCGTTTCCGAGCGCTTCACCTTCTGCGCGGCGTCCGTCTCGTCGCCGAACTGCGGAAACTGAAGCGACTTCTGCGGCGGCTCGCCTTCCCAGCCGGTGAGCGCGTTCGTGAGATAGACGCCCGCTCGCTCCGTGGCTTTCAGCGGCGCACCAAGGCTCTCCAGAAGCAAGGCAAGCTGGAGATGCGCCACCACGAACGGCGCGGGCAGAAGCTCGAAGCCGAACAGACGCTCGCGGGCGGCTTTTGATACTTTCTCCAGATCGTCGGCGTCCGCACCGGATGCCACAAGAGAGCCATGAATGAACTTTAGCGTCTCGATCAGGTACGCGCCCGTCCCGCAGCACGGGTCTAAAACCACGACGCTCGGATCGGCGAGGCCCGCGCTCACGCTCAGCTCCAACTTGAGCAGCGCATCGACCTTCGCCACCTGATAGCGCACGATCTCGCGCGGCGTGTACCAGACCCCGAACTGACGACGCAGCTCCGGGTCGAAGGCTTCGAGGAACGGCTCGTAGAAATACTGCACCGCGTCGTCCCCGGCGAAGCCCGCAAAGAACGCCTCGCGGTCCACCCGGTTCAGCGCCGCGCCCGCTCGCTCCAGCGGCTCCACAAGCCCCAGCGCTCTGAGTAGTGAAGCCTGCGAAATTTGTTCAAACAAGGCCGAGACCACCGGGACACGCAGCTCCCACGCCGCCGACTTCCAGTCAAAATCGCCTGTCGGGTTCTTCTTCACCCAGAGCACCCACGCGGAGAAGACGCCGTAGAACAGAGTCTGTACCAGCGTCGAGCGAAACAGATGCCGCCCCTTCTCCCCAGCGAACGCGATTCCCAGCGCCGTCTCCAGCGCCTCTTTGAGCGGAGTCAGCGCCTCCATCTGTCCGTGATCGCCCGACTCCAGCTTGCGCCGCGCCTCTTTCGCATGCGACGCCAGCAGCCAGGCCACATCTTTGGAGTTTGTCAGGGGCGCATCGCCGAGTAGCGCCCGCTTGAGAAAGTCTACGAAGTCGTCGTGAGCCGAGTCGTCGATCTCATGCCAGAATTCCTGAGGAGAGCTTGCCAGCGAGAACCGCTCACCAATGCCTGCGGGCGTCACGACTGCGAACTCGCGCAGGTTCGTCACAAAGACCCGCCCGTACCGCGCCAGATACTTTGCCACCTGCGACGAGTCAAGAATCTTCTCCATCCCATCGCCCACACCCTTGGCCTCAATCACTCCCCTCTGTGGCAGTGTCCCCGCGACAGGATCGCCATCCCCAGGAATCTGATCCAGCGTGAACAGCCCGGCATCTGCAATTCCTGCCCCGGAGCCTTTCGGGTGCAGAACGCAGCGAACTTTGGGCGAAAGCCCCATGCCTACCGTAGAAAGAAGCTCTTTGAGAGCCGCATAGTGCGAGGTTTCCGCGACCGTTCCGAGAGCATAATCGTCGCGCAGGGTTTTCAGATACTTCGAGAGGACATTCACGCGGGAAAATTCACCGAACGGCTTCTCTTTCCCTTCCCAAGCAACGACCAGTTACCCCTTCCCCCGTCCGAGGAACGAGGATCAACGGGGGCGAGGGAGTCTTTCGGGGCTACCCGAAATGCGACACTCGGGGGACAAGGAGAAACCTAACCCAGCATCGCGTCGATGAACGTGGCGGGATCGAACGGCAATAAATCTCCCGCGCCCTCGCCGACGCCCACAAGCTTCACCGGGACGCCCAGCTCGCTTCGAAGCGTCAGCACGATTCCGCCCCGCGCCGTGCCGTCCAGCTTTGCGAGAACCAGCCCCGTGACGCCCACCGCTGAGGTAAATTCTTTCGCCTGAGAGAGAGCGTTCTGACCCGTCGTGGCGTCGAGAGCGAGTAGAACTTCGTCGGGTTTTCTGCCAAGCTCCCGCTCGCAGATTCGCCCGATTTTTTTCAGCTCTTCCATTAAATTTTGCTTCGTGTGCAGGCGCCCGGCGGTGTCCACTAAGATCACGTCGCAACCCTTGCTCTTTGCCACGGAGATCGCATCGAAGACGACGGCGGCGGGGTCGGCTTTCTCCTGCTGGCGCACAAACTCCGCGCCTGCTCGCTCGGCCCAGATCGCAAGCTGATCGGCAGCCGCCGCCCGGAACGTGTCACCAGCCGCGAGCAGGACTTTCTTGCCGTCCTGATTCAGCTTGTAGGCTAATTTTCCGAGGCTGGTTGTCTTCCCGACCCCATTCACGCCGACCATAAGAAACAGGGTCGGGCCGGAGTCGGAGAACGTCAGCCGCGTGTCGCCTGGCTCGCCGAGCGCTGTAATTAACGTCTGGCGTAGCAGGTCGCGCACTTCATCGGCGGTGGAAAGCCGGGCGTCGCGGACGCCCTCACGAAGCTCGACTAAGAGCTTCTCGGACGTTGCAAACGAGATATCTGCGCCAAGTAGAGCTTCCTCGAACGCATCGAACAGCTCCTCGTCGATCTTGCCACGCCCGGTGACGAGCGTATCGACGCTCTGGAAAAACGATTTGAAAATACCCCGCTTGAGCACAGATGCATCGTACCACGCCCCCCAACCCCCGTGCGGCACGGGGGCGAAAGCCTTTCTTGCCCCGCGAGATACGCGCTTCGGGGGATGGGTTCGCGTCGGGTAGAATTGGGGCATGCCTCAGTTTATCGAGGGCGACCTGGTCGCCACGGATCTCAACGTCGCCATTATCGTCTCCCGCTGGAACGGGTTCATCACCGAGCGCCTGCTCGAAGGGGCGCTCGACGGACTCAAGCGTCACGGCGGCGACATCGAGTCGGGCGTCACGGTGGTTCGGGTGCCGGGGAGCTTCGAGCTTCCGCTGGTGGTGCAGAAAGTCTGCGAGAGCAAGAAGTACGACGCGGTAATTGCGCTGGGCTGCGTGATCCGAGGCGCGACGGCCCACTTTGACTACGTCGCGGGTGAGGCCACCAAGGGCGTCGCGCAGGCCATGATGCAGAGCGGCGTCCCGGTGATTTTCGGTGTCTTGACTACGGATTCCATCGAGCAGGCGATTGAGCGAGCCGGAACCAAAGCCGGAAACAAAGGCTTCGAGGCCGCCACTGCTGCTATCGAGATGGCGAATTTATTGAAGGCGCTCTAAGTTATGCTCAAGTTCGGTGCTCATATGGGCGTCTCGGGCGGGCTGCACAACGGCTTGCTCGAAGGTAAAGAGATCGGGTGCGATGCGGTCCAGATTTTCACGTCGAGTCCGAGGCAGTGGTACGCCAGGCCTCTCACCGACGATGCGATAAAGCTCTTCAAAGACGCGGCGACAGAGACGGGAATCTCGCCGAGAATCGCCCACGACAGCTACTTGATTAATCTGGCATCGCCCAGTGCGGAGACCCGCGAGAAATCGCTCGATGCGTTTGTTGCTGAGCTGACGCGCTGCGAGGCGCTCGGGCTGGACTTTCTGGTCTCGCATCCGGGCGCTCATCTGGGCGAGGGCGAGGACATCGGAATTCAGACGATTTCGGCGTCGCTCGACGAAGCGCATCGCCGGACCGCAGGCTTCAAGGTGAAAGTCGCGCTCGAAACCACGGCAGCCAAGGGAACAACCCTGGGCGGGAAATTAGAGCATTTTCCGCAGATATTTGGGCAGGTGAAAGAGCCGGAAAGACTCGTTGTCTGCATCGATACCTGCCATTTATTCGATGCGGGCTACGATATCCGTGACGCAACCGCTTTTTGGGACACGTTTGAGAGTATTGTCGGGTTTGGAAAGCTCGCCGTGTGCCACGCCAACGACTCCAAGTTCGGCCTGGGCAGCCACCGCGACCACCACGCCCACATCGGCGAAGGAACCCTCGGCGACGACGCGTTTCGCAGCTTTCTCACCGACCCCAGGCTTCCCGACGGCCTCCCCGTGATCGTCGAGACCCCCGTGGAAGAGAGCAAAGGGCACAAAGAAAACGTCGCGAAACTAAGAGAGCTTTATCAATCGGTCAGGTCGTAGCGGGCTATCGTCCGGTCCCGCGCGACGGCAGCGATGTTCTCCCCATAGACCCGGATCAGTGTGTTGTCACCCGGCGTCAGGTCGAGAACCGACTCCTGAGAGGAGAGCTTCGTCGATTTCTGGGCGACCGCTTGGCCGTCGCGTAGCTCCAGCACGAGCGTCCCTTGCGCCGAGATCCACGAGTCGGAATCGACGGTTTGAAACGCGCCCTGAACCTGGCCTTTCGCATCGTACAGCGTGTAGTCTGCGAGCGGATCGCCCGCCGGGCGCGTGTCCACGACAAGCGGCCCTTCCTGAAGCCACGCCATCCAGCCCGACAATTTTCTTAACATAATTTTCCTTGAAGCAACATGTTCTTGTTTTCGTGATGAAAAACAGTAGCCCAATAGGTCTGTATTGCGGCGAATAGCACCAATATCGACCATCTCCAATGCGCCATCACTCGATCCGATGGCCATAGTCTTATCATCCGGCGATATTTGAAGCTGCGTAACTTTAGAAAAAGTACCATTAATTTTACCCATGCCCATTCTATGATCCAAAGACGATATATAAACGTCCTTGACGTTCCATTTATGATCAATCGATGTGAAAAAGGGAATCCACGAAAATACAAGAAATTTACCAGAAAATATTCCATGATACCAATTGAGATTGCCACAGGTAATAAAATACAGGTCGCCTGAATTGGTCAATGCCGTCAGGGAGTCTTTTAATTTTTCCCAATACAGCCGGGTTTCTCCGGTCATTGCATCCCCGACGATAAATTTCGTTTTGGATTTGGATTTGGCAACAAAATAGCGGTCGCTCGCGGACCAGATCGTCGGTTCGGCGGACTGAACTCTGCCGCGCTCGGTTCCAGTCGCAGGGTCGAAGAAGACGACCGAGGTGCCGTCCCAGGCGATTAACCGGGCACCGTCGCGGGTGAACTTCAGCCCTTGAAAGTTCGTGTTTTCTTTGCGCCAGAGCCGCCGACCCGAAACTCCGTCGTAGAGTTCGAGGGAGCCGTTGGTGAGGGCAGCGGCGACCCATTTCTTGCCAAGCATCTCGAACGCGCACACCGGGGCGGACGTGGTGATGTCCGTGCGTGGCGGGCCGCTGTACTTTCTTATCTGAGAGATTCCCAGCATCGCGCCGATGGCCGCAAACGCCGCAACAGTGACAACGAGTTCTTTTCGGACGTCCATGCTGCATTCTACTCCGATCTGCGCCGGGTGCAAGTATACTGGAAGCATCATGCCCAGCGTAACCCTGCAAGGAATCTCGTGGGAGACCTATAAAAACCTCTCCGACGCCAACGAATCCGTGATGCGCCTTGCCTACGACCGGGGCTTTCTGGAGATACAAATGAGTCCGTACGCCGCCCATGAGACGCCGAATCGCCTGGTGGAGATTCTGCTGGAGATCGTGACCGATAGCTGGGAGTGGAATATTGTCTCAGGAGGGAGCATGACGTATTCGGCAGAGAACATCGAGCGTGGTGGCGAGCCGGATTCGTGTTTTTATCTACGAAATCTCAGCCGCTTGCCACCCGATATCAGTGAGATCGATCCTGCGATTCACGCGCCTGACCTGGTGGTCGAGATAGACATCAGCAGTCCGTCGGTAGATAAAGAAGTTCTGTATAAATCACGCCAGATTTCAGAAATATGGCGCTACAGAAACAATGTTTTTACGATTCTGATTCTTCGTGATGCCAACTACGCCGAAAGTGATAGCCAGGTTCTTCCTGGGATGACGGCGGAGGCACTTACCGAGCTGATCGCCGCAGGACGAAGGCAGCTTCGAACCCGATGGCGGCAGATGGTGCGTGCCTGGGCGCGGGAAAACCAGCCTGTCTCAGCCAATGAGCTTGCGTAGCTCGGCTTCTTTGTTGACGGCGACCAGCGCGACGATGGTGTCGCCGCCCTGAAGGATGAGGTTCGGAGCCGGGAGCATGCCTTTTTCGCCCCGGATCAGCGCGACGACGTGCGCTCCGTCGGGGAGGGGAACCTCGCCCACGGACGTGCCCGCGAAGTGCGAGTGCTCCGATAGCTCGATTTCGACGATCTCTAAATTACCGCGAGAGAGCGCCGCGAGGGGAACCACGTGGTCCGACTCGATCTCCTGCTCGATCAGGCCAAAGATAATCCGGGTGGACGAGACGGTCGAGTCGATCCCGAGGCGCGTGAAGAGCGACTCGTTGGACGGCGAGTTGACCCGCGCGATGGTTCGCGGGACGTTGAAGCGTTTTTTCGCCATCTGGCAGATAATCAAGTTGTCTTCGTCCTCGCCCGTGACGGCAGCGACGACATCGGCACGAGCGAAACCGACTTCCTCCATGAACCGGGCCTCGCAGCCGTCGCCCTGGAGAACCAGCTCGCCCAGCTCATCCGCGAGCCGGGAGCTTCTTGTCCGGTCTTTCTCGATTAAAAGAACTTCGTGGCCTGCCGCCGCCAGGTCTTTGGTGAGGTAATAGCCGACATTGCCGCCGCCAACCAGAATAATATACATAAATTAGACTTAAACGCTCCGAACTTCGTCGAGATAGGCTTGGAACTGACTCTCCAGCGCCGCAGGAACCGTTCCCAGAACCTGGTCGCGCATGAAACCAGCGTTGATCGCGGACGAACACAGCGTGAGAATGCCCAGCTCGGCGTAGGTCGCCGCGCGCGATGGGTCGTAGATTCGGGCCATGACTTTTTTGACTCCGAAGACCTCGCGGGCGAGCTGCGCCGCCATGATGTTGCGATTGTCGCCATCGGTGACGGCCACAAACACATCGGTGCCTTCGATGCCTGCCCGGCGCAGAATATCGCTGTCGGTGCCCTGCCCGACGACCTTCTTGCCCCGGAAGTTCTTCCCGAGCCGCCGGAACGCGTCCGGGGTCCGGTCGATGATGGTGATCTCGTGGCTCTCGGCGAGCATCCGAGCGAGGGTCGAGCCGGTGCGGCCACACCCCGCGATAATGACTTTCACGAGAGAGATTGTACCGCCGCCTGCGCCGAGTGCAAGCGCCGCCGGGTGAGCAGGGCATCGATCCAGAGCTTCACGCCGCCCAGAAAGCCCATTCCGTATGACAGATTGTGTGCGACCAGCGCCGCGACGAACCGCCCGGCCTTCTCTTTGGGCACCCCGCCGGGCACGGCGACTTTCCAGGCGGCAGGCAAGACTCCGGCCAGCTCTGCAAACAGCGTCAACATCAGCCCGGCCAGCGCGACCCCGAGCATCACGAGCAGAAGGCGCAAGAGCTTCGGAGCCAGCCAGCGTCCGCCCAGCCGGGGCAGCTTCCCGAGGCGCATCGCCGCTGCGAGCGGAACCCCGATCAGAGCGCCCATCCACCAGGTCGCGACAATGCCCCAGTACAGCCCGAGCGCCGTCGGGCTACGCGGCACAAGCCGGGGCGTGTTGTGCCCCAGCGTGAAATACTCCTGGCACACCCGCGCCGTGACCTGATCGTGCACCAGCCCGTACGACACTGCCCCACCAATGCAGAGCAGGACGATCCGGACGAGCGTCTTCATCCGCTCGACGCCCGGCTTACCAGCGTGTCCAGGACGCCTAAAACGCCGCCGCTGGATTCGATGAGAATTAAGTCACGCTCGGGGTCGGAGGCGCGGGACGACTCACTCAGAAGCTGCTCGGCGTCTAAAATTTCCACAGTTTCGACGCCCGACGCCCGGATGCGCTCCACGATCTCGGTGTGGCTGACCTGCTCGTGGGTTTGCTGGCCCTGGCCGGGTGGAGGGAGTACCAGCACCCGCGCCGCGCCCACAAAGAGCGTGTCGTACCAGTGCTGGGCCGCGCGGTTTCTAAAACTGAACGTGTGCGGCTCGAAAATTACCGTGACCCGGCGCTCGGGGAACGCGGCAAAAATAGCATCGAGGCCCGCGCGACACTTGGGGAAGCTGGAGCCGAAGTCGTTGTAGATCGGGAGCGCACCCTCAGGCGTCAGGCGCTCCAGGCGACGCTTGACACCGGTGAAGGCTCCGAGCGCTGCCGCGATCTCCTCGGGCGTGAGTGCGCCAGTTTCGAGAAGCAGCGCCGCGACTCCCACGGCGTTCTCGACGTTGTGCGCCCCGAGCAGCCCCAGCGAGATCTCGACAACCGGGCGCTCGTTGTGAACCAGCGTGAACGTCGTGCGCTCGCCCGGCTGGACATTTTCTGCCCACCAGCGGACGCCTTTCTGGAACTCTCTGGCGTACCAGACAATGTCGTCGCGCACCGAGAGAAGCGCCGGAAGATGCTCGCCGGTCGCACACGCCACCAGCTTGCCCGCCGACGGCACCCGCGCGACTAACTTTGCAAACGGCCTCAGATAATCATGGAGCGTCGGGAAGATGTTCACATGGTCGTGGGAGCCGCTGGTCAGCAATAAATGGCTGACGTTGTACTGCAAGAACTTGCTCTGCTTGTTCCAGTGACACGCCGGGTACTCGTCGCCCTCTAAAACAAAGTATGCGCCATCGCCCCGGTGCCCGTTGTCGATCAGATCTTTCGACTCCGCGCCGACGAACCAGCTCGGGTCTTTTCCGGCGTGCTTCAGGGACCAGGCCGTCAGGGCCGCGCAGCTCGACTTGCCGAAGCTACCCGCAACGACAATGTTCTCCGAGACCTCGGTAAGCTCTTGCAGGACGTCCGGGAAGCTCGCCCGCTTGCCGCTCGCATAGGCCGCCGCGACCTCGGGGTTGGTCTCGGGGACTAATTTCGCGTTCATCCCGATGACGATTTTGTCCACGCCGCCTGGGATGTTCTGGGCCGCGTAGCCACCGACTATAGGAATCCCGTAGCGGGCGATCACGTCGGAGATGGGCGGATAGACGCCTTCGTCGCTGCCCGTCACGCTCCAGCCCGAGTCCTGGAGAATCTTCGCGACCGCGCTCATCCCCGCCCCACAAAGCCCGATAAAATGCGCTCTCACGGCCCGATTGTATCAGCCCTAAAACTTGCCCTGGGTCCAGTCGTCCTGGGCCGTGATGCCGCCCTGCCTCCACTCGATAGTGATCTTCTGAAACGAAAGCTCAAGCTCCTCGACCAATCCCAGCTCCGGGTGGAAGAACTGCCGCCAGGAGGCCAGCGACGCGTTCTGGAGCGTGATCGTCTGGGTCTGGACCTCGGAGCCGACGCGCGACGGCTCCCAGAAGTCGATTCGGACGCTCGACAGGGTCTCGTTGCTGACCATACTGTTGAACAGCAAGGGCGAGGCCGCCGTCACTTTTTTGAGAAGGCGAACCAGCCTGTGCTGCCGCTTGCCCGCCGGATTGCCGCTCACCGAGTCGCGCGGACTGACGACGCTGTACTCGAAGTCGAGAATCGTGTGTTGTTGCTCGCGGCCTTTCTGGATGACCTCGCCACGAATCGCGCCGGACTTCTGCCCGGTGATGGTCGCGAAGATCACGGGGCGTGGGGGCGCGCTCTGCGCCCGAACGGAGGTTGACGAGAGCGCCAGTAGCGCGACGACGAAGAGAAGAAAAGGTTTCATACCCGAACTCTACCCGCTCTATCTGATTTTCAAACGTTGCTTCAGCGCCCAGGCTCCGAGCGGGAGCAATCCGCCGAGTGCCGCGAGCTGCGCCCAGCGCTCGCCCTGCGTGCTGGCCCGCGCGATGGCTCGTCCATCGTCGCTGGCCCCGGCGATCTTGCGCTCAATCGCCTGTGCATCGGCCCGTGCGATGTCGCCGCCCGAGCCTTTCTCGATGGACTCCCTCAGAATCCGAAGACGCTCCTGGTCTCGGCCCACCTGCGCATTTCTGCCATCGAGGTAGCCGATCAGCCCACCGAAGCCGCCGATGGCCGCCGCGCACCCGAGAAAAATAAGTGCGGCACCTACGGCTCGGCTCCCGGCGCGGGATAGAGCGAGCGCACCGGCAAGTCCCAGCCCGATAACGGCCCACAGAAGAAGAGTCATGGCACGATTCTACCCGGCAGGAGCGAATGCGTGGCGATAGCCGCTCTGGGCCAGCCGGAGAATGTCGTCGAAGTGGATGGCCTCGGCCCGAACCAGCTTCTCGTACTCATTGACCAGTCGCCCCGCCTCGCCGTGAAGGGCCGGGTTGTCGGTCGCAATCGAGATATCCACGCCCGCTTCCTGGCAGCGTGTAAAGACCGGGGCAAGTTCCGCAAGATCGGTGAGTGTCCGGGTCCGAAGGTAGGTCGTCGGGCAGACTTCGAGGCAGATATTTCGTGCGGCCAGCTCGGGCAATAGCTCGGGGCGATGCAGCGCGATCTGGATTCCGTGGCCGATCCGGTCGAGCAGGGGAAACAGGCTCGGGTGAATATCCTGCGGGTCGGACTCGGCCATGTGCGCGGTGGCCTTCAGGCCCAGCGCCCGTGCCTCTTCGTACAGCGTCGCCCACTCGGAGAGCGTCGGGCCGCCGGGTTGGTACGGCCCGGCCAGATCGAGGGCGACCACCTCGGGGAGCCTTGCGGCAAGCTGGACGATCTTTCGGTTCAGTGCGGGCGTAAACCCCCGGTCCATGCACAGAATCAGCGGCGTCCGGATGGGGTACTCGGTGCGGGCCGCCGCGATAATTCCCCGAGTCACCGACTCCATCAGTGCCAGTCGTTCGGCCTCGGGCAGCCCGCTCGGGGTTCTTTTGTACGGATTGAAGCGCAGCTCTAAATAGTCAATCGCTTCAAACACCGACGCCCCTCGAATGGCTCGGTGCGCAAAATAAGAAACATCCACGCTTTGAAGCTCTTCCACGACATGATGTACCGTCAGGTAATCCGCAAGATCGTTAAATTCCCGGTTGAAAAATAATAAAAACTGCTCATAAGACTCAAATTTTTGTCTCAGCCGGGCGGCGACTTCGGTATCACGTCCATGTTTCTCGATAAACCCCCACAAAATGCGCGGATGTGTCGCCCCGCCGAGGTGTCGATGTAGATCGGGAAAGTTCATGGGGTTCTATTCACGGTGGCCGCGTGAGCGGGTGACGCCCAGGTTCTTCATCTTGAACGAGTGCGCGTGGCAGACCGCGACCGCGAGCGCATCGGCGGCGTCGTCGGGCTTGGGAATTTCTTTGAGGCCCAGAAGCCGGACCACCATCGCCTGAATCTGCTGCTTGTCCGCGCCGCCGTAGCCCGTGACACTGGTTTTCACCTGCATCGGGGTGTACTCAAACCAGGGAAGCGCCCGCTCGGCCACCGTTACCTGAACCACGCCAATCGCCCGGCCTACCGTCAGGCCGTTCGTGACGTTCTTATCGAAAAACAATCGCTCCATCGCGACCGCATCGGGCTGGAACTGGTCCAGAAGCGTAATGACGTCGTTTCGGATGGAGAGTAGCCGCTCGCTCATCGGAACCTGAGGCTGGGTCAGCAAAACGCCATACTCTATAGGTGTTAGTTTCGCTCCTTCATACCGAACGATACCAAAACCTGTCGTCGCCGTGCCAGGATCGAAGCCTAAAACAATCACGAGGTAATTGTAACCGATGAAACCCTTTCTGTCGCTCGTTTCCGTTCTGATGTTGCTTGCGGTGGGCACGGGTTGCTCCACCCACTCCGATGCGCCGGGCGTCTGGAAGAGCGACACCGCAACCCTCACTCTGGAGAAAGACCACAACGGCAAGCTCGAATTCGCCCCGGTTCGCATTCAGGGCGTGGAACTCACGCCGCCCGGCGCGGTTTTCGGGTGGCACGACCTGGAAGATCACCGGGTCGGGCTGACCTCGGGCGGGTTGGGCGAGTATTTCATGAAGGGCACGATCAGCGACGATGGCAAGACCCTGACGCTCAAGAACCAGGGTCAGGACTTGATTCTGACGAAGACCTGAGCACCCGGATCAGCTCGCGGGTGAGCGCCGCGCCGTCGATGGCGACCACGGCGTAGAGGTTCGGGGCAGCGGGCTTCGGGTCGAGGGTCGAAACCCGGCCCGAGTCGCTCGTGACATGGGCCGGGAGCGTGCGGAACAATCTCAGCCAGAGAATCGGGTCGGGCGAGCGAGCGAGCAGAAACGCCGGAAGCGCCGAGAGCAAGGCCGGGCCGTCGGTGAGATCCATCACGTCGCAGCGCCAGAGGCAGATGTCTCTTGGAAGCCAGATCACGGCCTCGCCGCAGGCTAAAAGTGTGGAGAAAGCCTCCGGGTCCGTAATTCTCGGGTCACTCGGGCCAAATCGCTCCGGGTGGCGCTCCGCGAGGCGTGGATCGGTCGGAAGAAACGGCGATGCGTGCCCGCCGACCAGAAAGAGCCGCGCCACTTTCCGCCGAAAAAGCGCCGGGTCGGTTTCGAGAAGCGCTGAGACAGCCGTGTAGCCCGCGACGACGACCAGGTTCACCGGCTCTAAATTTCTTTCGAGCAGGATTTGAAGCGCTTCAAACTCGGTGGCGACGCCAAGAAGCTCGTGGTTTTCCGAGGCGTCGAGGTAGCGCAGGTCCAGCGCGTCCTCGGGCAGGCGCTCGCCCGAGGACGTGACATAGACGATGGGGGCGCGGCTCACCGGGCTTTTGCAGCCATGGCGTCCGACGCCACGCCTGCTCGGTCAATCGCGGTGATGGCGAACGCATCGGCCCCGCGCGGGGCGTTGTGGGAGAGCTTGCTTCCGGGAAGCACGGCAAGGCTCCAGGTCTGGCCCACCCGGAACTGCACGGCCCAGAAGCGGGGCGCTCCGGTCGGCGGCAGTTTCCACGACGCGACTGCGCCCGCAAGTTTCGGCTCCAGCGCGGGGTCCGGCGCGACGCTCGACAGCCAGGGCGACGCAGGCGGGAGCGCGGGCGTCTCGTAGACCGTCGCTTTCAGTCGCCCGACCAGGCTCTCGCCCTTATCCGACGGGCTGCCGTCCATGAGGGCTTTCATCGAGAAATGCACGACGCCGCCCGCGCCCGCAACCCCGCGCGTCGTCTTGATCTGGAACTCGATCTCCTCCATCGGCCACGGATCGCCCGTGCCCTTGCTCGTGAACAGCCCTGGCCACAGGTGCCGCCGCTGCGGGTTGTTCTGGGTCCACCAGTTCAGCAGGACCGGAAAGCTCTGGGGCGTCTGCTCGATCCGCCAGTAGAGCTGCGGCGTGATGTAGTCGCACCAGCCTTCGAGAAGCCATTTTTTCGGGTCGGCAAAGAGCTTGGCGTATTGGTCAAACCCCTGAATCTGCGCCGGGTTTCCGGGCCGATAGATTCCAAACGGGCTGATTCCGAGCTTTACCCAGGGCTTTGCCTGCTTGATTTCTTTATAGAGAGTCTCTACAAACCGATTAACGTTGTCTCTGCGCCAGTCATCGCGGCTTAGACTCCCACCGGATGCTAAATATTTCTGCCACGACGGCTCATCGGGAAATTCCAGGTCATTTCCCGCTGAATCGGCTTCTTTATACGGATAGAAATAGTCGTCCATGTGCAATCCGTCGATGTCGTAGCGTTTCACAATGTCTAATGCTACATCGAGCGAGTGTCGTGCGGCCTCGGGTTCGCCCGGATCGAGCCAGTAGGCCCGCCCGTACTTTTTGGCGAGGTCGGGCCGGGTCCGGGTGATGTGTCCTGCGCTGAAGCCCGTCACGATTCCCGGCGGCTGAGCGCGGTACGGGTTGATCCAGGCGTGCAATTCCAGCCCGCGCCGGTGACACTCGTCCACCGCAAACGCCAGCGGATCCCAGAATGGGCTGGGCGCAACCCCCATCTCACCGGTGAGAAACGCGCTCCATGGCTCCTTTTTCGACGAATACAGGGCGTCCGCCATGGGCCGGACCTGGAGCACAATGGCATTGAGATTCGCGGCCCGCGCCCGGTTGAGAATCGCCAGAAGCTCCTGTTTCTGCTGCGAAACCGGAAGCCCTTTCTTGTTGGGCCAGTCGATGTTGGCGACGGTCGCTACCCAGACGCCCCGGAACTCGCGCGGGAGCGGCGGCGGGGTCTGTGCATGAGCGAGCGACGAGAGCGCGAGGGCAGCGGCCAGAGTTAGTCCAAGTCGTGAGAGCATGATTTTGTTATACCCTGGCGCCCGCGCTCGGGAATCGGCGTCCGGCATTGAAAATACCGGCCTATTAGAAGCAGACCTCCGGCCTGCCGATACAGGGGCGCAATACGCCATGACCGAGCCGCCTCGGAGGGGCGCTAATGAAAGGCCGGTATTTTCAATGCCGGACTACCCGCGCCGGGCCGACGCGCTATACTGAAAGGGAAATGATAGACGTTCTGGTGATCGGGGGCGGGCATGCGGGGATCGAGGCGGCGCTGGCCTCGGTGCGGCTCGGCGCGGCGACGACTCTGGTCACCGGGCGCTTTGATCGGATCGGGTGGCTGCCGTGCAACTGCTCGGTCGGCGGCCCGGCCAAGGGGCACGTCGTGCGGGAGCTGGATGCGCTCGGCGGGGCGATGGCGCTGGCGACGGAAGCCAACCTGACCCATATCCGAATGCTCAACACCGGCAAAGGCCCGGCGGTGCGGGCGCTGCGGGCGCAGGTCGATGTAGAGAGCTACCCGGCCTGGATGCGGGCGCTTCTCGAAAACACGCCCGGCCTCACGATGCTCGAAGCGATGGTGGAGCGTCTAATTGTCGAACAAAACCGTGTGGTCGGCGTGGTTCTCACCGACGGAGCCGAGCTTTCCGCGCGGGCTGTGGTCGTGACAACGGGGACGTTTCTGCGCGGGCTGTGTCACCTGGGCGACGAGAAATGGGAGGCCGGGCGGCGCGATGAAGCGGCGGCGCAGGGGCTTTCGGCGAGTCTCTCGGCGCTGGGCTTCCCGCTGATCCGGCTGAAGACGGGAACCACGCCCCGTCTGGATTTTAACACACTGGACCTCTCCAAAACCACGCCGCAGCCGTCGGAAGAGGACGCGCCTGCATTCAGCTTCCGCACCGACTCGCCCCGCCGCGACGGACTCTACCCGGCGTATCAGACCTGGACCAACGAGCAAACCCACCGGGTGATTCGCGAAAACCTCCACAAGTCCGCGATGTACGGCGGCCAGATCGAGGGGACCGGGCCGCGCTACTGTCCGTCGATTGAAGACAAAGTGGTCCGGTTCTCGGAGAAGCCTGCCCACCAGGTCTTTCTGGAGCGCGAGGGATTTAGCACGTCGTCGGTGTATGTCCAGGGAATGTCCACCAGCCTGCCCGCCGAGGTCCAGCTGGCGTTTGTGAAGACTCTGCCCGGCTGCGAGGACGCCACGATGCTGAAGCCGGGCTACGCCGTGGAGTACGACGCGATCCCGCCGACCGAGCTGACGGCTGCCCTGATGACGAAGCGGGTTGCAGGGCTGTTTCTGGCGGGTCAGCTCAACGGAACCAGCGGCTACGAGGAAGCCGCCGGGCAGGGCCTCATCGCCGGTGCCAACGCCGCGCTACTCGCCCAGAATCGCCCGCCGTTCACCCTCTCGCGCTCGGATGCCTACATCGGGGTGATGATCGACGACCTGATCACCCGAGGCGTGACGGACCCGTACCGCCTGCTCACCAGCCGCGCCGAGTTCCGATTAACTCTACGCCACGACAACGCCGACCTGCGCCTGACGGAGCGAGGCCGGGAGATCGGGCTGGTGGGGGATAGTCAGTATGCCCGCTTTAAGAGCCGTGCGGAAAAAATAAACACCGTCGAGAAAATTCTTCGCGAGAAAACGGTCGGCGGCGCGGAGAACGCCTACCTCGAAACGCTCGGAGTCGCGCCGGTCAGCGACAGGCTGAGCCTGCTGGACCTCTGGCGTCGCCCGGACATCACGCCGTCTCAGATCGCGACGCTCGCCGGTTTGAACGAAACCACCGACGCGGGCGGGCTGGAGCAGGCGTTCCTGAAAGCCCGCTACTTCGCCTACATCGAGCGTGAGGAAGCCCAGGTCGCCGCGTCGCGCCGGGCGGATCACGTCGCCCTCCCGGAGGGCTTCGACTACGCGAACCTCAAGTCCATGGCCTCCGAAGCCCGCGAAAAGCTCCACCGCCTGCGCCCCGCCACGCTCGGCCAGGCCGCAAGAATCCCCGGCATCACCCCCGCCGACATCTCCGCCCTCCGAATCCATCTACACTCCAAAAACTCCATTTGACAAAATCAGGATTGGCGAGATAAAATTTTTTGGTCAGATGACAGCCATGACATGAGCGTTGTTTTGGCTTGTTCACTCTGAATTACATCACGATAGAAAGTGATAATCGAAAATCAATGAAATATTTAAAATCAATACTAAATAGAAATTGGATTAAAAAAATACACAAAAATATCAATAATCGTGTTATTAAAAATATTTTTATTTGTATTGGGGTTGTGTTAAGTGTTGTTTTTTCGGTTAATACTTATATTATAACTAAAAATTTGGATTTATATGATAAATATATTATATTGTCGCAAGAATTTATTAAATCAGATAATGGGGTTATTTGTAGGTCGCATAGTCTAAGGCCGATAACTAGTTTTAATTTATGGCATTCGGAAAATGACTTTTATCAGCTGCGAAATCATAGTTGGGCATCTATGAACCTTGATGGTAAACTTACTGTCCCCCTGGGAACAAAGACACGAAGATCACATTTTCTATGGCTATGGCAGGAAGAGTCTCTCACTGATAGTGATAGTTACAGCAGTGCTGGAAGTATGATTCTTTACTACCAGGCTTCCAATAATCCTCGATATCATTTTGATCAGAAAATTTTCTGTAATCAAGCAATCGGTTATTTTGAAATTGCATTAACCTTGAAACCGAAAAATCCGGGTTTGATTTACCTGAAAATGGCACAATCTTATTATTATTCAAATCAAAAAGAAAAATCGATAAAATTTATTCTAAAATCACTCGAAAGTAGTACGCCATGTGCAATTTTTTATTTTAGGGATTTCATAGAAGACAAAGAAATGACTTCTTATTTTATGAGGGATGTAGAAGTGTTTACCAAGTTAAAACAAATTGATTACGATGCATGCCAGAGAGAACTACTGACACGCTCGAATTAGCCTGGTTCTTTGTGGTTATGACATAGCTGAAACAAGAGCGCAGGAATCGCTGTCTCAAGAGTCGAGGTGAGTTTCTTGAAGAAGAATGTGGCGGTTGCGCTGGCGCTGTGCGCCGGGCTTGGGATCGGGTTGCTTGCGCCGGTGCGGGCGCAGGACGGGCTGAAGGGGCTTTTGATCATCGCGGCGGTGGACAAGTTCGGACGCGATATCGATAAATTTGTGAACAAGCTGATCGGCGACGCCGGGCGCGAGGGAGCCGAGACCAAGGTAGTCCCGATTCTGTCGGTGGGCAAGGGAACCTACGCCGGAGCCGCGCAGGTGACCGGGCCGCCCGCCATGGTCGATCAGGTGCGCGCCGTGGCGCAGGTCGAGGGCGATGGCCGGTTCGGGGTCAAGTTCCGCGCCAAGGGCTTTATCGCCGTGTCGGATCGCAACGTCAAGACCCTGGATTCGCTCAAGCGGGTCGCGGGCGTCGGCGTGACCGGATTCATCGACATCAAGCTCTGACCTTTACGCGTTTATTTACCGGTTTTCTGGCAAGTTCTTGGCAAACTTGCCAGTCTGGTATATATTCGTGGCATGTTTTCTCGTCTTTTCGGTGTCGCTCTCTTGCTGTCGTTGCTTGCGGCAGCTCAGGCCCAGGTTCCTGCGCTCAGCAGCCGCCCCGGTGCGGCCTACACGCTGTACCTGAACTTCGGCGGTTTTAACTTCAACGGAACCTGGGGCAACACCGGAGCGACGCCAGGAATCACTCCCGCCTATGGAACCACAACGCAGGTTCAGGAGGCCTGGGCGCGAACCGCCGAGAAGTACGCGGGCTTCGATATCAACATCACGACGGTCGATCCTGCTGTCGCCGCTGGACAGAGCGCGACCGATGCCCTGCGCCAGAGCTACTATGACAGCACGCCGCGCTTGATGCACACCGTGATCGGAGGCAGTGGCTCCTGGTTCGGCGGCGGGGGAGTCTCGTACGTCGGGGTTGCGCCAAATACGTTCGCCTCGGGCGGCTTTAAAACCAACTGGGTCTTTTCCGGGGCGCTTGGCAATAGCCCGAGGTTCGTCGCCGACGCCACGTCGCACGAAGACGGCCACGGTCTCGGCCTCAGCCATCAGGGCGACAATCTTACCAATACCGGGCAAAGCAACGAGTACAGCACCAACAACAACCAGCCCACTCCGAACCTGAACGGCTCGTTCGCGCCGAACATGGGGGTGGGCTACTACTCCCAGCGCGGACTCTGGCGCACCGGCACGGTCAGCACCGGCACGACGGTCCAGAACGATGTCCAGCGGATTCTGGCAAACTCCGGGATGACCCTCACCGACGACGGCATCGGGCATACTTTCGGTGCAGCCACGACGCTCCCGCTCCTCGGCGGCACGACGGTCAACTCGACTCTTGCCAAAGGGGTGATCGTCCCGGACTCGGCGGCGGCTCCGACGGCGCTCGGGATCAACAACTACAAGAAAGACTACTTCAAGTTCACCATGGACCTCGCGGGGCTGGTCAACCTGAAGGTCAACGACGGCGGCGACTGGCTCACTCCAGGCGTCGCGGCGGTCGGCGCGACTCTCCGTGCGAAGCTCAATATCTACGGCGCGAGCGACCTCGTTACCCCGCTCTTCACGGGCGTCGAGGCCGCCGACACGCTCTCGACGGCGTTCTCGGGGAACCTTGCCGCCGGAAACTACTTCGCCGAGATCACCAGCTTTGGCGGCCTGACCTCCAGCTTCGACCCGACGGCCCAGTACTACACGATGGGATCGTACGTTCTCTCGGGTTCGGGCTTCGTCGTGATTCCGGAGCCAGGAACGCTCGTGCTGCTCTCGCTCTGCGCCCTGCCCTGCCTCACGCTCCTGCGCCGCCGAGCAGGTTAGCCAAGAAGCGCGGCGACAATCGCTGCCCACTCGGTCTCCAGCGGGCCGGATGCGGTCGGTTTTCCGGCGCGGCGATACCAGTAGGCGGCGTTTCCTATGTCGCCTTCTTTGCGGTGGAGATAGGCGTGGACCCAGGCACCATCGGCGGTCTCGTCGTGCTGAAGCGTGTCGTGCGACGCGTCCC
Source organism: Armatimonadota bacterium (assembly GCA_031363095.1). GTDB lineage: Bacteria > Armatimonadota > Armatimonadia > Armatimonadales > Armatimonadaceae > JANLTX01. Next base: position 831 of record JANLTX010000018.1, on the reverse strand, counting down.
AGCTTGCGTTGGCGTCCTGCCAGAGAGCGAGCAGGGCATCGGGCCAGCTTTTCTCGGGCGCGGGCAGAGCGTTGAATTCTTCGGGTGTCATCGGGGTATTATAGCGCCATGGCGCAGGTGAAACTCACGACTCCTCTCGACGAAACCACGGTCCGCTCCCTGAAGGCAGGCGACGAGGTTCTCCTCTCCGGCACGATGTACACGGGCCGCGACGCTGTCCATAAGTACCTTGCGGGCGGGGGCGCACTTCCGGGCGGCGTGGACCTCTCGGGCGGAATTATCTACCACTGCGGCCCGGTCGTCTCCGAGAAAGAGGGCGTCTACACGATCACGGCGGCAGGCCCGACCACCTCGATCCGCGAGGAGCCGTACCAGGCCGGCGTGATCGAGAAGTTCGGGGTCCGGGGCGTGATTGGCAAGGGCGGAATGGGCCTCAAGACTCTCGGGGCTTGCGAGAAATTCGGGGCGGTCTATCTCCATGCCGTCGGCGGCGCGGCCCAGGTCTACGCCGCGTGCATCGAGAGCGTCACCGATGTGTTCTTCAAGGAGGAGTTCGGCGGCCCCGAGGCCATCTGGGTGATGCAAGTGAAAGATTTTCCGTGCATTGTGACCATGGACTCCCACGGCAGCTCCCTCCACGAAGAAGTCCAGCAAGACTCGCTAAGCAAGCTCAAACTCGCCCTGGGCTAATAGAGGTTATTCCGATTTAAGCCGTCGAATAAATTCGCGGCTACGATTACGAATTCAACCTGCAACGGGCGAGCCCGTTTTGTCGAATTGGTCTATTCGACGAGGCGAGTTTTACGAGCCGAAGGTCGAATTTGTTTTCTT
>JANLTX010000117.1:0-27106 GCA_031363095.1 Armatimonadota bacterium | reverse complement strand
CCCGTGCGGCAAAATCGGCTATGATTCTCCAGAGGGCTTCGGGATCTTCTTGCCGGAGTCGGTCGAATTCGTCTCGCGTCAGCATTCGGAGAGGCAAGTATACTTCAGGAAACCAAGTCAGGCAAGACCTGAGCAGTTACCCACCGGGTTTCAGGGTGATTGTTCCCTGACGAAACCGGGAGAGAAACCCACGAGTGCGATTCCCATCCGTTAAAAACGGATAGCTATACTCCAGTGGTTGCTCTGCCATGTTGCTCTTTTCGTCAGCACCGGCGCGAAATTCCTTCTTTTGGTCCTATCCGTAACCATTTACACGATCTGGCGTTTGTGAGGTATGAAGATGCGACGTATCTTTCTGCCTGGCCTCGCCCTGCTTGCCTTTGGTCTGACGCTCCTTCATTCGTCCACAGGCTGGCTGGCACAGCGTCAGGTTCAGCTCGCGTGGCTGGGGCAGGGCGAGTCTGTAATGAAGCGGCTTGCAGCTCCGCCCACGCCCATAACGAAATCGCCGTCCATCGCCGCCTCCTGGAAGCTCAATGCACTCAGCGACGCGGCATTTACGCCCGAGGAAGTGCTCCCTCTCTGCGCTATCGGGGAGTCCGACGAACCAGGCAATGCGTTCTTTCCCCTGATGCGTGCCGCTATGCTGCTGCAAAACAACAGAAGCGCCGAGGCGCTGGCCGCGCTCCGTCAAGCTGCCTCGAAACCAATCTTCGACGACCACTCCAGAGAGGCGCATGCTTCGGTGCGAGCGCAGGTTCGAGCACGCATCGGTGCAAGCTTCACAGACATCGTTCTGGCCGATTCCAACGCCATTGTGATGGATCAGTACGGGAGCAAACTACGCCATTTTTCGCGCACTGTGGTTGACCTTGCCCTGAAGCGTCAGCTTGCGGGCGATATCCAGGGTTCCGTCGCGCTTCGGGCCGACCTGCGCCGCGTCCACGATCTCGTCACCCACTCGAATAGCGTGTCTTTTTGTACATTGCCAGACATGGCGCTACTCAGCCCGCGCCCGCCGCTGGTTCTGGTCCGCTCGTCGCGTGGAGCAATGAGCGGCGGCTACGGTGGGTCGGGTGACGAGGACAAGGTGCGGATGACGATGGGGCCGGTTCTGACCCCGAAAGAGCGCTTGAGCCGCTACCCGGAGTTTCTCCGAAGTGAGGGCTTCTCGGGCGAGGCGGCGGCGTTTGAAAAGTCTCTCGCACTGAACAAGGCAAAAGCGGACGAGCGCGAGGTGCGCTGGGAAAACGGCCCGAACCCTCCTGGCGGTCTTCACCAGCTCTGGATGTACTGGTGGGGCGGATTGTTTCTACTGGCGTCGTGCGCGGCGACGCTGGCCATGGGCGCTCTGGCGCGGTTTTTTCGCTTCACCCAGAGCGTCGAGGTCGCGAAGACGTGGCGCATCGGGGCGTTTCTGGCGTTTTTAATTCTCACGCCGCTGGTGGGAGGGCTTTGCCTGGAGCCGACCGACACAGCGGTTGAGGCATGGGTGGATCATGTCGCCAGGCCGTGCCAATTTGGGCCGGTTGGGTCCGAGCCTGAGCCGTGGTATCAGCCGCTGCTGTGGTCTCTCCAGCGCTGGAGCAGCAAGTGGATTGAGATCACTGGCATTCTCCTGCCAACGACTCTGGCATTGCTGGTGGGCATGATCTGGGCATGGGTGAAGAAGCGTCCGGTGGGGCAGGGGATGCTGAGTGGGCTCGCACGGGTGAGCATGCCGGTGGCTTCCTGCTTACTGTTGCTCTGGTGCGGCGGGGCTATCTGGCTGGCCTGCGAGGAGGCCCGGCTTCTCGCAGCATACCAACCGACAGACTAACGGGCGGGCTTTTCGCGGGGCTTGAGCGGGGTGTAGTAGCTGTCGCCGATCTCCTCGCGGAAGGGCTTGCCGCTTTCGTCGGTGCCGACTTTCCAGGCGGCGTAGTAGGCTCCCCCGCTCCGACCCGAGCCGCCGCGCACCCGAATGTCCTTGATCTTGCGCTTGGGGGCGGCGACGCCATAGATACGGAACGTCAGGCTGGAGCCGTTGGTTCGGGCACCGATGTAGATCGGGCCGTCGGTGCTGTTTTTGAACTTGAAGTCCTGAGAATCCCAGGCCACCGTGGCGTCGCGCCCGGCAGGGAGGTAGGTGACGCGCGACGAGTGACAGCGGCGCTCGGTAATTTTCAAATCGGCGAAGAGAGCGGCGTTGTACAGTGTGGACGAGACCTGGCAGACTCCGCCGCCCAGCGAATCGACGACGGTCCCGTTGACGTACATATGGCCCATGCGCCAGCCGTAGCCACGCTCGCGCGGCCCGACGATCTTGTTGTAGGAGAACTCCTCGCCCGGCCCGAGAATGGTTCCGTTGATCTTCCCGGCAGCGTGCTCGATGTTGTGGCAGCGATCCCCCGAGCTGAAGCCGTAGTAGCTCTTGTAGGCTCCCATCTGTTCGCTGACTTTCCCGAGGTCCGAGTCCAGAACCTTGGGCATCTTCTCCAGAATCACGACCCGCGCCTCTTCGCCATCGGAAAGCTCTTGAATGCCGCCCTTGAGCAGAGACTTCTTGGTGGTGGCTTCATCCAGCATGAGGCCCTTGACCTGATGCTCGGAGATCAGGAGCGCCCCGGTTTTCTCGTCCATTTTTGCCCGTGCGTTTTTCGGGGGGCGGTTCACTTCTTTGGCGATCCGGCCAAGCGCTTCGTCGATTTTTTTCTCGTCGATGGTGAGCTTCGGCGTTACAGCGACGCCACGCTCGCGCTCTCCCCAGTAGATCTTCTCGAACATGTTGTCGTCTTTGCCGACGGAAAACGCCTCGGTGACGGCACCCTCCAGATCGAACGTGCCGCCGATGTTCGCCAGCGTCATCTTCCAGGTTTTCCCCGACGACGGTGCGGTGAAGGTCACGGGATTGAGAAGCTGGGTCTGTGCCCACGCGCGGGCTTTCTCCAGGGCTTCGTCGTGGTTCAGGCCGCCCAGCTCGATGCTTGCCATCTTGACGCCCGGCGCGATTCGGTCGGGCGAACCGAGCTTGGTGGAGTAGGCATAGGCTCCGCCGAGCGCGGCACCAGCGGTGACGAGAGTGCCGAGAGCGGCGGCAGTGGCGCGGCGGCCACGGGGGCTTGCGGCTTCAGGAGTTTCAGGTTCGGGAGTGGACACGTCAGGTTCTTCAGAGGGTTGTCAGGTGGGTCGAGTTACGAGAACTTTTGAACGCGATTATACCCATTTGGTACGCGTTTCAAACCGGGCGGTCGGTATCGCCCGGCTCCAGCGCCGCAAGGCGCTCGCGCAGGGCGTTCATCTCCGCCAGTATACCGCGAATTGCCTCTCCGTGCGGGTCGGCGGCGTTCAGAGTCGAGTCCATCACGGTCGGGGGCAGCTCCGGCTCGGGTTTGTCGATAGTGATGCCGCCGTGCTTGATGATCTTCGCGGGAATTCCGACGGCGGTCGCGCCTTCGGGAATGTCTCGGGTCACCACGGCGTTGGCCCCGATGCGGGCACCGTCGCCGATGGTGATGTCGCCGATAATTTTTGCGCCCATGCCGATGAGAACCCCATTTCCCAGGGTCGGGTGACGTTTTTTCTGCTCCAAACTGGTTCCGCCCAGAGTCACGCCATGGTACATGAGAACGTCGTCGCCGATAATCGCCGTCTCGCCGATCACGACGCCCATTCCGTGGTCGATGAAGAACCTGCGTCCGATGGTCGCGCCGGGATGGATCTCGATGCCCGTCGCCCCTCGGGAGAACTGGCTTAAAATACGGGCGAGGGTCTTGAGGTTCGATCTCCAGAGCCAGTGCGCCACTCGGTGGTGAATCACGGCCCATAGCCCGGCATAGGTCAGCACTTCCCAGACGTTGCGAGCCGCCGGGTCCCTGGCGCGAATCGCCGCAATATCCTCACGCAACCGGGAGAGCATCGGGAAAATTCTATCGGCGATTGACTCAAAAGGCCACTTTGTGATAAACTTCTCAAAGTTTTGCTATGCCTGAAAACGCGCTACTCAACAGCTATATTCCGGTCCTGGTGATGGTCGTCGGGGCCATCGCCATTGCGCTGATCCTCGTCGGTCTCTCGGCGCTGCTCGGCCCGCGCCGCCCAAGCCCGGCCAAGACCGCCCCGTACGAGTGCGGGGTGACGCCTATCGGGTCGGCTCGCGAGCGATTCCCGATCAAGTTTTACTTAACGGCGATGCTCTTTATTCTGTTTGACATCGAGACTGTTTTTCTCTATCCGTGGGCCGTCACGTACAAAACCAGCGGCGTGCTGATGCTCTTTAATTTACTGGAGATGGCGCTCTTCGTGGTGATTCTGTTTGTGGGCTACATCTACGTCTGGCGACGTGGCGGCCTGGAGTGGGAAGAATAAAATGAGTGCGGAGACCAATCAGCCGTTCGTGACGGCGTCCCTCAACAAGCTGGTCAACTGGGCCAGGAAAAACTCGCTCTGGCCCGCAACCTTCGGGCTGGCGTGCTGCGCGATTGAAATGATGGCGTCCACGGATAGCCGCTTCGACATGTCCCGGTTCGGCAGCGAGGCGTTCCGTGCCAGCCCGCGCCAGGCCGATGTCATGATCGTCTCGGGGCGCGTCTGCAAGAAAATGGCCCCGGTTCTGCGGCAGGTCTACGACCAGATGCCCGACCCCAAGTGGGTGATCGCGATGGGCGACTGCGCGTCCAACGGCGGCGTCTTCAATAACTACGCCGTCGTTCAGGGCGTCGATCAGATCGTCCCGGTGGATATCTACGTCCCCGGCTGCCCGCCGTCCCCCGATGCCCTGATCCATGCGGTGATGGAACTCCAGAAAAAAATCGACAAGCAGCGATTCAGCGAGAAGTATTGAGAATCTATGGTAGACGTTGACGTACGACTCGGGCTTTCTGGCTCGGACCTGGCGATTCGGGAGCGGACGTTCTCGGGGGATCTTTCGAGCACGGGCCAGACCAACCTCACGGCAGAAGACTCGGCAGAGCTTCGGGTGCTTGCCAGAGCCAATCTTGCCAGCGAGGTTTTAATCTCGCGCCGGTTTCGCGGCCAGGACTTTCTGACGGTTCGCAAAGAGAAGATTTGCGAGATTCTAAGCGTGCTTAAAGTCTCTTCGGAGACAGCGTACGAATTAGTCTCGGACATTTTTGGCAACGATTTGCTGGGCTTTGGGCGCGAGCCGCGCTTTGAGGTGATTTATTCACTGTATTCTCTGAAAACCTTCAAGCGAATTGTGATTAAAGCGTTAGTTGACGAGGATTCGCCCGAAATTGACTCGGTGGGTGAGGTCTATCCGTGTGCGCTCTGGCCGGAGCGTGAGATTTTCGATTTATTTGGGATCAGTTTTAACAATCATCCGGACTTAAGACGAATTCTCATGCCCGATGACTGGGTGGGGCACCCGCTGCGCAAAGACTTTCCGTTGGGCGGCGAGGAAGTCGAGTTTTCGCACAACGTCCGGGATCAGGAGACCGTGAAGCAATGAGCGCCGAACTCGAAATCTCCAAAGATCGGGCCATGCCTGCCGGGATCGAGGTCGAGCGGATGTTCGACCCGGAGACCGACCAGGAGACGATGACCATCAACATGGGGCCGTCGCATCCGTCCACGCACGGAGTTCTGCGGCTGGTCCTGGAACTCAACGGCGAGACGGTGGTTCGCTGCACGCCGCATATCGGGTATCTGCACACGGGCATCGAGAAGACCATGGAGAACCTGAGTTATTATAAAGCTCTGGTTCTAACCGACCGCGAAGATTATTTATCCAATTTATGCAATAATTTAGCGTACTCGCTGGCCGTCGAGAAATTATTAGACGTCGAGATTCCCATTAAGGGCCAGTACATGCGGGTTCTGCTCAATGAACTGGAGCGAATCGCAAGCCATATGCTCTGGCTGGGCACGCACTGCCTGGACATCGGCGCGATGAGCGTCTTTTTCTACACCTGGCAGGACCGAGACTTGATTTTAGAGATCAAAGAGCATCTGTCGGGCGTTCGGACCAAGACAAGCTGGATCTGCCCCGGCGGGCTTCGCGGCGATTCCCCGACCGGCTGGATGGCACGGGTAAAGGCGTTTTTAGATTACTTTCCCAGGCGAATCGCGCTCTATGAAGGGCTTCTGACCAACAATCCGATCTGGATCGAGCGAACACGCAGCATCGGAGCGCTTTCTGCCCAGCAAGCGATCACACTCGGCATGGCCGGGCCGTCACTTCGAGCCTCGGGCGTCAATTTTGACTTGAGAAAGACCAATCCGTACTCCAGCTACGAGCATTTTGAGTTCGATGTGGCCGTCGGGCAGTACGGCGATGTCTACGACCGCTACCGAGTGCGCATGGAGGAGCTGCGCCAGTCGCTTTCTCTCTGTCATCAGAGCTGGAAAGCCATTGAAAAGTTAGGTAAGTCCGCTCCGGTGCGCACCAGCGACCGAAAAATCGCCCCGCCGCCGCGCGAGGAGCTGGATACGTCGATGGAGGCGCTGATCCATCACTTTAAACTGTTCACCGAGGGCTATCATCCGCCCGTCGGCGAGGCAATTGGTGCTGTCGAGGGACCACGGGGTGAGAAAGCCTATTATATTGTCTCGGATGGCTCCAACAAGCCGTATCGGGTAAAAATCAAGGGGCCGAGCTTCTACAATCTTCAGGCATTGCCGACCATGTGCGAGGGCCGAATGGTCGCCGACGTGGTCGCGATGATCGGCTCGATTGACATCGTTCTCGGGGACATCGACCGCTAACACTATGGGTAAATTCGACGACACCGTAAAAGCCCGGCTCGATGAGCTGATCTCGCGCTATCCGACGAAGAAAGCGGCGCTCCTGCCCGCGCTCTGGGTGGCGCAGGAAGTCTATGGCGGCTGGCTTCCCCCGGCGGCGCTGGAGGAAGTGGCCGCGCATCTGGGCTTGCCCGAGGCCGAGGTGCAGGGGGTCGCGACCTTCTACACGATGTACAACATCAAGCCGCGCGGCAAGCACGCCATTGAGATCTGCCACAATGTCCCGTGCATGGCGCTCGGGGCGGAGCAGCTCATCCAGCACTGCGAAAAAAGCCTCGGGGTCCACGCGGGCGAGACCACGCCCGATGGCATGTTCACTCTGGCGCGGGTCGAGTGCCTGGGCGCGTGCTGCAACGCGCCTGCGGTCCAGGTCGGCGGGACGTACTACGAGGACGTGACTCCGGCGCAGCTCGATGCACTCTTGGAGACCCTGAAGTCGGCCCCGAGCGAGGTCGAAGCGCCGCCGCAGGGCCAGATATCGGAAACAGGGCGCTTCTGATGCTCGGTAAGCTCGTCCGAAGGCTTCCGCCCGGCGTGATTCAGTCGGTGAGCGTCTTGCAGCACCGATTTCCGGCGCTCAAGCCGCTTTTTCGGCGCATTCGCAGCTCGGTCGGCACGACGGGCACGATTGCGAGCGGACCGGGGCAAGGGCTGACCTTCGACACGACGGGCGGGCCGGTTGGCTTGCTCTACGGAACCGTCGATCCCGAGGAACAAGAGAAGCTGATCGAGGTCTTGAAGCCCGGCCAAATTTTCTTCGATATCGGGGCGAACATCGGGATCTACGCCGCCATCGCCGCGCGGCATGTCGGGCCGGAGGGCAGCGTCCACGCGTTCGAGCCGGACCCTGAGGCGCTGGCGGCGGCCCGGACAAACTGCACGCGCAACGGTTTAGAAAATGTCCACTATCACCAGACCGCGATTGGTGCGTCCGTCGGGACGGCCCGGTTTGTGATCGGGGATTCGTCCACGACCAGCAACCTCAGAGGCGACGCCACGGGCGCGACCCGCGAGGTTCCCGTCACGACGCTCGACCAGCTTCGATTGGACAAAACCATCCCCGCGCCCGACGTGGTGATGATCGATGTCGAGGGCGCGGAGCTGGACGTTTTGCGTGGGATGCACGGTGTCTTGCGCTCGTCCCGCCCGGCCCTGATGATCGAGGTGCACTGGCTGGGCGCGGAGTTCGTGGACTATATCGAGCAGGAGCTGGTGCCCCTCGGCTATCGGGCCGACTTGCTGGAAGGCGGTCCGCTACCCCGGACGCCCGAACGCTACCATGCTATTATCCGATCAGAAGAGAAGAAATCATAATGTCTGAGCAACCGCAGCTACTGTATAAGCATCGCCATGTCGAAGGCATCGCCCGGCTCGATGTCTGGACCCAGAACGGCGGCTATGAGAGCTTCAAAAAAGCCCTTAAAATGGAACCCGATGCGATTATCGACGAAGTTCGAGCATCCGGGCTGCGTGGACGTGGCGGAGCGGGCTTTCCGACGCACATAAAATGGTCTGCGGTTCCAAAAAACCGCGACGCTGAGCATTACTTGATTATCAACGCCGACGAAGGTGAGCCGGGAACCGCTAAAGACCGGGATTTGATGAACTCTCTGCCTCACTTGCTCATCGAAGGCTGCTTAATCTCGATGATCGCGCTTCGAGCCAGCAAGTGCTACATCTACATTCGCGGCGAGTACGTCGAGCCGTGGAAGATCGTCCAGAAAGCCATCAACGAAGCCTACAAAGGCGGATTTTTAGGCAAAAATGTCTTGGATTCGGGCTTAGACTTCGATATCTACACGCATCTCGGGGCCGGAGCCTACGAGTGCGGCGAAGAGTCGGCTTTAATGAGCAGCTTGATGGGCGAGCGCGGAATGCCCCGGATGAAGCCGCCGTATGCGCCGCTTCCCCAGATCAAAGGCGTCTGGGACCGCCCGAGCGTGGTCAACAACGTCGAAACCGCCGCGACATTGGTCCCGTTAATCGAAATGGGCGGCGCGGAGTACGCCAAGATCGGCTACGGCTCACCTCGCTCGCGTGGAACAAAGCTATTTTCGATCTCCGGGCATGTGAACAAGCCTGGAATCTACGAAATTGTCTTAGGAACCCCGTTTCGTGAGGTTTTAGAGCTTGCGGGCGGCATGAAAGACGGAAAAAAGCTCAAAACCTATATTCCCGGCGGCTCGTCGATGGGCTTCGCCCCGCCCGAGCCACTCGATTACCCGTTCGACTACGAAGGAATCCCGCAAAGCACCGGTTGTCTCGGTTTAGGCTCCGGTGGCCTGATTATCTTCGACGAAACCACGCCCATTGTTCCGCTTGCCCAACGGCTTACCGAGTTCTACCACCACGAATCGTGTGGGAAATGCACCCCGTGCCGCGAAGGACTCGACTGGCTCTGCAAAGTCTACGCCAGAATCACATCGGGCGCGGGCCAGGAGAGCGACATCGACCTTCTCTGGGACATCTGCGACAATATCCGAGGTAAATCGTTCTGTCCGCTGGGCGAAGGAGCGATCTGGCCCGTCATGACCAGCTTAAAACTCTTCCGGGACGAATATCTCAGCTACATCCGTACCGGAGTCGATGCTCTCCCCGATCTCTCCACCATCGGCGGCCCCAGTGGAGCAAAACACTAAGTCTTTCGTCCGGAGGACGTTCGGCGCAGCCCTTAGCGAGTGATTTCAATCACTCGACCATGAGACGAACCAACATAATGGCAGAATTAAAACGAGATTTGACGGCGGTCGTGAAGTTGATTCCGCAGATGGTCTTGAGACGATATCATTGAGTCTGGAGGTTCAAGATGGCGACAGCAACTCTGGAGCGTAGTAAAACGCAGCGCGAAAAACTGGCGGAGATTGAGGCGGGCCTCAGTGAGATTCAAAGGATTCGAGAGGATGTTCTGAGGAGTCAAAAGCGGGTGTCAACGCTGGAGCAGGAGACTCGGGTGCTTCTGAGCCGTCTTGAAGAGCTTATCCCAGACCCGATTGCACGATTAAAAAATGCTTGAAAAACTTGCGTCGCTCGTAAAAGATGTCATCAATCTCGCCAGGGACTTGAAACAGGCCCAGACGGAGATCGAAACGCTTCGCGAAGATGTGAGAAGGCTTATAGAGCGCGTGAATTTTCTTGCCTATGAGCTTCAGAGAACGCGTGATCAGATGGATTCGGATCGGCAGGCAGCAGAGAAGGACCGGGAGAACTTGCTTCTCAAGTTAGAGAATGCATTTTTGAAGTTTGAGCGACGGCTTCCACCGTCGCCGCAGGGTACAGGCGACGAGTAAATGGCAGAATTAAAACGAGATTTGACGGCGCAGGAAAAGGCCGATGCAGACAAGGCGAAATTAGACGCGGCGGCGGCGCAGGCGGCGGGCGTGGAAATGGTGTCGCTGAGCGTCGATGGGGCCGCGGTCTCCGTGGCGAAGGGGACGCAGGTCATCGAGGCGGCGTTCGCGGCGGGCGCGGACGTGCCGTACTTCTGCTACCATCCCCGCTTAGAGAGCGTCGGGGCGTGCCGGATGTGCCTGGCGAACGTGGAATTAGAGCAGTTCGGGATGCGCCGCGCGGCCCTGATGACGACCTGCAACTTGCAGGTGCAAGAGGGCATGGTGGTCAAGACCGACACGCCCGATGTGAAAAAGGCCCAGAACGGCGTTTTAGAGTTCCTGCTCGCCAACCACCCGCTCGATTGCCCGATCTGCGACCGGGGCGGCGAGTGCCCGCTCCAGAACATGACGGTTGCGTACGGTCCGCCCACGAGCCGGTTCATCGAGATCAAGCGGCACTATGTCAAAGCCCTTCCCATCTCCGAGAACGTGGTTTTAGATCGCGAGCGGTGCATCACCTGCATGCGCTGCACCCGTTTCGCCGACGAGATCGCAGGCGACGGCCAGATCGACTTGATCAACCGGGGAAGCAACTCCGAGATCGGGCCGCTGGCTGGAAAGACCTTCGACTCCAATTTTTCGGGCAACACTATCGAGATTTGTCCGGTCGGGGCGCTGACCAGTCGTCAGTTTCGGTTCAAAGGCCGTCCGTGGGAATTAAAATCGGTCGATTCTATTTGTTCCAACTGTGGAAACGGTTGTAATATCGCCATCGGGCATCGACTTGGCGAGATTGTCCGAATTAATGGCCGCACCAACGAAGAAATCAACGAAGAGTGGACCTGCGACAAGGGTAAGTTCGGCCACGGGTATGTGAACTCGAAAGAGCGGCTCACCAAACCACTTTTGAGAAACATGCGTGGCGAGTTCACCGAGATCACCTGGGATGAAGCTCTGAAAACTCTCGCCGAGCGCATGAAAGGCATCAAAGCAAGTCATGGCGCAGGCGCTCTGGCCGCGATTGGTTCTACTCGCGCGACACTCGAAGACAACTACTTGCTCGCCAAGCTCTTCAAAGAGATTCTGGGCAGCCCGAACGTCGATCATCGGCTCGGAAGTTACCCGCTCTGGCCGATGGAGACGAGTATTGTCGATTTAGAACACGCAAAGACAGTAATTTCGGTCGGGATGAACCTTCAAACAGAACAACCGATTGTTTACTTGAGAGTTTACAAGGGCGTTCGACGAAGAAAAAACACCTGGATCAAAGCAGCCGACCTCGACGAAGCGCTTCAGAAGCTCTCCGAGGGTGCGGTTCTGCTCTTGCCGCATACGCTGAGCCAGGCCGAGTACGACCTCGCAAAGCTGGTGTGCGGGCAGGTCGGGGCGAAGCTCAACGTGCTTTTGCCCGACGCCAACTCGTGGGGGGCGGTTCAGGCCGGAGCGCTTCCGGGCGAGGGCGGGCTGAGCGCGGACGGCATTTTCCAGGCGGCGGCCTCGGGTTCGGTGAAACTACTCTACGTTTTAGGTTCCGACCCGGCGGTGCGGTATCATGACCCGGCGCTGGCGCAGAAGGCGCTGGAGCGGGCCGAGCTGAGCGTGGTTCAGGAGCTGTTTCTCACCGAGACGGCAAGGCGAGCCGACCTGATTTTGCCTGCCGCAAGCTTCGCCGAGAAAGACGGGACGCTTGTGAACATCGAAGGACGCGCCCAGAAGATTCAGGCGGCGATAGACCCGCCGGGCGAGGCGAGGCCCGACTGGCGGATTCTGGCGGACCTGATCGCGCGGCTCGGCTCGCCCGTGCCGTACTTCAGCGCCCGCGACATCCACCGCGAGTGGGCGAAGGCGGCGGCGAAATAACGTTATGGAGCATAGCTACACGTTCTGGCAGTATCTTTTCACCGTCTCGGGGGACCAGCTTCCCTGGGGCTACGAGGTTCTGCGCTCGGTGCTGCGACTGGTCATCGGGATCGTCTTCGGGCTGATTCCGGTCCCGCTGCTGGTCTGGGGCGAGCGCCGCCTGCTGGGGCTTCTCCAGGGACGGCTCGGGCCGAACCGGGTGGGGCCGTTCGGACTTCTCCAGCCGCTCGCCGACGCCCTCAAGCTGATGCTGAAAGAGGACATCACGCCCACCAACGTCGATAAAGTTCTCTACTACCTCGCGCCTGCCGTCGCGCTGGCCCCGGTGATTATGAGCGTCACGGTTCTGCCCTGGAACGCGCACCGTGATTGGGGTGCGGTCGCGCCACGGGTAGACTCGGGCGGGATCTTATTGCTTCTGGCCGTGGCTTCCATCGAAGTCTATGGCGTTATCTTAGCGGGCTGGTCGAGCAACAACAAGTATTCACTTCTGGGCGGGCTTCGGGCCAGTAGCCAGGTAATTTCGTACGAATTAGGCATGGGCCTCTCGATCATCGCTGTGATTCTCATGAGCGGGACGCTCTCGACCCAGGGAATCGTCGCGACGCAGGCCAAGCCCGATTTGATGGCGAGCGGGTTCTGGAACTGGCATGTGCTGAGCTTCTTCCCGTTCGGGCTGATCGCGTGCGTCGTCTACATGATCTCGATGATCGCCGAGACCAACCGCGCTCCGTTCGATCTTCCTGAGGCCGAGACCGAGCTTGTGGCGGGCTTTCACACGGAGTACACGAGCTTCAAGTTCGCGATGTTCTTCATGGGCGAGTATGCGAACATGTGGATCGTGAGTGCGATCTGCGTGACGCTGTTCTTTGGCGGGTATCTTGCGCCGTGGGGACCGCTCGGGCAGGTGCCGGTGAGTCTTTTCGGCGAGGGCTTTGCGAGCTTCGTGAACAACGTCGTGCTGGCACCGTTCTGGCTGCTCTCCAAGCTGGCGCTCTTCTCCGCGTTCTTTATCCTGGTTCGCGCGACGTTCCCGAGGTTGCGCTACGACATGCTGATGAAGCTGGGCTGGAAAGGTATTCTGCCTGTTGCGCTGCTCAATGTGTTCTTTCTGGCGCTTTCGATGGCGCTGCGCCCGATTTTTGGACCGCTAAACGGACATTTAATGGCCGTCGGTGCGCTATTAGTTAGCTTAGTCTTGCTATTTTTCTGGAAAAAAGGAGAATACGAGGCTGTACGCAAAGAAGCCAATGCCAAAGTGCTGGTGCCGATTCGCCGGGAGAGCGTCGTCACCCCGACCGAGACTAACCCGGAGTATTTAATCGGATGAGCGCTGTAAAAGATCTGGCACGAGCCATTGTTCCGCAGGGAGCCTGGGAGCAGCTTCGGCGCTGGCGGCGGCAGTGGGTGCAAAGTCACTTCGCCGAGCGGCAGATTCAGGCCAGCTACCTGGGGCACACGCTGACCCTGAACATCGCCGACCCGATGTCGCTGGACTGGTACTCGCCCGGCAACGAGACCATGCCCGAGGTCGCGCTTCTCCAGGACGGCAAGCTGAAACCCGGCGCCCGAGTTTTTGATTTAGGGGCGCATCAGGGCGTCGTCGCGGTGGTGCTCGCAAAGCTCGTCGGGGAGGGCGGCGAGGTTCTCGCGGTCGAAGCGAATCCGTTCCATGCAAAGCTCGCCCGGCGCAACGCCGAGTCCAACAAAACCCCGCAGCTCACGGTGGCGCAGTGTGCGGTCTCGGACGGGCCGGGAGTCCTGCGCTTCTCCGACGATTGGGGCGGCCAGCACCCCGACGCACGCGGAGTCGAGGTGGAGATGCTCTCGCTCGATGCGCTGAGCGAGAAGTATGGCATGCCCGACGTGCTCTTCATCGACGTGGAAGGCTTCGAGCTGAAAGTCTTAGAGGGCGGCCAGAAGACCCTGGCGGCAAGCCCCGATCTGTTCATCGAGATGCACCTCGACGGCCAGCTTCAGGAGCAGGGCGGGAGCCTGGAGAAGATTCTGGCGCATCTGCCCGAGGGGCGTTACGAGCGGCTCGCGCTCGACCCCGAGGCCCACGCGACTCCGGCGGGGATGCAGCCCGTCCCGGTGGAGAAAGCTGATTTCACGGGGCGACGCTTTTATTTAATTGCACGAGCGAGGTCGCAGAGCTAATGTCTGATTTCTGGGCGGATGTAAAACAGATCGCAACCGAGGTCGTCGCGCCGTTCAAGGGCCTGGCGACCGTCGGCTCCAAGCTGGTCGAGAAGAAAACCACCGTGTCGTACCCCGAGTTTCGGCGGCCCATGGGCGTCCGGGCGCGCTGGCGGCACGTCTTGAACCGCTACGACAACGGGATGGAAAAGTGCATCGGGTGCTCGCTGTGTGCGGGCGCGTGTCCGGCCAACGCCATTCTGGTGGTCGCCGACGAAAACACCGACGATGCGCGGTTCTCGCCGGGCGAGCGGTTCGCGGTGCGCTACGAGATCAACATGATCCGGTGCATCTACTGCGGCTTCTGTCAGGAGTCCTGCCCGACCGGAGCCATCGAGCTGAAAGATGTCTACGAGCTGGCCGAAGACTCGCGCAAGAAGCTGATCTACACCAAAGAGATGCTGCTCGTGCCAGACCCCAACCGGGAGCGGGTGGACGGATGATTGCGACTCTCTTCGACGCGCTCTTCAAGGGGCCGGGGCTTCTCTTCTTCGCGTTTGCTTTTGGGGCGCTGGCAACCGCCACTCTCGTGGTGATAAGCAAGAACCCGGTGCGGGCCGCACTGTTTCTGGTGCTGAATCTGTTCTGCGTCGCGGTTCTCTATCTCTTGCTCTCGGCGTTCTTCTTAGCCGCCGTTCAGGTAATTGTCTACGCCGGGGCGATCATGGTTTTGTTTCTCTTTGTGATCATGCTTCTGAACCTGGGAACGCCCGAGAAAGCCCGCGAGCGCCTGAAGTTCCAGGTTCCGGCAGCGGTCGGAGCCGCTTTGATGTTAGCGCTGATCGTCGCGTGGGCCATTGCGACCTCGACCCCGGTAAGCGTCGGGCCGGTCGCGCTGCCTGCCGACACGCCTGCATCGGGGGATGCCATGGGAACGCCCGAGGGAATCGGGCGGACGCTCTACAACCCGAGCTTGCCCTGGCTGTTGCCGTTTGAAGTCACGAGCATTTTATTGCTGGTCGCAACCGTCGGCGCGGTCGTTCTTGCCAAGCGTAGCAACGCGGAGGAAGTCAAGCCATGATCCCGCTTTCCTGGTACCTGATTCTGGGGGCGATGCTGTTCTTCATCGGCGTCGTCGGGGTGCTCACCAAGCGCAACCCCATCGTCATTTTCATGTGCATCGAGATGATGCTCAACGCGGTCAACCTGACACTGGTTGCTCTGGGGCGCTACCTCGGGCATGCGGGCGGGCAGATGATCGCGCTCTTTGCCATGGCGGTCGCCGCCGCCGAGGTTGCTGTCGGACTGGGGATTCTCATTCGGATCTTCCGCTCCCGAGAAAATATCAATGTGGACGAAATCAATGTCCTGCAAGGCTAACCCATCGTGACGATCTATCCACTGCTCTGGGTGGTTCCGGCGCTACCGCTCGCAGGGTTTATTATCAACGCGCTCTTCGGGGCGCAGCTTCGCAAGAGAGATAGCGGCCTGATTGCGACCCTCGCGATCTGGGCGTCGTTTTTCTGCTCGCTGCTGCTCTACTCGCAGGTCAGCGGCGAGAAGACCCGTCAGTTATTCTCTCCGGCGCTGGAGTGGATCAGCGCGGGCGACCTGAAGCTGAAGCTTGAGCTGGTGTGCGACCCGCTCTCGGCGTTGATGCTCCTCATCATCACCGGGATCGGAGCCCTGATTCATGGGTATTCCATGGGTTATATGTCTCATGAGAAAAACTACAGTCGGTTTTTTACGTATTTAAATTTATTTGTGTTTTTTATGCTGCTTTTAGTTCTGGGCGCGAACCTGGTAGTTACGTTTATTGGCTGGGAAGGCGTCGGGCTTTGTTCTTATTTGTTAATTGGGTTTTATTCGGAGAAGAAATCGGCCACGGATGCTGGAAAAAAAGCCTTTATTGTCAATCGGGTGGGGGATGCCGCGTTTCTACTCGCCCTGTTCGGGCTTTTCTGGAGCTTCCGGTCTTTAGATTACTTCGGCGTTGACGGAATTGTGACCCGCGCGAGCGAGATGGTGGCCTCCAGGAACCTGGGCGACTACCAGCCGCTGGCGTTTCTGATTCCGATCCTGCTTCTTGTCGGCGCGTGCGGCAAGAGCGCCCAGTTCCCGCTGCATGTCTGGCTGCCCGACGCCATGGAAGGCCCGACACCTGTCTCGGCGCTGATCCACGCCGCGACGATGGTGACGGCAGGCGTGTTTTTAGTCTCGCGGCTCAACCCGATCTTCCTGCTCAGCCCGCCCGCGATGACCGTGGTGGCTATCGTCGGGCTGTTCACAGCGCTGTTTGCCGCAACCATTGCGCTGGCGCAGAACGACATCAAGAAAGTGCTGGCCTACTCGACCGTCTCGCAGCTCGGGTTTATGTTTCTGGCGTGCGGGGTCGGGGCGTTCAGCGCGGCGATGTTCCACGTTCTCACCCATGCGTTCTTCAAAGCTCTGCTCTTTCTGGGTTCGGGTTCCGTGATCCATGCCATGAGCGGCGAGCAGGACATGCGCAAGATGGGCGGCCTCTGGAAGAAGCTCCCGATCACTGGCTGGACCATGGCGATTGGAACCGCTGCGATCTCGGGGATTCCCTTGCTGGCGGGCTTTTTCTCGAAAGACGAAATTCTGCTGCATGCGTACCAGGGAAGCGTGGTCTACTGGGTCGTCGCGTTCATGACGGCGGGAATGACGGCGTTCTACATGACCCGAATGATGGTCAAAACGTTCTTCGGGGCGCGCCGCTACGACGACCACGCGGCCTCGCATCTCCACGAATCGCCCCTCTCGATGACGGCTCCGCTGCTGATTCTCGCGGTTCTCTCCGTGCTCGGCGGCTGGCTCAATGCCGCCCCGACCCACCTGCTCGACGGCTGGCTGACTCCGCTCAAAATCGAAGGAGCCGGGCACGCCGAAGCGCCAGGCAAGCTCACCACAATTCTCATGGTGGCGTCCGGGGCGCTCGGGCTGGTTGTGTGCGGGCTGGCGTTCTTCTCCTACCGAAATCGGGCGAGTGGCGACTACGTGAGCGAAGAAACCCGGCTCAACCCGGCGTTTCAGCTGATCTCCGACAAGTGGCGCGTCGATGCGCTGTATCATGCTATCTTCGTCAGCTCAGGGGGAGATTTTGCCCGAGACCTGCGCGACAAAGTGGACCGGCGTGGCATCGACGGCGCGGCGCGGGGTATTCCGGCACTGATCCGGTGGCTGGCTGAGCGCCTGAAGGGGCTGCAAAGTGGCTTCGTCCGCTCCTACGCCCTCACGATGCTGGTCGGCGCTCTGCTCGTCGTGGTCGGTTGCATGATCGGGCTGGCGAGGTAGACCCATGGATTCTAAATCGTTCTTACTTCTGCTGGTGCTGATTCCGTTGCTGGGAACCTTGCTGATCTCGCTGTCGGAGCGGGGACACGCCAAAGCAATCGCCCTGGTCGGTTCCGTCGTGACGCTACTCTTCTCGCTCTTCTCGCTCCTGCCGTCGGGCAGCGGCAACGGGCCGTTCTACAACCTGAGCGACGCGTCCTGGTTCCCGGCGCTCGGGATTCACCTGCGGCTTGGCGTCGATGGCGTCTCGGCCTGGCTGATCTTGCTGACCTCGCTGCTGGGCCTCGGGGCTTTGCTCTGTCCGTACCAGATTCCCGAAGAGAAGCGAAAAGTCTACTACGGCGCGGTCCTTGCGCTGATCGGGCTGCTCAACGGAGCGTTCGCCGCGCTCGACCTGGTGCTGTTCTACCTGTGTTTCGAGGCGTGCCTGCTTCCGGTTTACTTCCTGATCGGCATCTTTGGCGGCACTCGAAGGCGGGCGACGGCCCAGAAGTTTCTGATCTTCTCCGTGATCGGGGCGCTCGGGATGCTGGCCTCGATCCTCGGAGTCTACGCGGTCGCCGGGACGTTCGACGTGATCGCCTTGCGCCAGCGGGGGATCGCGGGCGAGGCGGGGGCGCTGCTCTTTTTAGGCTTCGCGGTGGCGTTTGCCATTAAAACGCCGCTCTTTCCGCTGCACACCTGGCAGGCCGACGCCTACGCCGAGACCCCGACCCCGGTCGTCGCGCTGGTCGGTGGCGCGATGGCGAAGCTCGGCACCTACGGCTTCTACCGGTTCTGCCTCGGGGTTTTTCCTGAGGCGTCCGCGCAGTACGGCTCGGTTCTCGTCTGGCTTGCTGTCGCCGGAATTGTTTATGCGGGCCTGATCGCCGCTGTTCAGAAAGACCTCAAACGTCTGATGGCGTTCAGCTCGGTGAGCCATTTAGGGTTCATCGTGATGGGCTTGTTCTCCGGAAATATTCAGGGAGTTTCCGGGGCGTGCGTCCAGATGGTCAATCACGGGATCATCGCGGGCGGGCTGTTTCTGTTGCTCGCGTACCTGGAGAACCGGCGCGGTACCCTGAAAATCTATGGGCTGGGCGGACTCTGGGACCAGATGCCGATCTTCTCCCGGATCTTTCTCTTGTTCACACTGGCGTCGGTCGCGCTGCCCCTGACCAACGGGTTCGTCGGTGAGTTCCTGACGCTTCTGGGCACCTTCAAGCTCTATCCGGCTGCCGCTGCCGTCGCCGTGACGGGCGTGATCTGGAGCGCGGTCTACATGCTTGGAATGTACCAGAGAGTCTTCTACGGAGCACCGAGTCGGCAAGTATCCAGCTTTTCCGACCTCTCCGACGGCGAGAGCGGGCTTCTCGCGCCGCTCGCCGTGCTGATCTTCTTGCTGGGAATCTATCCTGCGCCGCTACTCGTGACGATGAACGGAGCGGTCGAAGCGACCGTGGGATCGACGAAATGAACGATATCGCCCTGTGGGACTCCCTTCGCTCCGGTGCATTTGCGCTCGGTGCGCCTCTGTTTCTGGTCGTCGCGGCTATCGTGACGCTGCTGTGCGACATCTCCTCGCCGACCAGCGTCCTCAAGCGCGGAACGGGTCTGGCGGCGTTCTTCGGAGTGCTCGGCGGAGCCGCTATCTCGATGCAGCAAGGCAGCGAGCTTGCCGCAACCGGCGCGGCGCAGTTCAGCCCGAGTAGCACGTCCACCTCGCTCTGGGGCGGCGGGATTCTCATCGACGGCTTCGGCACCGGTATCAATTTTATTCTGTGCCTCGCCGCGTTTTTGACACTGCTGATGTCCGGGAAGTACCTGACTGAGCGAAAATTGCCGCGTGGCGAGTTCTACGCGCTGATTCTCTTTGCGACGGCGGGCGCGATGATCATGGCCCAGAGCGCGGACCTGGTGAATCTGTTCGTCGGGCTGGAAGTGCTCTCGGTCGCGCTGTACATTCTCGCGGGGTTTGCCCGGCGCGACTGGCGCTCGGAAGAGTCCGCCGTCAAGTATTTTCTGCTGGGCGCGTTCGCGTCGGGGTTCTTGCTGTACGGAATCGCGCTGATCTACGGCGCGGCGGGGATCACGGCCTCGCACCTGAAGCTGACGGTCGGGCACTCGCTCACAAACCTCGGGATGATCTCCGAGCTTCTCACCAAATCGGCATCGACGGCTCAGCCGCTGGTTACCATGCCCTTGTTTGTCGTCGGGGTGGCGTTTATGCTGGTCGGGCTGGGCTTCAAGGCAGCCCTCGCGCCGTTTCATAGCTATGCTCCGGATGTCTACGAAGGTGCGCCCGCGCCGGTGTCGGCCTACATGTCGGCGGCAGCGAAACTGGGCGCGTTCGCCGGGCTGATCCGCTTGCTCCAGCCCATTCTGGCGCAGGGCGATCAGGCGGCGCTCTTCCGGGCGGCGGTCTGGACACTCGCGCTGCTCACCATGCTGATCGGCAACATCATGGCGATCCGCCAGACCAACCTCAAGCGGATGCTGGCGTTCTCGTCGATAGCCCACGCGGGCTACGTCCTGGTCGGAGTCCTCGCCGGAAGCACTCCGGGCGGGGGCTTTGCGGCGGACGCTATCCCGTTCTATCTTTTCGCCTACACCCTGATGAACCTGGGTGCGTTCGCGATCACGGTCTGGCTCGGCAAGAACGGGGAAGAACAAGTTTTAATTTCGTCGTTCTCGGGTCTTGGGAAACGCCACCCGCTCGCGGCAGGAGTTCTGACCGTGTTTCTGCTCTCGCTCGCCGGAATTCCCCCGACGGCGGGCTTTCTTGGGAAGCTCTATCTGTTCGTCGGCGCGATGAAAGCGGGCTTTGTGGGGCTGGCGATTGCCGGGCTTCTGATCAGCGCCATCGGCCTGTTTTACTACCTGAACCTGGTCGTAAAAATGTACTTCGAGGACGCTCCCGACGGCCAGGCTTCCGAGCCGGTGCGGGGCGACGCGAAGCTTGCGGCGCTGATCGCGGCCATCGCGACGATTGTCTTCGGGATTCTGCCGCTCTCTATGCTCTCCCCGAAGGCCGAGGTAGCTACCAAGCCGACCCCGGTGGCAGCGGAGCCGGGCGCGGCTGCGCCAGTCGAGCCGCGCTCGCACTGAGAATCGCGCCAGTCTGCTGGTAGAGGCTGTAGAAAAGCGCCTCGCGGCACCGGCGCTGGGCGGGATGGGTGAGGGCGTTCGCCCCACCCGACGCTGCGACGAACGCCGCCTGGCTTGCCCGAATCCCTATGTCTATCGCCCATGCGCGGGCCTGAAGCGCTCCTGTCCCGCCGCTCTTGCCCAGGCTCGCCCAGGCCGCGCAGGTCTGTCGACACTGAGAAAGCTCGTCGCTCAGGGAATCATGGGCGTCCTGGAGCGCCCCGAGCGGCTTCCTCTCCAGCAGGCGGGCCAGGTGCCGGAGGCTCCCGTGCGCCACCCCCAGCATCGGCGCGACATTGGCCGCCGCGCTTGCGGCATCGCCCGCCATCAGTGCCTCGCGACTGGAGAGAAACAGGAGATTCTCCTCGGGAACAAACAAGTTTTCCAGCGTCACTTCCACGGTCTCGGTGGCGCTCATCGCGCAGAGCCGCTGGGAAGGGCCGGGGCGCTGGGCGTCCGAGACCTGGGAATCGGCGTAGACATAGAGGTGCTGGCCGTCGGGAAGCCAGGCTCCGTAGACCACGCCGGAGAGAATCGGCCAGCCCGTCACCCAGGGTGCCACCCCGGAGAGCATCCACCCGCCGGGCACGGGAAGCGCACGGAGCATCGGCTGCGGGCGACGCAGGTGCCCGAAGCCGACGCCCACCCAGTGCTCGCCGCGCTCCATCGCCGGGACGAGAGCCTTGAGAGGCGGTCCGCCGTGCCTGAAAAGTCGCTCGCACTGCCCGAGATGCTGGGTGAGCACGAACCAGGTCGTCCCGCACGCCGCGCAGAGCGTTTCCGTGAGAGTGTGCTTGAACTCCGCCGAGAAATCCGCTCGAATTAGCCCGGCTTCGGCCAGTGCCATCAGATTCTCGCGCGGGACACATCCGCTGGCATCGACCCGCTCGGCATCCGGTTCGATGCGCGTCTCGCAGAGCGCCTCCAGCCGCGCCAGCAAGTCAGACTCTTCCACGTTCCCGATCACGTCCTATGATACCCGCCTCGAAAACAGGACGAAAATCGTCCGGCACACCCAAACCAGGACCATAAAGGTCCGGCACACCCAAACCAGGACCATAAAGGTCCGGCACACCCAAACCAGGACCATAAAGGTCCGGCACACCCAAACCAGGACCATAAAGGTCCGGCTATGGAGCCTTCGGCTGTCTCGCTTCGCTCGAATTTTCGGCGACGGCGACGGCGGTACGCCGGGTACCCTCTGGGTGTGCCGGACGTTTATCGTCCTGGAAACAAACAGGAACAAATGAAAATCAGGAGGTTTCAAGGTTGGAGGAGAGGGAATCTGGGTACAATGGGGATATGTTGCCCTCGCTCTGGCCGAGGCCGCTTCCCGCTGGCGGCACTATCGGTATTTGCTCGCCTGCGGGTCCGTCCCCGAAAGAGCGGCTCGACGTTGCCGTCGCTGCGCTGGAGAGTCGGGGGTATTCGGTCGTGATCGCGCCGAACACGCTGAAGCGCCAGGAAGTCCGCGACTATCTGGCGGGAACCCCGGACGAGCGCCTGAGTGATTTGAATGGGCTGATCCAGAACCCGAAGATCGACCTGATCCTGGCCGCGCGGGGCGGCTACGGCTGCGCTCAGCTTCTGGATCGGATCGACTGGACAATGCTCCGGGAGCGGCGGCTGGGGATCGTCGGGTACTCGGATGTTACGGCGCTGAGCCTCGGGGCGGCGGCGCGGGCCGGGATGATCTCCTACAGCGGGATCATGGCGACCGCAGGTGATTCGTTCGGCGAGGACACACTCGATCCGTGGAGCGCCCAGAGCTTCTTCGAGGCTGTGTCCGGCGAGAAGACCCAGGCAAAACCTGCGGAAGATCCGGCCTGGGTGCTGCATCGCGGCCCCGAAAACCTCTCCGGGCGGCTCTACCCGATGTGCCTGACCCTGCTCGAAACCCTGCTCGGAACCCCCTACGTGCCCGACCTGACCGGCGCGATTCTGCTGATCGAGGACGTCGAGGAGCGGCTCTACTCCCTGGATCGCTCGCTGACCCAGCTTCGTCTGGCCGGAATCCTGGACCGACTTGCGGGCTTGATGCTCGGCAGCTTCAATGGCGTCGATGAAACACACGATGCGCTGCTCAAAGCTGAAGTCCCCCAGATTGCGCTGGAGGTATGCCCTCTGCACGTCCCGGTCGTGAGCAATGTCGCATATGGCCACATCCCCCACCGCTTCACCCTCCCCGTCGGCGCAGAAGCGACCATTGATGTAACGAGGGGAGCGTTTTTGTTTTAGGACCCATCCCCCGACCCCTTTCCCTCGCCTTTATCCGTCTCCGACGGGGCGAGGGAAAGGGAGGCAGAGGTTATTTGGGTGGGCGTGCGGGAGGCCTGGCTTGCAAAATTCGGCGCTGGAGCGTTTCGGGCGGTGCGTCCAGCACGTCCTCGTTGCGAAATCGAATGACAGCGAATCCCTGATCTTCCAGAACCTGCTGTCGCATGACATCGTAGGCCCAGACATCTTCTTCTTCGTGAATAGAGCCATCTACTTCGATAATCAACCGATTCACATGACAGTAGAAATCGACGATGTACGGGCCGATAGCATACTGGCGCAAAAATCGCAAACCTCCACAACGTCTACTGCGAATCGCTTCCCAAAGACTGCGCTCTGACGGTGTCATTGCTTTTCGTAGCTCGCGCGCTCGGTCGCGCAGAGGTCGTCGGCCTGAATTTCGTTCCATTTTCGTGGTCCCTCATCTTCTACAACGGGTGAGAACCTCGATTCTGACAAAAACACGAAATTATTCTTAAAGATTTTTCTATCTCCCCTTCCCTGGCCCCGACGAAGTCGGAAATAGGCGAGGGTAAGCGGGTACCCAGCCGCTGGGTGGTGGGGAGGGGTCACTCCCGTGCGGCGGGGCTGACATCGACGGTGCGGGCGCGGGTGTAGATCGCCCGGCCCGGTGCGCTTCCGCGCGGCTTTCGCACATGTCGCCGCTCGACGATGTCCACGGGCACGAAGCGGGCGTGTTTTTCCAGCTTCGAGCGGGCGGCGACGTAGCTGGCGGCCTTGAGAACCACGGCATCCGGGACGCGCAGTGGGTGACCGAGGGTTCGCAAGACGCCGTGCGAGCCTGCCGCGCCCCGAATGTGCATCCACAGATCCGACGGAGCCGCGACCCGGCGCAGCAGAAAATCGTTGGCCTCAGCGCTCTCCCCGACATAGAGTGTCCAGCCGTCGATCTCGAATTTTTTAACTTTATGGCCGTCGAAGGCTTTCTTGCCCGGCTCCGTCTGGGTCGGGTGGATTCGCTCGGCTCCCACCAGCTCGGCGAGGGCGTCTTCGAGGTCTTTCAGGTCTTCCGTGGTGGAAAGCTGCTCGCTCAGCCGCGCCAGCTCGGAGATCTCGTCCTCCAGGTCCGCGACACGTCCGTCTGCCCACTCGGCGGCCTCGCGGGCTTTTCGGGCGCGGGCAAAATAACTCTCGGCATTCTCGTGGGGCGATTTTTTCGGGTCCAGTGTAATTTTTCGAGTCTCGCCAAGAAACCAGTCGTCGAGCGCGATCTCTTTTGCACCCTTCTCGATCTGAGCCAAACTTGCCAGCAGAAGCTGCCCGGACTGCTCGTAGCCCTCGGCGCGGCCTGCTTCGTCCAGCGTTTTCTTCGCGTCGGCGAGGGCTTTTTTGCGGTAGTCCGTCTCGCGCGTGAAGGCCCTGGTTAATTTCTGGCGGGAGTCACTCTCGCCCTGTCGTTCACTTTTCAGGGCGTAGAAGGTATCCAGCGCGACGCTCATGCTCTCACGCGGAAACCGCAACCCCGGCAGGACGCTCAGCGGCTCGAACGCCCAGACTCCGAGCGTATTTCCCGCATCGTCCATTACCGAGTGCGGCGCAAACGGCTGCGTGAGTAGTTCGTCGAGCGCGATGTTTCGGATTTCCAGCTCGGCCTCCGCGAAGGCTCCGATACGGGGGGAAGTGGGCAAACTCCCCATTATTGGGGCCGGGGGATTCACGTACCGCGCACCGTGCTTCAGGCCGCGTGTGCCGGTGTCGGGGCGAAGCGTCGCGCGGACCCGGCGCTCGCCGTCCAGAAGAAACACGTTGGCGTTGCGGCCCATCAGTTCAATAATTAGCTCGGACTCGGAGAACTTGAGGATCGCGAGTCGGTCCAGGGTCGGCTGCTGAATGTCTTCGAGCCAGGCCCCGTCGAGGTCTTTTCGGGCGACCTGAGCGAAGCCGGGCAGCGTTTTCAGTGCCTCGCGGCGGACCTGCGTGAGATGCATTCTCGGGCTTTGCGGGTCGGCGCTGATTAAAAGTCGGTGTGCTCCGGCCCGCCCGAAGAAGCTGAAAATGACTTCGTGCGGCGCGGGCTGCTGGATTTTTTGAACCCGAGCACCGATCAGCTTCTCCCGTAGTTCGGAAACGACGGCGGCGAGAACCAGGGCATCGAACGCGGGGGCGGGCATCTACGGCCCGATCAGCGCTTCGTCTTCGGGCGTGTCGCGGGAGTCCAGCCAGACGATCAGAAGGAGCACCGGGAGCTTTTCGTCGTCCTCGGTGGCGGGCGCGTACGAGTGCCGCTCGCTCGACCAGAACGTCGCCGCGTCGCCTTCGTTGAGCAGGTACTCGCGCCCGGCGACCGTGAGCTTTGCGGTTCCCCTCAGGCAAAAAACCAGCTCCTCTGCCGGGTGCGTGACGGGTTCGGTCTCGTCGAAAAGCTCTAAAACCGCCCCGTTGAGCTTCCCTCCCGGCAACCGACACGAGAGCGACGACAGCAGTATTTTTTCGTCGGCGGCCAGCGGGACACGCCCCTCGGACGCCCGGACATGCAGGGAGATCGTCTCGTTTTCGTCGGGTTCGGGCTGGGTGAGCTGCGCGATATGGATTCCGAGCGCCTCGCACACCCGGTTGAGCGTGGCGTAGCTCGGCGTCAGCCCTTTCTCCAGCCGTAGAATCGTGTTCTTATTCACGCCTGCTTTGTCGGCCAGCTCGCGCACGGACAGA
Source organism: Armatimonadota bacterium (assembly GCA_031363095.1). Classification (GTDB taxonomy): domain Bacteria; phylum Armatimonadota; class Armatimonadia; order Armatimonadales; family Armatimonadaceae; genus JANLTX01. The sequence goes on along the minus strand of JANLTX010000117.1, from coordinate 1,646 downwards.
TTCTGCCGCTGCCGGATGCGCTGCATACGCGCCCCCAGCGTCGCGGGATCGGGATTCGCCATAGTCACAAATTGTAGGTCAATTTGTCGCCCAAGTCAATGCCATTGCAGACAGTCCTGACTCCTTTAACGGGCACGATGACGGAACTATTCCGTGGAGATAAAGCCAGCCTTTCCAAATGTTTGAGGACGTGTTATAAAGCGAGCGGCAAACAAACTTCAGAAGGATCCGTTTTGAAAGGTAACATGACCATGGCAAGACTACGCACTTCACGACGAATCGCCGTCATTTTGCAGATAATTTAATTCTGTCGTTAGCTCAAAAAGATTTGGCGTCTGTTATGCGCTCTTGATCTCTGTAGCGACGCAGATATACATGAGAATTCGCTGAGTAAAATAGAAAAACAAGGAATAGATATCATGCCAGAAATTTTATCAATGACGATTCGTGAAATTAAGGAAATAACTGATATAGATAGTGATATTGCTGGAAAAATGATCGATTTTATGAAAATTCCATATGTCAAAAACTATTCCGGTGAGGGTATGCCGATTAAAATATCAATATTAAGGTTGATTACGCGTTTGGGTGACTTCGGTATTCAGAATGAGGCAAGGGAATTGCTTGACAGGGTTAAAATACAAGCCAGTTATAATTATGATTACGTTGAATTTTTGGGATTTTTGCAAATTGTGCTCAACCGGTGTCGTATCTGTACGATTGTTGATCCGGTCAGTGATCCTAAATTATTTGTTGATTTATTTTTAGAATCGTTAAATTATGATTTTTCAAAACTTCGAGATGAATATGTTGCTAAAATAGAAAAGGATAAGATTTTTGTTGATAGTTGGTTGCAGGTTACTGTATCTCAATTTATAATTCGAGAAATTGCGGACTGTGCTTATCAATACCGTTGTTCGAAAATAATTGATTATTGTAATGATAATGAAATTGATTTTGAACTGCAGGCGAAATCTAAATATAAGGCAATCGTTTCAAATCTTCTTCCGCTGGAACGTATTGAATGGGGAATAGAAAAAATTAGTCAAATTGAGCATTTTTCTGAGCCTGGCACGGATGAAATATGCAATATTCTGACGCTTCAGGGAGCGAAATCATATGATGAGATTCCTGAAATTACCGATTTATTAATTAAAAATTTGAAAAATCCAAAGGGAAAAGCTTGTATATGTGCTTTGAGCAAATTTAAATTGTCTAAACTTCAAATAATTATTCAGAAAAATCATTGTTTGGGCAACATATTTAGCAGTGAAATTGGAATTTCTCTATGGGAAGCTATTAAGGAATCCAATGGAATTGATGTTGATCCCTATTTTTAGCAGGGCAAACGCATTTGGATTTTCTTTCCGCGCCGCCGTCGAATAAATTCGCGGCTACAATCACAAATTCAACCTTCAGAAAGCGTGCTTTCCTCGTCGAATCAGTCTATTCGACAAACCGAGCTTGCGAGGTGAAGGTCGAATTTGTAGTCATAGCCGCGAATTTATTGCATTGAACGCGCTGAAACCACGGGCTTTAGACCGTGTGAGGAGCGTGACCCCATCCCTGGCCTTGCCAGGGATGGCTACAAGGACGCGGCTACGAAACGATTCGACCTGCACTCTCTCTACCCGGTGCCCTTCGTG
>JANLTX010000010.1:0-6893 GCA_031363095.1 Armatimonadota bacterium | reverse complement strand
GCGCGGCTCGCTTCACGGGCACGGACGAAGTTGGGCACCGCGATGGCAAGCAGGATGCCGATGATCAGAACAACGATCATGATCTCGATGAGGGTGAAGGCGCGCTTCATGGACTTTTTCATGTCTGGTAGTAGATTCCTTGGTTTCTGTCGCATCCCGCAGGACGCTGACGAAAGTAATTCTTGGAAAAACAAGAAAAAACCATTACCCCGTAATTAGTCCGTGTTTTTGAAAGTAGGATTTCCCACCCCTTCTGGCGAAATTTCCCCCGGAGGCATGGCATGGCACGACGGGTGGCAGAAGAAGCGCAGAGCGAGATCATTCTGGGAATCGATATCGGCGGGACGGGTATCAAGGGGGCACCCGTGGATGTCATCAAAGGAGAGCTGGTCGGCGAGCGCTTCCGGCTGGAGACGCCGCAGCCCGCAACGCCCGAGGCCATGGTTCAAACCGTCGCGGAGGTGGCAAAGCACTTCGACTGGAAAGGCCCGATTGGTTGTGGCTTCCCTGCCGTCGTGAAGTACGGCACCGTCTCGACCGCAGCCAACATCGACCACGCCTGGATCGGACTGGATGCCGCACAGCTTATCTCGGACGCCACGGGCTGCTCGCCGGTGAGCCTGGGCAACGACGCCGATGTCGCGGGCCTTGCGGAAGTAACGTTCGGCGCGGGGAAAGACAAGAGCGGCCTGATTCTCATGATCACTATCGGAACCGGCATCGGAACCGCGCTGATCTGGAACGGGGCGCTGCTGCCCAACACCGAGCTGGGCCACATCGAGATCAAGGGAATGGACGCCGAGGACTATGCCTCCGAAGCGGTCCGTGAGCGCGAGGATCTTTCCTGGGAGAAGTGGACCCGGCGAATCAACCGCTACCTTACCAAGATGGAAGATCTGTTCTGGCCCGATTTGATTATTGTGGGCGGAGGCATCAGCAAGAAAGCCGATAAGTTCTTCCCCGAACTCACTCTGCGGACACCTATCGTCCCGGCGACCCTGCTCAACGAAGCGGGGATCGTCGGCGCGGCCCTGCACGCCTCGCACGTCCAGAAAAAGTAGCCCGAGTTGCAACCTCTCCCTTTTACCTCTCCCTTGAAGCGCTCGTGCCTCGCTTTCGTCCCACACCCAGCGGCTGGGTACCCGGCTATTTCCCTCGGTCGCGAAGCGACATTAAATGTCGCTTCGCGACCGACCGATTAGCCGGAGGGGTCGGCGGTGACGACGGGGGAGGTTGGATTGAGAATGGGTGAGGTAGGTCGTTGAGCGGCTCGCTGGGAATTCTGCTACTGGTCGCGGCGCTGGTCGCGATGCTGGCACGGCGTCTCCGGCTGCCCTACACCGTCGGGTTGGTGATCGCGGGCGTGGCGCTGGCGCTCTCCCGCGCCCCGCTCGGTCTCACGCTCACGCGCGAGCTGATCTTCAACACGCTCCTGCCGCCCCTTCTCTTTGAAGCCGCGTTCTTCATCGAGTGGGACGCCCTCAAAAGAGACTGGAAGCCCGTGCTCACCCTCGCGACCCTGGGCGTTCTGGTCTCGGGCGCGGTCGTGGCGGCGGGAATGCACTTTCTCGCACGCTGGCCGCTCGCGCCCGCCGTGGTCTTCGGGGCGCTGATCGCCGCGACCGACCCGGTCTCGGTGATCGCCACCTTCAAGGACGCCGGGGTGCGCGGGCGGGTCCGGCTCCTGGTCGAGTCGGAGAGCCTGCTCAACGATGGCGTCGCCGCCGTGGTCTTCGGGGTCGCACTACTCTGCGCCACAGGCACGAGCCTGAGCGCGGGCGGGGCCATGCTTCTGCTGGCACGCGAGGCGGGCGGCGGCGCTCTTGTGGGCGGGCTGGTCGGCGCGGGCGTGCTCTTTCTGGCGGGAAAAACCGACGATCACCTGGTCGAGATCACGTTCACGACCATCGCAGCATTCGGTTCGTTCTTGCTGGCGCAGCAGCTTCATTGCTCGGGCGTTCTTTCCACTCTGGTCTGCGGACTGATTTTAGGCAATGTCGGGTCGCTCGGCTCGCTCACCGACAGAGGCCGCGAGTCGGTCGGCTCGTTCTGGGAGTGGGCGGCGTTCGTCGCAAACTCACTGGTCTTTCTGCTGATCGGGGCGCGGCTCGCTTCGATCTCGCTCAGGCCGTTTCTGGGCGTCGCGGCGATTGCGATTGTCGTCACGCTTATCAGCCGGGCGATTGCGGTCTATCCGCTCTGCGCTCCGTTTAAAATTCCCCTGCCCGAGCGCCACGTTCTGTTCTGGGGCGGACTGCGCGGCGCTCTTGGTCTGGCGCTCGCGCTCGGCCTGCCCGAGTCCCTGCCGCGTCACACCGAGGTTTTAGCCGTCACCTTTCTCGTCGTTGTCTTCTCAATCGTGATTCAAGGCATCACGTTCGTGCCATTTCTCAAGAAACTCGGTCTGTTGGACGCGAACAAATAAATCGTTTTAGACTGGCGAAGTGTGAAAAGGGGTGATATACAAGGGCTGTGCTTTCCGCGATGGCTCGACCTTCAGTCATCGAATCCCCATTTGACAGCCTCCATTTCGCCCGCTCCGGTTCTCCGCTTTTGGCTTCTGGTTCCTCGTTATCTGTGTATTGGCATAAAATCTTAACAACGAAGGTTAACAGGTAACGCAAATGCGTATCTATGTCGGGGGTCTCCCCTACTCCACCAACTCGCAGGGACTCCGCGCCCTCTTCGCCGAACAGGGCGAAGTGACCGACGCGACGGTCGTCGAGGATCGCTCCACGGGCCAGTCCAAGGGCTTTGGCTTCGTCGAGATGCCCAACGCTTCCGAGGCGCAGTCCGCGATCCAGAAGCTCAACGGCAAGAACATGGACGGGCGCAGCCTCTCCGTGAACGAAGCTCGCCCCCGCGAGGAGTCCGGCGGCGGTGGTTCGCGCGGCGGCGGCGGCAGCCGCTGGTAATCGGGGCTTCCCGGTTCGCTTAAAAAACCAGGTGGCCACTTCGGCCACCTGGTTTTTTTTGTGTATACTGGTCCCCATGACCGAGCCGAAGACCCGCGCCGAGCGCACCGACTACGCCGAGACCAGCAGCCACGCGGACGTTCTCGAATTTCTCAGCGCCCTGAAAAAATCAAGCCGCCCGCTTAACCTCGAATCGCTGGCGATCAGCGCCGAGGGCCGGGACGTTCCGCTTGCCCTGCTCGGCTCGCCCGGTCCGGGGAAGCTGACGGTCTATATCCAGGCAAACATCCACGCCGGAGAAGTCGAGGGCAAAGAGGCCGCTCTGATGCTCCTGCGCGACCTGCCCACAAAACTTTTAGAGAAGTTGTTTTTAGTCATCGCACCGATCTACAACGCCGACGGCAACGAGAAACTGGGCGACGGACTCAAGAACCGTTCCCATCAGGACGGCCCGGCACGGGTCGGGGTTCGGGCAAGCGGGCAGGGGCTGGACCTGAACCGCGACTGTATCAAGGCCGAGTCGCCCGAGATGCGCGGCGTTCTCAAAAATGTCTACGCTCGCCACAACCCGGATGTCGTCTTCGATCTACACACGACCAACGGCACCCGCCACGGCTGGAGCCTGACCTACGCGCCGCCGACGCACCCGAACACGCCGCCCGACGTTCTGTCGTACTGCCGCGACTCCCTCCTGCCCGAGACCCGAAAAACCCTGCGAAAGCGCCATGGCTGGGAACTGTTCGACTACGGCAACGCCGAGCGACGTGAAGAGAAACAGGTCTGGGCGACGTTCGGCGAGGAAGGCCGCTACGTCACAAACTACGCGGGCTTGCGCGGCTCGCTTGCGATTCTCTCCGAGGCCGTGAGCTTTCTACCGTTCAAGTTCCGCGTGGAGAGCACATATAAATTTGTTCTGGCAATTCTCGAAATCTTAGCCCGTGATGTCACTAAAATCCAGAAACTTCGCCAGGAGTATTCTCTCCCCAAAGAACTTGGCATCCGATTTGCCATGGCAAGCCGGGGTATCGAAGCCATTCCGCTGGAAAAACCGCGCCCCGAGAGCGAAATAGATCATACCAAAGCCCCAAAAGATTTACAAACTATAAAACTGCCCGTGTTTGATCGCTGGACTCCGATAAAATCGGCGCAGGTTCCAAAGTTCTACGGCATTCCGGGAAATTTATTTGCCGTCATTTCTTTGCTACGCCGCCATGGAATCGAGCTTCAGCCCCTGCGAGTTGCCTGGCAGGGAAAAGCAAGCGTTTTTCGGGTTCAAGATCGGGCGCAGGGACTGGTTTTTCAGGGACACCGGCTGAACCAACTTGAAGGAACCTGGGTAGATTTAGACGCGACGCTTGCGCCGGGGAGTTTTCTGGCCCCAACAAATCAGCCACTCGGGCGGCTTCTCTTTCACCTGCTCGAACCGGAGTGTTTAGATGGCGTCGCGGCGTGGAACTTCTTAGACGACGCTCTGAAAGTCGATCAGCCCTACCCAATCTTTAAAGTCTTTTAAAAAATTTCCAACCATCGGGGGTTTTTCGGCTACTCTATTGCCAGAATGCCCGCCCTGCCCGACTCCGAGAGCTTCACCGCGCTGTACCGCCGCCACGGACGCGACGTGCTCGGGGTGCTGCTGCGCCTGACCTGCGGCAACCGCGCCGAGGCGGAAGACCTGACCCAGGAGACGTTTCTGGCGGCATTGCGTGGCTGGAAACGCTTTCGCGGCGACGGCACCGCGCGCGCCTACCTGGTCGGAATCGCGGTCCGGCGCTGGCGCGACTCGGCCCGCAAGCCCCGCCCGACGCTCGTCCACGACGACGAACAGCTCTACCCGAAGATTGCCTCGCCCGAGCACGCAACCCTGGCCCGGCTGAACCTGGAGAGCGCACTGAAACAACTTCCCGAGAGCCAGAGAGTGGCGCTCCTGCTGGTTTTAGGCCAGGGCCTGACCTACCGCGAGGCCGCCGATGCGCTGAGCGAGCCTGTCGGAACCGTCAAGTGGCGCGTCCACGAGGCCACAAAAACCCTGCGAGTCCTGCTAAAAGACGAGGAGATCGCGTAAAAATGCCCTGCCCCACCGATTCCCTGCCCCTGCTCGCAACCCAGCGACTCACCGGCCTCGCCCGCTTCCGCGCCGAGCGCCACGTGAAAACCTGCCCGACGTGCCGTGCGGAGCTAAGCGCACTTCAAAGCCTATCCGAGTCGCTGAAAGCCGCCCTTCCCGCGACGCCCAGCCCGACGCTCGACGAGAAAATCCTCTCGATCCGTCCGCAGAGCTTGCGCGACGACCCCATTGCGAAAAGAAAAGAGAACCCACTCGTGAAATTTGGAAGCATTCCCATCGGTGCCTGCCTCGGAATCGGCGCTGCCGTACTGATCACTCTGTTTCAAACCCCGACATACGTCGCGACTGGCAGGCTACTGGTCAAGCCTTCGACCAGTACAGGATCTAATACGCTTCCTATCATGACATTGATTGAACTGATGAATACCAGCCGTGCTCGAAGCGATCTGCAATCCCAGCTCGGTGGACAGCTTCCCGCCATTACCATCGAGCCTATCGAGAGGACGCAAATTATTGTTGTTACAGCGACAGGCGATAATCCAGTACGTATCGTTGCTGCTGTCAATGCCATTATGAAGCATACTCAAAATAATATTAACGATCAGAACAGGATAGCGACGCAGACAGGGCGTGTACCCGATATTGCAGCGGAAGTTAACATTGTGGACGAACCCACCCTGCCGACGGAGCCGATCTCGCCGAAGCGGACACAGAACCTGGTGATCGGACTCGGGCTGGGAATGCTGCTCGGAGCGCTGTTCGGGTTTGTTCGGCGGCATTGAAAAAGGCCGGAACGAGAGATCGTTCCGGCCTGCGTGCCTCGTCTACTTGTTCTACTTTTCGGTCGGGGGTGGCGGGCCGTCGCCGAACGCGCCGTTGTTTCCGCCCGGTCTCGGGGGCTGGGGAAGCTCGGCCTTGCCCAGGAGCCTCAGCCCTTCGGCGGCGAACTGATAGAGCGTGTTGCCCCGAAGCACGTAGACGTACTTGTCGGTAGCCGTCACGCTACCCCCGCCGCCGCCCATGCCCATCATCGGGCCGCCGGGAAAACCACCGCCGCCGGGAAAGCCGCCCTGACCCTGGCCTTGACCACCAGGACGCTGGAAACCGCCCTGACCCTGCCCACCGGGACGCGGGAAACCGCCCTGCTGCGGGTCTTGCGCCTGTGCATGCTCCATAGCGTACATTCCGATCAGGGTGAGCGCGACGCCCAGGCCCGCTCCGCCCCAGAACCTTAGTTGTTTCATGTGTTTACTGCCTCCACAGACTCTATTGTACGCGCAATCATGAAGCAATTCTGAAGGGCTCTGTTGTGCTGTAAAATAGCCGTATGGGTTGGGCGCTCACTTACATCTCTCAGCTACGCCTGGGCGAGACCGTGCGGTTTCGTCCACGCGGTCACTCGATGAAGGGAAAGATCGCGTCGGGCCAGCTCTGCACCGTTGCTCCGGCCCAGAACGAAACGCTGTGCGTCGGCGACATCGTTTTGTGCAAAGTGACTACTCCACACGAATAAATTCGGCGGCTTCTACAACGGTTAACCGTTGACGCTGTGTAGTCCCACAGCGGCTCTAAGAATGTTGAATGCGGCATTGGTGTCTCTGTCCAAAGACAAACCACACATCGGGCAGTGATGCCAACGCTCTTTCAATTTCTTTTTAGCGACGTTCCCACAATGAGAACACGTCTGACTCGTGTACGCAGGGTTTATCTCCGCTATCGTCCGACCGGCGCTCTCAGCCTTGTCTGACAACACTGCGCGAAACATAGACCACGACGCATCTGAAATAGACTTCGAAAGGCAACGGTTCTTAACCATCCCTTTCACATTCAGCTTTTCAACAGCAATCAACCCAAACTGATTCACCAGCTTCCGAGAAAGTTGATGAACGAAGTTATGACGGCGATTCCGAACC
>JANLTX010000074.1:0-18349 GCA_031363095.1 Armatimonadota bacterium | reverse complement strand
CACAAAGGCACATAAGCAGAATCTCAAGAAAAGGGTGACGGATGGCATTGCCCCGTCGAGGATCCAAAAGCGACTCAAAAGCAACAGGCATGTTCATGATGTAGTCTACATCAGGAGACTATTTCGTATGCGGTTGCCCTGGGCACAAAAGAAAGCTCTCCCCATTACTGGGGGCCGGGGGGCAGAAGAATAAGTCGTCCGGCCTGGAGCGAGGCGCGGACGCCGCCGGGCAGGTCTTGCGGGGGGCCGCCTGCGAGAATTTTTTCGAGAACATCGACCCAGAACGCCGTGGCACGCTCCGCACGGGCGCTTGGGCTGGCGCGACGCAGCACACGAAGCAGGGCGCGGCGACGGAGCGCGGGCGGCGCGGCCAGCAGGGTCGCGGCGTCGGCGTCGTCGAGGGCTTCGGAGGACGTTTCGAGAAAATTCCGGTCGGCCTCGGCGTGGGCGGCCAGCCTCACCAGCGCTTCGGGGAGCCTCGGGTTGAACCCGCTCGAAAGCTCGGGAAGTAGTTTCCGTACCCGATTGCGCGGCACCGATACGTCGTCGTTGGTGGGGTCGTGGCGCGGGGTAATTTTGTGAAATTCACAACAAGACAGAGTGTCGGCGCGGCGAGCGGAGAGCAGCGGGCGCACGACGCTCACGCCGTCAGAAAGCTCCCGGCGCATCGGGATTCCGGCGAGGCCGTCGATGCTGGTGCCGCGTAGAATTCGCAGAAGCACGGTCTCGGCGACATCGTCGGCGGTGTGGGCCGTGGCGATGAGCGGTGCATCGAGCTGCTGTGCGCCCTGGATCAGAAATTCATACCGGGCCGCCCGCGCAGAGCCTTCGCTCGCACCAGGGCCGAGTGCTCCCAGTCCGATCAGGCACGGGACGTTCGCCCTCGTCGCCAGCGCCGCGCAAAAGCCCGCGTCGGCGTCGGCGTCGGTGGCCCGCATGCCGTGGTGAAAGTGGAGGACGCCCGCCAGCCGCTCGGGGAACGTTTCTTTGAGCGCCAGGAGCAGGGCACACGAGTCCGCCCCGCCCGAAAGCGCCACCACGAGGCGCTCTCCCTCACGAAAAAGCGCCCTCCCCGAAACGAACTCGGAGAGAGCGCTCGCAGCCGAAGTCACGCGCGCTCAGCGGGCAGGGGCGACGAGAACGCCCGACGGCGACGACGTGACGCGCAGGTCGGTGCCCTTGAGGTGCCGGGTGAGCGTCTCTTCCAGCGTCTCGGCACGCGCGACGACCGCAAGGCGCAGGCTCTCAGGGACATCTTCCAGCGTGATCGGCTTCCCGTAGCGAGCCACGAGTGCGCGGGCCGTCTCGGGCAGCGGCATCTCGCCCAGGCCGAACGAGAGCTTCTCCGGCGCGATTCCCTCCTGCTCGGGCAGCGGAACCAGCAGGTACTTGACGTGTTTCTCGCCATCGGCGCTCCAGTCGCAACGCACCGCCATCGTGCTGTCGTCGCGGGCCGAGACCAGCGGGACGCGCAAGATCGGGGGAATGCTGCTCTTGACAAGAACCGCTCGGTACGGCTGGGTGTCGCCGGGCACCCGGAAGCGAGCGATCCCGCCTGAGGCGTTCAGAAGCGAGAGCGTGAAGTCGTACGCAGGCGGCTCTCCCGCCGCGACCCGCAGGGTTCGCTCGACCGCAAGATGGGGCCGTGCCAGCGCGGCGGGGTCGCCGGGCGCACGGTCGGCTCCGCTCCAGCCGGGCAGAAGCGCGGTTCGGGCCTGGCGCGACTTGCCGCTGGCAGGTGCGCGGGCGGCCTGAGGCGAGAGAAACATCCAGGCGATGCCCGCAGCGGCTCCGCCCAGCACGAGCGTCGCGCCCGCCGTCCGTCCGATCCCGAGAAGCGACGACCACCACGGGCGCTTGACCTGGCTCTCGCGCTGGATTCGGCTCAGAAGGTTGTCGGCGAAAAACAGCGGCGGATCGACCTCGGGAAACTGCTGTAGCTGCGCAAACAGGCCGCGTAGCTGCTCCGCCTCGGCCCGGCTCTCCGGGTTCTCGTTGAGATGGGTCTCGACAGCATCGCGCATGGGCGGCGTCAGGGTCCCTTCGATGTATTCACTTGCCAGCTCTCGCCAGCGCTCCTGGTTCATTTTCGGTGTGCCTTCTCTCGGTACGTCTTTGCGTTCTTATCCTGCTTGACTCTCGAACACCCCGAAAAGTTCCGCACTGGATCCAAGTCGGTCGCGCAGAGCCAGCCGCGCTCGGTTGAGCCGCGACTTGACAGTTCCCATGGGCAGGTCCATGATCTCGGCGATCTCCTCGTAGGCCAGGCCACGGGCGTGATACAGGACGATCATCGTGCGCTGGGCCTCGGGAAGCGTGGAGATGGCCCGCTGCAAGATTCTCTGGCGCTCGTCGCCCTCCGCGATAGCCTCGGGGCCGGGCGAGGTGTCTTCGTACTGCCGCTGGACGGAGTTTTCGTCCAGCTCCATGTCTTCGTCGAGCGAGCGCGTGGGCCGGGCGCGCTTTTTCTTGCGGTCGTCTAAAAAGACGTTGGTGACGATCCGGTGAATCCAGGTGGAGAACTGCGCCTCGCCCCGGAAGTTCTTGAGGTTGTTCCAGGCGCGAACAAAGGCTTCCTGAGCGATATCGGCGGCGTCGTCGTAGGAGTTGCAGAGCCGGTACGCCGTGTTAAAAACCGTTCGCTCATACCGACGCACGAGAATGTTGAAAGCCGCCGTATCCCCGTTGCGGCATCGCTCGATCAGCTTTTTCTCGTCGTCTTGCGCCATTTATTTCTTATTTCTCTACGCTTGCCTGCCCGATGGCCTGCTTTTCTTCGTCGGTGAGCGTCTGCGGAGAGATTCCATTGTCCACGGTCTTGGCATAGAGTCGCATCTCGGCGCGGGTTTGAAGCCCGGTCAGGACCACCCCGCTCTTTGCGCCATCCAGAAGCGCGAGCGAAAAACTCTGCTGCCCGCCGGTGTTCGCGACCGCGTCGTAGCGCACCAGCCCGACCCGCTGCAGCGAGCAGGCGAGCTTGCCTTCCAGCACCTCTTCGGCCCGGCGGCGCGCATCGAGCTGCGTCCAGAGCATCTTGTTGTCGCCCAGGCACTCGGTGAGCAGCTTCTCCAGGTCGCCGCTCTGAAGCCCGGCCAGAAGCCGTTGTTGTTGCCGGGCCAGGCTTTTCAGTCGGACCAGCGAGACTGCCGAGAGTGTGAGCGCCAGCAAAAGCGCGATGCCCAGCGAGGCCAGCGCCTGCTCCGGCGCTCCTCGAACCCAGTCTAAAATGTTGTGCATGCGCTCCCCATAAAAAATCTTCCCTCTATTTTTCCCAGGATCCTGCCCATAATTGTCTCCATAGTGCCCAAGGAGACCAACGCGAACATGACGCCTCAGAAACTGCCGCTGGACAAGGTTCACCCTAACGAGAGCCAGCCGCGAAAGACATTCTACCAGGAATCTTTAGAAGAGCTGGCCGCCTCGATCCGAGAGCGCGGCGTGCTCCAGCCCATCACGGTCCGTCCCCGCAACGGCGGGACGTTCGAGATCGTCATGGGCGAGCGACGCTACCGCGCCTCGCTGCTGGCGGGTCTCACCGAGATCCCGGCCATCGTGCGCGACCTCTCCGACGAAGACGCCGCCGCCGACTCGCTGCTCGAAAACCTCCAGCGCGAGGACATGAACTCCATCGAGCGGGCACGGGCGATCCAGGCCCTGCTCCAGATGATGAGCTACGAGCGCGCCAGCAAGACGCTGGGCCTGTCCGAGACAACCCTGCGGCGCTCGCTGGAGCTACTGGAGCTGCCAGTGGCTATTCAGAACGAGCTTGTCACCCGCCCCGGCGCAGGCGAAGCCCCGTTCAACGAAGGCCATGCCCGCGCCCTCTTCCCGCTCCTCGGCGACGAAATTAGCATGCTCAAGATCGCGCAGAAGGTCAAGCAGGAAAAGCTCAACGTCGGCGATGTCGAGCGGGTCGTCCACGCGATTAAAACCTACCCGGAGAAGAAAGAAGCGTTCTTAAAAGTCCCCATCGCGGTGACCGACCAGATGCTTCGGAGCCTGGGCGCGAAAGAAGAGCGCAAGAAACCCTACCGCTCGCAGACCGCCGATCAGCATCTCAAAAGCATCGGGAAGGCCGCAACGGTTCTCTCGGACTTGCTCGATGTGCGCATCGGGGAGTTTCTGTCAGCGGAGCACATGAACCAGCTTCTTGCCACGACCGCCGATCTCCAGCGGGAGATGGACGAGTTCAACGGCAAGATCCGGGACTCTCTGTCGGCCAAGGACTTCGGATTCCGCGAGGTCTACATCCACTGCCCGCTCTGTGGCCGCGTCGAGCTGATCGGAAGCTTGCGCTGCTCGGTCTGCTGGACCATTCTTCGCCGCTGCTACGACTGCGGCAACTACGACCGCGCATTTGAGAAGTGCGGCGTCACGGGCACAAAAATCTACATCGCCGAGGCAGAAGACCCGAAAGACTACTCCAAGTCCTACAAATGCCCGATGTACAAGCCAAAATTTGAAGCCCAGGGCGTCAAACTAAAAATGGCGGCGTAAAATAAATTAAGTACAATGATTTTGTATTTCAAATACAGAGTCATTGTACTTTTTAGCTATTTAACCCGAGTTGCTACCTGTGTGCCGTCGAACACCGCACCCAAGGGGTACCCGGTGCAGGTTAAATTCGCGGCTTGGTAAGAATGTCCACTTTCGCGGACAGACCCAATACTAACCATTAGCTATCAACCGCGTTTTTTCGACGGAGGTCGAACAGCTTATTCAGCCGGGATTTCAATCCACGGAGCAGAGGGTAGCAACTTGGGTTATTTATTAAATTTCTTAAATAAAGCTACAGATTTTATCGCTCGATTATAAAGAACAGGGTTTTTCCGCAGGAAATCACCAACCTCTTCGGGCAGATTTTTGTCAGGGTTCTTTTCGGAGAATAAAACAATCTGACTTAGCAGCATTGTTTTTGCCCAAAATACCGCGTCTTTTAATTTCTTTTTGTTTTCAAAAGCATGGTTTTTATTGTTTGATGCTTCTTCTACTTTACTAACAAATTGAATTACTTCCGACACATGGTCTTGTTCCAAACTTCCTGAAGTAATAGAAGACATCAAGATTTCAAAGTCTTTTGGAATAAGAACTTGCGTCGGCACAGCCCAGGCAATTTGTTTTGGAGCAGACAAAGAATACTCCAGAAATCCTCCCGCCTGCATCGCATTTCCTTTGATTATTGCCTCCCAGTATTCTTTCATTTTGTTATTCCATAATAATTTTGTGGCATAGCAATACCATAAAACAGAATTATTTTGATTATCATTTGCAATATTTTCGTAAACAGAAAGATCTGACTCGAAAATAAGAGACGTTTCTTCTAAAGTAGGCGAGCTATAATCTTTTTTACCTGCTGATTTCTCAAAAAGTTTTTGCCTTTTATTATCCTGATTCAGAATTGATATTCTTAACGCAGAAACAGGAGAACTATTTTTTATTGAGTCCATATACTCCCGAAACAACCGAATCGTTTTTTCGCTCAGCTCTGTTTTTGAACTATAAACTAATTTGTTTTTCAAACCACGATTTAATGACTGAAAATCTTTATATTCGTTTATATGGCAGATAAAATCAGAAATTATTAATTTTGATTTAGACATAGAAGATTCAAAATTACTTAATTTTTCAATTATCTGTATAATTTCTTCAACTTTAATCTCTTTAGGGAATATTTTTTCGGCGAGCGAGCGAGGATATCGCCATAGAATTGCTTGAATCCACGCACTGACATAGTTAAACTGCACCTGGTCTTTCTCAGAATCTACGGGTAGTAGTTTTTCCGCGATTGAAATTTCAGATAGAGCACGCTCCGAGTAAATTTGAATTTTATTTTTTGTTTCCTCCAAAGACAGCTTAAACAATAAGCCATCATCAATTGTGTGAATAACGGCGGGAAATAAAATTTCCGGGGTTTTGTATAGTATTGATTCTGGACTTGTCTGTGCTTTTTTCCAATCTTCTCTATCTTCTGTCAATTTTTCTATATTTTTCTCACGAACCATTGTATCAATTTGGGCTTTCGCAAGTACATGAGCACGTCCCGCACAAGCACAGGCTAAATCCAGATGAAGATCGTAGCGGTCCGGCTTTTCTTTGATACAAGACTCAAGAAGCAGAATCACCTGGTTCAAGTGCTGTCCCCGCTCCAGCTTTTTTCTTGCCAATTCCAACCGGCGGTCAAATGGCTCTTTCAGGGAAAGCGTTATCGAGGGAGTTTGTGCCTGCGCCAGCGAGAAGAACAGAAAGACGCGGCGTTTCACGGGAATTAGTCCAGGAACCAGGCGGGGGCGTACTTGCACCAGCCCGCCCCGAGTAAGAGAAACAAGGCCAGCCCGCCCCACGCGAAGCCGTACTTCACTTTGTCGGTCTGGGTGGCGCAGTAATAGCTCTCGCTGACACCCTGCGCCCGGATACTGTCGAAGCGCGGCGAGAGCTTTCGATAGAACACCGCCCCGATCCAGCCGCCGTCGAGCGGGCCACCCGGCGCGAGGTTGGCGAGGTTCACCGCAAAGCACAGAGCGCCGAGGCCAAAGAAGAACCTCTGGCCCGTGAGATGCGCGATGAGCGTCGCGACGACGGCGCAAAGCCCGCCCGTCACCGGCCCCATGATCCCGACATACGCATCCTGGACGACATTGGTGTTTCCAAAGCGGTGGAAAACCATGCCCCCGAGCGGCGTGAAGATCATCCCCTCGTACTTCATCCCGAAGCGCCGCGCCGCGAGCGCGTGGCCGCACTCATGCAGAAAAATCATGAAGAACAGCCCGAAGACCATCCAGAACGCACCGCCCGGAACCAGCTTGGTGTAGAACCAGATCGTCGCGAAGAACGAGACGAGCGGCAGCAGTATCTTGCTGGCGCTGCCCAGCTTCAGTAGGAGCAAAAGCACGGGCAGCACCCCGAGCCAGCCCGTTTTTTTGAACGCCGACTGCGCTTTAGATCGCCCGGCAGGCGACGACGGTACGCTCGGAGTCAGGTCGAACGCAGGCGGCGGAAGTTTTGCCGGTTCGTCGTCGAGGTCGTAGCTCACACGCTCAGCCCACGAGCCGCGCCGGAGCCGTGTCGCCCTCGGCAAAAAGTTCCAGCGACTCGATCCCGCAGATCTGAGCGGCGGCGGCGGCCAGCGTTTCGAGCTTTGCCCGGTTCCAGCCGCGAATTTTATGCAGGATCGCGCCACTCGGGCCCGCCAGATACAGAGTCGGGAAGCTGCTCAGCCCGTAGCTCATAGCATGGTACCCGCCGTGGTCCAGCGCCACCGGAAAGCTTGCCCCCGCCTCGCTCGCGACCGACCGCGCGAGGCTTTCGTCGCCCACGCAGACGCCCAGAGTCGAGAGCTTACCCGATTCTTTGCAGGCATCGGCGAGCTTCTGAACATACGGCAGAGTGAGCTTGCTGGCTGCCCCACCGTCGAAGAAAACCAGCAGAAGAGCGCCCTTGCTCCGAAGCGGCCCGGTGTGCATCACGCGCCCGGACAAGTCGGTGACTTGCAGGTCGCGGAGGTACTCCCCCGCCTGAATCGTGTTGTCGCCCCAGCGCTGCCGGGACTGTCCCCCAAATGCCATAGTTTTATTGTACCGCCCCGCGCAAAATCCCCGTGAAGCGGGTCGGGGCGTCTTTGAGGCGCTGGAGCAGGGGCAGGGCACGGGCGGCGTCCGGCGCGACGACAATCACTCCGATGGCCTGCGGGCTGTGCTCGTAGCCAAAAACCGCCGCGCCGTCGCGGGCTACGGCGTCTTTGATGGCGGCCCACGCGCCTTCCGGAAGCGTGAAACGGGCGGAGAGCGTGTCGAGGCTCTCGGGGCGGACGATCAGAACGGCGCTCAGGTTCGGATTGGCCGCGTAGCTGTCGAAGTTCTGCGGACTCTCTATCGGCCCCACCGACGAGTACATCCCCGCGACGCTCAGAATCTGCCGAGCATCGCGTACGAGGCCCTGACCGAGCGATTCCTCGACGAAGAGAAACAGGCCCGCCAGAAACCGCCGTGGAGCCGTCAGTGACGCCCCGAACTCGGTTTCGAGGTTTTTTATATACTCGTTCACAAACTCCGGGTCGGCAATAGTTCTCTTTTTTTCCAGGAACCGATCCAGATAACTCAGCAGGGCTTTCCCCGACCGGTCGATGCCTTCGTTGTTGTAAAAAGAAAGCGGCTTCGCTTTTAGCTGGGCGAACTTCTCGGGTGATTTCACCGAGCGCGCCACCATTCCGTTGCCAAATGCCGTCGCGAGTCCTTCGTTCAAGAGCAAGAACGCCGGTGTGCTTCCCGGATTGTGCGACTTCATAAAATCCGCCTGGAACTTCTGGCGCACGGAGCCGGGAGTGATCGAGTAAAAATAGTGGCAAAGCTCGTGCACCACCACATCGAGCCGATCTTCGGGCACCTCGCCGGGCAGAAACTCGACGACCGCGTAGTTTTCGAGCTGCTGACCAGCGGTCGAGCCGCGCTTTGCTTCAGGGCGGTACATCAGGTTGAACGAGCAGAGGCTGCCCGCTGGCTGTCGGGCTTCATAGAACGACCGGAACTGCTCGATCTGACGCCGGGTCTCCGGTTTTTTGAGCAAGCGGTCAAGCTTTTGCACAAAACTCTGCCCGCGCTTCTCAGCCTCGCGCGTCCACCAGGCTCCGAACGGTCCCTCGAAGCGCCGCAGAACCCCATCGGCCACCGCGATATCGGGCGGCGTGAGGACCAGCTCCAGGCGCTCCAGAAAATCAGTGCGATTACTTGACTGGAAGCTCGCCAGGCGAATCTTATCGAACGGACTCACCGACGATTGCGGGCGCTCCAGCGGAAACGCGCCCTCGATGGGAATCTCTATCGAGGTCGAGTAGCGCTCCCGAAGGAGTCGCCAGCTCTCCAGCGCGGCCTGGTCCTCGGGCGTCTTGAGAAACTCCCGCTTCCAGAGCGCCTCGTAGTCCGAGCCATCGGTCGGGATAACTCCGATAACGGCATCGAGCTGGTAGACCAGGTTTGCGACCTTCCGGAACCGCACCTCGGTCCGAAGCGGCTCGGCCTGAGTGCGCACGCCCAGCGCCAGCACGACGAGAAACAGCAAGACAAAACGAAGCTTCATCGAGCTTAGAGACGAGTGCGCTTTCACAAAACCACGACGCCCACTTCGGTTTTTGCGGCGACTTTTCCTTTGTCGTCTTTGACAACGGCGGCGATCTTGTGCGGGCCGGGCGTCGGTAGCTCCAGGTCGGCCTCGCGCGGGCCGGGTTCGCTTGCTTCTCCGGCGGGCTTGCCGTCCAGCAAGTACGCGACGGTGAACTTGGCGGCCCAGCAGCGTGCCCAGGAAGACACGCGGAGCGTCCCGCGCGGGACCGCGAGACCATTTGTCAGGGGAACGATGGGCGTCGGGCGGGCGGTGGCCCCGATCCGCGAGAGAAAGTAATCCGGCGCGACGGCTCTTCGGTAGCCCTGCTTGACGCCCTCGGTATCGGTGATCGAATAATTATTGAGCTGACGACCGGGTTCGGCGTACTTTAAATTGTCCATATCGAAAATATCGACCATCTTCACTCTGGGATACAGCCGTGGAAGCGATGCATACAGCTCGTTGATTTTCTTTGCGGCCCACTCGGAGCGATCTATGCTGTCTACTTTGGACAGATGAGACGCTCCAAACTCTCCAATGGCAATCGGTTTCTTCTTGGCATATAAATTATAGACATATTTCAGCGTATCCGACGGGTTATCCGCAAGTCCAGGGCGGTTTCGCTCGTTGTCGTAGAACGGAACCGAGTAAAAATTGACCCCGACCCAGTCTACCCACTCATCCCCCGGATAGTATTCGGCGATGTTCTTTTCAGGAATAGAGTTCACGCACCAGAGCAGCGCGACGTTGGGGGCGAGCTGCCGAAAGACTTTTGCGACCAATATCCATTTTTGCTTGTAGGCCGCCGGGTTGCCGTGGTAGGCCGTCCAGTCACCGTTCATCTCGGAGGCGAACCGCAGAAAAATCGGGACGCGGGCGCGGGCGCAGTCCTGCGCGAAGCCCCGAAGATAGGCGTTGTCGCTCACGACGCCCAGGCCAGAGTTCGGCTCCCAGGCGATGTGCGGCGCGATTTTCTGCTGGCGCAGTCGCTCGATCCACTGCTGGGGAAGCGGCTTGCCGTAGCTCAAGTAACAAAATAGACTCGCGTGCTTCTTGCCGACCAGCCGCGCGAACGCATCCGGGTTCTGGTGCGTCTGGAAATTCTCGTCGTTGAACGGCTCCCCAAGGCGCTCGTCGCGGTCGATGAAGCCACCGAGGTAGCACCCGTACGGCGGCTCCCACTTCGCTAAATTGGCCGGAATCCACGGTCGCGCCCCGGCAAGATGCGCGAACAACTTCACGCTCGACGAGTACCGGTCGGCCTTCATCTCCTCGACCTTCGCCCCGTTGATGTCCCCGTTCTTGCGGTAGATCGCGGCCTCTTTCCGGTAGAGTTCGGCGGCCTCGGCGTATCTTCCCTGAGCGGCGGCCTGATCGGCCTTTCGACGAAGCTGTGCAGCAGATTCCATGTGTGCTTAGACGTTCGACACCCGGCTCTGGTTGCCCTCCCTTGCATGGGGCGGCTATAATCGGTCATGCCCTCTGAAACGCCGACTGTCGATGCCGAACTTGAGACCCTGATCCGCGCCCGCTACCCGATCATCTATGTGGTGAGCTGGGAAGAGCGCCGCGTCGAGGAGACCCTGCGCGAGGTCTGCCAGCGCCGGGGGAAAAAACTGGTCCAGTGGACCGTCACGAGCGGTCTCGGGGGGAATGTGGCCGCCCGCGACCCGCTCGCCGCACTCGATCAGATTCTGGCGGCACCCGACCAGAGCGTCTTTCTCTTGAAAGACTTCCATCCGTTTATGAACGATCACATGGTGATTCGGAAGCTCAGAGACCTTATTTTCACCCTGAAAACAAGTTATAAAACAATTGTGTTGCTCTCGCCGCAGTTAAAACTCCCAATGGAGCTGGAGAAAGAAATCTCGGTCGTTGACTATCAGTTGCCAACCGTAAATGACCTGGATAGGCTGCTGGAAGGGATTATTCAGTCAGTCAAAGGCAATACAACAATTGACGTAGACCTGACCCCGACCGAGCGTGAGCAAGTTCTAAAAGCCGCGTCGGGTCTGACCAGCAACGAGGCCGAAAACGTCTTCGCACGGTCTTTAGTGGAGAAAAGAACGTTTGATATCGACGTTATTCTGGGCGAAAAAGAGCAGATTATCCGAAAGTCCGGGATTTTAGAATACTATCGAACGGACGAAGGCATGGGCGATGTCGGCGGGATGGATTTACTGAAAGGTTGGATGAACCAGCGCACCGCAAGCTTCTCCGACAAAGCCCGCGAGTACGGCCTGCCCGAACCCAAGGGAATGCTGCTCCTGGGCGTCCAGGGTTGCGGCAAATCTTTAACAGCTAAAGCCATTGCGGGCTTATGGCGGCTTCCACTACTACGTTTAGATGTCGGTAAGATATTTGGAGGCATTGTAGGTCAATCTGAAGAGAATATACGTAAAGCTATTGCCACTGCAGAGTCAGTCTCGCCCTGCATTTTATGGACCGATGAGTTGGAGAAGGGTTTTTCAGGCACGCAAAGCTCGGGAATCAGCGATGGAGGCACCACAGCGCGCGTTTTTGGAACATTCTTAGCCTGGATGCAGGATAAAAAGCATCCTGTTTTCGTCGTAGCAACGTCCAACGATGTTACAGCACTGCCGCCGGAGCTTCTACGCAAGGGGCGATTCGATGAGATTTTCTTTGTCGATCTTCCAAACGCCGAAGAGAGAGCGGAAATTTTTTCGATCCACCTGAAAAAGCGCAAACGGGATGTCACCAAGTTCGACCTGATAGAGCTGGGCAAGCTCTCGGTGGGCTTCTCCGGCGCGGAGATCGAGCAGACGGTGGTCTCGGCGCTCTTCGGGGCGTTCGACGAGGACGCGCGCGAGGTGCGACAGTCGGACCTGGTCAAGTCGGTGAAAGAATCCGTGCCGCTCTCCGTCACCATGCGCGAGCGGATCGCCGAGCTGCGCGAGTGGGCCGACGACCGCGCACGCCCCGTGTCGTCCGTGCAGGGCGAGGACACATCGGATATTTTGCTGGCCGAGTACACCAGCAAGTTCGCCGACAAAAGCGAAGACGAAGAGAGCGAGAAAGACGACGCGCCATACTCCATGGACGCACCCGGAGAGGGTATTTGAGTCCCCTCTTCCCCCGTGCCGCACGGGGGCGAAGGAACAAGCTGAGGAACGAGGCACAGTGACATTCGGGGGACAACTTCAGGCCATAGAGGCGAGTCTTAACGGAGGCACTCTGGGAGTCGCGGCGGAGTTTGAGGGTAGGGCAGTGCTCTACAACGCTGATACCCTCTTTCCGACGGCAAGCTGCATCAAGATTGCTATCATTGAAGAGATATTCCAGCAGAACTTGGACCTTTCGCAGTCCATCACTGTGGATTCTGTGGATATTGTGCGTGGAAGTGGCACTCTTGCGACGCTTACCCCCCCGCTCACGCTTCCACTGGGCGATCTGGCGACACTGACGCTCTCGATCTCCGATAACACGGCCTCGAATGCGTGTTTGCGAGCCGTCGGTGGCCCGGACGCAGTGAACTCCCGGCTTCGGAGCTGGGGAATCGAGCAGACAACGATCCATCGGCCCATAAAATTTGCGCTGGAGCCTGGCGATCCGCCCCACACGGCTACGGGAACGCCCCTTGACTTTTTAAGATTGTTGGGCAAGCTCTCCGATAACACAAAAGCAAAAATGGCGCTTTGCTCAGACTCTGAAATGCTTCCCAGGTTTCTTGAAGTCAACCCATTTGCAGAAGAGCTTCGAGTAAGCGTACCCCGTTTCACTGTGATTCACAAAACGGGCGGAATTAATGGAGTTCGGGCCGATGTCGGGTTTATTATCTCGAACAATAAAACTATTTCGGTGGCGGTTTTCACTAAAAATATTCCTGATCCACGCTGGACACCAGAAAACCGGGGCTGCATTGCCGTAGGACAAGTCGCAAAACTTCTGACAGAGCAGTTCTTTGCAGCCGGGTGAGATTAAGAGACTGTGTATAAACCGAGCTTTCTGCTGTCCCCCGAAGCGTTTCGCCTCGTGCCTCGGCTTCACTTTCGCCCCCGTGCCGCACGGGGGAAGGGGGGAATCCTTGGGTATCTACACAGATTCTAAAGCGCGCTTTCTCGCCGAGCAAGCGACGGGGCAACAGGCAAGCTCGGCTCGCTCTCTCACGGGCGGAGAGTCGTCCGAGGTCTACGAAGTCACGCTCGACGACACTACCCCGGTTATCGTCCGGCTTCATTCTAATCCGTCGATTTATAGCGCCACGCGCCGCAATTTAGAGACTCTGAGAAGCCTCGGGCTGCCGGTGCCAGGGGTTCTTTTTGAGGAATCCGGGGCGCTGGTGCTGGAGAAAATCCCCGGCACCGACCTGCGCTTCGTCCTGCCGTCGCTCACCGACGCTCAGGTGAGCGCCATCGCACAGAGCGTCGCGGCGTATCAGCAAGCCGTGATTGAAAACCTGCCGGCGGGAAGCGGCTACGGCTGGGTCGGTATCGGGGAGAGAGGGCCGCATGCCACCTGGAAAGAGGCCATCGGTTTTGCCGATCAGCGCGACCCGAGGCTACTTGCCGCCGCCGAGACCCTCACCGACTATCTCAGCGCCGTCCCGCCGACCTGCCACCTCGACGACATCACGGGAAAAAACGTTCTTATCGACGGCGGAGCGCTCGTCGGGCTGATCGACTTCGATGTGGTCTGCTACGGCGATCCGCATTTCTGGCTGGGCCTCACCCGAACAGGAATCCTGTGCGACTGCGGGGAGCGCGAGCTGCGCTATGCCGACGCGCTGACCGATGCCTTCGGAGTCGATGCCCTCGGGCGGCGGGCTGTGGCTTTCTACAGCGCCTGGATCGCGGTAGAGTTCGTCCACCGATTCGCGGGCAGCCAGCCTCCGGCCTGGCGTGCGCGCATGGAAGCCGGAATCACCGGCTGGCTCGAAGAAACAAGCGGGTACACTGAGTTTTATGCGTGACCTATTTTCCAAGTGGGTGGATACCCACCAGGACCAGATTCTGAGCGAAACTCAGGCAATTTTAAGAATTCCCAGTGTCAAAGAAGCCCCGAGTGGACCCGATGAGCCGTTCGGGAAGCCGTGCGCCGACGCGCTCACCCACACGCTGGCGCTGTGCGAGCGGCTGGGTTTTCGGGTGCAGCGCTTCGGCGGCTACGCAGGCCACGCGGAGTTTGGCCCCGAGGACGCCGAAGAGTACGTCGCGGCGCTCGGGCATCTGGATGTCGTGCCGACCGGCGATCCGGCCACCTGGAGCGTCGAGCCGTTCGGGGCCGTGGTTCGCGATGGTTGGCTGCTGGCACGCGGCGCGTCCGATGACAAAGGCCCGACGTTCGCCGCGCTCTTTGCCGCCAAAGCCGTTTTGGACTCGGGAGCGCCGCTCAAGCGACGCATTCGGCTGATCTTCGGGTGCGATGAAGAGAGCGGCTGGGAGTGCATGGATCATTATTTCGGCGCGGCGGGTCAGCCCAAGCCCGCCTATGCGTTTGCGCCCGACGCCGACTTTCCGCTGATCTTCGCCGAAAAAGGGGCGTTCACGGCGGTGGTTCAGAAAAAAATCACCTCAAAAGTCGTCTCGCTTCGCTCAGGGCTGCGGGCGAACATGGTCCCCGAGTCGGCGACGGCCACGCTCACCGACGGCACGACGCTTTCGGAAGCTGGGAAGTCGGCGCACGGCTCCACTCCCGAGAAGGGCGAGAACGCCGCCGTGAAGCTCCTGGAAAAATTAAAGGAGAGCTGGGCGAGCGAGCTGATGAGTTTTGCCGAGATCACCGGCGCGGGGTTGAACCTGAAGGGCAGTGATGAGATCTCCGGGGCGCTGACGTGCAACCTGGGAGTCGTCTCGGTCGAAAATGGCACGGCGCACGGGACGATCAACGTCCGTTATCCGGTCACCTGGGATGGCACCAAGATGGAAGCGACGCTGAGGGCCGCCATGAGCGCGTCGGGCTGGAGCGTCGCGAGCTACAAAGACATGCCCGCGCTGTATGTCCCGGTCGATGCCGAGCCGGTGAAAACTCTGCTGGCGGTCTACCGGGAGCACACGGGAGACAATCGCCCGCCCGTCGCCATCGGGGGCCGGACCTACGCGACTGCCGTCGCGCCGGTCGGGGTCGCGTTCGGAGCCGCCATGCCCGGCGACCCGGATGTCGCGCACCAGCCCGACGAACGAATTTTAGTCGAGCGGCTGATCGGCTGCACCAAGATCTACGCCGACGCGCTCTATCGCCTGGCAACGCTCTAAACTGGAAGCATCTGAGGTATACTGACTTTGTGACAACTTTCACAATCGGGTCGGTGCCGTTTCTCAATGCCCGCCCCCTCACCGAGTGGTTCGAGGCCACCGACGAAGGCCGGGGCGCAGGCGTGGACCTGTCGTTTAATGTGCCGTCGGCGCTCGCGGTGCCGCTGGAGTCGGGGGCGCTCGACGCCGCGCTGATCAGCTCAATCGCCTGGGTGCGCCGCCCGCACCTGGTCTACTCGCCCCGGATCGCGGTCGCCAGCGACGGAGCCGTCCGCTCGGTTCGGCTGCTCTCGCGAGTGCCCGTCGAGAAAATCCAGAGAGTAGCGCTCGACGGCTCCAGCCTGACCAGCGTGACGCTGACCCGGATTCTGCTTGCCGAAAAATACGGACTCGCGCCGGAGTACACGGTCCAGCCGCCGGATTTGGACGCCATGCTGGGCAGCGCCGACGCCGCTTTGCTCATCGGGGATATCGGAAACCGCGCCTACGATTCGAGCCTTACCGTGCTGGACCTCGGCGAGACCTGGACGCTCTGGACCGGATTGCCCTTTGTCTACGCGCTCTGGATCGGCCCGCCCGAGCGCCTCACGCCTGAGCGCCTCGCGCTGCTCGCCCGCGCCAAAACCTGGGGCCTGTCGCACCGCGAAGAGATCGCTGTCCGGCGCGGCCCGGAGCATGGCCAGACCCCGGAGCAGGCGCTGACGTACCTCACCGACGCCATTCGCTACGACCTCGGCGAGCGCGAGGAAGCGGGCCTCGCCCTCTTCGCCCAGAAAGCCCGCGCCCACAACCTGGCGTAGATTCCGTGCGTTTGTTACGGAATTGCCTTGACGAGCCGTGTCAGAAGCCCTTTTTCTTTTTCAGAGAATGCATTGTATTTTGGCCGAAGAACATCGACAGCGGGGTTTCCTACTTTGACGGTTTCAGTACGCTTAGAAATCCGGTCGTGAATATTATGCTTACCTGGCTCGTACCCGGCGACGTAATCCTCCGGTGCAAAGTAAAGAATCTTTGCTTTTTTATCACTTTTTGAGCCAAGTAGATTATATGAAGGTCTCCAGAGTAAAACTGAGCCTTTTACAGAATCACTACCGCTCAGAAAACTCTTCATAGAATATTGTTCTTTTGAATTCTCGTCAGCGTTCTTTTTGGAATCTTTGGTCTCGGTGTCTTCATCCCAAACAAAATTCCCGTCGTTGCAGTAAATTTCATATTTTGACGTGACTCCGCCATGAATCTCCCGAATCACGCCAAAATTCCTGGTGGTTACTTTATCGCTTGAGGTGACAGGGACGTTTGAAGGGATAGCAAGCCCACCTGTTCCCCGGCAACGCAGGAGCTGTACTTTATCCCACTTTGCATCCGACAGAGGCACGATTGGCTCATGGATTTTAACAAGCTCCGTGATTAACAGACTTGTATAGTCATTGAAGACTTTAGAATACTTCTTTTTTGTCTTCTTATCGATATCTGTATCGTCCCAGTCGTCTTCAAGAGATGGGCATATCCTAAAATTCAGTTTTTCATTACCAAAATACGTATTGAAAAACTCAGTGTAAAAAACAGAAAGACGATTTTTGTAGCTTTCGCTATAAATACTATCTCTATTACTTAGTGACGATCCATTATGAAACGAAAAATGGATATTTACATTAACATTGAAATTGCTTAAGAGTAGCTTGTCCACAACCTCGGAGATTCTCTTGAAACGGCCATCACCAGCAGGACCAAAAAAAGGTGCAAAGCCGATTTCTACGGTCGAGTTGGAAGACGTAAGCAGCCCATCTGCCATTCTGCTCGCCTGCTCCGGGCTCCACAAATGAAGTAAAACCGGCTGGATTCCACGGATTCCTTTTGGGACATACTTTCTGCCGATTCCAAAGTCAGGATGGTCTTCGTCCGGGGAGATAATACCCTCTGGGACGAACTCATAGGCTCTCATATCTTCCGCTCTGGTTGACTGACGAGAACTCCCACAGCCTGACGCGACGGCGAAGGCAAACCCGGACGTGCCCAGAAGCAGGTTACGACGGCTAATACTCTGTGGTTTCATCTTACAAAGATACCACAAACTCCACGTTTATGAAAGATTTTTTATCGGCCACAACCTGGCCTGACCTACAGCCCGATGCCTCGGGCGTATCGGGTGGCGGAAGCCTGCGCGACGGGCTTCAAGACAATCTCGTCGATGTTCACGTGCCACGGACGGCTGACAGCCCAGAGCACGGCGTCGGCGACATCGGTGGCCGTGAGCGGCGTCAGACCTTCGTACGGTTTTTTTGCGCGCTCGGCGTCGCCCGCAAAGCGCACGAGCGAGAACTCGGTCTCCACCAGCCCCGGCGCGATATCGGTGATCCGCACGGGAGTTCCGACCAGCTCCTCGCGCAGCGTCTGTGTCACGACGCGGGCCGCGTGCTTGGCCGCCGTGTAGCCGCCGCCGTTTGGATACACCTCGCGCCCGGCGATGCTCGTGATGTTCACGATGTGCCCGCGCCCGGCCAGAATCTTGGGAAGCAGCCCACGCGTCACCCGCATCAGCCCGAGAACATTGGTCTGGTACATCTGGAGCCAGTCGTCGTCGCGAGCCTCGGCAATAGGCTCCAGCCCGAGCGCACCGCCCGCATTGTTGATGAGTAGCTGCACCTCAGCCGGGATAAATTGGCAGAATTTCTCGACGGAACCCAGATCGGCGACGTCCAAAAAATGGGCATGACCGCCCAGCTCGCTCGCCAGCGCTTCCAGCCGATCCGTGCGCCGTGCGCCCAGAAAAACGCTCCAGCCAGCGCCTGCCAGCGCCCGCGCACTCGCCTCCCCGATCCCACTCGACGCGCCCGTCACCACCGCTACTTTTGTCTCGTTCACAACCGCGATTGTACCGCCCGTATGAACCGCCCAGATGAACCTGGGCGTCTAAGAGCCTCGTTCCTCGGCTACGAAGTCGCTCCGCGACATGCCGAACTTTGGATATGTCGCGGAGCGACTTCGCCGAGCTTGCTTGCCCAGACGCCCAGGTTTATCTGGGCGGGCGTGATAAAATACCGACT
>JANLTX010000062.1:0-22175 GCA_031363095.1 Armatimonadota bacterium | reverse complement strand
CGTGATGCCAGGAAAGCCAAGCTGCTTCTGCGTCAGCACGTTTCCATGCGGACCGTACGTCATCTGCACCGTTTCCGGGTACATCAGCTCGGGAGTGCCGCCCACGAAGGCTTTTCTCACCTGGATCACGTTGTTACTCGTGTCGTACGTCGTCCGAACCATTCCGCCCCACAGACTGGCACCCTGTACAACCGTCGTTCGGAGGTTGAAGTCCATCTCCACGGCGATTCCAAGCCGCGTTCCCGGAAGCTTTACCCGGCTGACTATCGAGCTTGCCGACATCACCTCAATCGGATCGAACACCCAGGTATTGGTGCGGGGCACGCCGCCTGCCTGCTCGCCTGCGGGTTCCGTCACCGATGACACCCAGACCGTCCCCAGCGCGGAGATGGTCGGGTCGCCATAGCCGTACTCCACCGTGTTGCCCAGCGGGTCGGAGATAGAGCTTAAAAGCCCGATAGCCTGCCCATTTGCCGTACTGACGCCCGAATACCCGTAGGTTGTGGTTCGGTTCAGCCCCGTCGGGTCTAAGTTCACCTTCCAGAGGTTTCCCTGCGGGTTGTACTGATACGTCACCGCATACTGAGGACCATTTACGCCAACAATCCGGTACATCGGAGCCGCAATCGTGCCCAGGTTCGCCCAACTAAACGTAAGCGTCCGGTTCGTCGGGTCGGTGACGGTGTTGACCAGCTTCTTCGGAACTCCACCGGGCAAAGTCACGGTTGTGTAGGTTAAATTGGTGCGATTTCCGTGTCGATCCTCGATCCAGTCGCAGACCCGAACCGGAACGCTGAAGCCCACCTGCGGATGGGACGCGCCGTAGACGCCCTCGCTCACGAAGTGCTTGATGGTTCCGTCCTGGCCCATCTGCTTGTCCGCATCGACTCCCGCGAAGTTCCCGGCCAGAAACTCGTGGTACTTGGAGTCCAGCTCATCGAACAAGTACGGCGGCGGCGTGTACAGACCATCGGCGTCGCGGGTGTAGCTGTGCTTGCCCCCGAAGAAGTCAGACCGGGGCGAATACTCCGTTCCGTCCGCATCGATTCCGGCGTCCTCCATCCGAATGTCGTACGCATGCGTCCAGCCAATCCCGAACGGCCCCACGCGAGTTTCATTGGAGTTGTAGGTTCTTTGAAGCGCAAGACCCGCGCCCTTGCCCGGCGCGACCTGGATATCGGTGAAGCTCTTAAAGAGATTCCCCGTGCACAGGTTCACATCCCGGAAGCTCTTGTGCCAGGGCATCGTCCCGGCGAAGTACGGATTTCGGAGCGTGGTTTCGGTCGTTGGCACGGGTGCGCCGGTCGTGGTTTGAACCACGGTTTGCTTCGGCTCGTTGGGCACTTTGTAGGCGGGAGTGCTCTGCCCGCCCCGAATCCCGCGCAGCTCGGCATCCGTCAGAACTACAACGTCGCCCTGGGGCTTCTTTGTAGCTTCAGCGGCCTCACGCTCGGCGATCTTTTGTCGCAATTTCGCGCCTGGCGTCTGGGTCAGACCGGGAAATTGATCTAAAACCGAGTATGTCTTTCGCGTCGGCGGCTTGGCAAACGCGTTTCGGGGCGCACACCACCAGGCGTAGACCAGCGCAACCCCGGTCGCCGTGATGCGAACCCAGGTTGCCTTTCGATTTCCGAAAGCCAAACCGTCGAACTCTGAACCCTTGATTCCATAGCCAAACATTGTTTTTTAGTCCTTCAAAATCCCAAACGCGCAAAACGCTTCGTAGATACCCCTTCGCCCCGAGGTCGAAGCGACATTGAATGTCGCTTTGCGACCGAGGGATACAGCCGGAGGGGTCGGCGGTGACGCCGGGGGAGGCAGACTCGCCGTCTTCACGGCTGCGCCGCCCAGCGTCAGCGCAACCCCGCCCATCGACTGCTCTGCCCATTTTTCCCAGGAAACCGCCCGGCTCTTCCCCAGCGCCGGATCCCAGAGCGTCACCTTTTTCTCGTCTACTCTGTCCACAAGCACAAAGTGCCCCGGCATAATCAGCGCGATCAGGGGCAGCTTCTGCGCCTTCAGCCCTATCGCGGTCAGCCGAACCCCTTCGGCCTGTGAAAATCCCTGCCGCCGTGCTTCGTCGCGCAGGGCCAGCAAGCTCGTCCCGTCCTCGTCCGTCTTCATCGACCGCGCGATCCTCTCCACCACACCATCCTCACTATTCCCCCCCAGAACTGGGGGCCGGGGGGCATTGATTGGGGGCTGCGGGGAACGCCGCCGCAGAAGCTCCGCCAGGCACTTCGGGCCGCACAGCGCCGCCACGCGCCGGGCTTCTTTGTCGCGCTTCGCCCGAGTGTCCATGGCCGCTTTCCAGAGCGCCTCGGTCTCTTTCGGGATGTTCTGGTCGTGAAACCGGCTGACCCGCTTCACCGCTGCGATCATTAGCGGCGACTCAGGAAATTTCTGAAGGAACGCATTGAACTCGCGCTCCGCCGCAGGCTTGTCCCCCTGCGCCGCCGTCAGAATCGCATGCTGGTAGAGCGCATCTTCCCGAAGCGTCGGCCTCTCCCACTCGCCGGGAGCTACCGCAGGCCGTATGTTTCCCTCGGAAAATCTCGCGCCCTCGCTCGCCAGGGTCGCAAAGACCTGCTGCGCCCCCTTCAGATCGCCCTGCCGGGCCAGCACGAACGCCTCGATCTTCCGGGCTGTCAGCCGCGCCTTGCGCCGAGTGGGAGTATTTGGCGGCGTGGAAGCTATTGTCTTTCGCGCTTCGGCAAGCGCCGCCGGGTAGCGCCGCTGCGCGAGGGCCACTCGCGCCGGAGCCACCGGATCAGATGCGACGCTAACAGGAGTAGATACGGGCACAGATTTTCCGGTGATAGCGGAAGGCACCGGCGCAACAGGATTCTTACGAACCGGCACGGAGACGATTCCCCCAAAACCGTCGCGGGTGTAGCTTGCCGGGCTTTCCACGACGATGGGAGTGGGCGGAGTCCGTCGCCCGATCAGCCAGCCCGATACTCCAACCCCGGCGAGTGCCACGACGCCAAGACTTCCCCAGAGCAGCTGCCTTCGTCCCATTTCAGTTGCCTCCTCCGCCTGGATAGACAAAGAGACTGGCCGTTTTCGAGTTCCCCGAGGTCGCGGTGATCGTCGCAGGCTGATAATACGCATAGCCGGGTCCGGTCGAGATGCTGAACGTCTTCGTCGTAGCCCCGGCAAGCACTGTCACGGACGAAGGAACCTGGGCGGCACCGGGATTGCTACTTGAAAGTGTAACCGCCGTGCCTCCTGTGGGAGCCGGGGCGCTGAGCGTGATCGTGCCCTGCGCGGTGCCGCCGACAGGAACCCCACCAGGGCTGATAATCAGATTCGCCAGCGTTCCGCTTCCCCCTCCTCCACCGCCGCCTCCACTGGCAGGGTTGATCGCAAGCGTCGCGGTTTTGACATTACCCATAACTGCTGTGATCGTCGCTGTTGTCGCGACAGAAACCGACGACCAGGTCACGTCGAACGTCGCCGAGGACGAGCCAGCCGGGATAATCACCGAGTTGGGAACGCTCGCCGCCGAGTTATTGCTTGCCAGCGACACTTCCATCCCACCCGTCGGCGCGACGGCTGAGATCGAAACGGTACCCGAGACGGTCGTCGCGGCTCCGCTTGTTACCGTACCTGGAGCAATAGTGAGATTGGAGAGGTCTGCCCCCGGCCCCAGCACAGCAAAGAGCAAGAAGGGCGCAAGGCCACTCGGCGGGGTGATACTGTTTGGAGGAAGTGTGTACTGCGGATCAACATATCCAGGCCGGGCAAGATAGGCCCAGCCCGTCGCCGTCTCATTATTGGATATCACCGACAGGGCCAGCGTACCATCGGTATTGACCGCTTCTTGGATGTCCGGCGAGACATTGATCGACGCCCATTGTTTCGTCGGCGTCGCCGCTGTCCAGGTGATGCTTTCCGAGCGAGCAACCGAAGTGCCCATGGCTGGCGCGTTCGACCAGACAAGCGACGAGGGCGAGAGCGTATCATCGACAAGTTTGCGTGTCGTGAGAGAGACAGACCCGGTTCGTGCCAGCCGGGGAACAAATACCTGAAGACCGCCGATAGGCCAGAGTTTCAACGTACTGGACGGCGCTGGCACGATCCCGGCAAATCTCAGATAAGAGCGCCCCACACGAGAACCATCTTGCTGATACCCGGCAAACAATCCGCCTCGATAGAGCGTAGGAGCCACGGGATTAGACCCAGGAACCGCGTTGAACGTGTAGTCTAAAAGACGTTCGGTCGCAAATCGCATATCCAGGCGGCTATCCGCAGTGGCCGCATCTGAAACCGGCACTGCTTTGACTTCGACATGGATTTCTGGTGATTCCCAGTAGACATAGCTCGGACCAGACCAGTACCAGTAACTTTCCTGGGAATTAAATGCTCGGGAATAGGTAACAACATGCCCGATAAGCTTGTAATCATAGATAGTGTTCGGCTGCCAATCTGTGTCTGCATACTCTGTTTGAGTACCAAAAGTGTAAGGCAGAGTTGGGGGAGTAACAGACGAGCCGGGCGTCCTGGAGAGCTTATTCCAGACGACAGCGACACCGACCGAGCCGGGCGACGATGGGCTTGCTGGATTCTGACTGGGAGGACCAAACGGGCCTTGTGGTGCCTGGTCCCACTTTAGAACCAGTTTTTTGGGGACGGCTTTGAGTTCCGCAAGATGTAGGCGTTGCGCGTAACCTGGGGCGACACAGCACCAGATCGCCAACCAACAAACAAACCAGCTTTGCCAACGCATGTCCGAGACCTCCACAAGCAAAATAAAAGTGCTGATCAGGTAGTTTTAATCACCTGACCAACACAGTTTAAGCAAGGGAGCCTGGTTTTACAAGTCCCAAAAAGTGGGACATTTTACGGAGGTCAGACGGGGATGTCCAGCCAGCCGTTTTGACGTGCGAGAATCACCGCCTGCTGGCGGTCTTCGATCTGGAGAACGTGTTTGATGCGCTTCCAGTAAGTGTTGACTGTCTCTTCCGAGAGAAACAGACTCTGTGCCAGCTTCTTTGAGCACGTGCCCTGCTCTGCGGCGTATTGAACGACGCGAAGCAAACTGGGGGACAATGGGCATTCTGTAGATTCCAACAATGAACCTCCTACTTTAGCAGGTAAGACCAACAAGGTTGCCAACTACTTCAACTATACCATAGAATTTTGAGAAAAAATGAAACAAATAGACAACACGTTAATTCACGGCAGTTTCGGGGTAAAATGGGGTTTATGAGCGATGCTTCCCTCAATCCGTTTGAGATGGCCCAGGCTCAGCTTGCCTCCGTTGCCGAGCTGATGAACCTGCGCCCCGATGTCCACGAGATGCTGAAGTGGCCCAAGCGCGAGCTGACGGTCAACTTTCCGGTCTCCCTGCGCGATGGCTCGACGAAGGTATTCACGGGCTATCGCGTCCACCACTCGCTGGTGCGCGGCCCGGCCAAGGGCGGGATTCGGTACCATCCGGCGACCGACCTCAACGAAGTCCGGGCGCTGGCGTTCTGGATGACGATCAAGTGCGCGGTCGTCAATATTCCCTACGGCGGAGCCAAGGGTGGGGTCGCGTGTGACCCGAGCCTGCTGAACCTTGCGGAACTGGAAGACTTGACCCGGCGCTACACCACCGAGATCGCGATTCTTCTGGGGCCGGACAAGGATATTCCTGCGCCGGACATGGGGACGACTCCGCAGGTCATGGCCTGGCTGATGGACACCTACTCGATGCTGGTCGGGCACACAGTCCCGGCAATCGTGACGGGCAAGCCTATCGCTATCGGCGGCTCGGAGGGGCGCGCGGACGCCACGGGGCGCGGGGTCGTGACGGTCGCGCGCGAGGCGCTGCTCGCCTCGGGCGGGCAGCTTCCCGGCTCGACTGTCGCCGTGCAGGGCTTTGGCAATGTCGGCGGCGCGGCGGCGCGATTGTTCTACCTCGCGGGCGCGAAAGTCGTGGGGCTGAGCGATGTCCACGGCGCGATCTACAATCGGGGCGGCATGGATGTCTTCGACGTGATTCGGTATCGGGACACGAGCGACAAAAAGACCATCGTCGGCTACCCCGAGTCGGAACCCATCGACCCGGCGGACCTGCTCCTGCTCGATGTCGATCTGCTGATTCCCGCCGCGCTGGAGCAGCAGCTCACCAAAGAAAACGCCCCGAAGGTGCGGGCACGGTTCATCGTCGAGGGCGCGAACGGCCCCACGACGCCCGAGGCCGACAAAATTTTCCGCGACAAGGGAATTATTGTCGTCCCGGACGTGCTTGCCAACGCAGGCGGCGTCACGGTGAGCTACTTCGAGTGGGTGCAGGGGCTTCAGAGCTTCTTCTGGACCGAACAAGAGGTGAACTCCAAGCTGGACCAGATCATGAAACGCGCCTACGACCAGGTCTCGGCGACGGCCAAGAAACACAACACCGACCTTCGAAGCGCCGCGTTCATCGTCGGCGTGGGCCGGGTCTCCGACGCGATCCAGTGCCTCGGCATTTTCCCCTGACTGTAATGAGGGTCGGCGTAATCGGGGCGGGGCTTTCGGGGCTGGCGTGTGCGCAGGTTCTGCAAAAAGCGGGCGTCGATGTCACGGTCTACGAGGCCAGCGATGGCGTCGGGGGGCGGGTTCGCTCGGACCTTGTGGACGGCTTCACGCTCGACCGGGGGTTTCAGGTGCTCTTCAATGCCTACCCCGCCGCACGCCGTCTGCTGAACTACGCGGCGCTGGACCTGCGGGCGTTCGAGCCGGGCGCTCGGATCGCGCAGGACGGGCGGCTTTTCACGCTCTCCGACCCCTTTCGCGATCCGGGCGGGCTGATTCCCTCGGTGCTCTGCCCGCTTGTCTCGTTGCCCGACAAGCTCCGAGTGGCAAAGCTTGGCTTTGATCTGCGAAGGCCGATCACCTTGCCTGACGCGACCGCTGAAAGCTTTCTGCAAAGCTATGGGTTTTCCGAGAATTTTTTGACGAATTTTGCGCGTCCGTTCTTCGGAAGCATCTTCCTGGACCGCTCGCTTCAGACCTCGGCGCACGCACTGAAGTTTGTCTGGCGAATGCTCACTTCGGGCCAGACTGTCATCCCGGCAAGAGGGATGGGTGCGATCTCGGCGCAGCTTGCCGACGGGCTGGACATCCAGCTTCGGGTCAGGGTCGAAAATTTAGCTGATATCCAGGCCGACGCCGTGGTTCTCGCGACGCCCGCACCCGAGGCCGCGCGGCTGACGGGCTTGGAACTTCCTGGGGGCAGCGCCCCTGTGACGACCCTTTATTTTGCAGGCGACAAGCCGCTCTGGAGAGGCCGAAAAATTCTCCTTAACGCGAATCCCGACCCGCTCGTGAGCCACGCTGCAATGCTTACCAACGTCGCGCCGGAGTACGCACCGCCCGGCCAGCACCTGCTGAGCATCTCGATCCTGGGCGTCCCCAATCGCACCGACCCGGAGCTAATCGACTCCTGCCGCTCTGACCTCGCCCGGATGCTCGACGGCGATGCACCCGCGCTGGAAACTCTCCGAAGTTATCGCCTGCTGGCGCTCTACAAAATCCCCTATGCCCAGTTTCTCCAGCCGCCGGGCTTCGCAGCCATGCTTCCAAAGCCCCGCACCAACCGGCCCAACGTCTTTCTGGCCGGGGAGTTTCTAATGTCTTCGAGCATCGACGGTGCGCTGGCGTCGGGCGAAGCCTGCGCCCACGCCGTGCTGGAATCCCCCCATTCCCCGTGCAGCACGGGGGCGTAAGTCCAGCGAGCCTGCGAGCGAAACGCACGGGGGCCTACATGCCGCCGCCGCCCATGCCGCTCATCTTGGGCAGGCTCGGGCTTTCGTAGGGAATCTGCTTGAAGCCTGTGGGCGGGGCGAACAGACTGGCAGGGAGCGGATCGGTTTTGAGGCTCGTGACAACCACCTTGAGGTCCAGTTTGCCGCCCTTGCCGCCGCCCGGCAAGCTGCCACCCGTCGAAACTTGGTGAAGGGTCGTCTCCAGTGGAAACCCTTTGATTTTATCGAACGCCACCGTCGCGCTCTGGCCTGCGGCTCCCAGCATCCGAAAATTATTAAACAACGAACCAGCCCCGGCGCTACCTGTAGGAGGCTTAGGAAGTGCCATGGTCGTCCAGATCTCGCCGGTGGTCTTCATCTGCGGCAGGGTCATCGGCTTATCGCCCGTCGCGCCTTTGGGACCGCTACCCGGCTTGAACTTCATCTTCATGTCTATTGAGTAGACATAGTTCTGAGCGGGCTTTCCGAGAATAGTCCGGGTCTTGCCGCCGGGCTTTACCGAGGCCGACATCGACAGGTCGATCATCTGATTGAACTGCTCCAGGGCCGGGTTTCCGCCGCCTTCCAGCTTCGCGTTGGCGACGACCGAGTAGGTTTTCTTCTCGGTGTTGATGCGCCAGGTTCGGGTGCCATCGGTGATGGTGATGCTCTTTCCTGTATCGGAGCGAACCTGCACCCCCTTGACGTAGCTGGTCGCCTGCATCGGCTGTCCGCCCGCCACGGAGACCGTGGTGGTGTAGGTCAGATCGGCGTGTGCCACTCCTGCTGTCAGGCCCGCCAGCGCGAGCCACCCGAATTTTTTTAAAACCATTTTTGTGCTTATCCCCCGCCCGACGAGCGGGGCCTTCCTCTCTTGTTTTACCCGATTTCGACCGACATCTCGTTTGACACCCTGGAGAAATCGGGGTAGAGTTTCGCTGGACACTGCGTCCCAGACCAAATCAACAACAAGACACGGGCCGGGCGACTTCGGTTGCAAACCAGCCCGCTGGAAAGGATGGACGATTGGATCTTCGCGCCACAAACCGCCTGAACCGACTGCTGCCTGTCCTGGGTACCATCTCCCTCTGTGCCATTTTCTCGTCCTCGCTGAGCGCCGCTCCTGACTTCCCGCAGACGCCGGGAGCCTTTACTGCCGCGCCCACCTCCCTTCGCTCGCAACCCTCCGAGACCGCTCCGAAAGTCGCCGCCCTGATCCTGGGCGTCCGGGGCGAGGTCGTCGGTCACAAGGGTGGCTGGGTGAAGCTCCGCACGCCGTCCGGCAAGACCGGCTGGGCACCCGCAGACCGCCTGGCACTCAACGAGCCTGCCAAGCGCCTGATCCGTCAGGGTGCGCCCGCGCTCGCCCAGCTTGCGCCGTCCCGAGGCGCTGGATCGCCGACGCCGCGCTCGATCAGCCGCCCGATTCGGGTCGTCGCTTCTGTGACGCCCGCCGAAGCCTCCTCGCCGACCGCCATCGAGCCGCCCATCGAGGATCTGCCCGAGACCGGCGGAACATCGGTCGAGGTCGCGAACCTCTCGATTCCACGCGCTGAGAGCCGGGGCGACCGACTCGTCCGCAAAGGACTTTCCTACCGTGGCTGGCGCTACCGCTGGGGCGCGACGGGCAACGGGGCGTTCGACTGCTCCGGCCTGACCCAGTTCCTCTATGCCAAAGAGGGCAAGTACATCCCCCGCACCGCCCGCGAGCAGTTCGCCGCAGGCCAGACCGTCGAGAAATCGGCGATGGAGCCGGGCGATCTGGTCTTCTTCCGCAACACCGGGCATCAGGGCATCTCGCACGTCGGGATGTACATCGGCGGAGGCCAGTTCCTCCACGCTGCAGGCCGCAAGCGCGGGGTCCGCGTGGACGATGTCAACAAGGGCTACTACGTCGCTCACTGGGCGGGCGCTCGACGGTTTTAGACCCCACCCCAACCCCTCCCCTGCTTCGCCGGGGGAGGGGTTTTGTTTTTTGTCCCCATGAGGAAATCTGGAAACGAAGCCGACAGATTCTACGTCTATAGTAGTACGATGAAACGTCTCGCTCTCGCCGTGTCGCTCGGACTGATGCTGGCTCTGCCCACTCTGGCGCAGACGCCGCCCGCGCCGCCCAGGGAAGACCCGGATATTCTTCTTGGGAAGCAGTCCCACGACGAGCTTCTCAAGAGCGGGATCAAGCTTCTTTCTGACCCCATCCAGCAAAAGCGCATCGAGGCCATCGGCAATAAATTAGCCGAAATCGTGAACTCCGAGGTGATTCCTGCTCGATACGGCAGAGACAACAAAACCAGGTTCACGTATCGGTTTCATATCGTGGACGACAAAGACATCAACGCGTTCTCGCTACCGGGCGGTTATCTGTACTTCAACAAAGGGCTTCTGGGCTATGTCCAGTCCGACGACGAGCTGGCGGGGGTCATCGGGCATGAGATCATCCACGCGGCGCATCACCATGTGGCGCGGCTGGGGAAAGAGCAGGGCAAGCTCAACACCCAGATGGCGCTCGGGGCGCTCGCGGCGATTTTAGCAAAGGTTCCGAGCCAGGACACGGGAAACTTGCTCCAGGGCTTCCAGTTAGTCGCAATGCAGAAAGTGAGCGGCTACAGCCAGAACGCCGAGCGCGACGCCGACTTCGGCGGAATCCAGCTTGCGATCAAGGGCGGCTACAACCCGGTCGGGATGCTGACGTTCATGGAGCGGCTGGAGCGCGACCGCAAGCTGCGCCCGGACATCGACCTGGGCATCTTTCGGACCCACCCGCCCGAGAAAGAGCGGGCCACCAACATGATCCAGCAGATCACGGAGCGCGGGCTGCCCATCAACCGCCGCGAGACGACCACCATGCTCAAGGTCACAGTGCGCGATGCCGCGTCCGGCCCGAGCGTCGGCGGCGCGGCCCACGAGGTCTTCATCGACAACAAATTGTTCTTCCGAACCGCGTCCGCCGAGCGTGCAAAGTCGGTCTCGGAGACGCTGAACCGCGCCCTGGACCGACCGCTCCAGCTCTACGACATCACCCGGCGCGGCACGAGCGTCCTGGTGCGCGGCCTGGCCGTTCTCACCGTCGAGCCGGGCGACGAATCACAGGCAGAGAGCGCAACCAAGGCTCTCAAAAGCGCCCTCTACCGGTATATTTTAGAGGGAATTTATTGATAGATTTCCGTCGAATGAATTCGCGGCTTGATAAGAATGTCCACCTCCGTGGACAGAAATCAGATTATGTCCGCGAAGGCGGACAAGCTTATCGAGCCGCGAATTTATTCGACGGCGGCCAATCAGCGCCACGAGACATCCGCGCGTCCGGTGAGCGTGAGGGCCAGTGAGCCGACGGACGAATCGAAGCGGCTCGCAGTCGGCTTTTTGTTGATTAAAAGCTCGCGCGGCTCGACCGTCAGCCCGCAGATAAGCACCGTGTACTCGCCCTCGGGCCAGCCACGGACGGTGAAACTTCGTAGGGAGCGGGCCTCGACGACTCCGGGCGCGTGGACGAACGGGCCGCCGAAGCTCAGTACGCGACGGGTGTAGAGCGGCACCCCGAGCGAGCGGGCCAGCGGCACCTGGAGCGTCGCGGGGTTGATACAGACATCGTTTCTCACCTGCGCCGGGAGATGGAACGAGTCCGGGAGCAGGCCGCCTCTCCCCTGCCCTTCGCCGCGCGGCCAGGTCTGGAGTGCGCCACTGGCGCAGATTCCCTCGGCGAGCTTCTTCCACGGCCCGCGCTCGTCGTGCTCGGCGAGGTCCAGCAGGGCGTCGGCGAAGACCAGCCCGCACCACTGCACCGGCAGCCCGATCCAGTTCGGCGCTTCCCAATTCGTCGCCCCGAGAACCGCGATGGTGGCATAGGCGCCCACGGGCCGGGCGACCTCGCGAAGGTAGACAAACGGGACTCCCGAGAAAGCCCAGCGCCGCGCACTTTCCAGAAGTTCCTTGTCGCCGGTCAGCTCGTAGGCGAGCACAGACGCCGCTGCGAGATGCGCCGACGCCAGAATATCGGGCGTGTGGAGCGGCACTTCCCAGGTCTGCGCCCCGCGCGGTGCGGCGCTCTTCCAGCGGAAATCAAGCTGGCGAAGCCGCGCGACCGCCTCTCCGATCAGCCGGGTGTCGGGGGCGAGCGTCAGCGCCCGAAGCGCCTCGACGAGCGGCTCGGCGCTCAGGCCGTTTGCGGTCTTCTCGAAGTGCGTCGCGCCAAAATCGGGCCGAGCGGGCGACTTTTCATAAATCACGGTGCCATCGGGCGTCAGCCGCGAGAGCAGTCCACGGACGCGCTCCCGTGCGCTCCGGGCGGCTTTTGCGAGGTCGCCGCCGGGCAGAAGGGCCGCCGCGCTCTGGCGAACATGCCCGATCCCGCCGGTGTCTTCCGCCACGACGCGCCGTCGCCCCTCCTCGGCGCTACGCCGGAGCCGCGTCGCCAGAAGCGGGTCGGACGACGCCAGCCGTGCCGCGAGCCAGCTCTGGCAGGCGAGCGCGTCGGCGGCTCCCGAGAGCGGAAACTCGCCGGGGAAAGCGTGTCGCCAGCGGCCTTGCTCGTGGATGCCCGAGTCCAGCCAACCCGATGCCAGAGTGGTTTCCCAGCCGCCTGGCAGCTTCGGAACTTTGGGAAGCGAAGTCGCTTCGATATGTGCCGAGATCGCTTCTCCAACCCCCTCGCCGCGCCCGGCCCGGAGCGTTAATTTTTGCGTGAGAGCCTCGCCCGGCTTCAGCGCTCGGCCCGCATGCGGCAGGCGCGAGTCAGGCGGACGGCTGCCGTCGGGAAACAACATGCCCAGAAGATGCCCGCGCGTCGCGCCGAGAATCCGGGCGGGCGAGTCGAAACACGCCGCGCCATCGCCGTCCAGGCTCCACTCCAGGCTCAGATAGCGCCCCTCGCCCTGAATCGCCATCAGCGGCAGGGTCGGCACGTGTGCATCCGGAACGTGCCGGAGCGCCTGCGGCCCGCGCAGGTCGGCCTCGGAGCTGGACGAATCGGGCGGGTCCAGATACTCGACGCCCGCAAACAGCCCGCGCCGATTTTTAGCCTCGGCCAGAAGAACCAGCGCCGGAAAGTGAACCAGGGTCCGCGCCCGGTCTGCGCTGAGCGAGACTGTCAGCGCTATCGAGTCACCCGGTGCGGGCTGTGCAAGAAGCGAGTAGGTCCAGTGCGCCCCGCCCGCATCGGTCCAGGTCGTGGCCACACGCAGCCCGCCGCGCCCCTCGACCGTGTGCGTGGAACTTGCCTTCGGGCGCTCGAAGAGGGGATCGGAGCCGGGCGACTCCTGCCAGCCGATCAAAGCGCCATCGTGGCCGCGAGCGAGCAGGCTCCCGCCGAAGCGCACCACGAGCTGGAAAGGGTCTCGGCCCAGCTCCAGCGCCAGTCCACCCGCCATCACGCGCCCGGCGACATCGAGCGCCCCCGGCTCACCCGGCGCGGGCCAGGCGGGTTCTTTAAGCGCGACGCGTTTCTCAATGTTTAAAAACGCCACACTCACGCGGCTTCCGGGCGTCGTCCCAGGCGGATCGAGCCGAAAACGCCACGTCCCCGGCGCGAGCGCGGGCAGCGCCACCCGGACTTCCTCCCAGCGCCCGGCCCGCACCGGAAAGCGCACGGAGCCGGGTTCGGTCGGGCCGCCGTCTTGAAAGTAAAACACCTGCCCCATCCCGCTCTCGGCGGCTCTCAGCCGTAGCACCAGCCAGAGCGGCCCGGCTTCTTTCAGTTCCACCGGCGGCCCGAAGGCATACGGATCGCCGCCCGTGATTGTAAAAATAAGCCCCTCGCGCGAGCCTTCCAGCGGCGCAAGATCGTGTGCCGCGCTCCAGCCGCGTCGCCCGGCCTCCGTGGTGAAATCAAAGAGCACGTTTAAATATCCATATCAAAAATAGCAGCAGTATCCAAGAGAAACCCGGGCATCTCAGGCGAGCAATCCACGATTTTTGGATCGTCCAAGATAACGGGTTCACTTCCGGGCCGATACAGATACGCCTTTCGAGCAATCGGGTCGATCAGAACCCCCAGAGAAACGCCCAGTTCTTGATACTCTTCCATTTTTTCGATACACATCCCAATTCGATCTGACTTGGAGCGCAGCTCGGCCACAAAATCAGGAACGATAGGCAAGAACTTCTCTTTTTGTTCTTCCGTGAGGGCAGACAGACGGCTCTTCTTCACCCAGGAAGCGTCGGGAGCACGCATCGTTTCGTTGGGCAGCTCAAAGCCCGTGCTGGAATCGAAAGCAACCCCGGTGTCGTTCTGAAGCGCCCAAATTCCTAAAAACATACTCAAGCGCAGGTTTCGCGCTCCCGATTTTCCTCCGGTTGGCATCTGAATGATCAATTCTCCTTTGCAAGTGCGCTCAAACTCATAGGGTTCATTTTCCTGGCAGAAGTCGTAGAACTCGTCGGGGTCGGTCAGGCGAAGACCGGGGCGCACCTTGAGGGTCAACAGCTCGTTCATGGGAAGATTATACCTTCGGGGCGAGCAGGGCTTTCTCGACGGCAAGTCGCAGGGTGTCGATGCCGATCAGCTCCAGGCCGGTGTTTTTCTCGCCTTTGCCGATGTTTCGCGCCGGGATCAGGGCGCTTTTGAACCCCAAACTGGCGGCTTCTTTGAGGCGCTTTTCGACCTGTGGGCACGAGCGCACTTCCCCGGAAAGCCCGATCTCGCCCACGAAGACCTGGCCGCCGTCCACGGGGCGATCCAGATAGTTCCCGGCGACGGCCAGCGCAATCGCAAGGTCGGCGGCAGGCTCTTCGACCGTGACGCCGCCTGCGACCGAGACGTAGACGTCCATGTTGGCCAGAGATAGCCCGAGGCGCTTCTCTAAAACCGCCAGCACCAGCGCGACCCTATCTTTGCTGACGCCGTTGGTCATTCTTCGGGGGGAGTTCATCGGGGACGGTGCGACGAGCGCCTGCACTTCGACGAGCAGCGCCCGGCTGCCCTCCAGCGCCGCCGTGACGGTGGAGCCGGGCGCACCGACGGGCCGCTCGCTAAGAAACGCCGCGCTCGGGTTCTCGACGCCCACCAGCCCTTCCTCGCGCATCTCGAAGATTCCCAGCTCGTCCGTGGAGCCGAAGCGGTTTTTCACGGCACGCAGAATCCGATACGTTAAGTGCGCGTCGCCCTCGAAATACAGCACCGTATCGACCATGTGCTCCAGAACCCGTGGCCCGGCAATCGCGCCTTCCTTGGTGACGTGCCCCACCAGAAAAATCGGGACGCCCCTCCCCTTCGCTATCGCAGCGAGAGCCGCCGTCGCCGAACGCACCTGGCTGACCGTGCCGGGAGCGCTGTCTATGTCGCCGCTGGTCATGGTCTGGATCGAGTCGATCACCATCGCAGCGGGTGAGAACTGATCCACAAACCCCGCAATGGCCGCCACATCGGTCTCGGACGCCAGCAAAAGCCGCTCACTCACCGCCCCCAACCGCGTGGAACGAAGTTTAATTTGCTCGACACTCTCTTCACCCGAAATATACAGACAAATCCCAATATCACGCGCTATATTTCCAGCTACAGCGCTCAATAATGTGGATTTACCCACGCCTGGTTCCCCTCCGATAAGCGTTAGCGAGCCAGGGACGATACCGCCGCCTAAAACGCGGTCGAACTCGGGGACTCCAGTGCTTTCACGCTTGCTGGCCGTCGGCTCGATCTCGGTGACGGGCCTCGGGCGCGACGCCGCCGCGCCCATGACGCTGATGCCACCCGCGCGAATTTTCTGCGCGACGGTTTTCGTCTCGCGCACAGCCTCTTCCACGAGGCTGTTCCACTCGCCGCACTCCGGACAGCGCCCCTGCCACTTGGGAGAAGCGTGTCCGCACGCCTGGCAGACAAATCGAACCGTCGCTTTCGCCATAGACTCTGATACTACCGCCTGCTCCCCCAATCCGGAAGACTAAAAACTAAAAGAGTGCGGTACACTTTTTCAGACCTCCAGAAAAGCCCTAATCATTGATTCCCAACTCGCGACGTGCGAAGACGCGTCGCGCTTTTTCATTAAAAATATCAACGATTTTACTTCTATCTTTTGCAATCTCTGCAATATTTTTCCCATCCAACAAAATCACGTAATATCTACTATCATTTGACACTTGATTGGAATACTCGCTTGCAGCACTCGTAAAACCAGCAGTAGTTATTATCAATATAATATCTGCTTTTGTTTTGAAAGACATGCCAACTTCTTTTGCTACAGTATCTATATCTACATTTTTGGTTGTATTTTTACACTGAATTTGCCATCGAGAATAAACAATTTTGTCCGAAGCAGCCATTACATCAACTTCACCACCTCCTGTTGCCGCTGAACTTTTTAATCGCCAGCCAGTGAATCTTAGTCCCAATAAACGAATTATCCAAATCGCCAATAGCTCCAGGGCGACTCCCTTTTTATAAATACTCTCATCTTTTAATTCTGCGATTACCTGCTCAAAAGACATATTTAAACCAATTATCTCAATACCAGAAACCTTTGCAATATTTTCTAATAAAGGTACAAGTAGCTCTTTGTTACCTTTAGAAGTCAAACGCACCAAATGCGGTCGTGCGCCGCGACCTTCTGTTGCACGGGTACTTTCTATCAACCCAGTTGCAGACAGAGGCTCCAGAACATCCTTTACGAGATTCTTAGTCGTTATCTTTATTAGATAAAAATTGCGAGCATGATGAGCGACACTATTTGATGGCATAAACTCTATCGCACCTAATTGCGCCATAGATAGCAAAAAATATTTTTGTGAGACGTTGAGTTTATAAAGATCAGCAATTGTATCTGTGCCTACCCCCACCAAACCATCAACAATATCCCAACGAATTTCGTATCCCTTGCCAAAAACGCCTGCTTTCTCTAACCAGCCACGCATAGTAGAAATATAAGGACTGTTAGTAGATAAATCTATATCGATTTCATTGAGTTCGTCACCAATAGTTTCCAAGGTAATCTGCTCTCCACGGGTACGCATTCTCTCTATAATATGCAATAAAATCAAACCTTCCAGATGAACCAAAATATGAATAGCAAGCAATCGATACATTTCTTTTTCGATTGTAAGTGCTTCTATCAATTTTTGACCAAAATTTGTGATTTGGAATCGTTCTTTATCAATATTTTCAATGATTTTATAGGCGTTAAGTGAGAGTGAGCAATTACCAGCCAGAGTCCAACTATCATTCTTGGCAGCAAAGAAAGTTGTCTGAATTGCTCTTTGCAAAGCTTCACGACTGCCATGAGATGGCGATAAAAGGCTTAATAACCGAGATAAAGGCGTCTGATCCGGTGAAAATTGTGCGCCGTACGTAAATCGTGGCATCAGACGACTTTATCCTCGTCAAAGAGGCCAGGCTGTTCAGCGATATCTGTAATGGCCTCTTTTTCAAACCGAAATCGAGAGCCTTTTAGATATTCCTCAGAAAGCTCCAGGCCGATCCACCGACGCCCCATACGTTCCGCTACCGCTCCGGTAGTATTACTCCCTGCAAAAGGGTCCAAAACAATATCTCCTGGCTCTGTGCAAAGACCAATAACGAACTCAGGCAAGGCATTGGGAAACCGCGCCGGATGGGGAGCGATATTCGCTTCACGACAACGTTTCTGATATATATCGTTGCTACTAGTGTTGCTGGCTGCAATAACATTTACGGGAACAAGTGGATCAAGCGGTTCCATAAGCTTCATTGCAAAAACTGGCTCCCCCGTAATGTTATCTTCTCCGGCTTCGATGATGTTAGGTGGTATTGCACCACCATTATCAGTACCAAATTTATCGCTAATCTGATGCTCTGACGGTCGCATACCTGGCTTATAACCGTTACGCATAAGCGTTTTCTGCGAAACACTGTACGGTTTTAATACTCTTCGGTTAGATGCTTTCGGATTTTCACTAGGAGAAAGCCACCAGACCGTATTAACTGCATCTTTTACACGTACTCGACGTATTGTGACCCATTCAGCAGGAGTCGGTAGTTTCGCAGGGTTGTACCAGTAAAGTTCCTGCGCCAGATAGAAGCCATTGCCTCCAGCCTCTTCGGGTTTACAGAGACGCAGAACTAGTTCAAAGTGATAAAGACTACGAACCGGAACCCCTTTGACCCATGTACCGCCGATGTCAATTACCAATGATCCTTCCGGCTTTAATACACGCTTATACTCATGAGCAAAATTGCAAAACCACTCAATATACTCCTCAGCAGCAACATTACCATAGGCTTTCTGACGAAGTAATGCAAAAGGCGGAGAAGTACAGATTAAATCAATAGATGCAGTCTCAATACTGCGTAAAAGTGTCAGAGCATCCCCCAAACAAGCCACTCCTTGATTGG
Source organism: Armatimonadota bacterium (assembly GCA_031363095.1). GTDB lineage: Bacteria > Armatimonadota > Armatimonadia > Armatimonadales > Armatimonadaceae > JANLTX01. The sequence continues at coordinate 4,160 of JANLTX010000062.1, read as the reverse complement.
TTGCATAGTACGCTTCAAGTTCCGGGGTACCTGGCTTTTGAAGTTCAGCCAAGAGAATATGTTTTTCGGTCGTCACTGTGTGCAGAGTATACCAAAAATTCAGAAGCTCACCCAAAGAGGACTTCGGGGACGTGTGTCATAATGGCGGCATGATCCGACGGATTTTTCTTCTCGTGGCGGCGCTGACGCTCACCTCGGTTGCTCGCGCTCAGGTTGCCCCGGCTCGCTACGACTGCCTGAAATGGCGCTGCATCGGGCCGTTTCGAGGCGGGAGAACCGTCGGCGCGGACGGGATTATCGCGCAGCCGAACGTGCTTTTCATCGGCGTGAACAACGGCGGAGTCTGGAAGACGACCGACTACGGCCACACCTGGAAGCCGATCTTCGACGACCAGCCAACCGGAAGTGTCGGGTGCCTGGCGGTGGCGCAGAGCCGCCCCGAGACGATCTATGTCGGCTCGGGCGAGGGCCTTCAGCGCCCCGATCTCTCCGTCGGCGATGGCGTCTACAAAACCACCGATGGCGGCAAGACCTGGACCAACACGGGCCTGAAAGACGGCTATCAGATCGCCGATATTTGCGTCGATCCGAAGAACCCCGACCGTGCTTTCGCCGCCGTGCTCGGGCATCCGTACGGCCCCAATGAAACCCGAGGCTTATTTCGCACCCTCGACGGCGGCAAGACCTGGAAAAACGTTCTGTACCGAGGCGTGGACACCGGCGCGGTCGAGGTGGCGCTCGATCCGACAAACCCGAAGACCGTGTACTGCTCGCTCTGGGCGGCGCGGCAGGCTCCGTGGGAAAACGGCGCGTGGCAGGGCAAGACGAGCGGCCTTTTCAAGTCCACGGACGGCGGCGCAACCTGGAAACCGCTCACACGCGGGCTGCCCACACCCGAGCAAGGACTGGGCCGAATCGGGTTCACGGTTTTTGATAAAAATCGGCTCTACGCGACGGTAGACGCAACCACGAACGCAGGAATCTACCGCTCCGACGACGGCGGAAACTCCTGGATTCTCACCAACGCCGAGCCACGGCTCTGGAGCCGGGGCAGCGACTTTGCCGAGGTGCGGGTCGATCCGAAAGAGAAAAACACGGTCTATGCGGCCAATACGTCCACGTACAAATCGGTCGATGGCGGGAAGACTTTTGTCTGTATCAAGGGCGCTCCCGGCGGCGACGACTATCACACGATCTGGATCAACCCGAAAAATCCGCAGATAATTCTTCTCTCTGCTGATCAGGGCGCGATGATCTCGGTCAACGGCGGCGAGACCTGGAGCTCCTGGTACAACCAGCCCACGGCCCAGCTCTACCATGTAAGCTGTGACAATCAGTTCCCCTACAATGTCTACGGCGGACAGCAAGAGAGCGGCTCGGTCGGGATCGCCAGCCGGGGAGCAGACGGCCAGATTACCTTTCGCGACTGGCACCCGGTCGGCGCAGAGGAATATGCCTATGTCGCGCCGGACCCGCTGAACCCCGAGCTGATCTACGGCTCGAAGGGCACGAAGTACAACAAAAAAACAGGTGAGCTGACCAGTATTCGGCCAAAGCTCGAAGGGCTGCGGTTTCTGCGCACCATGCCGATGCTTTTTTCTCAAGCAGACCCGCACGCGCTGTATCTCGCCAGCAACAAACTGCTGAAAACCAGCGATGGCGGAAAAAATTGGGACGCGATCTCCCCCGATCTGAGCCGCGAGAGCTGGGACGTTCCCGCATCGTTCGCCGCTGCCTCCGATCAGGGCCAGGCCATGGCCCGCCGGGGCGTGATCTATGCCGTCGCGCCGTCGCCGATGGACGCCACTACAATCTGGTGCGGCACGGACGACGGACTGATCTGGCTCACCCGAGACAGCGGCAAGACCTGGAGCAACGTCGCGCCGCCCGAAGTTTCGTCGTGGAGCAAGATCGCCCAGCTCGATGCCAGTCGGTTCTCGCCCGGCACGGTCTACGCAGCCGTCAATCGGCTCCGGTGCGACGACAACAAACCGTATATTTTCAAAACCACGGACTTCGGAAAAACCTGGACACGGATTGTCAGCGGCCTGCCCGACAACGCGCCGGTCAACACGGTGCGTGAGGATCCGAAAAAAGCAGGATTGCTCTACTGCGGCACCGAGCGCGCGGTCTGGTTCTCCCCCGATGACGGAGCGCACTGGAGTCCGCTGAGAAACAACATGCCCGCGACTTCTATCCGAGATTTAGTGGTCCACGGCGACGACCTCGTGGTCGGAACGCATGGGCGCTCGTTCTGGATATTGGACTCGATCACGGCGCTCCGGCAGCTCTCGGGACGTGCCAGCTCGCTCTACGCGCCGACGGCTGGCTATCTGGTGGAGTTCAACCGCAACACCGACACCCCGCTCCCGCCCGAGGAGCCTGCGGGCCAGAACCCACCCGATGGCGTCCCGCTGGATTATTTTTTAGAGAAACCCGCCCGGCTCGTGACGCTGGAGGTGCTCGATGTACAGGGCGCTGTTGTTCGCACCTGGAGCAGCGCCGACAAGCCCGAGACGCTCGATCCGCTGAAGCTCACCGTCGATCCCCGCTGGGCGCGTCCGTGGCAGAAGCTCTCGGCGAGCGCCGGGTCGCACCGGTTTATCTGGAACCTGCGCCGCGCCGCGCCACCGACCGGCCTCGGGATGGACGCGATCTGGAACAACACGCCGACAGCGAAATCTCCGTGGGTCGCGCCCGGAACCTACACGCTTAAATTGACCGTGGACGGCGTCGTGCAGACCCAGCCGCTGGAAGTCAGGCCCGACCCGCGATGAGCCGAACCTGGGTCCACGAGGCCATCGAGAAGTTAGACGCCGACTTTCACCGTAGCTCCGACACGCATTTAATTTATGTGCCGGTTCCGTTCTCGGAGAAGTTAGACCTGTACTTCAAAGACGAATCGACCCACCCGACGGGGAGCTTGAAACATCGGCTGGCGCGGTCGCTCTTTCTGTACGGGCTGTGCAACGGCAAGATCGGGCCGCAGACTGCGATTATCGAGGCATCGAGTGGGAGTACCGCCGTCAGTGAAGCGTATTTTGCGCGGCTTCTTGGCCTACGGTTTCTCGCGGTCATGACAAGGGCCACCACCCCGGAAAAAATCAGAAGAATCGAGCGCTACGGCGGCGAGTGCGTGTTCGTGGAAGACGCCCGCGAGGATCGGGAGCGGGCCGCACTGCTCGCCACCCGGCTCTCGGGGCACTTCATGGACCAGTTCACCTTCGCCGAGCGCGCGACCGACTGGCGCGGCAACAACAACATCGCCGAGTCTTTGTTCTCGCAGCTCGGGCGGGAGCGATTTCCCATCCCAACCTGGCTCGTGTGCGGCGCGGGGACGGGCGGGACCAGCGCGACCCTGGGCCGCTACCTGCGCTATCGCCAGTTTCCCACCAGGCTATGTGTCGCCGACCCGGAAAACTCCGCGTTCCATCGGTTCTTTGCGTCGGGAGATGCAGAGATTTGTTTGTCCGGCGGCTCCGGGATCGAGGGCATCGGCAGGCCGCGTGTCGAGCCGTCGTTCTTGCCCGAGGTGATCGACAGAATGGAAGCGGTTCCCAACGCCCGGAGCCTTGCGGCGACGCACGTTCTCGAAGATATCTTAGGAAAGCGCGTCGGCGGCTCCACGGGAACGAACTTTGTCGTCGCCCTGAAACTTCTGGAAGAGCTACACGAAACCGACCAATCGGGTTCGGTCGTGACGCTCGTCTGCGACTCGGGCGAGCTGTACCGCGACACGTACTTTTCCGAAAGCTGGCTCAAAGAGAACCACTACGCGCTTAGCGCCGAACGCGCCGCGCTCGAAACCCGCTGGCAACGGTAGCTGTCCCCCGAAGCGCGTCGGTCGCGGGGCGACCAAAGCTTTCGCCCCCGTCTTTTTCCTCGCAAGCTCGGGACGGGGAAGTGTTACAAACTCCCCCCGCCGCGAGGGACGAGCAAAAAGGGGGGGCGAGGTAGATTGGGTCGCTTGCGCCCGAAGCGACACTCGGGGGACAGACATCTCCCCATTATTGGGGCCGGGGCAGGGTCGTTCAGTTTTCGTGAATGGAATAGGCTAAACTGGGTGCATGTCTTCCTCGTCTCGTTCTTCGGCAGCTCCTCTGCCTTCTCTGTGGGAATTTTTGGGCAGGGTTCCTGATCGTCGCGGTCGTCACGGACGA
>JANLTX010000006.1:0-139523 GCA_031363095.1 Armatimonadota bacterium | reverse complement strand
CCGGAATTAGGGGCGATTCTCGGTTTTTCAGGCAGAGTGCGTCTAAAAAGATCCGTGCACGGGCATCTCAAGAAGGGAGTAGAGGCAAACCGAAGGTACAGGGGGCAAAGGGCAGTCCCTCCACTTACCGGAAAGTAGAGTTAAATGAGGGGCAACGGAAACTGGTGAAAATCAAACGGGGATGCTACGTCCATATCGTCTGGGCAACTAAAGGTCGGGAAAAATCTATTCTGTCATCACAGGAAAGCGATCTATACCGATTGATTGTCTCTGAAGCTCACAAATTTCGTTGTCAAGTATTGGCGATCAACGGAATGCCAGATCACATCCATGTTTTATTACAGATGTCTTCTACAGTTTCTTTTGCTCAGCTTCTTCATCAGATGAAAGGAGTTTCGTCGGCTTTTCTCAATGAAAATAGACGTCCTGATTTAAATCAACCACGTTTTCGCTGGCAAGAAGGGTATGGGATGTTCAGCGTCGATCCCAATCAGATCGAGAAAGTGATTGGTTACATCAAAGACCAGAAAGAGCATCATATGCGACAAAAGATCTGGCAGGACTGGGAAACAACACCCGAAGATGAGTATCAGCAGCAACGAGTTGCCGTGACTGCCGCGCCGGAGGTGCGCTTCTAATAGCCCGGCATTTTAAATGCCGGACCTCTATGCCGGGCATTTCCCATTATTTGACCAGCACGTTCGCGGTTCGGAGCGCAGCTTCGACGGCGATGCACCAGGCCGAGTCGTCGAAGCGCTCGGGGGCGATGAGGGCGTAGTTTTTTGCACCGGGGTACGGCTCGGTGCGTCCGCCGAAGAGCGCCTCGATGGTTTCGTCGGGGATGCCTTTGACTTTGAGAAAGAGCTTGCCCTCGCCGATGATGGCGCAGAAGCGCTCGTCGAGGTAGACGCCCCACTCGCCGAACATGGGCTTGAAGCGCACCTCGCCCCAGGGTTGTAGCAGCTCTGTCAGCGCCTCGGCGGTCGTACGGTCGGTCATGCGGGTATTCTACCGCTGATGAACGAGACATTGCTATCCCGGCTTCGCGCGGCGGGCGGGCCGGAGCCTATCGCGGCGCTGAACGCGATTCAAGAGATCGAGTGTGGTGAGGGATTGATAGATTTGCGAAAAAGGCACCCGAGATTGATTATCGGGCGTCGATGTGTCCCGTTTCTGCGAGAGCGCGTAGCCAGTATGTTGTTTGACGCGGCAATCTCGCTGCCCGAGGGCTATAAGTTCTCCGTACGAACGTGTTTGAGAACGTACGAAATGCAAAGAGCGCTGTTTGATCGCTATTTTGCCGAACTTACCGAAAAACACCCGGATTGGAGTTATCAAACACTTCGACGGCAGACCTGTCGGTTCTTTGCGCCCTACGACCAGAAAGCGCCGCCCGGCCACTGCACCGGAGCCGCCGTGGACGTCCATTTAATCCTGCCGTCGGGTCACAGTGCCGATCTGACCCGTCCCCTCACGGGCTGGCGAGCCGCAAGGAGCGAGGTTTCCGGGCTGGGAAGGCGTGCGGAGCAAAACCGGGAGATTCTGTTTGAAGCCATGCTCGGCGCGGGCTTTTCCAACTGCTCCGAGGAGTTCTGGCACTACTCCTGGGGCGACGCGGGCTGGGCCGTGCGCGTCGGGGCGAAGAGCTGTGTGTATGGTCTCATCAAGCCTCCGAAAACCTGGACGGGGCGGCGGCGGTGACCCATCCCCCCCGGCCCCCTTCCCTTCCGTTTATCCGACTTCGTCGGCGGAAGGGAAGGGGGAGTCAGAGTGGGTCTCGTCGGGTAGCTCGGACGGCAGCGGCTCGGCGCGAGGGGGAACCACGATAGCGGGAGTCGGCTCGGCGAGGCGCGGAAACAAGCGAAATAAAATCACCTGGAGGCTACCGGCGACGGGCACGGCGAGCAGCATTCCCCAGAGGCCGAAGAGGCTCGCGCCGGTGAGCAGAGCGAGCATCGAGAGCAAAGGGTGCAGCCCGATTCCCCCGCCGACGATCCGGGGGGTTAAAACATTGTCGAAAACCTGGTTCAGAACTACTGGAACCAGAAGAAAGACAATCAGCGCCGGGGTGCCCGAGCCGCTCACCAGCGTCACGATGGCCGTCAGCACGAGCGTCCCGGCAAGCCCGACATACGGCACGGCGTAGAGCAGCCCCGCGACGATTCCGATGAGCAGGGCGTAGCCGCGCATCGCCGGGAACCAGAGGCTGGCGACCAATAGAAAAAGGGTGCAGGTCGCCATGTACGCCAGGCACACCCGCGTCATGCCGCGCAGGTAGCTGGAAAAGACATCCCCGACATCTTCCGCGATCCGGGCGACGTTCTCCCGGTGGGCCGGAGGCAAAAGAAACAGCGTCCGGCGACGCAGGTAGGTCATGTCGATCAGCAGGGTGAACGTGACGATGGGAACCAGGATCACCGAGAGAGCGCTGGAGACCGATCCGACCACGGTGGCGACGATGCTGGAGGCGGACTTCTGGAACGCCGCCGAGAGCTGGCCGGAGTAGCGTGCGGTCAAATCTTCCAGCGACGGCGGGAGCGTGACGGGGCCGATCTTGCGGTGAGCCTTGAGCCAGGTGTCGATCTGAGCGCGGAATCCGTCGAGGCCCGAGCGGGCACCGGGCGGGACGCGCCAGGCGAGGCTGACTTCGCTGTCGCCGGGCGTCGCGATCAAGGCGGCATCCTCGCCGGGAGCGGGCGAGGCGGGTTGCACCATGGGCGTCGATGCCACGGGCAGGAGCGTCACGGCGGGCTTCTCGCCCTCGCCCGTGCGGGGCGTCACGGAAAAGTAGTAGGTCGCGCCGTTGTTGAGACCTTTTGCGACGAACCGGGTCTCGGTGATTCCGCTCGCCAGAGGTCGCTGCGGGCCGCGCGGCTCCTCGGCGATATTGACGGTGTAGGTTGCGGGCGCAAACCAGGCCGTGAGCGTCTGCGCCTGCCCGACCAGCGCGGGAACCAGCACTGTGATCAGCGCGACGAAGCCCGAGAGAAACAATAAAAACACCAGCACGACCGCCGGGAATCGCTTGCCGCGCAGGGGCCGGACGCCACTCTGGAGCCTGCCGACCAGCGGGTCTAAAAGCAGAGCGATGGCACCGCCCGCCACGAACGGGGTGCTGATGGCGATCAGGGCTTCCAGGAGGCTCTTGCCGAAGTAAAGCAAGCCAGCCAGCAGCGCGACGCCCAGCGCACCGCTGAACCCGGCGGCGAGAGCCTCCTTGCGAATCATGCCTCGTCTAATTGGGCGAGCATGTCGTCGCGGGTCCGGGTGTAGGCGTCCTTGCCCGCCTCCACCGACGCCGCGAGGTTGTCCTTGGTCCGGGTCGCCAGCTCTTTCACGCGTGCGGACAGCTCCGCCGAGGTCTCGCGCAGGTTGTCCAGCGACTCTTCGGCCTTGCCGCGCAGCTCTCCGCGTAGCTCGCCGCCTTCTTTGGGCGCAAAAAGCAGCCCGAGTGCGCCGCCGACCGCAAGCCCGATCACCGTCCCGGCCAGCAGCGCCTGCCAGTCGTGTCCACCACCATCTTCGTCTTCGTTCATCGTTTTCTTCTTAATTCCCCCCATTACTGGGGCAAGGGGGCCGTAATCGTCCCGCCGCCGAGCACGTAGCCGTCGTAGTCGCCGATTCCGTACAGGACGCATGCCTGACCGGGAGTTACCGCACGTTGCGGCGTATCGAAGGTCACGCGGAGCGTCTCGTCGGGCAGGCGCACGGCGCGGGCCGGGCGGGGAGCCATGTTGTACCGTATCTTGACGAGGCATTCTACCGCCTCGCCTGGCGCGGGTGGCGCAAGCGAGACCCAGGTGAGATCTTCCACGGTGCAGCCGGGCGAGTACAGCTCCTCGTCGGTTCCGACCACCACGGTGTTGTTCTGTGCGTCCACGTTGAGAACGTAGAGTGGCGTCGCCGAGCCGACATTGATCCGCTTGCGCTGCCCGACCGTGTAGAACGCGCTGCCCTCGTGCTGGCCGCGCACCTTCCCGCTGGAGTCGATAAACTTTCCGGCGGAGACTAATTCGGGCGCTTCTTTCGCCAGAAAATCGACGTAGCTCCCACCCTGCACAAAACAAATCTCCTGAGAGTCGGGTTTATTGGCAACCGACAGATTGTACTTTCGAGCAAGCTCTCGGGTTTGCTCTTTGCTGGGAATTTCGCCGAGCGGCATGGTCATGTGGGCCAGTTGATGTTGCTTTGTGGCATAGAGCGCATACGTCTGGTCTTTCTCAGCGTTCCCGGCTCGAACTAAAGCCCACCGATCCAGTGAATTACTAAATAAAACTCGTGCATAGTGCCCGGTGGCTAACTTGTCGGCTCCGAGCGCTTTTGTTTTTTCTAAGAGTGCATCGAACTTGATATATCGGTTGCAGTTGATACAGGGATTCGGGGTTCGACCACGTCGGTAGTCTTCAATAAAGGGTTTTATAACCGCGTCGGCGAACGGTTCCTGGTAGTTTAAGACATAAAACGGAATTCCGAGCTTGGTTGCGACGCGGCGGGCATCCTCGACGGCTCCGAGCGAGCAGCAACCCGCGCCCTTGGTCTCGGACGTGGACTCCTGCCAAATTTGCAGCGTGATTCCCAGGACATTGTAGCCCTGCTCGACCAGTAGCGCGGCGGCGACGGAGGAGTCCACTCCGCCGCTCATCGCGATAACGACTGTTTCACCACGCTTGCTCACGGCTCATTGTAGCACGGCGGCGCGACCAGCCCGGCCACCTTCCAGCCGTTGCTCGACGGCACCAGCCAGGCTTTGAGGGTTTCGTCGTTGTGGCGCAGAAACACCTCGACATGCCCGGACTCTCGCCTGCGGGGCGTGCCCAGCGTGAAGCTCTCCCAGCGTGTCAGGCGCGCCAGGCGCTGCTCGACGTACTTGCCGTTTACGGTGCCCTGCCAGGATTCCCAGGACGGCGCGAACGTCATCTGCTTCAGAACCCCGTCGTTTTTCGTCCGGGCAGCCAGACGATAGCGGTGCAAGGCTGCTTTCAGCTCTGCCCTGAGGGAGTCGTCGCTGAGGGCGCTCTCGCCAGGCAGGACGATAGGCTTCGACAGCGCTCCCTGAGTGGGTGCTATCACCCGCATCAGGGACGCCAGCGCAAGCAGGCATACCAGCGGTACGCAGGTAACCACCAATCTGACTTTGTTTTTCATCTTCGCATGACCTCGTACTTATAGTGTCGCGCGAAAACTGAAATAGTTACAAGATGCCTTAAGAAATTTTTACGCGGCCTTTGCCAGCGGCTCCAGCGCCTCGTTCGGAGCGATTCCCAGCGCGTCTTCCAGGGCGGCGACCAGCGCCGTCAGCGCCTCGTCTGTCTCGGACGTAGCAGGCGCGGCGGGTGTCGGGCGGGAGCGGGCGAAGCGTAGCTGCTGGTTCAGCTCGCCGTTCTTGTCTTTCAAAAGCCGGACCTGCCCGATGATCTGCGCGGCGGTGAATGTCCCGAACTCGCGGGAGAGGGCGTCGCGCTCCAGGGCCAGTGGCGAGAGCAGGCGCTCGACCTCGCTGAGCCTATCGCGAATCTTTCGCACCAGCTCGATGATCGCCAGCGGGTCGTAGGTGCCCAGCTCGACCTCCAGCCGACGACGGGCCTCTTCCAGCGCCTCGACACGGCTGGCGAGCCGTTCGCGCTCGTCGAGCAAAACTGCCAGCTCGGCCTGGTCCACAGAGCTTGTGCTGGTTGGGGGCGTCTCTCCGGTCTCTTTATCGGGTTCGGGCGTGGGCGCGGCCTGTCCCACGAGATACGCTTCGATAGCGAGCCGACGTGCGGCGGGAACATGCGGCTCCAGGATCTGAACCAGTGTCGCCAGCAGGTCACGCTCGACCGTCAGGGCGGTGTCGGGGAGCTTGCGGCGCTCGCGCTGTTGCTGGCGGGCGGCCAGGAGTCGGTCGTGGCCCAGCAGGAACGAATACGATGTCAGACTGGCCTGGTCCCGGTCGCCGTCTTCGTCGGCGTCCTGAATGAGATGGAGCAGGCGGTCCCGAATGTCTCGAACCCGAGTGCGTTGCTCGGTGATCTGCTCGGCGCTTGCGCTCTTCCACTTGCGCAGGCGGGCGTCCCAGGACTCTTCGAGGGAGTAGTTGTAGAGGGCGGCTTCCAGCGACGACATGGCTTATGCGTCCTCTTTCTGATCGCGCAGCAAGGCCCAGCCGGTCCCGCTCTTGGTATGTCGGAACAGATGCAGGGTCAGCGTCTCTCGGGAGACACGCACCAGATCGAGCTTCTTTTTCTTCATTCCACTCACAAAAGCGGTTCGGGCGTCGGGGTCGGGCAGGAGTGTCTCAAAGAGGGCGACATCGATAGCCGCCGCCATGGACGTTTGTAGAAGCTCGGCGGCAGGCAGGTTGAGCGCCACGATCCTTGCGTCGTCGTCGAGCTGGATAATCCCGAAGGCCGCGAGGTCAAGCTGCTCGTCGGTGAGCCGTGGGAGCGTCATCAGGAACTCACGCGACGTAAACCGGGCGGGTGGCGCGGCCTTTTGCGTGGTTTTCTTTGCCTCACCCCCGGTCACCTTGATCTCTTTGCCAGTCACCTTCGTCTCATCTTCGGTGATCTTTGCCTTTTCCTCGGTCACCTCGACAATTTCCTCGGTGATCTCGGCCTCTTCCCTGGTCACCTTTGTCTCTTCTTCGGTGATCTCGACAATTTCCGGGGTGATCTCCACAATCTCTCCAGTTGTCTCGGGAATTTCAGGTAGGACTTGAGCGGTTTTCTTGCGATTCTCGCCGAACTTGAGCTTGCTCAGCAGTCCTTTGGGCGAGGGAAGCCGCGACGCGCGCACTTCCGGGGCTTGTGGCGCGGGCACCGGCGGCTCGACAGCCTCGATAACCGGCTCGGCCACAGCAACCGGCGCGACATCAGCGGGCGCGGGCGTGGCGAGAAGGCGCGTGCGCTCGCTCTCCAGCGCGACACGGGCGGCAGCAAGGGCAACGCGTTCCTGTTCGAGGGACGCTTGTAGCATCCCGCGCTCGGCGCATGCCAGCTCCAGCTCTTCGGAGAGCGTCTGCGCCCTCCGACGAACCTCGATTACTTCTTGAACGACCCGCTCCAGGCGAGTTGCGATAGCCGCTTCCACCGTGTGTCTTCCTCCCGAGAATACCTGGCGAAATTCTCGGCGGAATCCCACTAAATCTTCACCGATGAGAAGTTATTTATTGGGTTGTGGCGGCCAGGCGGCCTTGCCGCATGCCCAGTCTTCTACCCAGGGCCACTTTCCATAGCCCCAGTACGGCGACAGATGCCCCGCGCCGTTTAAGCAGTGGCAGGGGATTTCGAGCTTTTTGGCGTAGCTCTCCATCTGCTCCCAGGTCGCGTAGTCGTCGTCGTTGCCGCCGACCAGAAACGTCTCGCGGGCCGCACGCTTCACGGCTTCGGCGTCGAGCGGGGGCGCGAAGAACCGCTCGACTCCCGGCGGGGCGCTCCACGGCGGAATTTGGGGCAGCACGTACGGCGGCGCGACCAGCAGAACCCGGTCTGCCAGCGGCTTCGTCGCCCGGCTTGCGACGTGCAAGTACGTGATTGCCCCGAGGCTATGCGTGAGAATGGTTAGCTCACTCGGGCCTTCGATCTCCGCGAGCGCGGCTTCCTGCGCCGCGATCCATGCGCCCGGCTCGGGGTTGCCGGGATCGGGCATCTTCGGGTAGCGCACGTCGTGGCCCTCAGCGCTCAGCGTGGAGAAAAGCTGCTCCTGCCAGTGCTCGGGCTTGTTGCCGCCCCAGCCGTGAAATAAAAGAATCGTCTTGCTCATGGGTCTTCAGTTCGACAGCCATGATAAAACTCCCTGTTACAAGCCATGGAAATCTTCAAGGAGTTCACGTTCGAGGCTGCGCATCGGCTTCCCTTTGTCCCCGAGGGCCACAAGTGCGCCCGCTTGCACGGCCACAGCTTTCGGCTCTCTATTTTTGTGAGCGGCGAGATCGGGGAGAAAACCGGCTGGATTTTAGATTTTTCCGAAATAAAATCCGCGTTTAAGCCAATTTATGACCAGTTAGACCATTATTATTTAAACGAAATTCCCGGTCTGGAGAACCCGACCAGCGAAGTTCTTATTCGCTGGATCTGGGATCGACTAAAGCCACGACTTCCGCAGCTCTCAAAGCTCATTCTCCACGAAACTTGCACGTCCGGGTGCGTTTTTACGGGTCCGCCCGGATAAACCCGCCCAGAAAAACCTGGGCGTCAGGGCGAGCAAGCTCGACAAAGTCGCTCCGCGACAAAATCCAATTGGATTACGTCCGGAGGACATTGTGGCAAAGCCCTTAGACGCCGGGTACCCAGCCGCTGGGTGTTTCATGTGGGCGGGTTTATGTCGGGGTTTATGTCGGCGGCGTGGTGCGTCGGATTTCTTCCAGCAGGCCGTCGCAGGCGGCGTTTAGAAGCTGGAAGGTTCGGGCGTAGTCGCCGGTGTACCACGGGTCGGGTACCTCGGTCAGCCCCGACGGTTCCCCGAACGACAGCATCGGGGCAAGAGTGCCGGTCGGCTTGCCCAGCCAGCGGACACCCTGTGCGTTGGAGTCGTCCATGGTGACGATCCAGTCGAACTGCACCAGATCGCCAATCGTAAGCTGCCGCGCCACCAGGCTTGAGGCGTCGATGCCATGATGGGCCAGCTCGGCGCGGGTTCCGGCGTGTGCAGGCTCACCGACATTCCAGTTGCCCGTGCCCGCCGAGTCGATATGGAAGCGATCCGCAAGCTGTGCCTCGCGAACCTTGTGCCGGAAGAGCGCCTCGGCCATGGGCGAGCGACAGATGTTTCCCAAACAGACAAAAAGAACGTTAATCATGCGTATTGACATCCCAGACCGCGCGCTTGAGCGTCAGGTAGTTCTCGATGCGCTGGAGCAGTCCGTCGTGGTAGTGAAACCGTAGCTCGACCCCGCCCGAGAGCGGGTTCTGCCCGACGGCGATGGGTTCGTCGTCCAGGGATGCGACAAGGGCTTCGGCGAGGGCGCGTGGGTCGTCGTTTTCGTAGGAGAGATAGAGCGTGAACTGGCGCGGCATTTTAAGCGCCTCCGTAGAGCGCGTGTGGCTGATTTTTCTGAGCGGCCCAGCGGCGGGTGCCAAGCTCGTAGTGCCACCACTCGCCGGGATAGTTGGCAAAGCCCGCACTTTCCAGGGTGTGGAAAAGCAGTCGTCGGTTCTCCGTGGCAGGCGACTCGGGGAATCGCTCCAGGAAATCGGTCACGGCACGCTCGGTGGCTTCGTCGAAGGCCGTGCCCATCGGCAGCTCCTCGCCGGTTTCCAGCGAGATAATCGTCAGGTCAACCGCGCCGCCGGTTCGGTGGGGCGTCGGGCGGACCGGGTCGCCCGTGGGAAACGCGACGAACTGGCTCACGAGAGTTTTTATTTCTTCGTTGCTTAAGTTGGGGTGCTCGGCGCGGACGTTTCTTTCCTGCCAGTCCCAGAGCGCTTGCTGGACCGTGAGCGGGCGATGGGTGTCCAAAATTAGAAAGCCAAGACCCGCAGGCAGAGACTCGGCGGCCTGGTTAAGCCTCGCCAGTGCGCCCGTGCGCAGGAGCATTTTCTCTGAAGCTCCCAAAAGCCCGATCTGAAAGTAAACGGGGCGAAGCGCGAGCCGCTCGCCGAGAACCTCGACCAGCGGCTCACCACACTCGGCTATCTCCGGCCACGCGGAGCTTGCCGATTCAACAAGGGGTAGGATGGGCGACACGCGCCCATCCTACCGTTTTATTGCCGGGTCTGGCTACCGCTCTCAGTTTTTCTTCCAGAGCGCGGGGAAGCGCGTCACCGTGGAGCCGTCCTGCCGCTCGCCGGAGAGGGCGCTCTTTCAGGCGCTGGGCGAGCCGTCGCGCCTGGCGGCGGTGCGACGGCACGTAGCGGGTTACGACGCTTAGAGGGCGTCTTCGGCGTGGGCGGCCCAGAGCATGCCGCGTGTCATCAGGGTCAGAACCTCCGGCTGTTCCACGATGTCGGCGTGGTGACCGAGCGCGTTGTAGTAGACCCGCCCCTCGCCCCAGTACTTGGTCCAGATCGTCGGCATGTCCACGGGGCCGTTCTTCACATGCGGGCCGTCCGCGACGGGAAACCGGCACGTCGCAAGAACCCGCACCGCCGGATCGACGTGCAGGTAGTATTGCTCCGACTTGATCGGAAAAACAGGCGGGACGCCCTGCGTCGTGAAGTGGTCCGGGTCGCGGACCTCGACAGTGTACTCGACGCTGTCGTTGCCGGGATGCGCCACCCACTGGCCGCCCGTCATCCACTGGTACTCGGTGTTGCCCCGGAAAGAGTCGCACATCCCGCCGTGGCAGCCCGCGATCCCGACCCCGCCCTTGACCGCTTCGATCAGGGGCTTTTCCTGCTCGCCCGTGATCTGGCCCATGGTCCAGACCGGGACGATCAGGTCGAGCTTTGTTAAGTCGTTCTGAACATAGGCATCCAGCGTATCGGAGACGACGGTTTCGAAGCCGTGCTTCTGTAGCTGGCTATCTAAGATCGCGGCGACTTCTTTGGGCTGGTGGCCATCCCAGCCGCCCCAGACGATAAGAGCTTTTCGTGTAGACATCACTTTGAAGGATACCACAGGGCACCTACTCCAAAAGAGCATGAAACGACGATTTTTCTTTCTGGCTCCGCTTGTTTTTCTGCTGGGATGCAGTGGCGGCAATGCCCCCTCGCGCGACATCGACTTGAATCAGAGCGTGGTACTGAGCATTGGGGAGAGCGTCCTGGTGAAGGGCGAGGGCACGACCGTGACTGCCGACTCGATTCTGGAAGACTCCCGCTGCCCGGCGAACGCCGACTGTATCCAGGCCGGACGGGTCCGGGTGCGCTTTCGGATCGTCAACAACCGGGGAAGTTTTACGCAAGAAGCCATTTTCCCGCACCCCTCGGTTGAGACCGCCGAAGCCCCGGCATCGGGCTATCGGCCCGTGCTGAGCGAAATCACCCCGCTCCCGGTGCTGGGGCAGACGACGCCCGCAGGCGACTACCGGCTGACCGTCAAGCTGACAAAAATTCCATAAACTGGCATAAGTCGGGCATAATAAACCCATGAGACGGCTTCTTGTTCTTGTGGCGACTCTGACCGCGACGCTGGCGCTGGCGGCTCCGGCGGCCTTCGATGTCTTTCCCGAGACGCGCTCCCCCGACGGGCGCTTTGCTATGGCCTGGGGCATTCCGGGAAAGACCATCGACAGCGCCCGGCTTCGCGAGGGCGGCGGCGAGAGCGACTACGCCACAGAAATTCTGAGTGAGTCCGACAAGGCCCAGAACTATCTGGTCGATCTTAAAAAACCCGGCATTGTTGCAACATTGACCGGTTTCAAAGGTTTTTTTCGAGAGAACCACGGCGGCGTCTCGGCACGCTGGTCGAAAAACCAGCCCGTCGCGCTGGTGACGCACCACGGCAAGTGGGAGCCGCGCGCACTGTCTCTGGTGAGCGCCTCGGGAAGCCAGACCGCGCTTCTCTCGAAGCTACGCAACGATATTCGAGACTATCTTCGTAGAAAAAGCGGCAAGAAATACATCGGAGTCAAAGAAAAACTGGCCTTTGAAGTCAACGACGCCGTATTTTTTCCGGGCAAGCTGACTCTCACGGTGACAGCATCGGTTCCGAAAGAAGAAGAAGGCTACTCGGCTACGATCTGGGCCGTCTATCGCTTTAGAATTCGAGAAAGTGGCGAGCTTCGGGTGATCGACACGCATATTCTCCCGCAAGGTGCCAAAAAATAGGAGAAAACCATAGCGGGACGGGGGCTCGAACCCCGGACCTAAGGGTTATGAATCCTTCGCTCTAACCAACTGAGCTATCCCGCCAGGCAGGAGAGATTCTATCACAGGCCACGCAGGATTGCAATCAGCACGCGCACCAGTCGCTCAGTCTCTGCCGGAATTAAGAAGCCATTGACATCCTGAACAATTTGTTTTTCCAAGCGATTCAAACACCCGAAACGCCACATATCTCCAATGGAAACCGCTCCATAGAGAACGGTCGCGTCGGAGTCCATCCACTGATCGACGGCGATTAATTCGGCGCAAAGCTGACTGAATCCACGGGCAGTATCGGCTTGTTTCGCTTCGATCACAATTAAATTCTGCTCGGATTGCATCAGATAATCTAAAGTTCCTTTGAGTTGCTGGCTTATATGTAGCGGAAACTCGGAGAAAATCTCGGCATGGACGTGTCGTGCTGCTTCGCTTAAAATCGGGGCGATCACAAACTCACGTCGGGGTGTCTCTGTCCCAAACCCGAAGTGACGAAGCGAGTAATCCAGGCGCTCCTGAAGACTGGGAAGCCATAAAAGCTCTTCGTTGGAGCGGGGCAGCGCGAGATGATCGACGGCAAAACCATAGCCAAACGCTTCGGTGAGCTGTTTGGGAATTGCGGTAAGCTTGAAGTAATCGTGAAAGCCGCGCACCGAGTCCGGCAACACAAAAGGCATTCGGGTTTCCATGATGCTCTATTCTACCGCCAGCCGGGTTCGCGGGGGCCAGATTTATAACCAGGTTGACGATTTTGTAACTTTTTGTTACAATGCATCGGAGCCCTGATGCAGGTGAAGTCCCAAGTTCCACTTGGGCCACGTTGAAAGACATAGCCTCATCGGGGCTTTTGTAGGTTTTAGTGCTTAGCCTTAGAAGGGTCTACTGTGCGATTTTCGGGGACCATTTTCCAATGTCTGTAAGGGTCTTCCCATTGAGACATAGCCCCGTTCCGTCGCCCTGTAGTGCTTCCGATATTAAAATTCGGATAAATTTTTCTAATTCGTAAATTTATATGTTTATATAATTTTTCTTTCGCGATAGTTCTTTTTCCTCGTCTACTACTTCCTGGTGCCTTTTCTTTATGTTTGTCATTAAGGCGGAATGCCATCGAACCAAGAACAATATCTAAGCACTGTAATATAACATGATGCTTGGAATCTACTTCGGCAATTTGGTCTTCTTTGATTTGTAATTTTGCTTGCTTGAATTTAGGATTTGAATTCAGGCTGTGAATATACGATTTAAATTTATCATTTTTTTCCTTGTTGTCTGGAAGTTGATCGAGATTAATTCTGATTCCGATATTCTGATCTGAATTGTTGGAATAGATTAACCCAAACGCATTTTTTATAAAAAGATAATATAAGATGTGATATTCATTTTCTCTGTGGTCTTTTGTTAAGCCCGTTGGTACATGATAATTTTGAGTAAACATTATTCGTATTTTTACTTTGTCGCTTTCTATTAAATCGAAAAATCTATCCATAAGGATGATATACTTTTCTAAGTATTGCTCGGTGACTCTTTGCCACTTAACTTCATTTTGAAGGTTTAATTCGTTTTTTACTGTATTTAAAAGGCCTATTATATTTTCCAAATCGGCAGATCTAACCAATGCGCCTCCATAAAAATTGGAATAATATATTCCGCGCTTATCAGATTCATCTGTATAAATAATATACTCCATTTTTCTGAACTTGAATTATATCATTATCGCCAGCCGGGTTCGCGGGGGCCAGGAATGCGCCTGCCCGACGCGCCGCCCGGAGTGACGCGCGGCGGGGGCGGCTCGGTGAACGCGCGGCGCAACACTTCGACCATCTCTTCGACCGTGGCTAAGATCTTCGAGGCGGACGGCAGGCGCAGAATCACGCGCCTGCTCTCAAAGACATGGCCCGCCGCCCGGTGCGTCGCCGTCAGCGGACGGATCGCGTGACGTGGCAGCTCGGTATTCATTCTAAAGGTGATCGTGGCTTTCCCCGCTTCGGTGGCGATGGACTCGATCCCGATCTCCTGGCACGTCAAACGAAGCCGAAGTAGCGCGAGTGCGTTCCAGACCGGCGGCGGCGGATCGCCGAAGCGGTCCTCCAGCTCGTCCTGAAGCTGCGCGACATCCGTGCGCTCACGAACTGCTGCTAATTTCTTGTATATCAAGATTCGCTGCGCCTCGCCGGGAATGTACTTCTCGGGAATGGCCGCCGCCACGGGCAGGTCCACAGTCGGGAGCGGCGCAAGCCCCTTGTCGGGCTCCTCGCCTTTGGCTTCGTGCATGGCTGCCTCTAAAAGCTGCGTGTAGAGATCGAAGCCCACGGCAGCGACCATGCCGTGCTGCTCCGCGCCCAGCAAGTTCCCTGCGCCGCGTAGCTCCAGGTCGCGCAGGGCGATCTTGTAGCCGCTCCCGAGATCCGAGAACTCTTTAAGTGCATCGAGGCGCTGCTCGGCGACGGTCTTGAGCGGCTTGCCGCGTTTGTACATTAAATAGGCATAGCCCTGCGCTCGGCTGCGGCCCACGCGCCCACGAAGCTGATAGAGCTGCCCCAGACCGAACTTATCGGCGTTGTCTACGATAATGGTGTTGACATTCGGGATATCCAGCCCGGATTCTACAATGGTTGTCGAAACTAAGACATCGAATTTCTTCGCGTAGAAATCCAGCATAATCTCTTCGAGAGAATCGGCGTCCATCTGGCCGTGTCCTACTCGAAATCTTGCCGTAGGAACTAATTTTTCGAGTGAATTTTTAATAAACTCGATGCCCTGAACTCGGTTATGCACAAAATAAACCTGGCCGCCGCGCTCTAATTCTCTTAAAATTGCTTCTTTGATTAATAAATCGTCGCGTTCTTTGATAAAGGTTTTTATGGGGAGCCTGCCGTCGGGCGGGTCGTTGATGAGCGACATATCCCGAATCCCGGAGAGACTCATGTGCAGGGTTCGGGGAATGGGCGTCGCGGTCATGGTTACCACATCGACGCTCTGGCGGAGCTGCTTGAGGCGCTCTTTATGCACCACCCCGAAGCGCTGCTCTTCGTCCACGATCACCAGCCCCAAGTCTTTGAACTCGATGTCTTTGGAGAGAATTCGATGGGTTCCCACGACAATATCGACGCCGCCCACTTTCAGGTCCAGAACGGTCTGGGCGAGCTGCCTGGGGTTGCGAAACCGACTGAGCTGATCCACACGGAGGGGGAACGCCCCGAGGCGCTCGCAGAAGCTGTGATAGTGCTGGGCCGCCAGAACCGTGGTCGGACAGAGAACCGCGACCTGCCGACCCTCGCTCGCCACCTGGAACGCCGCCCGCATCGCGACCTCGGTCTTGCCATAGCCGACATCGCCGCAGATCAGCCGATCCATCGGGCGCGGGGCTTCTAAATCCCGCTTGACATCTTCAATCGCCTTGAGCTGGTCGGGGGTCTCGACGTACGGAAACGCGTCCTCCATCTCGCGTAGCCAGGGCGAGTCGGACGCGTACGCAAAGCCGGGCAGGGTCTGGCGCGCGGCGTAGAGCTTGATGAGTTCTCCGGCCATCTCGCGGACCTGGCGCTGCGCCCGCGCCGTCGCCTTGAGCCACTCCTGCGAGCCGAGTCGGTGGACACTCGGCGCTCCCTCGCCCGCGCCGATGTATTTTTGAACCCGGTCGAGCTGGTCCACCGGGACATAGAGCTTGTCGTTGCCCTCGTAGGAGAGCATCAGAAACTCGCGCTCCACCGGCGGCAGCCCGACGCCCGCCGGGACCGTTCGCCGGGTGAGGCCCTCGTAGCGCCCGATCCCGTGGTAGAGATGCACCACGTGGTCGCCCGGCTTGATGTCCAGCAGGCTCGTGAGGCGCATCCCGCCCTTGAACTCGCGCTTTTCGAGCTTTTTCTTCTTCAGCGCCTCGCGGGCGTCGCCAAAAAGCTCGGCGTCGGTGAGAACCACAAGGGAAGCATCGGGCAGCCGGAAGCCTGCGCCCAGAACGCCATTGACCAGCGCGATCCCGCGCCCGGCGACGCCCGACTTGAACAGCGTTTCCAGTGGAACCTCGGTGCCACCGCGCTCAGCGAGAATGCCCCGGATGCGCGGAGCCTGCGCGGAGATCACGGCGACCCGTGCGCCGTTTTTCACGTAGGTGTCGAGCGCCTCGGCGAGCGGCGCGGGCCGTCCCCCGAATCGCTCCGACGGCGAGCCTTCGGTCTGAATATGTGAGTCGGGAGCGAGCCAGGGAAAGCCTTTCTCCCGGAGCGAGAGCAGCAGGGTTTTATGAGAAGCCGTAATGTTTTTAAGAACCGCGTCTGTGCCCGGCAGCTTGCCAGTGCGAACCAGCTCCCCACGCTGGGCGCGGGACTCCAGGCTTTTTTCAGCCTCTTCCCAGGCGCGGGTGGCGTGCGAGCGGACCTGCGACGGCTCGTCGAAAATCAGCACCGCCTCCTCGGGGAGATAGTCCAGAAGCGTCACGGCATCGGGGTGGAGCAACGGGAGATACCGCTCGATCCCGGCAAAATAAGCGCCCTGCGAGAGCCGCGCAAGATCGGCACCCACGGCGTCCTGAAGTCGCTCGATGCGCTCGGGGTCTTCTTTGAGATTTTCGCGGCGAGCCACTTCGACGCCCAGAAGCCGCTTGACTTCTGCCGAAGAACTTGCCATGGTCTCGCGGGTGAGCGCAACCTCGTGCGCGGAGAAAATCAGGGCGCTCTCGACCTTGCCTTCGCTGCGCTGGCTCTCGGGGTCGAACGGGCGGATCGACTCGACATCGTCGCCGAAGAGATCGATTCGGACAGGTTTGCTGGCGTGGGCCGGAAAGATGTCTAAGATGTCGCCGCGCCGGGCGAACGTGCCGGGGCGCGTCGCTAAATCCTCGCGGCTGTACCCGAACGCACTCAGCCGGACGGTAAGTGTGTCGAGCGAGAGCGTCTCCCCCACGGCGACGCTCAGCATGCGTTTTGCCAGAGTCCCCGGTGGCGGAAGCGGCTGGCCCAGCGCAGTTCCCGTCGTGACCAGAACATCCGGAAGCGTGCCCTGCGCCATCTCGACCAGCGCCGCCATGCGCCGTCCCGCGCGGCTGACATCGCGCTCGGAGTCCTGGTCGTCGAGCAGAAGCCCGAGCGAGTCGGGAAGATAACTGACTTTCTGGCCCACGGGAAGCAGCGCCCGAAGCTCTCCTACGAGCGTCTCCGCCTCGCTCTCGCTCCAGGTGACGACCAGCAGCGGACGGGGCGCAAGCGATGCCAGAAGCCAGGGCCGCGCCGCCGTCGGGACACCCTCCAGGTGGATGGCGCGACACCCGGCCAGGGCGGTCTGGACCGAAGCGAGCGCGGGCCAGGAAGCGAGCAGGGGCAGAAGAGTGGAAAGATTCATGGGGAAGAAGCCTTTTGTTATACCTCGCAGCCCGTCAAGATTCCAGGGAGATCGTCCGATGATTATCCTGACGTGGGGAAACATAGCGCATCTGTTGACAAACTGCCGACCCTGGGAGCCGTTCGGGCTGCCGGGTTGGTCGCACTTCTGGCCGTGCTGTATCTGCTGGCGGTGGCCGGTGGCTATCTCTGGGTTGAGCACACCCAGATGCGGCCCAAGCGGGCGGCTCAGGCCGCGCTGGTCAAGGTAGCCCGGCTCGACGAAGCGTCCAGCTATGCCGCGCGACTCGCTGCCGAGACGGGTAGCAGCACCTGGATCAACCGTTTCGATCAGGCATCCACGAATCTCAACGGCGCGGTCAACGAAGCCGCAACCGCACTTCAGGGCGACAAAGACTCCCGCAAGCTCCGCGAGACCTGTTCGGCCCACCTGAGCGTCGAGAAACGCGCCGTCCGGCTCATCCGCTCAGGAGATCGCTCCGAAGCTGCTTCTCTGCTGAGCGGCCAGAGCGCCGCGCTTGCCGAAGATATTTTTACGCGAACCTACACAAAGCTCTCGCAGCGGCTGGAAAAAGACGCCGAGCAGCTCTCGGGCATGGTCCGACTGGCCGTCTGGGGCAGTGCGGGCGCGACGGCACTGATTTTATTTCTGGGCGGCGGCGGGCTGGTCAAAAGCCTGAAGGCAGCGGGCGATCTGCGCTGGCGGCTCTCGGTTCAGGCCAAAGAGAGGCAGCGAAGCGGCCAGGAGCTGGAGCTGGCCCGCGCGGAGCTGGCCGAGCAGCTCGACCGGATGAACGAGTCGCGAAGGCTCTCCGAGCAGGCGCTTGCCGAGAAGATCGGGCAGGCGCGCCAGCAGGACGCCAAGAATCGACTGTTCTCCAAGGCGTTCGAGAACTCCAACGATGTCGTCATGATCACCGACGCCCCCGACGGCCAGCCGCCGCGCGTGCTCCAGGTCAACGACTGCTTCGAGCGAATGACCGGCTACAAGCGCGACGAAGTGATCGGGCGCTCGCCCAAGTTCCTCCAGGGGCTGGAGACCGACCAGGGAGCCGTCGAGCAGCTTCGGGCGAGTATCCAGGCGGGCGAGGCGACGCATGTCGAGCTGCTGAACTACCGCCGCGACGGGACGCCGTTCTGGGTCGAGCTGCACATCATGCCGGTCCACGACGAGCGCGGCTTTCACACCCACTGGGTCTCGATCCAGCGCGACATCACCGGTCGTCGCCAGGCCGAAGAAAAAATTTATTATCAGTCCCGCCACGATGCGCTCACCGAGCTGCCCAACAGAACCCTCTACCAGGAAAAGCTCGCCGTCGCCGTGGAGCAGGCCAAAACGAAAAAACAGTTAGTCGGGGTTTTGTTTTTAGACATCGACCGTTTCAAGCACATCAACGACTCGCTCGGGCACATGGTCGGCGATACGTTCTTACAGCAAGTGGCGGCTCGCTTGCTCTCGAAGCTGCGCCCACAGGACACGGTCGCTCGGATCGGCGGCGACGAGTTCACCGTGCTCCTGCCCGGAATGGCCGACGCCGATTTAATCCATAAGGCCGCCGAGCGGCTTTTAGAGTGCATGCACTCGCCGTTCGAGGTGGAAGGTCACGAGCTGTTCGCCACCGCGAGCATCGGGGTGAGCATCGCGCCGGAGCACGGCGAGGACATCGCGACGCTTCTACGCAACGCCGATGCCGCGATGTACAGCGCCAAGGACGAGGGCCGCGATGGCATTCGGCTCTACACCCCCAAGCTGACCGAGCGCGGCACCGACCGGCTCCAGCTTGAAACCCACCTGCGAAAAGCCCTGGAAAAGAACGAGTTCATTCTGCACTACCAGCCGCAGATCGACCTGAAGCGCGGCGTGATCTTCGGAGCCGAAGCCCTGATCCGCTGGGAGAACGAAGCGCTGGGCCGGGTCTCGCCAGGGCAGTTCATCCCGCTGGCCGAGGAGATCGGGCTGATCTCCGCCATCGGCGAGTGGGTACTGATCGAAGCGACGCGCCAGGCAAAAATCTGGGACTCGCGCGGCTATAATCTAAAAGTCGCGGTGAACCTCTCGGCCAAGCAGTTCGCCGATCCGAGCATCGTCAAGCTGGTGCGCGGGGTTTTAGAGCAGACGATGCTCCCGCCGGACCGCCTGGACATCGAGCTGACCGAGAGCACGCTGCTCCAGGTCGGAAAAGCGAGTGGAACCCTCAAGCAGCTCAAAAACCTCGGGGTCAAGCTCTCCGTGGACGACTTCGGAACCGGGTATTCGTCGCTGGCGTACCTGAAATCGCTCCCACTGGACGTCCTGAAAATAGATAAAAGCTTCGTCGATGGCCTGGGGGAAGACAAGCGCTCCGCAGCGGTCGTCCACGCGCTGATCGAGCTGGCCCGTGGCATCGACGCCGAGACCGTCGCCGAGGGTGTCGAGATCGAGCGCCAGCGCGACATCCTTGCCAATATGGGCTGCGACGCCTTTCAGGGCTTTTTAGTCAGCCCCGCTATCGCCCCGGACGCCTTCGAGAAGCTGCTCATTACCTACAACGCCCAGGCCAAACTGAAGCTCGCCGCATGAAAGCAGCACGAAAATCGTGCGGCAAAGGGGCCTCGTACCTCGGCCAAGCCTGCTTCGCAGGCGAAACCATAACGCCCAGAGGGCACCCGGTTCTCGGCTCCGAAGGAGCCTTGGCCGAAGGCCGGGTACCCAGCGGCCGGGTGTGCCGCACGATCTTCGGTATGCTACTTAACGCGTAGCCGTGTGGTGGCCTCGCCCGCAGACGCCTGGACGAAACCCGTCGGCGTGAGATACGCGACCAGCTCGTAGTCGCCGGGTGCGGTGCCACGCGCGATGGGAAACGAGATATGGAACTCCTTGCGCGAGCCTGCCGGGAGCAGAAGCTGGGTGAAGCTCTGAGTGAAGTAGCGCCCCGCGCTCCAGCGCCAGAGCGTCCGCCCGCGCAGCCGCGCCTCCAGCTCGTACATCTTCCCCGACGAGAACGCATAGACGGCGTCCTGGAAGCTCTGGTTGCTCAGCGTGTAGGTGACGTCCACTTCCTCGCCCACGGATGCCGTGCGGGGATCGCAGCGGAGGGTCGCAAAAAAACCGCGCTCGCCCGAATCCCGGCCCCTATCTCTGTCCCCGTCACGGCCCGAGCGGTCGTCGGAGTCGCAGATCGTGACCGTGGTGAAGACCGGGCGGCACGGATAGACCCGCGCTTCGATAGAGTACGTCCCGGCAGGCACCAGGCGACCCGAGTCGTCGCAGCCGTCCCAGCGCTCACGAGTCTCGCGGCAGCCACGGGCATCGAGCTGCATCTCGTACGGGCGCGAGGGCATGCGCTTGCCGTCCGACCACTGCCAGACGACTCGTCGCCGGGAGTCGCGCACGAGGATGTCGTACTCCCACTCCCGATAGACCCGGAGCGAGGCGGGGCGGCTCAGCGCGTTGTGCAAGCCCAGCGTAATCTCAATGGCACGTCCCAGGGCATACTGGGCACGACCTGTGGTGACGGTAGCGGTCAGCGACATAGCAAAATCTCTCCTGAGTAAGTCCAACGCACAAAGAACCGACTTTGTGACAGAGCGCACTGGCATTTTGCTTGGGACACGCCGATAATAAACCCATGCCAGATATTCTGCCTGACTGCACCCACGGCGTGCGCGGCTACGTCGCCGATTATTTAGACTCGCTGACCACGCTTCTCGGTCAGCTCGACCCCGACGCCATCGCGCGCGTCGTGGACGTGCTCTACGACTGCTGGGAGCGCGGGGCGCGGCTGGTCCTGTGCGGGAACGGCGGCTCGGCCTCGACCGCATCGCACCTGGTCTGCGATCTCTCGAAAAATATTTATTTAGAGGGCGGAAAGCCTTTTGAAGTCGTCGCGCTGACCGACTCGCCCGCTGTGCTTCTGGCCTGGGGCAACGACACGAGCTTCGACAATGTCTTTGCGGGCCAGGCGCGCACCTGGGTCCGTCAGGGCGACGTGTTTCTGGCGATCTCGGGTTCGGGGAACTCGCCCAATGTCTTGGAAGCCGTCAGCGTCGCAAAAGAAATCGGGGCGATCACCATCGGACTGTGCGGGTACTCGGGCGGAAAATTAGCCGAGAGTGTGGACTATGCGCTTACGGCCCGGCGCGACAACATGCAGCAGGTCGAGGATGTCCACATGATTCTGGGCCATATTTTATTTTCGGCGCTCCGTGACCGGATCAAAGGATTAATTTCCTGAGAGCCGCGTTTTTAGACCGCGATGGCGTCTTGAACCGCCTGCGCCCTGGCGATTATGTAAAAACCCCGAATGAGCTGGAGATTCTTCCGGGTACGCCCGAAGCCGTTCAAAAGCTACGTGAGGCCAGATTTCAAATTATTTTGATCTCCAACCAGCAGGGTGTCGGGAAAAAATCAATGAGCCAGGCCGATCTGGACGCCATCACCGAGAAGCTGCGCACAAAAATCCCGCTCGACGACGTTTTCTACTGCACGCACCTTTCGAGCGAAAACTGCCCGTGTCGAAAGCCTGCGCCCGGAATGATTCTTCAGGCCGCTGAGAAACACTCTCTCACGCTTTCGGAGTGCGTCTTCTTCGGCGACTCCGATACCGATGAGCAAGCATCGCAGGCCGCAGGCGTCGGGCGGTTCTTTCGGGTGACAAACAACAACCTCTCTGCACTTGTCGAAAGTCTTTTCAGCGGAGCTTGAACAGTCGGTGCTCGCCGACGCGGGCGATCACGGGGAATTTTTTCAAGTAGGCTTCGTTGATTTTAATGTGCGGGTCGCCCTTCTCGCGCGGCCCGACGACTAAATAATCCGCCTGCCATTTCTGAAGGAGCTGGTCGGCGTCGGGTGCCCCGGAGTAGATAGACTTCATGTCGATCTCACGCGGCTGCGAGTTCAGTCCGTGGCTCCACAGATGCCCATAGTAGCCCGCGATCACCCGACGACCCGAGAGATAGACCGCCGAATTGTAGGTCGGAGCCGTCACGAAGCGGGCGCGGGGCGGGGTGTTCTTCACAATCGCGTCGGCAAAGTCGCGCTCCTCGGCGGTGTAGACGTTCTGCTGCGCGGCCCTCGTCGTGACTCGGGTGACATCGAGCGCCCCGGCTAATGTTAAAATAATAAAGAGAGCGGGAACCACCAGGTACCAGAAGCTCCGACGCGCCCACATCCAGTTCAAAAGACACGCCACCGAGATCACGCCCGCAAGATGCCACCAGATCAGAACCTTGATGTTGTCCCACGGCCAGGGCGCAAGCTGAATGAGATTGGCAAAGACAAACAATAAAATCGTCGGCAGATAAAACCGCCGCCAGCGCGTGGGCACCGTCGGAATCGCCTCACTCGAAACCAGTGCGACTAAGAGCAGGGGCAGAGTCAGCCCGGTGTTTTTCAGCCAGAGCTGTCCCCAGGTCGGCAGCGACGCCAGAAGATAGCCTATTTTAGTGAAAACCCCGACCTTCTCATCAAAAATCGCGTTCATGCGCTCGTCGGGCATGACCTTGAAGTCCCAGCCCGGATGAAACCTGCGGAATGGCTCGGTCTCGGTCTGGCTCTGGAAGATCATGAACAGCGCACACGGCAACCCCACCACCAGCGCCGTGAGAAAAAACGGACGCCAGAGTCGCCAGTTTCGGGTCAGAAGCGCCCAGACCGCTCCCAGGCCCAGCATGACCAGCAGCGTGTGCACATGCCCGAGCGGCAGAAACCCGCACAGCCCGCCCGCCAGCACCATCGGCCCGACGGCGCTCGTTCTCTTCACTCCCGAGTCGGCGCGGCTACGCCACCAGAGAAGCCAGATCGCCAGCCCGGTCGGAAGTCCCAGAACTATCGAGCGTTGCGTGCCGAGCAGGACACACAGCATATTTCCCCAGCGGTAGCCTCGCTCCGGGTCGTTGGTGTAGTCGTGCGGCAGGTGCAACAAGAAGTCCAGCAGCCCATTCTGGGCCTCGCGAAAATCGGTGAAGACGCGCAGAAATCCCCAGCCGCCCGAGAGAAGCGCCAGCGGAATCACCAGGTTTGCCACCAGCTCGCTCCCGCTCACGCGCCGGGCGAACCGATGGAGTAGAACCCCGAACGAGCCGATCAGCGCGACGTTCTGCACAAAAAGCGCATCGGGAATGCTCGTGCCGAGTGCAGC
Organism: Armatimonadota bacterium; assembly: GCA_031363095.1. Lineage (GTDB taxonomy): Bacteria > Armatimonadota > Armatimonadia > Armatimonadales > Armatimonadaceae > JANLTX01. The sequence continues at coordinate 116,351 of JANLTX010000006.1, read as the reverse complement.
AGACTGCGCCGCAATAAAATCCACTAAAAACGGGTACGTCAGCCGCGCTCCGGCGAACTCGGGATGCTCGGGCGGGAAGTTCTCGCCCCGTAGAAACCCCTCGATGATCGCCAGGTGATACGCGACATCTCCCATGTTCGCCCAGTTCGCCGTCTCGTACGATCCACTTGATCCGAAGAACAGCGCTCCCCGAAAAAACAAGATCAGTGCGATTCCAAAAAGCACGTAGAAAATTAGCCAGAAGAGCGTCGCGGGCCGAAGTTTGACCCTCAAGCGGGCCTGACGCCACTCGCGCACGAGCTGCCGACGCCGGTTTTTGTCCCGAAGCGCCAGCAGGGGCAGGAGCGAGAGAATCAGCGCCAGAATCACCGTGAGTGGGGTCATCCCAAGCGCGTGGGCGAGGGTCAGGCCGCCCAATCCGAAGAGCGCACTACCCGCCGGAACCCCGATTGCCAGGCGCTCCAGCAGAGGCATCCGCCGGACGAAAAACGTCGTCAGTGCCGCTCCGCCCAGCGCGTAGAGCGCGGTCAAACTGATCGCAACAAGCCACATCGGGTCAGATCCAGAGCTTTCCGAGCCACAGATGCATGTCGAAGAACTTCCCCGAGACCGGATAGTTGGAGAGAAGCGGGTACCAGAACAAAAACCAGCCGACGGTTAAAACTCCCCAGCCCCCGACGACCAGGCGTCGCAGGTTCACCGAACCAGAATCGTCGGATTCTTGCTTTTGCCAGAGCAGACAACCCAGCGCCGCCAGCAAAATGCAAACAAAGGGAATCGCTTCGAGCATGTAGTGCTGAAAGACCAGCGAGCGCTTCTGGACGCCCCAGAGCACCCACAGCCCGGTGGCGAGAAGCACGGGCAGGCCCAGCTCGCTTCGTTTGTCTCTCACGGCCAGAACTCCGCCGACCAGCATCGCGGGAATGCTCGCCCACCAGATTCCGGCGTTGCCAATCGCGACGATCCCCTGGCGATTGCCGCCGAGCGGGTCGCTGGTGAACGCATACCAGGTCGGGCGGATCGTCAGCGGCCAGGTCCACCAGGGCGACGCATACCCGTGTGTCTCTTTCATGCCGGTGTGGTAGCTCCACATCGCCTGTTGCTCCTGCCAGACTTTATTGAGATCGTGGCCCTGGTTCATGTACGGAATGTACGTCGCAACATAAAACGCTGCCGGAATCACCAGAAACGTCAGGGCCAGTAGCAAAGTCGAGCCGAGCCAGACAAGAACGCCTGCACGGATTTTCAGCAGTCGCCGAATCTCAAACGTCGTGAGGTAAAGCCCGAGCAATCCCAGCGCGAAGAACGTGCTCCAGCGGGTCGCGACCGCGCAGCTCAGCCCGAAGGCCAGCAAGAGCAGCCAGGGCTTTTTCTCCGTCTGGCGGTACTTCCAGGCCCCGAGCGTCGCCACCAGAATAAACAGCACGGTGAATGCGTTGGTCATGGCGATCCGGCTCTGAACAAAGAAAATCCCGTCGCAGGCCAGAAGCCCGGTTGCGATGCTGGCAACAAGCGTGTTTCCGAGCATCGAGCGGGCCAGCGCGTAGAGAATTAGTAGTGCCAGCGCCCCGCAAGCCAGGCTCGCAAAACGCCACCCGATCACGGCGCGCTCCGAGAAGAAGTTATCAGGCTTGTAGATTCCCTCGCGCGGGTTGAACTCCCCGCCCCAGACCTTGAGGCTACTGGCGATAAGAAGCTTGCCCAGCGGCGGATGGGTCCACTCGGTCGGGTTGAGTCCCAGCAGGTACTCCATCCCGCTTCGCCCGTGGTAGCACTCATCGAAGACCGCTTTCTGAGGCACCCCGAGCCGCCAGAGACCGACCAGATAGAACGCTCCAGCGATGGAGAGTGCGATGTAGAGATCGCTCCGGGTCAGCGGCGTGCGCGGCAGGTCCAGCGAGAACCGCTCCTTGCCCCGCGTGAGAAGCGCACTCAGCCCGACCAGCGCCATCAGGCACAGGCAGATGGGCAGGGCGAGCGAGGCCCATTCTTTTGGCTCTAACTTGGCGACGATCTGTTCCATGGCAACTTACATCTTCGGCAAGTTTACCGGGTTTCCTCTATATCCGAGAGATGCGGCTCGTTTAGCTCCACGGTATGGCATTTTTTACCGGCGGACGCCCTGAGGTTCAAAGCTTCGACAAAGACCGTGAAACCCATCGCAAAATAAATGTAACCCTTGGGAACATGGAAGTGGAACGCCTCGCCCAGAAGCGTCGTGCCGATCAGAAGCAGGAAGCACAGCGCCAGCATCTTGACGGTCGGGTGTTTCTCGACGAACCGACTCACCGGATTGACCGCAAGCGCCATGATCCCGCTGGAGATCAGCACCGCAAGGATCATCACCAGAACTTGCTCTTTGGGCACCATTCCAATCGCCGTGATAATCGAGTCGAGCGAAAAAACAATGTTCAGAACCATGATCTGGCCCATCACGGCAGCGAACGCAGCGGCTTTTCCGCCAGCTCCCAGCTCCTCTGCCTCACCTTCGAGCTTATGATGCACTTCTTTGGTGGCTTTGTAAATCAAAAACAATCCGCCCAGAAAAACAATGATGTCCTGCACTGAGAGCGAGAGCTTCTGCGTCGGTTTGCCCGGATCGGGAAACGGCAAAGGGAGAATTCCGTGCTCGAAACTCAGTACAATCGGGATCATCAAGAGCAACAAAATTCGTGGAATAATCGCCAGGATCATTCCGGTCTTGCGACCCTGGGCTTGCTGTTCTTTGGGAAGCTTGCCCGAGAGAATCGAAATGAAGACGATGTTATCGATCCCCAGAACAATCTCCAGCGCCACGAGCGTGAGCAGGCCAAGCCAGGCTCCGGGCTGGCTCATCCAGGTGAAATCGGTAAGGTTGTGCAAAGCGTTCATTAGGTTGTTTGGAAGTAAGAGAGAAGACACCGATGGACCGCTTTTTGTTGCGGCCCGGCAGAAACCGTGACGCCCAGCTCACCGAGCAAGCCTGCGACGCGCTCCTGGCCGAAGGTGACTTCCTCGGGGGTGTGGCAGTCCGAACCGAACGTCAGCCCGACCCCGCGCTCGATGAGAAGGCGGAGCATGGCCCGGTTGGGAAACGGCTCGTCCCCGCCCATCTTGCGGTAGCCACTGGTGTTGATCTCGACCAGGCAGCCGCTTTCTGCCACGGCATCGGCAACCGGCGGATAGTATTTTACCGCTCGCGCTCGGACTTCGGGCGGGGCATAGGCTTCGACGGCGGTCAGATGGGAGAGAATGTCGAAAAGACCGCTCCGGGCGGCGTCTTCGACCAGCGCGTAGTAGCTCGCAAAGACCGTCTCGGGGTCGTCGGTGGCCCAGCGCCGACGATCAAAAATCGACTTGCCCCCGCAGTAATGCACCGAGCCGAGGGCGTAGTCGAGCGGGCGGCTGTCTAAGAAGCGGGCGAGATCGGCCCCACGCCCGTCGATCCAGTCAGTTTCTAACCCGACGCTCAGAGAAATTCGCCCGGTATGCTCGGCTTGAAGCGCCCGTGCTTCCGCGAGATAGGCGGGGTACTCGCCCCGAGGCATGTAGGTGCCAGGATACGGATGCTCGCTCTCCGACCACCACGCGGGGTTGTGGTCGGAGAGTCCGAAGTGCGTCAGCCCCCGCAGGAGCGCCGCCTCGACGTAGTCGCGCAGCTCACCGACGGCGTGGCCGCAACGTCGGTGATGGCTGTGATAGTCCATCGGAAGCGACAACACGCAGGCTACTGAGTGTAGGCGCGGTTGAGAATCCGGACGACATTGGCGTGGGACATGTCGAGCTGGGTGGCGATCTCGCGGTTGGTCATCCCGCGCACCGCCATGATCCGCACTTCCATGTCGCGCTGCGCCGTCTCGGTACGTGTCCGGACGCGCCGATGCCGATGCACGACGGCCTGGGCAGTTCGGTACGACGGCAAGCTCAGGCGTCGAGCGATCTCGGTAAGCCCCTTGCCTTCGTCCCAGAGCTGAAGAATTTTCTGCTTCTGCTCGGAGAGCACGGGCTGGCGCGGAACCTTGCGCACGACAGCGAGAACGCGGTGCATGGGCATCTCGAACAGCTCCCCGATCTCGCGGGCGCTCGTCCCCTCGGACCAGAGATTCTCCATTCGCTTGCGATCCAGCGCCGGAATATCGTTCAGACGGTTGACACGGATCGATTCGACCTCGGTGCCCTTGAGAAGCTGGCGAATTCGCTCGCGGGAGACGCCATACTCCTGCCCGATCTGCTCCAGAGAGAGTCCGGCTTTGCGACGCCCGACGATCCGGGCGATCTTGGCATCGCGCTCCTCGCGACGCCTGGTGCGCTGGGCCTCGATCTCGCGCGTTCGCGTCCCCGGCTCACGCGGCTCGCGCGGCGGCGTTTGAGACCCATCTTTGCGCGGACGGCCTGCACGACGAAGAGAGACACGCAGATCCTGGAGAACCTGACGAATCGTGGTTGGTGCGACGCTGAACACCTCCCCCAACGGCACGAGGGATTCGCCGGCCTGGTAGCGCGCGACGATCTCTTGCTTTTGCTCGGGGGTGAGCGGCTTTTTCTTTTCTGTACCCATTACGGAGTCACAGTCTACCACATGTTTTGCAAGACTTCTAAAAAAATTGCAATCAAGCCAAAAATAGAGAAAATCCCCAGCCCGATCCAGCCGACCCGTCGTGCCAGAACCGGGGGCGGCAGGTTGCCCTGCTCGCCCACCGACTCGGCTTCGTACTCACAATAAACCGGGGCAACGACAGAATCTCGCGACGTCGCAACACTCATGTTGCCCGACTATCGCAAAGAGCGTGCCAGCAGCGGCCTGGAGTGAGGAGCTATCTTTTAATTGCCTCCAGGCGGCGGAGTCGAGACTGGCGCAGGAGTGATGCAGTTTGTGTTTGGCATCAGATTTGTACCCTGCTCACAAAGGGCATTCACTTGGAACGTAGCAGACAAGGGTGTGTCGTCATAGGTTCCACAGGGGTCACCCGAACCATTAAAACACCCGCGTCTTCGCACGGTAAGAGTGCAACATCCTTGGAATTCGTCAGGCTTGGAGAAACACATCGGATAGACGGTTTCTGCCCCAACAGTTCCATTCGCGAAAGTGGAGCACCCCGTTGTGGGGGTACTACATCCTGACCATACCAATTTCTTGGCTCTTTCCAGACACTCTTCTACAGGAGTACCACAACCAACAGCAACACAGGCTGTTGCAATGATCACAGAAGTGATCAGATCAACGGTAGATTTCATCTTGAACTTCATTCTTTCCAGCTCCTCCCAGTTTTTGGATTTTCTCATACGCGAACCGATAGACATTGCCATCCAGAGTGATTACCGACACCATTTGCGGTGTTTGCGATGGATTTTTTCTTATATTGGAAATATCTTCAAATTTACAAAGAAAAAGTGGCCATTTATGATCTTCATTATATTTTTTTGCAAAATTGTAATAATATTTATATTCAGAATAATCTTCATAACTCCATAAAAGATGGTCGTTTTTCATTTGTCTTCCGTATTCTGTCAGAACTCGGTTAGGACACCACATAATTTCATTGGTTTTTATGTATCCCCATTGTGGTAAACCTTCGATACTTTTTGGGAGACCCAATTGCGAAACACTCGTTCCTGAATCTGAACCATCATAATCTTGTCGATATAGCATAACGGCAGCATGTATTTGACGCATGTTAGACAAGCATACAGACTGTCTTGTTTTATCTTTGCCAGCAGCAAGTACAGAAAAAATAATAGCTGCTAAAATTGCAATTATAGCAAAGCAAACTAAAAGTTCAATCAGTGTGAAAGCTATTTTACGCTGCATGGAACTGCTCCTTGATCAAATCCATCATCCATTTTTCGTGGCGGGATTTTCTTTTCGATACAAAGCCTGTAGAGACTTTGTTTTAAACTCTCATCGCTTTTACCTGAAAATTCTACATTTCCATTTTTAAAAACGATAACCTGAGGCATATCGGGGTTTCCAAGAGAGGTTAGTATCGCTCCCTGTGAATCGCTAATGACATTTCCTGCTGACCATGGTGACTTTACCTTGGCAAAATCAATTTCCGATTGAGTGTCTTTAGTAACAAGGACAATTTTGTAATCTGTTGGCCCAAAAATATGCTCAAGACGTTTCCCGTAAGACAATACAATAGCACTACATTTAGTGCAAGATTCTGCTAAAACTAAAATTAGATTTGCATCATGGGGTATGTTTGGAATATCTTTTTGTTTTAAGCCTGAATGTGGCAGACGATTTTTCAGGGGGGGGGGAGTAATAGAACTTCGCCCAAATATTTCTGGAGATAATAACACGATATGCTTTGTACTAGCGAAAATTGCCAGACAGGAAATTGTGCCGATTACAACACTTCCTACCCGGCGCTGTGTAGAATGAGAGGAGGCATTCATGGTAGTTCCAATGAACTGTATCTCCTCCTCTCTTTTTTGTCAACGGCTCACCTCAAATAAATTCCAATAATAGGTTATTATTAACTGCATCACTCTCACAAAATATAATATTAAAAATAATTTAGGCCACCCGAATGTCCAGCCCGAACAGGCTACGAACCCCCTCACCCTCACCCGACACGACCACGGGCGTGACATCGTGCCAGAGCGGGGAGCCTGCGTCGGCCTGAAAAATCCCCTCGCCCGGCTGGAGCGTGTGGCGCAGCAGCACGGTTTCTTTGTCCGGCCCGAAGATGCGGCTCTCGCCCCCGGTGACGCCCAGGCGCTCCATCACCAGCGCACTGACGATAAAGTCCGCGCCGTCCTGGTGAATCCCCTCGGGCGAGTTGGTCGCGCTCCCTCCAGGCCGTGCGATGGTCCGCATCTGGTGGCACGTAACTCGTAGCGCTCGCACGTCCGGGCGAGCCGCTCGAACCTGCTCCCCGATAGCCCGTAGCCAGCCCAGAAACAGCAAATTGTCGGAGACTGCCTCGTTCATGGGCGCAAAGACGCGGGGAAGGACGCGGTAGTCTCCTGCCGCCATCGGGCTTTGCGAGAAGCTTGTTTCTTCGAGGCGCGCCACTGACCAGTCGCTTTTTTTCGCGCCACGCTCCAGCAGAAAGTGCGCGATGGCCCGCTGGCGATGCGGGTGAACGGTGGCCTCAGGAAGCTGCTTCGTCAGGTCCGAGAGCGCAGCAAGGTCGGTCGTGCCCGCGAAGAACTCGGAGAGAAATGCCTCAAGGCGCGTATGTTCCTCGGGAAACGCATCAAGAAGGCGCTGAACCTGCGCCCGCTTGACATCGTAAAGATCCCAGGGAAGCGCAAGGAAGTGCGGAGAAAGCTCCGAAAGAAACCGCGCCGGGTCCAGCCCCAGCTCGGTAAGCGAAAAAACCACGCAGGGGGCATCTGCCCCCTTGATACTCATAGCAGGCGCCATGAAATTCCTCCAGTCACGGCTCAAAGAGCCGGTAATGGACGAACTCTGCGCCCGCGCCGTTCCTCCTTGAAGTTAAACTCAATCGGGCCGGCACGCGGGGACATCCGTCAAGAATAATTATACCACGCAGGGTAGGCAGCGGGCAGGTAAACCAGCCCGCTGCACGAGAAAAGCACCGTGAACGGCACTGAGGGGGCCGGGTACCCAGCGGCTGGGGGCCTCCTTGAATTTGTGCAGCAGGCTGCTTTAGCTGCCTGCTGCGGGTTCGGGCGGCGTCGTTTTCCCCGTGCCGGGCGTGTAGCCGGGTAGGGCTTCGCTGTACTTGCGCCAGTGACATTCTTTGGCGCTCTCGACCCAGCTCTCCCGGCGGATGCGCCCCTTGAACTCAGCCAGCTTCTCGTCGATGCGGTCGATGTCAGCGTCGGTCCAGAGCGCGATCTGCTTGAACGTGTGCACGCCGAGGCCGTGAAGCAACGTGGCGAGCTTGGGACCGATCCCGTGGATGTCTTCGAGGTTGTCGCGCTCGATGCTCGCGGCCAGCGACGCCCAGCTCGCGCCCACGGCGTCCGGGGGCGCGGCCTTGATCACTTCGGCCTCGACCGGGGTCTCCAGCATGCGAGCTTTGTTCTCCAGCTCGGCAGTGCGGCTCTTGCTGGACAGAAGCGAGCGCTCCAGGTCGCTCACGCGGGTCTCCAGGGTCTTGCGTGCTTTTCCGCAGGTCTCGCACTCTTCCCGCGCTGCCGTGAGCTTGGTCTGAAGGCTCACGATGTCGTCTGTGGCGGGCGCAGGTTTGCGCCAGAGGGTACCGAGCCAGTAGCCGATAAGCCCACCGATGACCATGGCGACAAGAAGGCAAAGCCAGATGATACGAATGATTTCTTCCATAGGGTTCTCTTACTTGAGCTCCGTGAACTCGATGCGGCGGTTGCGGGCCAGGTTGGCCTGCGTGTCGTTGGGCGCGACGGGCTTGCTCTCGCCATAGCCTCGGGCTTCGAGGCGCTCGGGAGCGATGCCCTGGTCCATGAGATGCTTGCGGACAGCATCGGCGCGACGCTCTGACAGATTCTGGTTGGCGGCGTCGGCCCCGCGATTGTCGGTGTGCCCCGCGACCTCGTAGCGGACGGCCCCGGTGGTCGCCATGACCTGCGCGGCTTCGTCGAGCAGGCGTATGCCCTCGGGAGTGATGGTCGCGCTGCCCGTCTCGAACGTGATGTTCTTAAACGCCTTGAGGTTTTCTGGCGTGGTGGCGTTCGCGCTCTGCGGGGTCGGACTCGGGGCGGGCGTGGCGACTGCCACGGTCATCTCATCGATGACTTTCCAGCCGTCGCCCAGGGTTTTTTTGGTGTACTCGAAGCGCTTGCTCTTTGTGGCCTCGGTCGGCTGCTCGCCGCGCAGGGTCAAGACTTTGTTGTTGAGGTTGATGCTGCCGAACTTGCCCCACGCGACGGCTTTGCGGGCGACTTCGAGCCAGTTGCTCTCGACCTCGGCTTGCATCGACGGAGGCCGGAACTGCGTGGTGAAGCCCTTCGCGCCGTAGATTTTTGTTGCCTCGGCGGTGAGCGCCTCTTTGGCGGCCTCGGACGGAAGCGTGCCGCGCAGAGCGACCTTGTCGCCGCCCGTGAGAACGTCCAGGCCGCCGAGGGCGGAGGGCGTGGTTCCCGGCGGCGCAGGCGTGGGCCGCGTGGCGACGGTCACGAACGATGCGTCGTCGGCGTGGGCTAATTGGGCGATCTGCGAGCGATGCCTGCACGTACACACGTTGCCCAGCAAGACGTACAGGATAATGCCAAGAAGTATAAGAAGGAACTTGATCAAGGATTTTTACCTCATCCCGAACTATACCAGAAATATGTCAGTTATCCAGCAAATCTGGCACTCTTTACAGGTTATTGCGCTCCAGCCATAGCTCCAAAGTGAGAACAAGCCACAGCTTGACGCCATGCCTTGGGAACGGTTGCGGGGCATAGTCGAGCCATTGTTTAAGAATATTTTGCTCTAAATAGGGTCTGATTCGCGCGTTTTTAGACAGTAGTTTTGCGCGGGCAGGCTTTTGCAGGTCTTGCTGGAACCATTTCTGGACGGGAACCATCATTCCGGACTTGGGGCGGCCAAGTATGGCATCGGGGAGCAGGTCTCGGGCGGCTTCTTTGAGCACGGCTTTCTCGCGGGCACCGTCCAGTTTGTACTTGCCCGGAATCGCGAAACCCGCCTCGACGACTTTTGCGTCGAACAACGGGGACGCAGCAGTCAAGCCATGAACCTGGGTGAGATTGCTGACTTTGGTGAGAATCTGGTCAGCCCCTTTGAGCCGGACGTTGATGAGCATGAGCCGATTGAGATAGTCTTTCATCGGAGAACATTCTCCCAAGTAAGCATCTAACAAATGTTCTTGCGGCGGGGCGCTCTTCAAGCTTTCTTTGCAGGCAGGTGTGAGCAGCTTGGGAAGGTCATCGTAACACTTTTGATAACTTCTAAAGTACGCGGCGCGGCTATCGCTCTCGCTGGTGTCGTACAGGGCGTGCAGAAGCATGGGCAAGTTCTTCGGGCCGCCGAACACGGGGTCGCCGCCTTCTCCATTGAAGATCGTGGTGATGCCTTTGTTCTTTGCGGCGCGGCCTAAGAGATAATTGGGGACAGTTAAGGGGTCGCCGATGGGGTCATCCAGGGCGTCTATAGTTTCTTCTAAGTGCTGGTAGATGGTCTTGCCATCGAAGCCGAGTATCTGGTGCTCGGTGCCGAGATGCTCGGCGACCATGCTGGACCATTTCAGCTCGTGGGGAGTGGCATCGCCGAAGTGGATGGAGAACGTGTGCACCGGGCCGTCGTGCAGGCTTCGCACAAGCGCGGCTACGAGCGATGAGTCGAGACCTCCAGAGAGATAGACGCCGACCGGCTCGCCCTTGCCGGGCAATCTGCTCTGCACGGCGGCTTCTAACAATGGCCTGAGCCGCCTTGCGTGTTCTTCGAGCGGCTCTTCGGCGCTCCAGGCTCCTTCGATGAACTCCACGCCCGGTGTTATCTCTCCCGTACTTGTATCCAAGCTTGCGCCGGGCCGAAGCTCGCTTACGCCTCGGTACATTGTCCTCTCGCCGGGGACAAACGCGCAGCATAAGTAGTCGCGCAGGGCTTCGGTGTTTATACCCTGGGCATATTTTCTCAGGTCTTTGAGCTTTTGAGCATGTACTATGCCCTCTTTGCTTCTGGCATAGTAGAGCGTGCGCTTGCCCACGGGATCACGGGTGATGGTCATGATGCTGTTGGTTTTGTCCCTCCCCCCGCTCGTTCCTCGCGACCCCCTCCCAGGCTTCGCCGCTTCGCTATGGGAGGGGGTTTAGGGGTGGGTGCTACCCCCTGCCCCCCGCGAAGCCGGGGAGGGGGTGCCCGAGGAACGAGGGCGGGGGAGGGATACGAGAAGTTTGCCCTCTCACGTCCGCTTTATCTTAACCGCGTTGCTGCCTCGCTCGTGGTTGGTCTTTGTTACGACGTACACCTTGAAGTTCGCGCTCGCTCCGGGAACAAGCAAGCCTTCGTCGGTTTCCAGCCCGGTGACATTGGCCGGGGTGCTGGCAACCACGCTCTCGTCTTCGGCGCGATAGGGAAGCTCTCCGGTCGTACGGACCTCGTAGTGGTCGAGATCGGCGGCGGCTGAGGCTCCCCAGGAAAGAGTCGCTTTACCCTTGCCTGCGTCAAAGCTGCCACTGAGCGCGACCGGGGGCGGCGTGGCACCGGGTGTGGGCGAGAGGGTGGGAAGGCTCTTGACCAGGGCGTGGTCTTTGCCGAAGCGGTCGATCAGTGCGGCCTTGTACTGCTGCATTCTCTTCTTGAGTGGCTCCAGCAAGGCGTTACGTTCCGAGCGCAAGGTGTCCAGGGCCGCGTCCGCGCTGCCGACGGCGCGGTAGCTGCTCTCCAGGTCGGCCAGTGCGAGTTCATAGCTTTCCAGCGTGATTCCATCGCCGATAATCAGCGGACCGGTGAAGTCCGCTACGCTACCGCCGAGGGCATTGATGGCCCGCCAGCGCTCGGCCATGGCGAGAAAGGGTTCTTTGTAGCGAGTTTCGTCGGTGGCAAGGACCGGCAGGGTTGGGAGATTGTTGGCATAGGGCGTGTCCATGAGCGCATTGGTGACGGCTCCGCGAAACCGAACTTGGTACTCGCGAATTGTGGTCTTTTGTTGGTCACGCAGGCCCGCACTCATCTGCCTTGAGAGTAGGACCGAGCGAACCTGGGCGATCTTCTCGCTGAGATTGTTGCGGTCTAAGCTAAAGTCGGCCAGAAAATAGTTTCCTTTGAGCTTGATCGGGGTTCCTGCGGCGGTCACATTGGCTCTTGTCCAGTGTGCTATGAGTTCATCGGAAGTCGCCACATACGTCTGTGGACTTTGCGAGATAACCGGCATTGTCTTAATCCTCTCTTTGCAAACCAGCGAGGCTTTGTTGCAAGCCTCTATGCCACCATTGGCACATTTTCAGTATACCATGCCCCCCTTCCCCCGTGCCGCACGGGGGCGAAAGCTTTACGAGCTTTGCGAGTAACGCGCTTCGGGGGCTGCCGAAATCAACGCACGCACCGCCTCCACCTCCTGTATCTCCTCCGGCGAGTAAGTGAGCAACCCCTTCTCTTGCATTTCCTGAAGACACATTAACCAGTTGTTTGCCACTCCTTGCGTACTGGGATGCACCAGCGTCAGAGAATTCACAAAAACAACCACAGCCCTTCGGTACAGCGGCTCAGCCTCGCCATAACGCCCTGTGGTTTCCAGCAAGCCTGCCAGATTGTTGAGACGTGTTCCCGTAGTCGAGTGATTCTCTCCGAGGTTAGTCTCTGCAATCTCCAGTGCCCTTCGGTACAGCGGCTCAGCCTCGTCATAACGCCCCGTGGTTCTCAGCAAGCTTGCCAGATTGTTGTAATCAATACCCATGTCAGGATGATTCGTCCCCAATGCTGCTTCATCAATCTTCAGTGCTCTTCGGTACAGCTGCTCAGCCTTGTCATAACGCCCCGTGGTTTTAAGCAAAAGTGCCAAATTGTTAAGCTGTATTCCCGTATCTGGGTGATTTTCTCCAAGGTTTGTCTTAGTAATCTCAAGTGCCTTTCGGTACAGCGGCTCAGCCTCGTCATAATGACCCGTGGTTCTCAGCAACTCTGCCAGATTGTTGAGATATATTCCCGTATCCGGGTGATTCTCTCCCAGATTAGTCTCCGCAATCTCCAATGCCCTTCGGTACAGCGGCTCAGCCTCGTCATAACGCCCCGTGGTTTTAAGCAACTCTGCCAGATTGTTAAGACGTATTCCTGTATCCTGGTGGCTTATTCCCAGATTAGTCTCCGCAATCTCCAGTGCCCTTCGGAGCAACGGCTCAGCCTCGTTATAACGCCCCGTGGTTTTCAGCAAAAGTGCCAAATTGTTAAGACATATTCCTGTATCCTGGTGGCTTGCTCCAAAGTTAGTCTTTGCAATATACAGTAATCTTCGGTACAGAAGCTCAGCTTTTTGATATTGAGCCATAAATTGAAGTCGTATTGCTTCTTCGTTAAGCAAACAAGAAAAATTGTTTGTGTCTATGTTTTGAGCCATTGCCTCAGCAATCACAACTTCATTTTGTGAGTGCAGTTTTGTCGGCACCCACCACTCAGTCTTTAACGTATTGGGCGTAATGGCATTTACGGCATGCATGGCAGCAGTTACATAGAGCTTTTTGTTGTCGTCGGAGAGCTTGTCTTTCAGCACGTCTTGCACGACGCGGTGGATGCTGAGCAAGCCTGCTTCCGTACTCGGCTCGATCAGAGACAGATTTCGCGCGGCCTGCACCACGTCTAAGAAAGCAAATTCGTCTTGTGCCACTTCTGCAAGCAACGGGGTCAGATGCTCCGCCCCGCCGGTAAAAATGGTTTCCGGGATGTCGTCAGCGGCCAAAAACGCCATCGTATACAGAAGCTCCACCGTCGCAGGGTGCTTGTCTTGAAGGTGCTCCAGCGTCACGTCGAACGTTTTGGCGACACACACATGCTCGGAGTATTCCTCGTCGGGCGTTACTTCGTCCGCGCTTGACTTGCGCCGCGCCCGTAGCTCCTTGCCCGCTTGCTCGTAGCGCTCTAAATACCACGCAACCGACCTGCCTGTCTCCGCGAGGAACGCACCCGCCTGGTCGATAGCCAGAGGCAGCCCCCCGAGCCGCTGAACCAGCGCCAGGGCGTCGGCGTCCGGTTCCCCCTGGCCGATAGCATCGGCCCCCTGCCCTATAATGCCTGCCCCCTGGCCTTTTTTAGCTGCCCCCTGGCCCCCAGTAATGGGGGGATCGGACTTGTGTGTCGGCACGCCCACCAAAGACTCCCCCATTACTGGGGGTTGGGGGGTCATTACTGGGGGCTGGGGGGCAAAAACTGAAATGTGAGGAGCCATTACTGGGGGCTGAGTGACAGAAGTAGAAATAGGGGAGGCCAACGAAGCCGAGTGAGACGCAGAGCGCCGCAAAAGGAGCGCGACGCCTTGCTCGTCGTTCAGCCGCGAGACCGGAACTGCTTGCAAGCCTTGCGGGAGCGAGGTCGCGCGGGTCGTGAGCAGCACCTTGCCCGCCTGAGAGAGCATTGCGATCCACGAAGCAATCTCCCCCGGCGTATCGGCATTGTCCAGAATGCACAGACAAGCGCCCCGCGACGGCAGGTAGGCGCACAGACGCTGCGCGGTTAGCTCCGGGTTGTCCCGAACCGCCTGCTCGGGGATATAGGTATAAGCCAGCGCCACCAGAGACTCGATCAAGCGGTCCTTAGACTCCGCCCGCAGCCACCAGACCCCGCCCGGATAGAGCGCGGCATGGTCCAGCGCGTACTTTACCGCAAGCTGCGTCTTCCCGATCCCGCCCATGCCCCGCAAAGCCACCGCCTGCGTCAGCGCCGCATTCCCCACTTTCAGCGCAGCCACCAGCGCCGCATACTCGGTCGGACGCTCTTCCCAGAAAGCCGTCAACCCCACTATCGGACCGGGCGACAATGACGGCACAGTAGAACGCTGTGGCCGCTGAGGAAGCAGCCGAGCAAACGCAGCCGGGTCCACCGTCTTCACCGTGACTTGCTCGGAGAGCGTCAGCCGAACCTCGAAGCGGTTGGGTTTCTCCAGCGTCAGCAGAGGTGTATCCCCGACCAGCAAAGAGGTCGTCCAGAGCTGCTCTCGCTCCGTCTCACCCGCCCCGAACGCCTGCCGAACCACCTTTAGCCCCCGCGAAACCGGCGAGACATTCTCCGATTTGAACAGCTCTCGGGCCATGGTCGCAATAGAGCACGCCTCATTCGGCTTACCCAACAAATAAACCAGCACAGCGGTTGCCTCGGCACTCTGAGAGATCGGCGCAAGGTCCACACCCGCGCCCGTAAATTCCAGAGCGATCTGCGGTGGCTTCGTAGGGCACAGAGTGATCGTCAGCATGGGCAACTCCCGCCTCTATTGTAGCGCAACCAACGCCAAATTTCGTTTATTTCATTACGTTCCAGCCGCCGCAACGAGCCAGAAATAGAACGGGGCAATCTCACGGAAAGGAGTTTGCTCCAAAATGCCCGACATCGACTGGCCGCTGTTTTTCAAGCATGCCTTAGTTCCCTGCGCTCTCTGCGCTGCCGCGCTCGATTGCCTACTGTTTGTTGCCCGGCTCGTCTGAACGCCCGGCAAGAGCGTCGCATGGTGTCCCCCGAAGCGTTTTGCCTCGTCCCTCGGCTGCACTTTCGCCCCCGTGCAGCACGGGGGAAGGGGGGAAGGAGCAAAGCGACGCTCCAAGAGGGGCCGGGTGCAACAGACAAAAGACAAAGTAAAACCCACAACGCACAAAGTTGTAAAAGCAGGAAGAAAAAGGGAACTGAAAGAAATACCGGAGTGTTCTTTCCGTAGTGCAAGAGAGGGACTCGGGTACATGACGCATCGCAGGAGCGTCGCAATGGCGGCAACGTTCGCCATGATAGCAAGCGGGTGTGGCGGTGGGGCCACGCCTGCGAGCAACACTGACACGGGGCGTAGCTTTACCCCCAACTACATCGACACGATCAAGTCCGACATCGCCCGCTGGCCCGCCCGCGCTGTCACAATAGCCTACACGCGCGGCGTAGAGACCACCGACGACGCCACGCTCCGGGCCGAGGCGAGCCAGGCCGAGCGCCACTGGAGCCAGGCGGCGGGCAATCTTTCCATAACTCCGGCCACAGGCGGCGCGGCAGAGATCGCGCTGACTTTTGCCCCGGCCAGCGACCCCGAGCTTGCAGGCAGCATCGTCGGCGTCACCACCCGGCGCTTCGTGCGTAGCAGCCCGTTTGGGAAAATGGTCGGCGCAAGCATCAAGATCGAGGCCGGACTGCCCGCAGGCAAGCGCCAGGCCGTGATCATCCACGAGATCGGGCACGCGCTCGGCCTCGGCGGTCACAGCACCGCATCCACCGACATCATGTACTTCGCCCCGGAGCCGCCGGGGGCGCTCAGCGAGAGCGACACCAACACCATCAAGACCCTGTATGACAGCCTCGGTCGAAAAATCCCGGCCAACAGCGCCGAGATCACGGAAGAAACCACCCTCTGCCGGATAGAATAGGGCATGAAGCCAATCACGCTCGGCTACTGGGCCAACTGGAACGACGACTTCGGTCCCGAAAAGCTCCCGTGGGCGCACCTGACCCACGTCTGCTACGCCTTTCTGGAACTGGAGCCGAGCGGTACGCCCAAACCCTTCCCCGACGAGAAAAAAGTCCGGGACTTCGTTCGCCTGGCCCACAAAAACGGGGTCAAAGCCCTGCTTTCCGTCGGCGGAGAGAGCAGCGGCAGCGCCTTTGCCGCAAGCAAGCCCGGCTTTGCCGAGAAATTAATCGCCGTAGCCCAAAAATGCAGCTTCGATGGCCTCGACATCGACTGGGAGTTCCCCGAAACCGACGCCCAGAAAGCAAAATACAGCGCCCTGCTACTCGCCCTGCGCAAGAAACTCCCGCCCAATAAGCTCCTGAGCGCCGCCATTCCCGCCTCGGACTGGTCCGGGCGCTGGATAGACCCGGCCACGCTCACCAAAACCCTGGACTTTATGAACGTCATGTCCTACGACGCCGCCGGACCCTGGAGCGAAGTCGCCGGGCACCACGCCCCCATGAGCTTCTGCCAGAGCGCGATCACCTACTGGGCCGCCCGTGGCCTCAAAAAAGAAAAGTTAGCCCTCGGAATCCCGCTCTATGGGCGCGGATTTGCCGCCAGAGCCTTCGGAGACAAGCCCACCGGGGCCTCAAAATACGCCGAAGTCGCCTGGAAAGACTTAAAATCCCTCGGGACTCCCACCAACACCCCCGAAGGCCCGGCCCTGCTCACCAAATCGGGCGAGATCATCGGCTTTGACAACCAGAAATCCGTCCAAGCAAAGTCCAACTGGGCCAAAACCGAGAAATTAGCCGGAATCTTCTTCTGGGAACTCTCCCACGACCCGAACTTTGAGCTAATTACTGCCAGCAAAAACCCCTGACTTCGTTATTTTTACCCCCTGGCCCCCAGTAATGGGGGAAAACTCAGGATTTCTACTTAGCTGATAGACTTCACGAACGGCTCGGAGTCTTTCAAATAATTGTGGAACGGGTCTTTCAGGTCTAAATGCTTGTTCTTGGCGAGATAAACCAGATCCCAGTCGATCACATAGTCGCGTGACTTCGAGTCGATCAGGCGCTTGATGATCTCGGCCCGGCCCGCAGCCCGCGTGTTCTGTGGCGCGCGGATGGCAGCTTCTACCACCTCGGCATCGGTGACGAGCTTCTCCATCTCGCCTGCTTCTTCGAGGCCATAGAACAGCGAAGTCGCCCGGTTGGTGTTGTGATACTCGATATCTAAACTCTGCATCACTTCGTCGTGCCAGCCGACGCCCTCGGATTCGATGAACTCCGAGTAGATTTTCCGCTTGGCGACCCAGTCAAGCTTATTATAAAGGCTCATCGGGTCTTTTTCGAGCGCATCCAGCGTGTCTTCCCACTCGGCAAGCACCCAATCGGTCTCGGCATCGACTCCCGCCAGACGTTTTTTCGAGGCTTCCAGGTAAATTCGTTGCAAGTCAATGGCCGGAATCGTCCCGCCCGACTTGCGTTTCACGAGCCAGCGCCAGGTAGGATCGCGGCTCACGGACTTCAGGGTCTCCAGCGGGTCACGAATCTCGACCTCGGTGCCTAAAAGTCCGTCTTCCACCAGAGAGAGCACACAGCTTGTGGTTCCGACTTTCAGAGCCGTCGCATAGTCGGACATATTTCCCTCGCCGTAGAGAATATGCAGCCGATGTAAGTTCGAAAAATTATAATAACTATCCCACTTCGGGTTGATAATCGCCCGATTGAACCGAACCCGCGAGGAAATCGTTTTTACGATATGATCGGCTCTTTGGGAAAGCTGAAAATCGACGCTCGGGTCTATCTCGACGCCATAGAAATTAGAAACCCACTGATAGTCTACATCGTACTCAGAGATTGTCATCACCGAGTTGCGCATCGACTGGAAATTCAGCTTATGCCCGCCCACTCGACCCACTCCTGCAAAGATCTGACGGGTAACTAAGAACGGTAGTAAATAATTGAAGCTCGCCCGGAAGAAATCTTCGTCCTGCATCTCTACCAGGTAGTTCTCGTGACACCCGAACGTATGTCCGCCAAAGTGATCCACCGAGTTATTGTGAAAACTCACCCAGTCTTCGAGTCCTAAATCGGCCAATAAACTCTGAACGATCCACTGCCCGGCTTTGTAGTACCGACAGGCATCGAAAACCGATGTACACTCGGGAGTGGCGTATTCTTCGTGGTCGCCGACAGCATCAATGTACAGCCGTCCGCCGTTGAGCAGAAACCCACCCGAGCGGGCTGGCTCGAACGAGTAGTCTCGGGCGTGCAGGTCGATCACGCCCCACTTTTTCTGGTAGAAGCAGTGGTTCTTCACCTCTTCGACCACCCGCTCCGAGGTTCCGGCCCGCTCATCGCGAACCATGCACCCGAACTCTGTCTCGATGCCGAAGATGCGCTTCTCCATGGCCTATTGTACCAGCGTCAGGAGCGAAGCGATACCGGCCCTTCGGGTAGCTCTCCGGCCAGAATCGGCCCGATCAGATTGGGAAGCAGCAAGGGTAAAAACCGTATCTGCGAGACTCGAATTTCCGCTTCGCTCAGCCAGCGAAGCTCTTGATGCGTTATGACTTCGTAGGGAAGCAGAGAGTCCCTATTAACTTGGGGTCTATCGACATAAACAACAAATATTTCTTCATGAAAAAGAATATCTTTGTCATGGGTATTTAGAATTCGCTCGTGAATCCAAACCAATGGCCCCAAATTTGCATCAATAATACCAGTTTCTTCGCGAAGTTCACGAATTGCCGCTTCTTCCGAGGTTTCTCCAGGGTCGATCCCGCCACCAGGAAGCAACCAGTAGGAAACCAGATCAGGATGCGCAGGATGAACAGGTCTTCCATCATCCATCATAAAAAACAGTACCCGCTTTTGGGAATCAATAACGATTAGCCGCGCCGTATTTCGTATTATCACTTTATTTCCTTTGGGGTGAAGTCGATCCGATCACACGCGACACACCAGCAGCGGGTCTTTCCGAGAAGCTCTCCGCTTAAAACCAGCGCCTCGTGCTGGGGAAACGAATCCTTGTGCACATGCCCGAACACACAGATTTCCACGTTGTACTCTTCCAGAAGCGCGGCAAAAAGCTGCGGCGGATGGTGAATCAGAACGCACTTTCGGGGCGCATCTGCAATCGCAATGAGTGACTTTTCGAGCCGCCCGCGCTCGCGCACCAACGTGATTTCGCCCTCTTCTTCGTCGCAGCCACGTGCGCCCGCAAAGCCCCACTCGCCCAGAACCACGGGCGGCGAGAGCAAACCCGGAAAGTTAATGGGCTTTTCCGACTCCCACCAGAAATCGTGGTTGCCCTTGACACAAATCTTGGTTCCCGGTAGCCGGGTTAGAAACGTCAGGTCTTCGAGCGCGTCGCGGCGCTTGCTCGCCCACGAGAGATCGCCGGGGAGCAACAAAATATCGTCGGGGCGAACCGTCTGATAGGCACGCTTGAGAAGTTTCTCGCGATGGTGCCACCACTGCGGCCCGAAGCGGTGCATGGGCCGATCCCGTTTTCCGCCGGGCAGGTGCGGGTCGCCGAGGGCAAACAGCCTCACGCGCTCAGGCTATCGAACACCGTGACTTCCGACCATAAATGCTTGCAAGTATCAATAAACGCCAGATGAATCGGGTGATCTTGATAGAAATCATGTCCGGCAACATCGTCAAACCCGGTGATAAGCGCAACCAGATACGAATTATCGACGACTTCGCGAGGAGTTTGCGCGGGAATCCCGGTTTCAAATAGTTTCAAACCCGGAATCTGTGAAAGTGTCTTGAGTCCGGCGAGTAGTTCTTGTGCATCACCGGGTTGGGGACTCTCACGAGGGTAAAAATAGACGATATGAGCGAACATGCTTGGGTTCTTTCTTTTGTTCAGGCAGCTAAAGCAGCCTGCTGCACAAAGTAAGCACCCTGAAGGGCGCTACAAACGCGACGTTGGTATGCAGCGGGTTCGTTTACGGACCCGCTGCTGCCGGGATAGTTTTGTTGGAGCGGGCCTGTAAGCCGGGTTCTGTGTTTGTACGATCATCTCTCTGGGACGCACGTTACCGTGCGCCTCGTGCGGCACTACCCGGAGGATCGGCGGGCAACGTCATCTCCTCCGTGTCGGCCTTGCTTCAGGTGGGGTTTGCCGGGCCGACGCGTCCCCGCGCCGCCGGTGCGCTCTTACCGCACCATTTCACCCTTACCCCCTCCGCCCCCGCAAGCGGAGGAACTTTCTGAGGGGGCGGTTTCTTTCTGTTGCACTTTCCGTCGGGTCGCCCCGCCAGGCCGTTAGCCTGCACCCTGCCCTGCGAAGCCCGGACTTTCCTCGGCGACTCTCCGTAAAGAAAGGCCGCCGCGACCGCCCGGCCCGCTCCAGCGTCGATTGTATCCGCGTGTCGCTCCTCCAGCAAACTGATCTTTAGACCAATACTTACTGAGATACGGGAGAATTTTACTTGAGCAGCGGACAGGCAGATCTTCAAGCAGCGTTCCAGAGTCTGGTGCATGGCGAACAGTGTTACTACTGGCGCTCTGTTATTCGCCGCCAGGACGACGGTGGCTTCGACTGGGACTTTCCCGAGTTCGATCTTGAGGCCGCTCAGCGATTTTTAACCCTGCCCGCCGATACCCATGCCGAGTACCTTCGGCAGGAGCAAGCCCACGCCGATCCGGGCGACTGGGAACGCTGCCGCCGAAACAACGAAGAAGCGCTTCGAAGCGGGCAGCGCACTGTCCAGCAGGAGTACCGCATTCGCGACACCCGAGGACGGCAACGGGTGACGCGCGACCTGATTCATCTGGAGGTTCTCGAAGATGGCGTCTGGCAGGTGATCGGGCTATGCTTCGATGTGACCGAGAGCCGAATTCGAGAGCGGCTTCAGACGGGTCAGAACCAGGTGCTGGAGCGGATCGCCGCCGGACGCCCCTACACCGAGACACTTCAGGAGCTTTGTCTGCTGCTTCAGGATGCGCTGGGAGAAGGTTTTGCGGGCGTCGGGAACTTCGACCCGGAGCTGAACCGGATCGTCGAGTTTATCGCGCCGAGCATGTCGGAGCGGCATCGAAAAGTGCTCACCCGGATGCGCCTGGAGCTACCCGACGCCCTGAAGATGACCCGCCAGGTGCTGATCGTCGAGGATGTCCGAACCGATCCCGAGTGGGCCGACTATCGATTTCTCTACCGGGCCAGCGGCTGCCCGGCGGCCTGGACGCACCCGGTTCGGGACATTCAGGGCAAGCTCTCCGGGTTCATCGGGGTTTGCCTGACCTCCCCACGGATACCCACCGAGGCCGAGCTTCAGGCGCTTCAGGCCGCCGCACAGATCGCAGGCGTCGCGCTGGAGCGAGAAGCTGTCGAGCGCAGGCGGGCCGACTCGGAAAAAACCGTCATGGACGTGCTTCGGGGCGTACGCTGCCTGCTCTGGCATGTCCGGGTACGGCGCGAGACCGAGAGTGGTGAGTTTCAATTTTTCGACCTGAAGCTTCCCCAGCAAGACATCGGGCTTCGCTTTTTAGAGCTGGACGCCACCGATCCCAATGACCTTTTCGTCCGAATCCACAAAGACATTGCGTCCGAAGACAATACCCGGATGCGGGCCAATCACATTGCCTGTTTTGAGTACGGGCGCTCCGGCTATCAGAACGAGTTTCGGTGCCGCGACGGCCAGGGACGACTGCGCTGGTTGCGCGAAGATGTCCGGGTGGAGGCGACAGACCAGGGTAGCTGGCTTCTGGTCGGAATCACCACGGATGTCACGGCGCAGCGCCAGGCCGAAGAAGACGTTCGCTGGCAGGCGCTCCACGACCCGCTGACAGGGCTGCCCAACCGGGTCTTGCTCCAGCGGACGCTCGAAGATACTCTCGCCGTTGCCCGGAGCGATAGGCGGCGCTGCGGCGTGATCTTTCTGGACCTGGACCGCTTCAAGCAGGTCAACGACAAGCTGGGGCATGAGTTCGGGGATCGCCTGCTCTGCGAGGTCGCCAGCCGCCTGCGCGGCGCGATCCGGGAGAGCGACATGGTCGCGCGGATCAGCGGCGACGAGTTCATTGTCTTTTTGTCTCAGGGCGGCGAGCAAGAAGCGCGGCGCGTGGCCGAGCGGATTCACGAAGGTCTTTCTCGGCCCTGCGTTTTAGGACCGCACGAGCTTCGGATCGGCGGCAGCATCGGGGTGGCGCTCTACCCTCGCGACGGCAAGAGCGCCGAGGCGCTCTTGCGCAACGCGGACATGGCGATGTACCGGGCCAAAGAGCGGCGCGACGGCGCGGTGAGCTTTTATTCGTCGGACATGGGATCCGACACCAACCAGCTCCTGCGGGAGACCGAGCTACGACGGGCACTGGAGCGAGGCGAGTTCTACCTGGAGTACCAGCCGCAGATCGACACCAGCGAGAAAGAGATGCTGACGGTCGAGGCGCTGGTGCGCTGGAGACACCCTGAGCGAGGCGTGGTTGGACCGGCGGAGTTCATCCCCCTGGCCGAGGAGACCGGGCTGATTCTGGGCCTGGGAATCTGGGTCCTGCGCGAGGCGTGTCAGCAGGCGAGCGACTGGCAGAGTCAGGGCCTGCCCTTGCGGGTCTCGGTCAACCTCTCGGCGCGTCAGTTCTCCACAGTAGATCTGGTCAAAGATGTCGCGGGCATTCTGAAGAGCACAAAGCTTTATCCGGAGCGGCTGGACCTGGAGATCACCGAGACGGCGATTCTTCAGGGCGGCGACAAGGCCCACGCGAACCTGGAAGGGCTACGTGCGCTGGGCGTTCGGCTGATGATCGACGACTTCGGGACGGGGTATTCGTCGCTCTCGTCGCTGCGGAGCCACCCTGTGGACGTGGTGAAGATCGACCGCTCGTTCGTCATGGGCATGATGGACAGCACCGAGGACGCCGCGATTGTACGTGCGGTCGTCGAGCTGGCCCGCGCTCTGGATCTGGGCGTCATCGCGGAGGGCGTCGAGACCGAAGCGCACCGAGCTGCCCTGGAAAACCTGGGCTGCACTTTGATGCAGGGCTATCTCTTCAGCCACCCCATCGCCCCGGAAGGCGTCCCCGCGCTGTTAGAGAGCCTTCCCCAGCAGCGAAAAAATCTCAAAAAAGCGGCGTGACTTCCGATAAAATAGGTTCATGCTGGCAAAAAAAATCGACAAACCAACCCACTTCTCTCTGCGTAAGTTAGACCCGAGCGACGACGGCGGCCTGAGCCGCGAGAAATCGGAAGCAAAGCTTCCTGAGATGCTTACACGGCTCGGCGAGCTTCAGGAGCTGCTCTACGCCGCTGGAACCCACTCGCTGCTCGTGGTTCTCCAGGGCCGCGACACGGCGGGGAAAGACGGCACCCTCAAGGCCATCGCCGGAGCGATGAATCCTGTCGGGACGCGCGTAACGTCGTTCAAGATTCCGACGGCAACCGAGCTTTCCCATGACTTTCTCTGGCGGGTGCATCAGCAAGCCCCCGCGCACGGCGAAGCGGTTTTCTTCAACCGAAGCCACTACGAAGATGTTTTAGTCGTCCGGGTACATCAGTTAGCCCCCAAAGAAATCTGGGAGAAGCGCTACGAGCATATCAATAACTTCGAGAGTAATTTATCGGACTCCAATACGATTATCGTCAAATTTTGTTTACATATCTCCAAAGAAGAACAAAAGCAGCGATTATTGGAGCGTGAACAAGACCCCAAGAAAGCCTGGAAGCTGAATCCCAGCGACTGGAAAGAGCGCGAGCTATGGGATCAGTACACCGAAGCCTACGAAGATGCCATCGGGAAGTGCGCGAGCGAGAAAGCGCCCTGGCTGGTGATCTGCGCCGACAAAAAATGGGCACGCAACATCGCCGTGGCCGAGGCGCTGCTCTCGATTTTAGAACCCTACGAGAAAACCTGGCGTGCGAGCCTCGACGCGCTGGGCGAGAAACAAAAAGCGGCGCTCGCCACCCTGAGCGAGCGCCGCTGATTGCTGGCTAATTGCCGCCGGAGCCGAATGCGCCGCTCGTGCCGGTGGGCGGGGGCGTGCCAGCGCCTTTGTTCTTCTTGCCTGCGCCTGCCGCGCGGGCGGGCGGCTGGTAGGCGTCGAGCTTGGCCTGCTGCTCGGGCGTGAGCAACGGGCGAATCTGCCCCTTGGTCTCGGTCAGAATGTTCTGCATCGCCTGGCGCGACTCTTTGCCCGCGCCCTTGCCGCCTTCGCGGGCGGAGCGCATCGTGTCGGCGAGCTTTTTCTGGGCATCCGCCACAATCGGGTCGATCTTGGTTTTTTGCTCGTCGGTGAGGCTTAACTCGGCGAGCATCGGAGTGAACGGACTTCGTCCCTGCCGCCCGCCCGCCTGCTGGCGTCCTGCGGCTCCTGCGCCCGGCGCGGCCATCATCGCGGCTTTCACTTTTTCCTGCTGCTCGGGCGTCAGCTTGGCGAAGACTTCGTCGCGGAACTTCAGTGCGAGGGCTTTCACCTCGGCCTGCTGCTCAGGAGTGAGCTGCGCCGCACGCAGCCCGGCATCGAGCTGGGCGAGGCCCGATCCCTGAGGGCGCTTGCCTGCGGCCTGAGCGCGTCCGGCGCGCTTTCCGGGCTTACCCGCCGCCGGATCCTGCGCAAACGCGCCGCTCGAAAGCGTGAGCAGGCTGACCGAGGCCAGTGAGAGTGCAAATAGTGTCTTGATCGTCATCGTTTTTCTCCGTGAGTGAGGTTGGTTGGCCTCTCAGACGATGCTTTTCCCCAATTGTTCAGTCTGGAAAAAAACGAACGCCGCCGGGTCCGCTCTGGCGGGAGCCTCTTCGCTCCCGGAAGCGCCCGGCGGCAACGTTGTTATTATGGGAGACCGGGAATCTTCTCCTCAGGTTCCCCAGGCAAGAAAATCTGCGATACCCTGAGTGTCATGCCGAAATCGTTTGAGCGTGCCCTGATCGTCGGGGCTTCGTCGGGTATCGGGCGGGCGCTGGCCGAGCAGCTCGCCTCGGAAGGCTGCCAGGTAGCCTGTGTCTCCCGGCGGGCCGAGCCTACGGGCGAAAATCTTCGTTGCTATGTCCACGATGTGACGGACTTTGCCGAAGTTCCGGCGCTGTTTCAGAAAATTTGCCACGATCTGGGCGGCCTCGACGTGATTTTTTATAGCTCCGGCGTCATGCCTGCCGTGGCGCTGGAAGAGTTCGATTTCACGAAAGATCAGCAGATGATCGCGGTCAACATCTCGGGCGCGGTCGCCTGGCTCAACGAAGCCGCCGCCCGGTTCTCGGCGGAAAAACGCGGGACGATTGTCGGCATCGGGAGCGTCGCGGGGGACCGGGGCCGTGCGCCCAAGCCCGTCTACGGCGCGAGCAAAGCCTTTTTAGAAACGTACCTGGAATCTCTTCGCAATCGTCTGGGCACAAAAGGCGTGCGAGTCGTCACGATCAAGCCCGGCCCGACCGACACGCCCATGGCCGCCGATCATCCCGTCAAGAAGTTCCCCGTAGACCGGGCCGCCCGCCAGATTCTCCAGGCCGCCCGCTCGGGCAAGCGGGTCGCATACGTCCCCGGAAGCTGGAAGCTCATCATGGGCGTCATCAAGTCGCTCCCCTCGCCCGTGATGCAAAGGCTCAAGTTTTGAGTACGTCGCCCGAAATAGCCCCCCGCCCCCCAGTAACGGCCCCTAACCCCAGTAATAGGGGACCAGATAAGGATTCCCCCATTACTGGGGGCCAGGGGGCAGAAGTAAAGGACCAGGGGGCAAAAATACTCCCACGCGAGCGAATGGAGCGGGTGAGTGCGTGGGGCATGAGCGCCCATACTCTCGGCTATGTCTGGCGACCCTCAACCCTCGACGGCATCCGCGACGTTTTCCAGATCGCCCGAGAGAGCCATCGAACCGTCGCGCTTCGGGGCAGCGGCTGTAGCTACGGCGACGCTTCCCTGGGCCGCGAAGAAATTATTCTGGACATCACTCGGATGAACCGGATCTTAGACTGGAACCCGGACGCAGGAATAGCGGTCTGCGAGCCGGGAGTCACCATCAAGCAGCTCTGGCAACACACTCTCGGCGACGGTTGGTGGCCGTACGTGGTCAGCGGAACCATGTTCCCGACGCTGGCCGGAGCTGCCGCGATGAATATCCACGGAAAGAACAATTTTCGGGTCGGAACCATCGGGGATCATATTTTAGAATTTGATTTAATGCTTCCCAGTGGAGAAATTAAAACCTGTAGCCGTGAACTAAACCCGAATCTGTTTTTTTCAGCTATCGGTGGCTTCGGAATGTTGGGTGTTTTTACAAAAATTAAAATAGAACTCAAGAAAATCCACTCCGGGCATCTTAAAGTAACCCCGATTGGCGTGAAAAACTGGCGCGATTTGTTCGAGAAGTTCGAGCAGCATCTTCCAGGCTCGGATTATTTAGTCGGCTGGGTCGATTGTTTCGGCGCGGGCACGGGCGCAGGGCGCGGGCAGATCCACCGCGCGGACTACTTAAAGCCCGGCGACGACCCGGTTCCGGCGCAAACTCTCCAAATCGGCCATCAGGAGCTGCCCGACACGCTCTTCGGGCTGTTCCCAAAAAGCGCGATGTGGAAGCTAATCAAGCCATTCACCAACGATCTCGGGATGCGCGGGGTGAATTTTCTAAAATATCTGTCGTCTGTGACGCTTACCGAAGGAAAAGTCCATGAAGTGACTCACGCCGGGTTTGCGTTTTTACTCGATTATGTCCCAAACTGGAAATTTGCGTACCTCCCTGATGGCTTGATTCAGTACCAGAGCTTTATCCCCAAAGAAACCGCCGAGAGCTGTTTCACCGAACAGATAAATCTCTGCCAGAAACGTAAATTAGTGCCGTATCTGGGGGTTTTCAAGCGACACCGGCCCGACCCGTTCTTGATGACCCACTCGGTCGATGGGTATTCTCTGGCATTGGACTTCAAAGTCACGCAGAAAAACCGAAAACGGCTCTGGGCACTCTGTGCAGAATTAGACGCGCTGGTTTTAGCCGCCGGAGGTCGGTTTTACTTTGCCAAGGACACCACACTGCACCCGGATCGACTGACAGAGTATCTAAAAGAGCCGCGCGTGCAAGAATTTATCGCGATCAAACAGCAATGCGACCCGGAGAACCTGCTTCAGACCGATCTATTTCGCCGAATTTTCCTGTAGTCAGTGCCATCTCCCTTGAAGCGCTCGTTCCTCGCTTTCGTCCCTCTTCACGGAAGAGGGATTTTCACTCCTCTTTCGCTCGGGGAACCAGCGGGTTCAGCTTGTCTACGAAGAAGCCGTAGTCGCGAACCGGCAAGAAAGACGCGTGGTCGCGGCCCGACAGAACTGTGAACGCGAAGACCAGCGCCAGGCCCAGCGCTTGAAAAAGAATCACCAGAAGCGCGACCGACGCGCCGACCATCCAGCGGGGGAACTCGTAGTTTGCCCCGATGCGGTAGCTCAGAAGCCCCAGCAGAATCAGCGTCACGAGGGCCACCGAGACGCCCGTCCCGGCGAGCAGCCGGACCCCGATCCGCTCGCCATGCACCGACATCGCCGAGAGGCCATGCACGACCAGCGAGACGAAGTTCATTCGGCTCTCGCCCGCCAGCCGATGCCCACGCGCCAGCGGAACCATCGCCACGGGTAGCCGGGCCTTGAAGAGCGCCGCCGCGTAGTGGTTCCACAGGTCCGAGACCACGACCAATTTCTTGAGCAGCACAAACGGCACTACGGAGAAGTTCCCGACCAGAACCTTCTGCCCCGTGAGCAGCCAGTGCGCCCCTTTGTAGAGCTTGTAGAACACCCGGAACGTCAGTTTTTCGGTGCGGCGTGCACGCTGAGCGAAGATCGCTTTCGTGCCGCCCTCGTCCACAAAGCGCTTCAGAAGCACGGGGACATCGCCGGGAGAGTCCTCGCCGTCGCCGTCCATGACGACCACAGCATCGCACGGGAGATTGGCCTCGATGTACGAAAGCCCGACCGCAATCGCCCGCTGATGCCCGAGGTTGCGTCGCATCACCAGCACGTCCACCCGCTCGATAGCCGCGAGGCGCGCCGAGTCCCACTCCGGGCCGGGCGCACTCGCCGAGCCGTCGTCCAGGAGTAGAACGCGGGCACGGACCTCGGGAGCCTCCGCCTTCAGCGCCGCATCGAGCAGCGGCACGAGCTGAAAGACCGCAGGCCAGTCGTTGTAGACCGGAATCGCAACCGTCACGCGAATCATCGGCCCCATGGTACCAGACGCAACGCCTAACATTGGATTCCCGGACGTTGTGTCCGGCATTAAAAATACCGGCTCCCATAAGCGCCCCTCCGGGGCGGCCCGAACATCGTTCGGGGACTCCTGCTCTCGCGAGCCGGAGGTTCGCTTCTAATA
This sequence comes from Armatimonadota bacterium, assembly GCA_031363095.1. Taxonomy (GTDB): domain Bacteria; phylum Armatimonadota; class Armatimonadia; order Armatimonadales; family Armatimonadaceae; genus JANLTX01. The sequence goes on along the minus strand of JANLTX010000006.1, from coordinate 88,107 downwards.
GGCCGGTATTTGCAATGCCGGACCGGGTCGGGAACACAATGGGCTGTGGGATAATCTAAAGAACTATGGATGCACTTCACTGGGCGTTTGCGATTCTTCTGGGATTGAGCCTCGCGGCTTCGACGGGGCTGAACACGTTTCTGCCGCTCGCGCTGCTCTCAGCGGCGGCGAAGTGGCATGTGGCGGGCGTCCAGCTTACCGGGCCGTTTGCCTGGCTCGGCTCCGACGCCGCGCTGATCGCCCTCGGAATCGCGACCGTGGTGGAGATGGTCGGCGACAAGATTCCCGCCGTGGACCATGCGCTCGACTCACTGGGGACGTTTATTCGGCCTATCGTCGGGTCGGCGGCGTTCGCGGCGGCGCTGGGCCACGGCGACCCCGTTACCGCTTCGATCCTCGGGCTGGTCGTCGGCGGCACGACCACGTTCGGGGTCCACGCCGCCAAGTCCGGGACGCGCGTCGCATCCACGGCATCTACCATGGGCTGCGCGAACCCGCTTATCTCCGTCGCCGAGGACGCCACCGCGCTCGGGCTGACCGCAACCGGGCTGTTTCTCCCGCTGCTCGTCCCCGTGGCTCTCGCGGCCCTCGTCTGGGTCGTGGTCAGCGCCGTGAAATTCGTCCGAAAAACTACCCGCCCGAGCTTGTAGGCTGGCGAAAGCCGCGCTCGACCATGTCTTTCGGGTCGGTGGAGACCGGGCCGTCGCGCCAGAGCCAGCGCATCATGTCCGGGAAGATCGCCCCGCCGAACTTCTGGCCGTGGTTGTTCATGCCCCAGGAGTAGTTCAGGTCGTAGCCTTTTTTGGTCAGGGCTTTCTGCATCCGGACGTTTTGATAGAACCAGTCCCACTTTTCGTCGTAGGTGCCGTCCCGGCGCAGTCCCCGGTTGTCGTTGCGTCCGTCGCACAGGTAAATTCGAAGCGGCTTCTTTTTGTTTTTTAAGACAATCTCGGGATACGTATGCCCGCCGCGAATGTTCGTAAAGCTCCCGACATTGCTCAGAACTTTCCGAAACTGATTGGGCCGCTCCCAGGCCACGGTGAACGCGGCGATGGCTCCCGAGCTGGACCCGCCGATGCCGCGCATTTCCGGGTCTTTGGAGACGTTGTAGTCTCTCTCCAGCGCCGGGAGCAGCTCCTCGGTGATTACTTTTGCATATTTATCGTCGAGGGAGTTGTACTCGGTCGGGCGGTTCGTGGTTCTATCGCCCCACTCGCGCGGGTTTGCCTCGGGCTGCTCGGGCGTCCGACCTGGATTGATGAAGACGCCCAGCATCACCGGAATCTCGCGGCGATAGATTAAATTATCCAGCACGTTCTGCGCCCGAAGGTCGCCGGTCTCGTTTTTGAACGCCTGACCATCCTGAAAGACCATCAGCGCGGTCGGAACTTTTGGTTCGTACTGCGCCGGAACATAGACCCAGTACGTGTGCTGCGTCCCCGGATACGACTTGCAGCTTTCTAAAACAAACGGCCCGCGCACCTCGCCACGCGGGACGCCTTCTTGAATCAGTGAGTCCGGCCCGAGCCGATACTGGGAGTCGGGGTTGGGCACGGCGGGGCGAAGCTGCGCCAGCGCCACGGTGCCGCCGCCGATGGCAAGCCCCAGCAGGAGCATTCCTAATTTCTTCATGAACTATGGTATACCCCGCTCGGGTAGAATAGGGCCATGACGACTCCGCCTATCGCGAAAAAAGTCCCCACTGTCCACACGATCCACAGCGACACCCGCATGGATAACTACCGCTGGCTCCAGGACAAGACCGACCCGGAGGTGATCGCGTACCTCGATGCCGAGAACGCGTACACCAAATCGGTGATGGCTCCCACGGAAGACCTCCAGAAAAACCTCTACGACGAGCTTCTGGGCCGAATTCAGGAAACCGACCTCTCGGTGCCCTACCCGCTGGGCGACTGGCTGTATTATTCGCGCACCGAAGAAGGCAAGCAGTACCCCATTCACTGCCGAAAGCCGCTTGCCCACGACGGCGACGAATCCATTCTTCTCGATGTCAACGCGCTGGCTGAGGGGCAGAAGTTTATGTCGGTCGGGGCGCTTTCGGTGAGCGACGACGGCAATTTTCTCGCCTACTCGACCGATAGCACGGGCTTTCGGCAGTACAAACTCAGCGTCAAAGACCTGCGAACGAGTGAGCTACTGCCTGACAGTGCCGAGCGCGTCGGGGCGGTGGTCTGGGCGGCAGACAACAAGACGATTTTCTACTCCACCGAGGATGAAACCACCAAGCGCAACGACTATATCTGGCGAAAAACGCTGGGTGGTGCGCCTGAGACAGTGTTCCACGAGACGGATGCGCTGTATCAGTGCTGGTGCTCGCGCTCTCGGGACAGAAAGCTGATTTTTATCGGCTCCGCAGCGTCTACGTCGAGTGAGTGGCACTGGCTTGCGTCCAATTCGCCCATGGATGCGCTGAATTTAATCTTAGCCCGCGAGGAGAACCACGAGTACGACGTGGATCATCGCGATGGACTGCTCTATCTGCGCACCAACAAAGATGCCGTCAACTTTAAATTAGTCGCCACGCCGCTCGACGATGCCGATCCACAGCACTGGTCCGAGGTGATCGCAAGTCAGCCCGAGATCATGGTCGAAGACTTCGATCTGTTTGAGAACCACCTGGTGACGAGCCTCAGGGTGAACGGCCTGGAGGTGCTCCGGGTGCTTTCGTTTGAGAGCGGCGAGAGCCACGAGATCACGTTCCCTGAGCCGACGTACGTGGCGGGCGGTGAGGTCAACCGGGTGTTCTCGACCGACCGGTTCCGCTTCGCCTACGCCAGCATGGTGACGCCCCGCTCGATCTTCGAGTACGATTTAAACAGCCGCGAGCGGACCTTGCTCAAGGAAACTCCGGTGCTGGGCGGCTACGACCGCGAAGAATACGTCTCGGAGCGCGTTTTTGCGATGGCTTCCGACGGCACAGAAATCCCGATCTCGCTGGTGCGCCGAAAAGACACGCCCCTGGGTGGCTCCGCGCCGTGTTTATTGTACGGCTATGGCTCGTATGGAATCTCGATGCCCGCCGGGTTCAGCTCGAATCGCCTGAGCCTGCTGGATCGCGGCTTTGTCTTCGCCATGGCTCATATCCGGGGCGGTGGCGAATTAGGAAAACCCTGGCACGATGCGGGCAAGATGAGGGTTAAGAAAAATACCTTCACCGATTTTATTGCCTGCGCCGACTTCTTAGTAGAGAATAAATATGCTGACCGCGAAAAACTCGCGATCATGGGCGGCAGCGCAGGCGGCTTGCTCATGGGAGCCGTGATTAATCTGCGCCCCGATGTCGCCAGGCTGTGCGTCAGTCAGGTTCCGTTCGTCGATGTCATCAACACCATGCTCGACGACACCATGCCGCTCACAGTCGGCGAGTATTTAGAGTGGGGAAACCCCAATGAACCCGAAGCCTACGCCTACATGAAATCTTACAGTCCATACGATCAGTTGGAAGCCAAAAACTACCCGATTATGTTGGTGCGAACCAGCTTAAACGATTCGCAGGTCATGTACTGGGAACCGGCCAAGTACGTCGCGAAATTAAGAACATTAAAAACCGACAACAACCCGCTTCTTCTACACTGCAACATGGAAGCAGGCCACGGCGGAGCCTCAGGCCGCTACGACGCCCTCAAAGAAACCGCCATGGAGTATGGCTTCTTGCTTCATCAACTGGGAATTGCCTGAGAAATAAATTATGAAAATCACTGGACTTTATTTTAAGAACTTCAATCAGTTTAGAAATGTCCAAATATCTCTCGATAAAGATATTTCAAAATTCTGCCTAATCGGGCAAAATGGAACTGGCAAGTCAACAATATTAAAATTGTTATCTCTTTCAATAAGAGATTTAGAACAAAATACATACAGTAACGAAATGCACGAATTATTTGGTGTTGATTATCAAAAAATGTCTACGGATAGTATCGATAAAAATTCTTTTTTTGGGATCAGGATATATACTGAGGAAGATAAAACATTTTTTATTTTTTATGACTATTTGGACAGGCTAATTTTAACTGATGATTTCTTTAAGTCTGAAAGATGGTCAGATTTTTGGAATTCCTCATCGGCAAATGATTCTAAAAACATCATAGCATCACATCATATAGATCTTACTATAAGTCAAATGATATCACTGAAAGCTGACATTGTTTCCTATTCTGCAAATGAAACATCGTCCCCTTTGATAACTGATGATAAGATAAAATCGTCGAATTTAAATGATGCATTGCAAATTTTTAATCACAACCCGGTTTATCACGAAATAAAGCAAAGTACAGTCACAAATTTTTGGAATTTTCTTATTTATTTAGTAAAGAAAAAAGAAAGCAAGTATCAAGATTTCATGAACAGTCCAGAAATAGAAAATTTATCTGTGAAAGATGCAAAAATAAAATTTGACAAAAGTAATCCTGATATTTTATCCGAGCTATCTATACATTGGGATAAAATTCTAACCAAGGCAAATCTAGAATTCGACTTCCAACACGCGAAAATTCCTGTTCAGTTATCCGAAAATCTGGAAGTTTATATAAAAATAATAAATTCCCGGAAAAAATTAAAGTATTCGGAATTAAGTTCTGGAATTATGAATTATATATTTCGAATAGGTCATATATTTATTTTGTATTTTGATAGATTCATCAAAAAGGGGTTTCTTTTTATTGATGAACCAGAAAGTAATCTGTCTCCGGATTTCGTTTATGATATTGTTGACTATTATAAATCAGTTACGCATAATACGCAAATATTTATGGCAACGCATAGCCCGATTGTTGCGGCGCAATTTAAACCTGAAGAAAGAATCATTCTTGAGTTTAACGATGATGGAAGCGTTTCCTGGAGATCGGGAATTTCACCCGAGGGTGATGATCCTAACGATTTACTTCTGCGCGACTTTCATGTTCGTCATCTGTACGGAGCTAAAGGAATCGAACAATGGAGTCGTTTTATGGAGCTGAGAAAACAGATTAAGATTTCTACCGATCCGGACGAAAAGCAGCTACTTCTCAAAGAATATGCTCAAATAGGAAACGCTTATAACTTTTCTTCGGAGAAGCTGGATTCATGAGGTTTCTCAAAAAGAAAACAATTTCAGAAATCCTAACAAAAAACTGGAAATACTCCAGTACAAACCCGCCACGGAATAAAAAAATCAAAGAAATTTTGTTAACGGAACAATCTGGTTTCTGTGCTTACTCGGAAGTTTATATTCGGCCCATTGATTCTTGCGATGTGGAGCATTTTGACGAACGTCTGAAAAACACTTCCGAAGATAATTATTATAATTGGTATGCTGTCAGCCATTTTTTTAATTCGAAGAAAACAAACCGTAAAATAAAAAATTTCATACCGATGCTTTCTCCAAGTTTCGAAAATATATCCCAAAAAATAAAATATGAAGATTCTCTATTTCAACCAAAAGAAGAAAATGATAGCGAAACAAAGAATTTGATTGGATTTATCGGAATGAACGTTCCTGAGTTGGTAGAATATCGAAATAAATTTATCGCGCAGAAGGTCCGAGATCGTGATGATTTGAATCTTTCCCAGGACGAGTTTATTTTCTGGTTAGAGTCAAATCCCGAAAACCTCAGTTTTATCTCTGCCCTGGAAAGCGAGCTGGGCCTGAGTCTGCGCATTCCCGATTAATGCCTTGCAGCGGAGGAATCGGGGGGTGAGGTGGGGAAGTTCTTTTCTTGGGAGAACCCTACCATGCCGATCTCGCGCCGACTTTTTTCTACCGCCGCCACCGGGCTGCTTGCCACGGTGAGCGCCGACGCCCAGACGCCCGAGCCGCCGAAAGGTCCGATGGAAGCGCCGTTCGAGCGGGATTATCCGGCCCCGACGTTCCGCCCGGCGTGGCGCAAGCCTCAGCTCAATCGGCAGCTGGCGCAGGACTTTGTGATCTACGCGCACTCAGACCTGGAGCTGGTCAAGAAGCTGCTGGAGAAAGAGCCGGGCTTGCTCAACGCGGTCATCGACTGGGGCGGTGGCGACTGGGAGTGCGCCCTCGGCGGGGCGTCGCACATGGGCCGACGAGACATCGTTCAACTCTTGCTGGAGCGAGGCGCACGCCCCGATCTGTTCTGCGCCGCCATGCTCGGACAGCTCGAAGTGGTGAAAACTCTGCTCACGCTTCAGCCGAAATTAATCGACTCAAAAGGTCCGCACGGCTTCACGCTACACTTTCACGCCCAGGTTGGCGGAAAAAACTCCGAATCAGTGCTGGATTACCTACAAACCCTCAAAAAAGTCGAACTCAAGCCGATTCCGTTTCTGAAGAAGACGTGAGCAAATAGGCTTCGAAGTGCGCTCGGTCTTCGGGGGTCAACCTTCGGGGGCGACCTGTGGCGATGGTGATAAAAAGGCCGCGCTGTCGCCCGGTCGCGGCAAGCTCTCCGGCCTGATTGTAGAACCGAAACTCCATCCAGGCGGACGCAGCAGCAAGCTCGGAGATCCAGATCTCGGCATGCACCAAATCGCCCAATAGAAGTGGCTTTTTATACTGAATCTCGGTCTCGGCCAGCACGGGGCCGAATCCCTGCGCGGCAATTTGAGCGACGGGCATACCCACCGCATCTAAAAGCAAGCAACGCCCGATCTCCATCCACTGAATATAAACAATATTGCTTACATGGTGCATGAAATCAATCTGAAAGGGATAGATAGAAACGCTATATTTTAGCTTGTTCATTATATTTTATTTCTCGGAATGTCAGGTTTATTCTTGGGCCACAAGGGCGAGCGGTTTTGTTAATTCCATGCTTCCAGAAGTGCTGTGTTTCAGATTTCATCAGCAGCAGACTACCCGAGGGTAACAAAACCCGTACAGGCTTGATTTCTTTATCCAGTTTATGCTTGAAGATAAAAACTCGCTCGGCTCCCAGACTCAATGAGGCAATAACCGGATTTTCTCCCAGCTCTGGTTCATCATCGGCGTGAAAGCCCATGCTATCACGCTCGTTGCGGTAGTAGTTGAGCAAGACAGAGTTAAACGGAGTATCACAGGCCGCTTCGAGACGCACTTTCAGGTCGAGCAGGAGCGGAGTCCAGGGACGCGGTTCGTAAGTTTTTTTCGAGTAGGTGTAGCGGGCATCCGGGTCGCCGTGCCAGGCGATGAGGCGCGGCTGCGGGTAGGTCTTGCCCCAGAGCGTGATGGTCTCACTCTGCCAGTCGGTCTCGCGGGTGAGCCGGGCGAGCAGCGCATCGGGCGTCGCTCCCAGAGGCAGGTTCACCCGGAGATAGACTTCGGCGTCGGGGAGCGACAGTCGGTTCACAGCGTGGCGAGCACCGTCCAGCCGCCTTTGACGACGGGAAGCTTGTTGGCAAAGCGCAAGGGCTTTGCTGCGCCTTCCCAGGGATCGACGACGCGAATGGCGAGGCGGCCTTTTTTCGGGGGGCCGAGAATCGAGGCGCTGAGCGAGAACGGGCCGGGAAGCCAGCGCCGGATGTCTACATTCGGTCTGGTAAGCGTCACATCGCGACCAGTTTCGTCCAAGATACCGATCTCGATGGGCCAGTTTCGATAAAACGGCGCGACGCCTTCGTTGATACCATCAATTTGAACACGTAGAACGCCCAGAGAGTCAATCTCGTGGGTGAGTTTTATCAGCCGGAAGCTGTAGCCCATTCTTTGAACGAGCTGCGTAGCATGATTTTTCTGCTCGGGTGTGAGATTTTTCTCGTTGGCGGGGCAGTACGGCCCGATCCAGCTAAAATGTAGCGTCTCAACAGATTTTTGTAGCGTTTCCCAGCCTTCACCAAGCCATTTTTGGGCTTGACCGGGCACCATCTCTCCGCCAAACGGAGCTATTTTCCAGTTTTCCGTGCGTCCGGCTTTTTTAAGCGACGGCAGGAACTTCCACTCTTCCGGGCCAAGCGTGTCGTCGGGAATTAAATCGTCGTGGTAGCCCAGCCACGGCTGATTGGTCGCTTCGTAGGGCATTCGTGCATGGATCGGGACATCTGGGAAGGCCGATTTGTAGGCTGCAACCACTTTTTTCTGAGTTTCGACCGATGCCATGAGAGTAGTTACCGGCCAGGTATGCCACTCGCCCCAGAATCCGAGGGTTCCTAATTGAATAAACGCAACTCTGGGATTGTTGTTATAGCGCTTTCCAAACGCACTGATAAATTTGAGCAGCGGTTCTAATAACTTCGGGTCGTCCCAGCTCGGACAGAGACCTTTTCCAACTTCTTTTGTGTCGTACGGAGTTAATTTGACCCCCGAGTCGATGACCCACTGCGGTAGCCCGGTCGGTTCATTGGGATATTCGAGAAACAGTCTTAAAATAACATGTTTTCCCTGAGATAGCGGGCAGTCCCACTTTTTCTCGAAGCTTTTCCAATCATACTTGCCAGGTTCTGGCTCAAGCTCTCTCCAGGAAGCATAGAAATAGGCCATCGAGACCGGAAGCGAGTGAACAAAGCCCGGATGAGAGTAGGCGCACCATCCTTTGAGGGGGTTGTCGAGCGGGGCGGGACCGGGGGGAAGCGCGAGGGTCTTTGGCATGACGCAGTGTACCTAAAAAAGCGCCGGGGGTATGCCCCGACGCTTTTTTAGTCTGAGAAGAGACGCGTGCTACTTCTTTTCGAGTGTCTCGACCCACTTCGCAAAGAGCCGACCCGCCGTCTCGCGCCCGCCGATTCCAAACGCGATGGCAGCCGCGACCGCGACCGCGCCGAGCGTCAGGCCAAACGTCATGTTGATGATATCGGCGGCGACCCCCATCTGGCGCAGCCCCATGGCCGCCGTGAGCACCAGGATGGCGATGCGGGCAAGCAGTGCGAGCTTTTCGGCGGAGGCGACCCCGCTGGAGCGCACCAGATTCGCGACGACATTGGCGAGGTACAGCCCGATAGCGAGTACGACGACCCCGCTCAGAACCTGCCCGGCGATTGTCGTGAGGTTCGTAACCATGCCTGCAAACAGGGTCAGACCAAGCATCCGCGACGCTTCTATCGTTGCGAAGACCATGGCTCCGATCAGCGCGACGGTTCCGGCGATCTCGGAGGGCTTGCGGACACCTTCGCCTTCTTGCGTGGGAGCCGTGAGGCCCATCTTGGCGGGCAGCTCGTTGAAGCCGATGCCCTCCAGGACGCTGGCGATGACCCCGGCGACCAGCTTGCCGATCACATACGCGATAATCAGCGTGATGGCGGCCCCGAAGAGATTCGGGATTCCGTCGAGTACCTTGCTCAGCATCGCGGTGGCGGGCGTGGTCACGGCATCGAGCTTGAGCGCCTGAAGCCCGGCGACGACCACGGGTAGAAGGATCAGCGCGTGCGCGACCGTCCCGATGAGGTCGGAGAGCCGGTGCTCGCCCAGAGCCTTGCTCAGCCCGATGCGCGCACTCAGCCCGTCCACACCCGTCGCCGAGAGAATTCCGGTGAGCACCTGCCGAATGACCCGCGCCAGAATGAACCCGACGAACAAAATAATGCCCGCGCCCAGCAAGTTGGGAAGAAAGCCAAGGAGCTTGCCCGAGAGGTTCTGTAGCGGAGCCAGCAGCCCGCCGACGCCCAGGCGCTCGACGATTGCGGGGAGAAAGAGAAGCCAGGCAATCCCGTACCCGAGGTCGCTCAGGGTTTTGGAGAGCGGCGTCTTGCTGGAGCCGCTCCATTTTTCATCCACACGTAGCGCCTTCAGGCCACGCTGAAGTCCGGCCCGGATCAGTGTTGCCACCACCCAGGCCACCAGAAGAAGAACGAGCGCCCCAACCGCTTGGGGGACAAAGCCAAGCACTCGCTTCAGAAGATCATCGATTGCACTCTGCATGTACTACCTCCGTAGTTTTACGGGGCAGTATCCCACAAACATCTCAAAAAAACAACAGGGCGATGGGAAAATCCCATCGCCCCTGAATCCTGCGCTTTTGGCGTCGCGCTTACCAGCCGCGACCGCCACCGCCGCCGCCACGTCCGCCGCGACCGCCGCCGCCGCCACCGGAGCGGCCACCGCCACCGCCGCCACCGTAGCCGCCTCCACCACCGCCGCCGCCGTAGTCGCTACGGCCACCGCCACCGCCACCACCGTAGCCGCCACCACCGCCGCCACCGCCACGGTCGTCGCCGCCGCCACCGAAGCGTCCGCCACGGCTGTAGGTCGCGCCTTCTTCACGGGGGCGGGCCTCGTTGATCTTCAGGGTGCGGCCACCGAGCTGGGTGCCGTCGAGCTTCGAGATCGCGGCATTGCCTGCTTCGGCGTTCTCCATCTCGACGAAGCCGAAGCCGCGTGACTGACGGGTGAACTTGTCCTCGATTACCTGTGCCGCCGTGACGGTGCCGAACTCGGCAAAGATGTCTTCCAGCTGCTCCGACGTTGTGGAAAAGGGGAGACCCCCCACATAGATTCGCATTTTCTCTCTCCGATGCGTCTTCAAAACGCGCCCTCCGACGAGTCTGTCGTGCCGAATCTTGCAAACTGGGAGAGCCGCGTCACGCCCGAGAGAGGCAAACCGTCCCACCGTCACTGTCTGAAAAACCCTGCGCCGGGAGGAGGGCCACTCCCGCGCCGCACAAACGTCTTTAAGTATACGGCATCAGCGCCGATAGCGCGAGGGTGGGACACCCATCACCCGCTTAAACGCCGTTGAAAACGCAAATGGGTTGGCGTAGCCCACAGCGCGAGCCGCCTGTTCGACCGAGAGATCGCTGGCGAGCAACAGTGCTCCGGCGTGCTGCATCCGAAGGTAGGTCACCTGCTCCATGGGCGAGCGTCCCGTGCTCTGGTGACACACCACCCGAAGCTGCCCGCCCGAGAGGCACGCCAGATCCGCCAGATCCGCGAGGCTCCACGGACGCGCCAGCTCCCGCTCGATGGCCTCCCAGACGCTGCGCAGTCGGTCCGGCGCACCCTGTCCGCGCAGAATCCGCCGCACCGAGAGCGCGACCAGCTCGGCCCAGGCCGCCATATGAGCGGCTTCCTTGCCCATCGAGGACTCACGCTGAAGCCCGTAGACGGCGTTCCAGAGCGGCTCGGGATCGGCGGTGATCCGAACCGAGGCGGTGGGCCACGAGAGATCGGCATCGGGCTGGAACATCACCCAGGCGAACTCCCACGGCACGTCGTCGTCGATGGCGTGGAACGCCTGGAGCTTGCCTGGCGGCGAGAGGTAGGCATCGCCCGGCCCGCACTCCTGCCAGACGCCATCGGCCCACACCCGCCCGCGTCCGCGCCGGGTGACCTGCACCTGCCCCAGCGGCCAGTTCAGCCGAACGATCCGATACGGCGGGTAGGCCCACGAGCAGCCCATAAAACCCATCCGGCGCGGCTCGCTGACGCCCTGGGCGTCCGGCCCGATATATAATTCCCAGGTTCTCTCGCCCAGAACAAACGTTTCACAAAGGTCAGAAGGCAAAGCCCACATGGAGAAATCCTACTCTCTTCCGGTAGAATCTACCACATGACAAAGGTGTTTTCCTGCCTTGCTCTGCTCGGTCTCAGTGCCGGGACCGCGCTCGCCGCGCCGCCAGATGCGTTCTTCGAGCGACAGGTGCGCCCGACGCTCCTGGTCTGCCAGGACTGCCACGGTGCAAAAGCCGCGAGCGCCGGGCTGCGCCTGGATCGTCCGATCTCGCCCCTGCAGGCCGCCGAGGTCTTGAAGCGGGTGCGTGGCGAGGGCAATAAAGACCGAATGCCCTTGAACGGCACTCCGCTCAACAAAGAGCAGCTTCTCTCGCTGGACCAGTGGGTAAAGTCAGGTGCTACCTTTCCCCCCATTACTGGGGGCCAGGGGGCAGAGACAAAGGAACCAGAGAAGGCAAAGATAAAGCACTGGGCGTTTCAGCCGGTGGTGCGTCCGAGCATCCCGGTGGCTAAAAACCCGGTTTTAAGAGAAGAATGGATCAAGAACCCAATAGATAATTTTGTTTTAAATAAATTAGAGGCAAATAAATTATTCCCTGCGCCACCTGCGGGCAAGCGTGCACTACTTCGTCGGCTTACGTATGATTTACTCGGGCTTCCGCCCACGCCCGAAGAGGTCGAGACGTTTTTTTTAGATAAATCACCTGATGCGTATGAGAAAGCTATAGATCGGTTGCTTGCAAGTCCGCACTACGGTGAGAAATGGGGACGAAGCTGGCTGGATTTAGTGCGCTATGCCGAGACCAATAGCTACGAGCGGGACAATCCCAAGCCCAATGCGTTCCGGTTCCGAGACTATGTGATTCGGAGCTTTAACTCCGATAAACCCTACGATAGATTTATCAAAGAGCAGCTTGCAGGCGACGAGCTGCCCGATGGCGGCAACGACGGGCTACTTGCAACCGGTTTCTATCGCCTCGGAATCTGGGACGACGAGCCGACCGACCGCGAGCAAGCCCGCTACGATGGCTTCGACGACATTGTAACAACTGTCGGGCAGACATTTCTGGGGCTTACTGTAGACTGCGCTCGCTGCCATGACCATAAAATCGACCCGATTCCCCAGAAAGACTACTATAAATTAGTTTCTTTTTTTCAAGGAATCAATCACTTCCGCAATGGCGGCCCCACCGACGAAAAACCGATCTTTACAACTCAGGAGCAACGCGAAAGTTATCTAAGCCGGGTTTCGGAGCTGGAAAAACGGCGGGAAGAGAACCAGAAAAAGATCAATGAGATCGACAGTGAGTTTCGTAGCAAGTTCTTATTGACTTCTGGAGCAGGTTCGGACTTAATTGAACTGAAATACCGCTATTACAGAGATACGTTCTTAAAGCTTCCCGATTTTGATTCTCTCAAGCCCGAGCGCGAGGGAGAGATCACCAAACCTTACTTTGATATCACGGTGCGCGACCGAAACCAGGCATTCGGGCTGGTGTTTACGGGTGTGCTTTTAGTACCCAAAGAGGGTGAGTATACGTTTTATTTAGACTCCGACGACGGCTCCCGGCTGATTTTGGACGACAAACCAATTTTAGAGTACGACGGCATTCATGGGCAGGGCCAGGAGAAGTCGGTGAAAATCACGCTCACGGCGGGGCGGCACCCCGTTCGGCTGGAGTATTTTCAGAACATCTTCGGGCTGGGGCTGTCGGTGGCCTGGGAAGGGCCGCAGCTCAATCGGCGGACGCTCTCGACCCTGGAGAGCAGCGGCCCCGAGGCGCTGGACCTCACGAAGCGAATCGAGCAGAAGGGCGCGGAGGTGCTGGGAGCGGAGCGCGTGGCCGAGCGGACGGCACTTCTCAAGCAGCGCGAGGCGCTGGCCCGCGAGGAAGTGGCGGTCGAGCGGGCGCTGATCGTCACCGAGGGCGGCCCGACCTGCCCCGAGACCTTCGTGCTGGCCCGAGGGAGCGCGGCGGCTCCGGGCGAGAAGGTCGAGCCGGGATTTTTAGAGTGCCTCGGCGGAGAGACGCCACCCACGATTCCGCCGGGCATCACGTCTACCGGCAGGCGGCTCGCGCTGGCAAGCTGGATCGCCAGCCCCAAAAATAGAATGACGGCGCGCGTCATGGTGAACCGGATCTGGCAAGGACACTTCGGGCGCGGCCTGGTCAAGACCCCGTCGGACTACGGACTCCAGGGCATGGCCCCGACCCACCCTGCGCTCTTAGACTGGCTCGCCACCGAGTTTGTGAAGAGCGGCTGGTCGATCAAGAAGCTGCACCGGCTGATTCTCACCAGCGCGACCTACCGAATGAGCAGCCAGCCCGACCCGAAGGCGCTTGCAAAAGACCCGCAGAACGACCTGCTCTGGCGCTTCGACATGCGGCGGCTGACAGCAGAAGAGATCCGCGACTCGATTCTGGCGGCCAGCGGCAATCTCAACCCGGCGACCTACGGGCCGAGCGTCTACCCGGACATTCCCGACTCGGTCCAGCAAGGGCAGTCGATTCCTGGAAAAGACTGGTACACAGGCCGTATGAGCGCCGCCGACAAGTGCCGCCGCAGCATTTACATTTTCCAGAAACGCTCCCTGCGCTTCCCGCTGCTCGATGCCTTCGATCAGGCCGAGAGCGACCGCACGACCGCGACTCGCTTTGCGTCCACGGTCCCGACCCAGGCGCTCGGGATGCTCAACTCCGACTGGATGCAGCAGCAGGCCCACACTCTGGCCGCGCGAGTGACCAAAGAAAAGCCCGACGCCCCGGCCCGCGTCCGACGGGCGCTTCACCTCGTCATGCAGCACCCCCCGACCGAGGCCGAAGTGAATCGTGGCATCAAGCTACTCGGCTTGCTCAAAACCAGCGGCAGCTCCGAGCAAGCCACGCTGGAGAGATTCTGCCTGCTGGCCCTCAACCTGAACGAGTTTTTCTATCTGGACTGATGCCGAAAAAGATCGAAAAGCACAGCCAGAAAAATAAATAAAAGCAAGCCGAGAAACGCTCGGCGAAGCTTTTCCGGGTTCAGACGGACAGCAAGCTGGGCACCAAACTGCGCGGAGAGGGTCGAGCCGATAAGCAAGACCAGCGCCAGCGGCAGGTTCACGCGCCCCGCACTCGCCTGTGCCCAGGTTCCCACGAGCGCGGAGCTGAGCAGAAGCAGGATGCTGGTCCCCGACGCCTGCGCCATGCCCATCCCGATCCCGCCGACGAGAATCGGTGTGAGCAATAGCCCGCCGCCGATGCCGAGCAGCCCGGAGAGAAAGCCGACCAGAAGCCCGCCGTAAGCCAGTGCACTCGCCGAGACCGTGGCGCAGGCCTCGGGCAAGAAAACGCGTGGCGGCAGCGAGAGCCGCGTCAGCCAGCCCGACCCGGCGGTTTTCGTGCCCCTGCGAAGCATCTGGACGCCCGCAAAGACCAAAAGCGCCAGAAACGCGAGCCGAAGCCCGATCTCCGCTCTTCCGGTGGCGCTTAAAACATCGACGGCTTTCTTGCCCAGCAAGGCTCCGAGCGCGGCAGGCAGGGCGAGAATCAGCGCGGCCTTCGGCTCGCCGACGCCCAACTTTCGGTAGCGAATTCCGGCAGCAGTCGCGGTTCCGAGCATCTGGCACAGCCCGGTTCCAACCGCCACCTCCATCGGGACTCCGAAAAAAAGCGCGAGGAGCGGATTGAGCAGAAATCCGCCGCCCACCCCGAACAATCCGGCCACAAACCCGACGCCGATGCCCAGCACGACGATCCCGGCCCACCACAGAGCATCCATCCTAAATGTGGTACATCCCCTCGTCGTCTACAGGCTTCGTCTTCCGGGACGCCGACAGGGCATCAAAAAGCCGCGACGCCACGACGCCCCAGACAGGCGGGACGACCAGGCATAAGATCAAGTAGACCGCATCGGGCATGGCTGAATTCTACCATATCCTACTATATATACATATATTTTCTGAACAAAACAGAGGATGGAACCCACCCTACTGCATATTTGTCTGCCATTTTCAACCATTTTTCGATTCGTTGATTCTTATCACAAGATTCGCTCCAATATTCAACAAACAAATCGTCATGCAAATAATTTGCAGCTTCTTTCATCTCAAATTCAATATCTTCTAATGCGCGTTCAACATAGTTACCGCCACGTTCTGTACTTCCGCGAAGAGCCACACTTCCTGCCGAAAATAAATCTCGGGCTTGATGACATAAAACTCCATGATATGTCAAAATGTAAAATACGGCATCATCATATTTATTTTTGGTGCCCGATGATTTGACAATCTGAGGACATAAAAGAGCGGCTTCAGCACGCAGTTTTCTTTTTTCAGCCTGGGAAAGATGGGTATACAATCTTGCTTGAATCGGAAGTGAGTGATTTTACTCCTCTGATTCTTCGATCCACCATAATCTTTCTCCCTGTTTTAATCTGCCTCGTGCATACTTTCTGATATGATGCATTTTATCTTCGAGAGCAAGCTTCGTGAAATTATTATACTCAATTCCAATTTTATCAAAAAGCGATTGAGTTGAATTCATATCAATTTCAAATCTTGGCACATGGCTTGTTCTGACATGAATTACACATTTTTCATATATGCCCCATTTTACCTGCGGAATATCACCCATCTTTCCAAAAATAACATAGATATATTTCACATTTTCGTCTTTTGAACTTTCTAAGATACTGTTCGCAACACTGCGCCAGGTATCATTTTCAGTAAATTTTATTTCAACGCCATATCTACCAATACAAATATCAGGGAAAATATGAGGATGTGGATTAAAATCTATAGCCAGTAATCCTTTCCCTTCAATATTCATAAGCTCTCTTACGCGCAACTCGAACTCTTTGGAATTCACAAATTTCATATTGGTTGATTCAATAGTTAATTGTTCTGTTACTTTATCGAGAATAGATTCAAATTTTAATTTATCTAACATTTATGAATACCACTTGACTCAAGATGGGCTTGCACTGCTTTTGCCATATGCCAGGCAAGAACTGGTGGCACTGCATTACCAATCATTCGCTCTGTCTCTCGAAGCTTTGCATCAAAAATAAAGTCATCGGGAAAAGATTGGAGACGCGCAGCTTCACGCATCGAAATCCGACGAGGTAGTGAGTAGTGAAACTGTATGTTTCCATGGCATTCAGCACGAATTGTATGCCCAGGACGATTTGGCTTCAGTCGTCGGTTCCCTTGATCCGGACTGACATTTGCCCTGCTCCATGTGTGACTGAACTTGGTATCTTCCGGCATCGCTTCTAAATCCCATAGTGCATCTTGCGCAGTCACCCAGTTGTCTTTATATTTTGTAGGAAATGGAGTTATAAAAGTACCAATTCCAGGTTTTGTACCAACTATAAAAACTCTTTCACGCATTTGAGGAACGCCAAAATCTGCTGCTAAATAAAGTTTAAACGAAATATCATATCCAAGATCAGAAAAATCGGCGATAACTCTTTTTAAAGACTCTGTGTTATTCTTCATTAACAAACCTTTTACATTCTCCGCAATGAATATTTTTGGCTCAATTCGAGCAACTGCTGCGACCATCGCTTTGTACAAACCACTTCTTGCTCCGTCAACACCAGCACGTTTTCCATTTATAGAAATATCCTGACATGGAAATCCACCAATGACAACATCAGCATCGCTTGGCATTGAATCAAGAAAAGACCAAATATCTCCACAGTAATTCTTTTCATCAATATTCATTTTATATGTCCGGCAAGCATGTTCATTTAAATCGTTAGACCATATTATATCAAAAGGTAAATCTTTATATAAAGTACCAATAAAATTAAAGCCTCCTTTAAATCCTAAATCCATACCCCCACATCCAGAAAAAAGCGAAACAACTCGAAACCTGTGAAGCCGAGATACTGCAGCATGTGATTCGTCAATAATGGCTTTGCTCATGTTGATGTTCCTCGAAGGATTACTCGAATAAAGTCTACCATCAAAAAGCAATCTCGTGTACAATTTTCACCATGGAGACACTCGATCCGCTATCAGCGACGCGGCGGCATTTTCTGAAAAACGCGACGCTCGGACTCGGGGCGCTCGGGCTGGCCGCGCTGGAAGCAAGTGGTGCGCCTCTGCTCGACGGCACGCGAAAACCGGCCAAGCGGGTGATCTATCTGTTTCAGAGCGGCGGACCGGCGGCGCAAGACCTGTTCGACCCGAAACCCCTGCTCCGCGAGAAACACGGCGAGCAGCTCCCCGATTTCATCCGGCGCGGACAGCGGCTGACAGGCATGAGCGCAAACCAGGCCAGCCTGCCGCTGGCTGGCTCGGCGTTCGATTTCGTGCGAGCGGGCAGGTGCGGGATGGAGCTTTCGAGCGTGATTCCACACACCCACAGAATCGCCGACGAGATCTGCCTGGTGCGCTCGCTCTGGACCGAGGCCATCAATCACGACCCGGCCATCACGTTTTTTCAGACCGGAAGCCAGCTCGCAGGCCGCCCGAGCATGGGCGCGTGGCTGAGCTATGGCCTGGGGAGCATGAACGAGAATCTCCCGGCGTTCGTCGTTTTAGTGACGGCAAGCCAGGGCGACCAGCCGCTCTACTCCCGGCTCTGGGGCAGCGGGTTTCTCGACGCGCGGTTCCAGGGGACGCAGCTTCGGGCGGGGAGAGAGCCGGTGCTCTACCTCACAAACCCTGAGGGCGTCAGCCGTGAGAGCCGCCGCGCCGTTTTAGACACACTTCAGAAACTCAGCAAGCTCCAGAGCGAGAAAACCCTCGACCCGGCTGTGGAGAGCCGAATGGCCCAGTACGAGCTGGCGTATCGCATGCAGACCTCGGTGCCCGATGTCACGGATATCTCGCAGGAGACCGACGAGACGTTCGCGCTCTACGGCGAGGACGCCCGAAAGCCCGGCACGTTCGCCGCCAACTGCCTGCTCGCTCGGAGATTGGCCGAGCGCGGCGTGCGGTTCATTCAGCTCTACCACCAGGGCTGGGACCACCACGGCGGTCTCCCCGGCGCGATGCGCGGCCAGGCCCGTCTCACGGATCAGGCGTCGGCGGCGCTGGTTCTGGACCTCAAGCGGCGCGGAATGCTCGATGACACGCTGGTGATCTGGGGCGGCGAGTTCGGGCGGACGAGCTACTCGCAGGGGAAATTAGAGAAAGACAACTACGGACGCGACCACCATCCGCGCAGCTTTAGCCTCTGGATGGCGGGCGGCGGCGTGAAGCCGGGCTTCGTCTACGGCCAGACCGACGCCTATGGCTACAACATCGCCGACGAAAAAGGCAACCCGATCACGCCGAGCAAGGACGAGAAAACGCCCGGTGCGGTGCACGTCCACGATCTCCAGGCCACCATTCTGGCCTCGCTCGGCATCGACCACACCCGGCTCTCCGTGCCGTACCAGGGCCGCAACTTTAGACTAACCGATGTCCACGGCCACGTGATAAACGAGCTGCTTCTGTAACGGCATCCATTTTAAAAACCAGGACCATAAAGGTCCGGCTATGGAGCCTCGCACACTCGGCTGTCTCGCTTCGCTCGAAATATCCGTATGAATCTCGACCGAGGAACGAGGGAGACGGCGCGAAGCGCCCCATAGCCGGACGTTTCATCGTCCTGGGAATTCGGACGTTTATCGTCCTGGTTTTATCGGGGTGATTCAAACGTTTATCGTCCTGGGATAAATGGCGGGGAGATGTTATTCCCCGAAAGTCACCGACAGCGAGATGGTTCCGAGGGCGTCGGGGTCGGGAACCTCGATGACGAGGGTATTGGTCTCGACGTTGTAGGAGAACGGCAGCTCGTCGTCGTTCCAGAGGTTGACCATGGCCGGGCGGCGCTCCGAGTAGATCAGGAGCCGTCCGCCGCACCGACAGGCGATGGGCAGAACCTCGTCGTCGCCGACCCAGCCCGAGGCGACGGCTGCGGCACCGTTGAAGAGCTGCGTGAAGCCCAGAACCGCGACGCCATCTTCAATCGGGACGAACGTGACCAGCTCCCAGTCGAGCGGGCCGAGGGTGATCTCCCGGCGCTCGCTTCCGGTCATGGTAAACAGCGTGCCGCTCTGGTGCTGGTAGACCGCAAACGGGCCGTCGGGGTGGCTCCAGCGCAGATCGCTCGGGCCAAGCGACCCCGAGACCGCAACGCTCTGGCCTTCTTCGTAGCGGGCGTTGAAGACGCCTAAGACTCCCGCCGCGCCGCCGCCCAGCGTGTTGATAATTTTCAGCGGGACGTTTTCTTTGGTGGGATCGGCGAACAAATTATCGCGAGAGAGAACGCCCGGTCCGTCGGCGCGGAGCACGGTGCCATCGGGGAGCACTAATTTCTTGAGCAAGTCGAAGTCGTGTGCGCCCGGCTTATCGGAGACATAGACCGGCCCGCCCGAGAGCGCCCGGCCCGCCGCGTGGAAGCTGCCCGCGCTGTGGCCGGACTGGAACATGTCCCAGTCCGGATGCACCCACTGCCCGAACCAGAGCGAGACTTGCGCGTTGGTCCAGAGATGCAGCCCGTGCGACTCGGGTTTATTCGGCCAGAAGTCGGTCGAGGTCCGGGTGAGCGTGCTGGCGAGCGCATGGACGTGCATCTCGGCGGCGTTGGACATGCAGTTGATGAGATTCCCGCCGAAGTGAACCCCCGCCGAGCCTTCGAGCGCCTCGCGGTAGGCGCGGGTCATGGCGACGCGCCCGCCGTGGTCCCGCGCGACGCCCTCCAGCGACGCCTGGTTGTCTACCTTGATGCCATCGACGCCCTGCCGACGCAGGTGTCGATGGTAGTCCTGGTAGAACCGATAGATCTGGCGCGGCGGGACGATCCCCGGCACGTTCCCCCACCACTGCTCGATTCCGGGCGCATGGTGCTCGATCCCCGGCCCGTAGCGCCGCTCCACCGAGCGCACATCGTAGCCGTACAGCGCGTCGTCGTCCACGCCGCCCCAGTAGCCGCCAATCGCGTGCCAGACAATAAACGTCTCGACCGAGAACTCTTCCTTGGTCATTCGGACGGTGGCTTTCAGGCCGCCGGGGAATTTATCTAAAACCGCATCGAAGCCCGACAGACGTTTCTCGCCCGTCGCGCGCTCGACGGTTGGCTGCCAGCCGTCGTCCAAAATAAGGTAGCGTGGCTCGACCCCGCCATTTTTGAAGCTCTGAAGTCCTTCGCGGATTTTTTCCTGGCTCACGTCGTGGTAGAACGCGTCCCACGTGCACCAGCCGAACTGGTCGGCAAAATCGGGGACGGGCTTGTCGAGGCGCAGCCGCCCGGTGCGGTAGCGCGTCGCGAGCGTCTCGGCGCAGCTTTCCATCAGAAGGTACGGATCGTCGCCCTCGGCGATGAACAGGGCGACGCAAGAATCACCCACCGTCGCCGGGTCGCCCGACTCGATCACCACGCTCAGCCCGTCCTCGGTGCCCCGAAGACTCGCCCGAAGCGTCGCGTCGAGCAGGGGAATCAGCGCCACGACCGAGCCGTTCTCGCGCTCGCCGAGCAGAAACTGGGTCTCGACAGGAACCTCGGAGACATTCGTGCCGGTTTTCGGGAGCATCCAGAACGGCTCGTAGCGATGGCACGCCAGCCAGCGCGTGACTCCCGAAAGCTGACCCAGCGGCACCGTGAAGATGGCCTGAGGCTTCTCTGCCTGAACCCGAACATAGACCCCGACCCCACTCGGATCAGGAAGCGTCGTCACGCTCTCGGGCGCTCCGTCGAGCACGTTTGCGATCATGCGCTCAGAATATCATGCGCTCCGCCCCGATGCGGTACAATGCGGGCGACTTGAAGGCCATTCTTATTCCCAACATGGTCGAGTTCCCCTCCGATAGCATGACGCGCTACGCTCGGGAGCTTTCCGATGCCCTCCGCAAGATAGCCCCGCCCGGCTGGGAGTTCTCCGACCTGGAGTCGCACCACAACACCACCTGGCTGAAGCTTCTCCCCGGCAAGCACGGGGAAGCCATGGCGAGCCGTGTGGGGCGCTTTATCGACTACCCGAACTTAATTAAAAAAACGTCGGGCGATGTTTTTCATATCTTAGATCACAGCCACGCGAACCTTGCCTGGGCGACGCCCGCTGAGAAGTCAGTTTTAACGTGCCACGATATTATTCCGCTGTTAGCCGCCATCGGAGAGATCGATATGCCGATCTCGCGCACTAAAAAATATACGTTCCCGCTGAGACTTAAAGCAATGTCTCGGTGTGCGAAGATAATTTCTATCTCCGAGTCTACAAAAAAAACGTTGGTGAAGCACGGCGGGATTCCAGAAGACAAAATAGAAGTGGTTTATTACGGCGTGAATCCGAATTTCACGCCAGAGCCTGCTAAACCCGGCGAGAAAGCCGAGTTATTACAGAAGCACAGGCTTACGGAGAAAAATAAATTGGTTCTGCATGTCGGGACACCCAATCGGTATAAAAATGTCCCGGCGCTGCTTCATATGCTGGCAAAACTGGGGCCGGATGTTCGATTAATTCGGGTGGGCGCGGGGTTCTTTCCCGATGAGCAAGCTCTCGCCGACGAATTAGGCGTGACACCGAAGATTATTCAGGCCGGACGCATCACCGACGACAAGATTCTCGGGGCGTACTACCGAAGCGCCGATGTGTTCGCGTTTCCGTCGCTGTTCGAGGGATTTGGCTGGCCTCCGCTCGAAGCCATGGCCTGCGGGACTCCCGTCGTGACGAGCAACGTGGCAAGCTTGCCCGAGGTCGTGGGCGATGCGGGAACCACGGTTTCGCCGTCCGACCACGCCGGGCTGGCCGACGCGGTGGCGGCGCTGCTGGAGAACCCGACGCGTCATGCCGAGTATCGACAGAGAGCGCTCGACCGCGCCCGTCGTTTTACCTGGGACGCCTGCGCACAAAATACGCTCGCGGTCTATGAAAAGGTTGTCAAAACATGAAAGTTATTATCACTGGAGCCGGGGGATTCATCGGCGGACACGCCGCCGCTCGCTTTCTTAAGCGCGGCGCGACTGTTATCGGGCTGGATAATGTCTCCCGGCGCGGAAACGCCGCCAATATCGCGCATTTAGAAGAAATGCCGGGCGATTTCAAGTTCGTCCATGCCGATATTCGTAGCCAGACCGACATCGAGGGCGCGTTTGCCAGGCACAAAGACGCCGACGCCGTTCTGCATCTGGCCGGACAGGTCGCCGTGACGACTTCCGTGACCAATCCGCGCATGGACTTCGAGGCCAACGCCCTTGGAACCTTCAATGTTCTCGAAGCGGTGCGTGCCTACTGCCCCGGTGCAGCAATGCTCTATTCCTCTACTAACAAAGTCTACGGCGGGATGGAGCAAATTGTTATTGCCGAGAAAGACGGGCGCTACTGCTACCGCGACCTGCCCGAAGGCATGCCCGAGACGACCCCGCTGGATTTCCATTCGCCCTACGGCTGTAGCAAGGGCGCGGGCGATCAGTACGTTCGCGACTACGCCCGAATCTATGGCCTGAAAACCGTGGTGTTTCGCCAGAGCTGCATCTACGGCACCCGTCAGTTCGGGATCGAGGATCAGGGCTGGGTGGCCTGGTTCACCATCGCGACCATCTTAGGCAAGCCCATCACGCTATACGGCGACGGCAAGCAGGTGCGCGATGTGCTCTGGATCGAGGACTTGATCGACCTGTACGAGAAAGCCGTCGATACCATCGACACAGCGGCGGGCCAGATCTACAACGCGGGCGGCGGCGGCGCGTTCACGCTCTCGCTCAACGAATTGCTGGCGCATCTCTCGAAGAAGGCCGGGCGCGAGATAAACCCGGCTCGCGCCGACTGGCGTCCGGGCGATCAGAAGGTTTTTGTGGCCGACTGCACGAAAGTAAAAAAAGAGCTGGGCTGGAGTCCGAAGACCTCGCCGGAGCAGGGCGTGGACAAGCTCTGGCAGTGGACGTACGAAAACGAAGCCCTGTTAAGAAGCGTCCTGCCGTAGGAAGATTTTCCCTCCCCCTGCCCCCTCCCATGCTACGCAGTGGGAGAGGGTAAACCAAAAACCAACCCTCTTCCTCAGCGAAGCGGCGAAGCAAGGGAGGGGGCAGGGGGAGGGAAAAACGGGGAAACAAAACCATGGTCAGTGTCGATCATCTTTTAGAAGCCTATGAAAGTCGGGTGAAGCCGAACGTTCGGCGGACGCCGCTGTATACGTCCGACTCGGTGTCGCTGGCGGCGCACTGCCCCGAGCTGCACCTGAAGATGGAGAACCTTCAGAGCACCGGGTCGTTCAAGATACGCGGCGCGACCAACCGGATCGGGCTTCTGACGCCCGAGGAGCGCACCCGAGGCGTGATTACGGCGAGCGCGGGCAACCACGCGCAGGGCGTCGCGCTGGCGGCACGTTTTGCAGGTGTCCCCGCGACGGTCTTCATGCCGAAAGCCGCGTCGCTGGCGAAGATCCAGGCCACGCAGGGCTACGGCGCGGAGGTTATCTTAGAAGGCGCGAGCTTCGACGAGGCCGTCAGCGCCGCGAAAGCCCGTGCCGCCGGGACCGGGCAAGTTTTTATCAGCGCCTACGACGATGACGCGATCATCGCGGGGCAGGGTTCGGTCGGGCTGGAACTCTTAGAAGATGTCCCCGATCTGGACACCGTGGTCGTTCCGATTGGCGGCGGCGGTTTGTTCTCGGGCATTGCGATAGCGATCCGTGCCCTGCGCCCGACGTGCCGGATCATCGGGGTTCAGGCGGCGGGCGCGGACGGTGCGGCGCAGAGCTTTCGGGCCGGGCGGCTCCTTCCCCGCGCCGAGCCGTGCGTCACCATCGCCGACGGCATTGCGATCAAAGGCCCGAGCGAGCGGACGTTTCACTACATCAAAACCCTCGCCGACGACGTGGTCACCGTCAGCGACGCCACTATCGCCGAGGCAATTTTGCTCTTGCTCACCCGCATGAAAGTTTTAGTCGAGCCGAGCGGCGCGGCGGGGCTGGCTGCGCTCATGACCCACCCGAACCTCAGCATTGGAAAAACCGCCGTGGTGCTGTGCGGCGGCAACATCGACATAAAATTGCTCTCAGACCTGATCGAGCGCGGCATGGTGCGACTCGGACGCTACGTTCATTTATTCACCACCTGCCCCGACCGACCCGGCGGCCTCGCGGCCCTGCTGGAGAACATCGCGAGCCTGGGTGGGAACGTCATGGAAGTCACGCACAACCGGCTCAGCCCGCAGGTTCCCTATGGCCGAACGGGAGTCGAGCTGCTCATCGAGGTCCAGAACCCCGAGCACGCGGCGCTGCTGGAGCGTACTTTGATCGAGCGCGGCTATCCCGTCTCCGAGATGCAGTGAAGCCATCGCCCCCTCCTGAGGAACTAAACTTGACAGTTGCTACCTCCCCCGGTTGCAAGCAACCGACCCCCCTGGCGAAGGGGTATCTACGCGGCACAGGGCGGTAAACCAACAGAGAATCTCCCTCTTCGCCCCGAGGGACGAGGGAAACAGCCGGGTACCCAGCCGCTGGGTGTGGGACGAAAGCGTGGTGAGGAACGAACGAAGCGCTTCGAGGGAGAGGTCGCAACTTGGGTTAAACTTAACGTAGAGGAGAAAGCAACGATGCGGATGCAACGACGATCCTTTGTGGCGCTTACGGGCGGTGCGCTTCTTTCGGCGGGGAGCGCCTGTCATGTCTCAGCGCAGGCGAGAAAGCAGGGGAAAGTCATTCGTCCTCAGACTTTTGCGCCTCCGAAATCAGGCGGGCGAAGGAGCCTGTTTGCGCTGATCGAAGAGCATCCCGGCCTGAGAATCTATTCGACCGACGCCGACGAGATTCGCCATGTTGTTATCGTGGGAGAGATCGAGTGGGTGGCAACCGCGACGGGAGTGCGCCGCCTGGATCGAAAGCGCAACGAGATGCGCGTTTTCTCTACGGGCGACGGCTTTCCCGCAGGCGACGTGAAAAGACTTGTGGCGGACGAAAACGGGGCGTTCGCGCTCGTAAAAAGCCCTGGCAGCGATCTGCTTTGCGCCTACGACCCCGCCCGCGACCGCTGGGACAGCTTCCCCGTTCCCGCCTATCGCGGCGCCACCGACGGGTCGTTCTCTCAGGAAGAGGACACGCTCGCGCTGAGTCCGACCGCTGTCGCCTACGTTCCCTCGTGCGCGAGTCTGACGGAGTACCGCGAGAGTAGCCCGACTCCTTTCGCTGTTTTCAACCGCAAGACGCGCAAGCTCTCCCACGCTCCCTGGGACAAGTCGATTCGACCCGATCAGCGCGACCCGGAAAAGCGATACTTGCGGGAGTACCTCCTGACGCGCTTTGCGGCGATTATCGGGGAGATGCTCTATCTGGGAACGCAACACGGGATTTTCGTCGCTCCGCTGGACACCGGCAAGGCGAACCCAACCTGGCGCAGCCTGCATCCGATGCAAACGATCCGGCTCGGGGCGCTTCTCCCTAACGGCTCGCTTGCGCTGGAAACGGTGGGAAATAATTACGCAAACGTAGGGACGCTGGAGAAACTCGATCCCAGGACGGGCGAAGCGACCCCGCTTCCAGACGCGAACCGAGCCTGGGCGCTCCTCCAGCCGCCGATCCTACTGGACGGCGCACTCTGGTGCGTCGGCGCTGCTGACTCCTACCCCGGCCTTGGAGTCTATCGCCTGCCTCTTCGCGGCGGCGCGGCCTGGGAAAGCGTACCCTGGCAAGAGGGCGCAGACCCCACTCACCCTGACCAAATCCGGCTGGCCGACGAGAAAACGCTCCCCGACCCCGTGGCGGCGGCGCTTCTCTGCCAGCTCGGCGACCAAAACCAAAATGGACGCCGAACGCTGACCTTCGAGCCGCTGGGACAGGAGCCGCTTCTTGACCAGCGTTTCTGGCGCTGGCGAAGCCCGGACTGCTCCGCCGAGCTTCCGCCCGAGTTTCGGTCGAGCCGGGGCGCGATTCCCGGCATTCTCGGCCTCCCCGACCCCAAAGACCCGACTCAGATATGGCTGTCGGAGCGGGGCAACTTCGTGCGCGTCTCACGAAAAGAGCTTCCCGCTCCCCTCTCGACGGGCGGGGCGCTTCACCTCCCCCTGACCGATGGCAAGCTAACTGTGGCGAATGCCCGACGCTTTCCGCTCGCAGACGAGAAAGTCGAACGGAGGACGCCGATAAGCTTTCTGCTGAGCGGCGGCGCGATAACACTGGCTCTGAAGCCAGACGGGTCGATCCATCGATGGAGCGACGTTGGAGGCACGACGGAAGTGGCGTTGCCGGGGGCCAAAACCCCGAGTGCGCTTCAAGGAGCTGTCGCCGGGCCAGGCCGAACGTGCTTTGTGTGGGAGTATCGCTCGAAATCTCCCGTGCTGCGCTGGGACGAGAAAAAGCAAGCCCTGATAAAAACGTCCCTGCAAAGCGACGCGCTGGATTCGCGATACGGATCGACGAAACACGGCTTCTTCAAGTTCAGTAACCGTTTCAGCAGCGAGCAGAAAACCTTCCCGATGGAGTTCCTCGCGGTCGGAGCCGACGGCGTCCCCGCCAACACCTGGGAGACGATAGAGCCGCCTCTTCCGGCGCGGGACGGAAGCATTCCCAATTACATCGGGTCGGCGGCGGACGTCCTCTGGTTCCAGACGACCGTGAGTGAGCAGACCCGCCTGCGAACCTGGAATCCAGAGACGCGCCGGTGGAGCGCCTCGGAGCCTTTCGCGACGAAACCGTTCAGCGTGTTTTCCAGGGCGAACCTGGTCGAGTCTCCCGACCGAGTGGGCTGGGTCTATGGGGGCGGAGGCGTCAACACCCTTTTTGGCTACGCTCCCGAGGCCGACCGCTGGGAAACGAGCGCTCTGACGGAGCGAGCGACGCAAAAAACGGATTTCCCGCAGGAGGACGGCTTTGTGGTCGCGGCGACGGAGAACGCGGTCTGGGTGGCCTGCACCGAGGGCACCTACCGCTTCGACCGGGCGGGAAAGACCTGGAGCAAACCGGAGTCGGCGCAAGTAGGCTTCGTCCCCGACGCGATGCTCTTTCAAATGCCCCGAACGTGCGTGCCCGCTGGAGACGGCGCCTGGTGGCTCGGCTCATATGAGGGAACGTGGCGCTTCGACCCGAAAAGAGGGCTTTGGAAAGAGGAGACGCAGTCAGCGGGAGCGGAGTCGCGCTGGTTTCTCACCGCGCTCGTCACCGACGACGACGTCTGGGGGATAGGAAATGACTCCGTGCTGGCGCATCTGAACCGCAAGACAGAGAAGACAAGGCTCTTTGGCCGCGAGAGCCTGCCGGACGTCCGGTCACAGAACCTGGGGATGCGGGCGGGAGCAGGACGGTGCTGGGTCGTGGGCCAGAGCCTGCACTACTTCGACGCCGTGAGCGAGCGGTTCGTCCCGGTGACGGTTCCGAAGCCACCCGGTCCGGCGGGCATCGCGTACTGCCCGGCGGTGGCGTCGATACCGGGCAACCCGGACGCCGCCCTGATCCTCGCCCACGCGAGCCAGTTTGGCGTCGTGCATCGCTGGGAGAGAGGGCGGCTCGATCCGACGCCGCTTCCCCAGCCGCCGGGAGATCGCTATCTCTACGACCTTCGCGAGGCGGGCGGTTCCCTCTACCTCGCCGCGTCCGACGGAATCTGGCGCTTCGTCGAAAACGGACGCTGGGAGCGGATACTTCCGGGGAGGTTCAACGGATTAACATCCGACGGCGAGCATCCGGGCGTCTTGTGGGCAAGCTCCTGGGGAATATCTACGGAAAGCGGATCGGTTCCCAGCCGCCTCGTGCGATTCGAGGCAAGCGGAGAAAAATAAAGAGGTAGAATATCCGCAGGCGATCATCGCCCGACGATCTCAGGAAAGAAGCCGTGTCCACATCATTCAACCCGCTCACGCCGCAGGAAGCCGCCGTGATTCTCGACAAAGGCACCGAGCGCCCCGGCGTCGGCGAGTACACCGACAATAAAAAGCCCGGCGTCTACGTCTGTCGCCAGTGCAACCTGCCGCTCTATCGCTCCGCCAGCAAGTTCGACAGCCACTGCGGCTGGCCCAGCTTCGACGATGAGATTCCGGGCGCGGTCGTCCGCAAGACCGACGCCGACGGTCGCCGGGTAGAGATTCTCTGTAGCAACTGCGCCGGTCACCTCGGGCACGTCTTCGAGGGCGAGCGCTTCACCGAGAAGAACGTCCGGCACTGTGTCAATAGCATCTCGATGCGCTTCTATGCAGACGGCGCGACGATCCCTACGACGATCCAGCAGAAGCCCGATTAACACGGCGGCGCAGACCGATCAGGAAGATGCCGCCCAATCCGAGAAGCGTGAGGCTGCCTGGCTCGGGGACGGCTACCTGGAAGCTCAGTCGCCCGACGGTGCCGCCGGAGACGAGGGAGAATACGGGCTGGATTCCGGGGTTGATGTTCCCTGGATTGATGGTCGTGAAGCTGCCCGTGATTCCTCCGCTGGCCGTGAGAATGTCGAACGACTGCCCCGCCGCTGCGGTGAACCCGGCTATCTGCTGGAGGTCGAGCGTCCCGCCGAGGGCAGCGGCACCCGTCACGGAGAGCACATCGAACTGGCCCGCGCCCGTGCCCGCCAGTTCCAGGAAGAGCGAGCCGGTGCCGCTCTGCTGGTAGCCGCCCCCACCCGAGACACTGAGAGTCCCCGGCGAGTTTCCGGGCGAGACGATGCCTCCACTATTGACGAGCTTGCCCGCCCCGGTGAACGTCACCTGGCCCGCCCCCGAAAGCGTCCCGGCGGAGAGCGTGAGGTTGCTTGTGGTCATCGACAGGGTTCCGTCATCGACAATGGTTCCGCCCGCCGCGTTCGTCAGGGGATTTCCCACCGTCACCGTGCTGCCCGTCCCGATGTTGATCGCGCCCGCGTTCGTCAGGTTGACGCCGCTGGCGGCGCTGACGTTCACCGTTCCGCCATTGCTCGCCCGAATCGTCCCGGTGTTGTTCAAGCTCTGGGTTCCTACCGTGCCGTTCAATGTGACGGCCAGGCTCGCGCCGCTCGCCGTGGACTGAATCGTCCCGGCGTTGTTCACGACGTTCGCCGCAATCGTCGAAGGGCCGGAGAGCGTGTTCTCGATAGTCGCGCCCGCTCCGTTCGTCAAGCTCTGGGCGCTGACGGCGAAGCGCGAGCTTGCCACGCTCGCCGCCCGGATCGTCGCGTTGTTGTTGACATCGACATTGGATCCGCCGATGTTCCAGGTGTCGCCTTCGTCGGAGACCAGGTTCGCGCTAATATTCAGGGTCCGCGCTCCACTGCCCAGGAAAGACTCCCCGATCAAGCCGCCCTTCCCCTGGACGTTCAGCCCGGAGCCGAGCGTCAGCGTGCTGGCGGGCGTTCCGGCGGCGCTGGTTCCAAAAGAAAACCTTGAGTTGACGTTTCCGAGGGTGACGCTGGCATTGTCGAACGTATAGCTCGACCCCGGAAGGCCGTTGGTGTCGAACTGAAGCTGGCCGGTTCGAGTGGCGTCCCCGAGGGTGAACGTCGGGGTTCCGGAGTACGTCAGGCCGTTCTGAACCCGAACGAGTGCGCCGGAGCCGAGGGCGGGCAGAACCGTCAGGCCCTGTCCGGCCCCGAGCGTGACGCCGCTCAAGATCGCAGGCGTACTGCTATTGAACCGGAGCAACGACGCATCGGCGAGGGTGCCGCCGGAGATCGTGCCGCTCAGCTCCAGAAAGCCGTTGGCGTTCGCTGCACCGGTAACGCTGGCGATGGTGAACGTCCCCGGATTCGTAAAGACGCCGCCGTAGCGAACGACACCGCCCGATGCGACCGAGACGCCGCTCCAGGGGGCGAGGGCGCTCAGGTTGGCGTTCAGCTCCACGAGCGAGCCGGAGCCGCTCGCAAGAACCGTCCCGAGACTGGTCAGCGTCGTCGGGTTGGCGATGGTGACCTTTCCGCCGCCCAGCGCCTGAATGGTTCCGGTATTGTTAAGATTCGACGCCCCGGAGAACCC
Organism: Armatimonadota bacterium; assembly: GCA_031363095.1. Taxonomy (GTDB): domain Bacteria; phylum Armatimonadota; class Armatimonadia; order Armatimonadales; family Armatimonadaceae; genus JANLTX01. The sequence goes on along the minus strand of JANLTX010000006.1, from coordinate 57,941 downwards.
GATGGCCAAAACCCCGCCGGGTGCGCTCGATTGGAAGGTTCCCGCGTTGTTCAAAGCTGTCGCCGTGACAGAAGAGAGCTGTCCGGCGACGGCATGCTCGACGGTTCTTCCCGCCCCCACGGTCAGCGTCGTGCCGCTGAGATTAAAGGTCGAGCTTGCGGTGGTCGTCGCCGTAACGTTGGCATTGAGGTTCACGGCAGTGAGCGTGTCGCCGATGTTCCAGGTTCCGCCCTCGTCGGAGATGAGACTCGCGTTGACGGTCAGCGTCCGCGTCCCGCCGCCGAGCTGAACCGGCCCCCCAATAAAGCCGCCCTTCCCCTGAATGTTTAAACTGGAACCCAGCGTCAGGGCAGACCCGAGGGGGGTATTGCTGGTACCGAACGCGATGTAGCTGCTCCCGCTTGTGCCTAAATTCACGTTGGCATTGTCGAACGTATAACTTTGGCCGGGAAGCCCGCTCATGTCGAACTCGATGCGTCCGTAGTTGCCGCCGCTTCCGAGGTTGAACGTCGGGGTTCCGGAGTAATTCAGTCCGTTTTTGATCCTGAGATAGCCCGACTCGGTAGAATTTCCGATATTAAGCCCCTGCCCGGCTCCGAGCGTCACATTGTCAAATGTATTTGTCGAGTGGGTCGTGAAGCTCAGCAGGCTGGTATTGTTGATCGTCGCGCCTTTGAGCGTCCCGCCCGCGACTCGTAGCGAGCCGCCCGCGTTGAATGTCAGGGTCGAGAGCAGCTCCAGCACTCCGCCGGTCAGCTCCAGCTCGGCGTTGGTCTGAACCGTGTTTACCAGCGTCGTGCCGGTTCGATGGACGAATTTATTGCCCGTGGCGTTGACGATGTCAATCGTCGCGGCGTTCGGGACGCCCGCAGGCGACCAGTTCGCTCCGATATCCCAGAAGCCGCCCGCAGACCCGATCCAGTTGACGGTCTGAGCGTGGGCTGTGGCCGTAGTGAGAGCGAGCAGGGGAACAAGGGCAAGGTAGCGCCGGGTATTCATGCGGTATTGTCGCGCCCAAAGTGTGAACGGATCGTGAACGGAGAAGGGATTTCGCGTGAACTTGGTAAAGCTGATTCCGTGCTTTTAACCGTTCGTCTGCTTGCGACTCTCGCTCTTCACGCCGGGCACGGAGTGGATCGGAAGCTGCTGGCGGAGACACTCTGGCCGGAGAGCGACGCCATCACGGGGGCGAGCAACCTCCGGCAGGCGCATCCTAAAACGCCAGAGATTTTCGGGTACAATCGGCACTAACGAAACCGCAAGGACGCTTTTTACATGGATACGATGCCGATTATCGACACGCACCAGCACCTCTGGGACTTTACAAAGTTCCAGCCGCCCTGGCTCAAGTCCGAGCCAAAGCTCAACCACAGCATGGGGCTACCGGAGTACGCCAGGGCGACGGCGGGACTCAACGTGGTGAAGACGGTCTACATGGAGGTGGATGTCGCGCTGAAGCAGCAAGTTGCGGAGGCAAAATACGTCGCCGGGCTCTGCGCTGGCCACAAGACCGTGATGGTCGCCGCCGTAATCTCCTGCCGCCCGGCGCTGCCGGGCTTCGCCGCCTATGTGAAGACGTTTGCGAAAAGCCCCTACGCTCCCTACCTCAAAGGCGTCCGTCAGGTGCTCCAGGTACCCGATGCGCCCAAGGGACTCTGTCTCCAGCCGACCTACGTGAAAAACATTCAGCTTCTGGGCGAGCTGGGGCTCAGCTTTGATATCTGCATACGTCCCACCGAGCTTGCCGACGCCGCCAAGCTGGTGGACAAGTGCCCTAAAACACGCTTTATTCTGGATCACTGTGGCAACGGGATGGCGGCAAACCCGAATCAAGCGCAGTGGGAGCGGGACATGAAAGAGCTCGCCAAGCGCCCTAATATCGTCTGCAAGGTCTCCGGGATCATCAAGACGGTGAAGCCAGGAGCAGATCCCATCAGGGCGCTCACCCCCGTGGTGCTTCCTACGATTGAGGCATTTGGAATCGAGCGCGTGATGTTTGGCGGCGACTGGCCGGTCTGTAATCTCACGTCAAGTTTCCGTGGCTGGGTCGAGACGCTCAACCAGATTCTGAAAGAGCGCCCCGAGGAGGAGAAACGCAAGCTCTTTCACGACAACGCCGAGCAGTTCTACGGACTCTCGGGTAAAGGCTGAGTTTTCCAGGACGGTCAACGTCCGGCTGAAGGGCGGTACCCAGAGGGTGCCCACCGCCGTGGCTTCGCCAAATTTTCGGCGAAGCCGACAGCCGCAGGCTCCGGGTAAGCAAGTATTTTGAAGTTGGGCTACACTCGAACCCACCCGGCCACTCGTTTCCCTCGTGTCCACCCTCCCTTCGCGGCGAAGGGAGGGTGAGGCGCAGTGAGGAACGAACGAAGCACTCGGGTGGGTTCGGTGTAACCCGGCCAATTAGCTTCTGCTTACTCTCTGGGTGGCGGGCGTTCACCGTCCCGGTTTCTGAATAGCGCCGGGTATTCATGCGATATTGTCGCGCCCAAAGTGTGAACGGATCGTGAACGGAGAAGGGATTTGGCGTGAACTTGGTAAAGCTGATTCCGTGCTTTTAACCATTCGTCTGCTTGGCTCCCCCGCACTTGAACGAGAGGGCGTCGCGATTCCTCTGCCCCGTACCCGAAAGGCGCTTCTTCTGCTTGCGACTCTCGCTCTTCACGCCGGGCGCGGGGTGGATCGGAAGCTTCTGGCGGAGACGCTCTGGCCGGAAAGCGACCCGGTGACAGGAGCGAGCAGCCTCCGGCAGGCGCTGGCGATCCTGCGAAAAACCCTCGGCGCGGCAGCGGACTGCCTGGCGATGGACGGAAATCAGGCGATCCGGCTGGAGCCCGAGCGAGCGTACTGCGACGTAATCGCCTTCGACGACGCACTGCGGCGCGGAGACATCGACGCGGCAAAGGCGCTCTACACGGGGCCGTTTCTGGAAGGGTTCACCGACGACTGGGTTCTTGCCGAGCGCGAAAAGCGCGAGCGAGAGTTTCTGCGGCTCACGCAGGAGCCTGCCCCGTCGAAGCTTCCGGCGTTCCTGACGCCGTTTCTGGGCAGGAAAACGGAACTCGACCGGGTTCGGGCCTTGCTCGGGCGCGACGGCATTCGGCTGGTGAGCGTTCTGGGAATGGGCGGCCTCGGAAAGACCCGGCTGGCGATTGAGGTACTAACAAGCTCTCCCGAAGCGACGCTGCTCGACCTGACGATTCTTCCTCCCAACGCCCAGGCTCCCCGGCTCTGGCAGATGCTCGCCGAGACGCTGGAGCTGGCGACTCTCACGGAAGCCGCCGTCTGCGAGGCACTTCGCGAGCGCGAGGCGATTCTACTCTTCGACAACGCCGAGCACGTTCTGAGAGCGGCAAGTCAGGTGGTTCACGCGGTTCTGAGCCGCTGCCCAAGGGTCAAGGCGCTGGTCACAAGCCGCGAGCCGCTCCAGCTTCCCGGCGAGGTTCTGTTTCGGCTATCTCCTTTGAGTGACGAAGACTCGCAAGCCCTCTTTGCTCAAAAAGCCGAGCTGGCGCTTCCCGGCATCGAGCTGCCCGAGAGCGCCGTCCGAAGCGTCTGCCGAAAGCTGGAGGGGTTGCCGCTCGCGCTGGAGCTGGCGGCGGCGCACCTTCGCTCGATGCCGGTGGAGGAGCTGGAAACACGGCTGGCCGACCGTTTTCGCCTGCTACGCTCCGGCCAGCGCCATGCCGACCGGCACCAGACCCTCCAGGCGACGCTCGACGGCTCCTGGGAGCAGCTCTGCCCGCAGGAGAAAAGTCTCTTGTCGGCGCTCTCGGTTCTGGTTGGAAGCTGGCCGCGCTCGCTCGCGCAGGCCGTCGCGTTCTCGCCCGGCACGGAGGAGATAGAGGTTCTCGAATCTCTCACCCGCCTCGTGGATGCGTCGTGGCTCCAGGTTTCGAGTGGACGCTACAGCCTGCTCGAAACGCTGCGCGAGTATCTGGTGCCGCGCCAGCGCCCGGAAGATCGCGAGCGGCTCGTCGCCCTGGCAGAAGAAACGATCCCGTGGCGGGCGGGAGAGAGCGAAACCGTCTGGCTCGCCCGCCTCGACACGCTTCGCGACAGCCTCGTCGTGGCGCTGGGCTACGCCGCCCCGGAGAACGCCCTGACGCTCGCGGCGGAGCTGGTCGATTTCTTCGTCTACCGGGGCCGCCTCGCTGAGGGCGAGGAGATATTTGCGAAGCTTCTCCCCCAGGCGACGCCCGACCATCCGGCGCGGGCACGGGCGCTCTTCGGGTGGGCGATGCTGCTCCAGGGTCAGGATCGCCCCGAAGAGGCCGATGTCCTGCTGGTCGAGAGCGAGGCGATTTGCAAGGCCCAGGGTCAGGACGCGCTTCGGGCGAGAGTCGTCAGTCAGCGCGGCATCAGCGCACGCAACCTCGGCGATCTGCTCTCCGCGCACGCTCTCTTCCTCCGAGCCTACGAGCTTGCCCGGAAAGTGCCGAACACATCCACGGGAACGCCGCTTCTGCGCCTCGCTCTCGTCGAGCACGATCTTGGCAACCTCGACGCGGCCCGAACCCATTTGGAGGAAGTGGTGCGAATTTGTGACGCGCCCGACCGGGAGACCACGCTCGCCGTCGCCCTTGCCAAGCTCGGGGCTGTGGAGCGCGACGCGGGCCGACTCGCCCTCGCAGCGGAGCGTTTTGAGGCCGCGCTGGAGCTTCACCGCGCCCTCGGGTACCACATCGAGCGGGGCAACACCGCCCTTGCCCTGGGAAGCCTCCGCGCCGACGCGGGTCATCTCCCCGAAGCACATATCCTCTGGGAGGAAGCGCATGCCGCGTTCGAGTCCGCCCGTAGCGCCGAGGGCATGGCGCGGGTTCGGAACTTAGTTTTGCCCCCCAGCCCCCAGTAATGGGGGAAAACAAAATTCCCCCATTACTGGGGGTAGGGGGCAAGAACCTCGGTGGAATGGCACAGAACGGTCAAGTTGCTGTACCCTGACGATCAGCAACGATGCCACTAATTCTCGGGATTGATCTGGGCGGAACGAAGTCGGCGGCGCTGGTCGGCGACAGCGCGAGCGGCGAGGTGGCCGTCCGGTTAAGCGCCCCGACGCCCGCCACTTTGAGCGCGGGCGAGCTGGCCGCGTTTCTTTTAGAGCTTGCCCGGAGCGCCCTGGAGAAGTTCGGCAAAGACGTGGAAGGCTGTGGCGTCTCGGTGGGCGGCCCGACCGACGCCGCACACGGACTTGCGTTCGCGGCACCCGCGATTCCCGGCTGGGGCGAGAAGGGCTTCCCCCTCGCCAGGTTTCTGTCGGACGGTCTGAGCCTGCCCGTAAAAATCGAAAACGACGCCGACGCGACCGCGCTGGCCGAGTGGAAGTTCGGCGCGGGGCGCGGGACGCAGACCATGGCGTTTCTCACGGTCGGGACGGGGATCGGGTCGGGGCTGATCTTAAGCGGTCGGCTCCACCGGGGCGCGTTCGGGGCGGGCGGCGAGGTCGGGCATCTCATCGTCGAGCCGGGCGGACGCAAGTGCACGTGCGGGCTGCACGGCTGCGTGGAAGCGTACGCGTCGGGACCGGGAATCGTTCGGAGCGCTATCGAGAGCGGCTTTGCGGGCGAGCCGAGCGGTCCGGAAGTGACTCGGGCGGCGCGAGCGGGCGACGTTGCCGCACGCGCGGCGTTCGAGCAAGCGGGCGAGAGGCTCGGGCGCGGCCTTGCGAGCCTCACGATGCTACTCAACCCGGAGCGAATTATTTTAGGCACGATGGCGGTCCATGCCGGAGACTTACTCCTGCCGCCGACGCTTGCTTCGCTGAAGAAACATAGCTGGCCACGGCTTTTAGAGAGCCTGGAAGTGGTTCCCGCGCAGCTGGGAGACCGGGCGCAGGACCTCGCAGCGCTCTGTGCGTTTCGGGGCGAGGGCGCGTGAACATCTCGCAACGGGCGCGCTCGCTGGTCTCGGCGGCGGGGTTTCTCCCGCTTCTGCGGACGGGCCGCTGGGCGCTCGCGGCCATTGAGACCGCGATCTCGCTGGCTCTGATCGTCTGGTTTCCGCAGCGGCCCGTGGCGGCCTATGTCGCGATGGCGCTACTTCTCGCCTACAACGCGGCCCTGCTGACCCTGCTCGAAAAACGCTCGCTCCAGAAAATCCCGATTCGGAGCGTCCTCGGGCTGGACTTTGTTTTTCTCACCAATGTCTGCTTCTGGACCGGCGGCTCCAACAGCCCATTTCTGGGGCTTTTGCACCTGCTGGTTCTGGTAAGTGCGCTGTTCTTCGACTTTGTGGGCGGATTTCTGGCGGGGCTGGCCGCCGCGCTGATCGCTATCGGCCTGACCCTGATCACTCCCGATGCGATCTGGGAGCTGACACGCGACACAGCGCCGTACTTTCCGCTGGTCGGCGGCTTCACGGGGTTCGTCGCGGGGCGCATGAAGGGCTGGCAGACACAGCTTCAGGAGAGCGAGACCGAGGCCCGCCTGCGCCGAAGGGAGCGGGAGCTGGCCCGCGAGGTTCAGCGCTCGACCCTGCCCGACACGGTGCCACAGCTCGCGGGCTTCTCGTTTGCGGTGCGGGCCGAGCCGAGCCAGGAGGTGGGCGGCGACTTCCATTTATTTCTTGCGCCGCGCCCCGGCGTGCTCGGGATCGTGCTCGGGGACGTAAGCGGGAAAGGGCTGGCGGCGGCGCTGACGGCGACCGGGATCGGGTACCTGCTGCCGCACCTGCGCACCCAGAGTCCGCCCGAGGTCCGGCTGTCGGTTCTGAGCGCTGACCTGCACCAGCGCCTGCCGAGCGGGGCGTTCGTCGCGCTGATCTACCTCGAAGTCGAAGAAAACAGTAGCGCCCTGACGCTCTGGAACGCAGGCCACGCCCCGCCCTGGCTTGGAAGCGAGGAAATGCCGCCGAGCGGAGTGCCGCCGCTGGGCCTGATGCCCGACTGGAAAGCTGCCTCGCAGCCCCTCACGCTCGCGCCGGGCGAGACCCTGCTTCTGTGCTCCGACGGCGTCCTGGAAGTGCGAAACAGCGAGGGCGAGATGCTCGGCCCCGCCCGGCTCGCGTCCCTGATCGACGCCCACCGCGATGCCTCGCCCGACACGCTCGCCGATGCCATTGTCGATGCCGTCCACGCGCACGGCGAACCTTCCGACGACCTCAGCGTCCTGGTTCTGCGCCGTGAAGCGGATGCTCCGTGTGGCGACGAAAGCCGGTGAGAGTAAAGTCACCGTCGGGCTTCAGGGTGAGAAGCGAGTAGCCGTTACTCTCCGGGCCGCTCCCTTCCACCATCGCCGGGAGCGTGGCGTAGCGAACGCCGCCCGAGGTGCGCAGCTCGGTCGTGTGGGTGTGGCCCATGAAAACCGCTTTCACGCGCCCGGAGCTTTCTAAAATCTGCCGCACGGCCCGCGACGAGCGTGCGCCCTGCTTCGCGTCGGGGTCCATGTCGAGGCGCTGATGACAGAAAACAATCGTCGGGGATTTGGTTCGGGCCAGGTCCGCCGCGAGCCACGCCCGCTCCGGCGCGGGAACCTCGGTGTCGTCCCAGGAGAACTTGCCCGGCGCGTACTCGGCTCCGTCGGCGCGGAAACACGCGTCCAACACAATCAAATGCCAGCCGCCGAGGTCCAGCGAAAAGTAGGACTTTCTCTGCCCGACGGCTCTTAAATACGCTCCCTTGGTCAGTGCGTTGACGCAGTGATTTCCCAGAACGTACGCCCGGCGCGGCGCGAGCTTCTGGAACTCGGTCTGGATGGTTTTCAGGTGTCCGAGTTCGGCGAGCGGGTCGGTTTTTTCCGGGCCGTCGATCAAATCCCCGAGGCAAACCGCAAGGTCCGGGCGTTTTGGCGCGAGCACAGAAGCTGCTTCCCGAAGCTTGCTCAATGACTCCCGGTAGTAGCGATTGTTGCGCTCGGGCACATCGGCGTAGTGAATATCCGTGACGAGGGCGATCTTGACGCTCATGTTGGTAGAGAGTGTACCAGCGATTCCATTTGAAGCCTTACCTATTCCCATCGAATAAATTCGTGGCTACAATATACAAATTCGACCTGCACCTCGCAGGCTCAGTTTGTCGAATCCAGAAGATTTTTAAATTCTCTGATTCGACGAAGAAAGCTTGCTTTCAGAAGGTCGAATTTGTAGTCATAGCCACGAATTTATTCGATGGTAGACTTCACGGCGCTCCGTTTCTCGGGCCGGTGACGATCTCGACAAAAAAGCACACGCAGGCCAGCCCGACGAAGACCAGCAGGGGCGCAAGCGTCCGGGCGGTCTGTCGTCCAGCTTTTCGGGCTATCTGGCTGTCGTCCTCGGGCGCGGGCGAGAACTCCGGCTGGGGGACAGGTGCGCCGGGCACCGTGTCCGGCGTCGGCTCGCCCGCCCGCGACGCATAACCCGACGCGACATGCGCTGCCGATACCTCGGCTTTGAGCGAGAGCCACTGGAGCGGAAACACGACGAGCACGCTGGCGGCGAGCGCGGCCAGACCTAAGAGAAAGGCGAGCCGCGCGAGGCGCAGCGGAGCCTGGGTGAACATGGAAAAACCTCCTGAGGGAACTCTGGCCCGCAGGACGCTTCCGCGCGGAAAGAAGAATGAAAAAGAGCCACATCGGGCGGCCCGGCAGCGGTAGTGCGAACCATTCAGCAGTATACAGCAGGAAATTGCCGGGGTCAGGCTGAATTAAGTTCTGTGACTTCTCTCGTCACCGGCGCGACCGGGTTTTTAGGCGCACGCCTCGTGCGGGCACTCGTGGAGTCAGGCCAGGCGGTACGGACGCTGGGCCGCAACCGGGCCGTACTCGAAGCCCTGAGAAAAAGCCACGACGCCCAGCCGTTCGAGTGCGACCTGCGCGAGCGCGAGGCCGTGATCGAGGCCTGCCGCAACGTCGATACGGTCTATCACTTAGGGGCGCTGACGGCTCCCTGGGCACCGGCCCACGAGTACCAGGGTGTCAACGTCGAGGGGACACAGAACCTTCTTTCGGGTTGCCAGGAGCACGGCGTCCGGCGACTGGTCTTTGCGTCCACGCTCACGGTTCTGATGGACGGCAAGCCCCAGGTGAGTCTCCCCGAACCGATCCCCTACCCGAAGAAAAATCTTTCGGAGCTGGCCCGAAGCAAGCGTCAGGGCGAGGAATCAATTCGCGCGGCCCCGAATACGCTCGAAACCGTTATTTTAAGGCTCGCGACGGTCTACGGGCCGGGCGACCCGCACTTTCTCCCGATGCTCGCCGCTCGCGCTCGCGCCGGGAAGCTGCGGCAGATCGGGAGCGGGCGCAACCGGGCCGAGCTTCTGTTTCGCGACAACGCCGTCCATGCCTTGCTTCAGGCCGGAGTCGCCACCACGGGAATGGGCGGAACCTATGCGATCACCGGCGGCGAGGCCGCGTATGTGTGGAGCGTCCTGCGCGGCTGGCTGGGACAGCAGGGCATCCCCGGCGAGCTTCCCACAACCTCGCTGAGCGCGGCGCTCCTTGAAGCGCGGCTGGGTGAGCTTCTGGCCGGAGTCACGAACGCCCCGCCGCCGCTCACGCGCGAGCAGGTCTGCTGGCTCGGCCTGACCCACACCTACGACAGCGCCGCCGCCGAGCGCGACCTGGGCTTCGTCCCGCCCGTCACCCAGGACGAAGGCATCGCCCGAACCATGCACGCTCTCTCCATCCGAACGGGGTGAACTTTGAGGCCGGGCCTGCGTCTGTACCTTCACAAACGACAGAAAGGCTCCCTGAATGTTCCCTTTGATTCCCGCTCCACCCGCTGCAAGTGCCTCTTTTCAGGACGACACGCCGCTCACCCAGGACCAGCGGATTCTACACGCCCTCGGACGGCTGGGCTTCGGCGCACGCCCCGGCGACCTGGAGAAAATTAAGAAGATCGGGCTGGGAGCGTATATCGCCCGCCAGCTCCAGCCCGACAAGATCGACGACGGCAGCGTGGAGAGATCCGTGGCGTCGCTGTACGGAGCGCAGATGTCTGCCGAGGAGATCGGGCAGCACGAGCGGGCCGTTCTCATGGCGAACGTCGATGCGGTCCAGACCCGGAAGAAATTAGAGGACGCCGCCCGCGAGTCAGGAATCGACACGAGCGGCGCGATGACGCCCGGCCAGCTCCTGCAAAAGCTCCCACCCGAGAAGCGCCAGGCGCTGCTGGGTGCGACGCAAAAGGGCGCACAGGCCCGGCAGGAAGCCGCCGCGATTGGGGGCGGACTGGTCGCCGAGAAGTTTCTTCGGGCCGTTGAGAGCGAGCGCCAGCTCCAGGAAGTCCTGGTGGACTTCTGGAGCAATCACTTCAACATCGACATGGGCAAGGCACGCAGCACAAAAGCGATTGATGAGCGACTTGCCATTCGTCCGCACGTGCTGGGCAAGTTTCGCACGCTTTTAGGGGCCAGCGCAAAATCCCCCGCGATGCTGATTTATTTAGATAATTTCCAGTCCGTCGCAGCCAATACTCAGCCGATGTTCCGCCGTCCGGGCGCGAAAAAGATGCCGCGCGGGATCAACGAGAACTATGCCCGAGAACTCATGGAACTGCACACACTGGGAGTCGATGGGGGCTATACGCAGAAAGATGTCACCGAAGTAGCCCGGTGCCTGACGGGCTGGTCCATCGATGGCAACCGCTACGGCGGGACGTTTCAGTTTCGGAATTTCGCCCACGACCGAGGCGAGAAAACCGTGCTGGGCGTCAAAATCCCCGCCGGACGCGGCATCGAGGACGGTGAGCAAGTTTTAGACATGCTGGCCCGTAGCCCCGCGACGATCCGAAGTCTTTCTACCAAGCTCTGTCGAAGGTTCGTGTCCGATGAGCCGCCCGCAAGTTTAGTGAACAAGTGCGCCCAGACCTGGGAAAAGACCGACGGCGATCTTCGGGAAGTTGTCCGGACGATTGTCACCAGCGACGAGTTCTTTGCGCCGCAGGCCTACAAGAAAAAACTCAAAAGCCCGTTCGAGTTCGTGGTCAGCTCGGCACGAGCGCTCGGCGCGACCTGCCGAACCCCGGCGCTCCAGAACTACAAACTCGCCATCGGGCAAGGCGCGATTCGAAATACGGGCAACGAGAGAACGCTCTCCGGGCAGGTCTCGCTCATGGGCCAGCCGCTCTACGCCTACTCGTTTCCGACCGGCTACCCGGAAGACTCCCGCAAGTGGGTGAGCGCGGGCCAGCTCATCGCGCGGCTGAACTTCTCGCTGACGTTTGTAGACGGCGGGCTGTACGACATCGACTTCTCGCAAGGCTTGCAGATCAACTCGGTCACGGGCGGGACACCCGCGCTGGTCGATTTTCTCTCGGAGAAACTTATCGGCGGCCAGCTCTCGCCGGGCACCCGCGCCACTCTTCTAAAGCAAGCGGAGGCCATCGTGAAGACCCCCGAGGCCAGCAAGCTCACCACCGCGCGGCGTGTCGCCGCGCTCGTCTTAGGCTCCCCCGAGTTCCAGCGGAGATAATCACCATGAACGAAATCAAGCGACGAGTTTTTCTGAAGAACGGCGGGCTGGCGCTCGCCTCGGTCGGGCTGATTCCGGCCCTCGGTCCCGCGTTTCTCGGGCGGGCGGCGCTGGCTCAGGGCGCAAGCAAAAAGAAAAAGACACTGATCTGCGTATTTCTGCGCGGCGCGATGGACGGGCTTTCCGCCGTGACGCCCCACGGCGACCCGAATCTGTATAAATTGCGCCAGAGCATCGCGGTTCCCCGCCAGAGCTTGCTGGACTTGGACGGCTTCTTCGGGATGCACCCGGCGCTGGCTCCGCTCCTGCCGCTGTATAAATCGCAAAAACTCGCCGTGATCCATGCCTGCGGCTCGCCCGCCGGGACGCGCTCGCACTTCGACGCGATGGACTACATGGAGTCTGGCTCGCCCGGCTCCAAGTCGGTGCGCGACGGCTGGCTGGCCCGCGCCACGCTGCTCTGCCCGGAAGACAAAAAAAACGCGGCCCACTCCCCGTTTCGCGCCGTGGCGCTCGGCGGCGGGATGCCCCGAATTCTCCAGGGCGACGCCCAGGCGCTCGCAATCCCCGACCTGAAGACCTTCGGAATCAAAGGCGACCGCTCCGGCGCGATGCTGGAGAGCGCCATGACGATGGGCGGCGGCGCGTCCGACGGTTTCGAGACGCTCTACGATAAAGCCGTCGGCGATGTTTTGCACGGCCCGGCGGAGGAGAGCTTCGAGGCGATGCGGATGCTCAGGTCCATCGACCCGAACCGCTATGTGCCCAATCGGGACGCCAGGTACCCCAATGGACGCTTCGGGACGAGCCTGATGCAGATCGCGCAGCTTATCAAGGCCGATGTGGGAGTCGAGATCGCGTTCGCGGACCTGGGCGGCTGGGACACCCACGCCAACCAGATTCAGGGTCCAGACCCGTCGCGCGGACGACTCGCGACGCTTCTTGGTGAGATGAGCCAGGGTCTCGCCGCACTCTACAGCGACCTCGGGGATCGGCGGGAAGACTGCGTCATTCTCACCATGAGCGAGTTCGGGCGCACCGCACGGCAGAACGGAACCGGTGGCACCGACCATGGCACCGCCACCTGCTTCTTCGCTCTCGGCGGCGGCATTCGCGGCGGAAAAGTCTACGGCGACTGGCCCGGTCTGACGCAGGAGCAGCTCTACGAAGGCCGCGACCTGAAGCTCACCACCGACTTCCGGGCCGTCTTCGGCGAGGTCGCCAAAAAGCATCTGGGCGTCACGAATTTAGAGAAGCTCTTCCCCGGCTTCACCGGCGGCGAGAAAAGCTTCCGGGGCTTGATGTAGGCTACTCCTCGTCGTCGTCGAGGCGGGCGGCGGGGGTTTTCTGGTAGTCGTCCCAGAGGGTTTTCTCGACGAACAGGTCGTAGAAGACGCCCATTCGCAGCCCGTGCATTCCCCGGAGCCGGTGCCTGGGGAGCCGGGCTTGCAAAGCCATCTCGAACTTCGGCGACGTGAGAATAATCGGAGCGCTCAGGTTTTCGGGTAGCGCTCCGGTCCAGTAGCCGACGTTCTTGAAGCGCCGCAACTCCCACGGCAGCGGCCAGTAGTAGCCGTCGCGCGAGATCACCTGAACCGTGACGTTCAAGCCGTCCGGGTGGGCCTGAGCGATTCTTTCCAGGCGCACGGCCAGCTTCTGTGCATCAGGCAGAGTTGGCGAGTAGACATACGGGTTTTTCAGATCGGTAAAATAAACAAAATTGGTCTGACATGCCAACCAGAGCAAGTGAAAACTGCCCAGTAAAACCCCGATCACGATAAAAACTTGTATCCAGAGTTTTTTGGCTCGGGAAATTAGCTCCGCCGTGCCAAATCCAGCAAGAATAGTTAGTGGAAATAGAAAATTCAGACCGCACCAGGGCGTTTTATAGGGAATCAATGCATAGATTCCCATCAGTAAGCCCGTAAATATTGTTACAAATTGAACTTCTTTGGATTTTTTCCAGCCCAGAACTGCTCCTAAAATGCCCAGGAGCAAAAATAATCCCTCGGTCCAGAGCGGCTTTCCGGGAGTGGCTTGCCAGAAATAGCGCTGAAAATAATCGCTCCAGGGATGAGCGTGCAATTCGGCTCCGCCCGCGCGACGAAGCCACGGGGCGTAGGTCTGAAAGTACCCGAGCGGCGCGGCAGGCTCGCGCAGAAGCCCCGAGAGAGTCAGGTACGCCACAATTAGGGCAATACCGGCTCCGAGCGCCAGAGATTTCCAGGGAAGCCTGTGAGTTCTGCCTCGAACGACCAAATAAGCCATCAGAGCCGCGAAGAACGTTAGAATAGCCGTCTCTTTGGTGGCAATCATCAGCCCCGCGAATATTCCTGCCCCGATTGGCTGTTTTCGTGAAGCAAATGCCAGAAAACCCAGCGTGAAAGCAATCAGAAATATCTCTTGAATGAAATACCGGCTGTAAAATACCAGAGCCGGAGAAATCGCGCAGAACCCCCCGGCCCAGAGCAAGGCCGTTCCTCCCCCGCCCGAGGAACGAGGATCAGCGGGGGGCGGGGGGAAAAGCAAGAGCAACAATGGCACCAGAGCCGCACCGACCAGCGCGATGGCCCGACGCAGATCGCTCTCCGTCAATTCTCCGAAAGTTCGGTGCCCGCTCAGCGCTACGACGGGAAGGGCGGCGTAGTAGATCGTCGGGCCGTGGAACTCGCTCGGGTCGTAGCGGTAGCTTCCGCGCTCCCAGAGCACGCGGAATTTCTCCGCGTGGACGGCTTCGTCGGCGTGGAACGGACGCAGATTGAGCTGTGGCAACCGAAGGCCGAGCGCCAGTGCAAAAAGCAAGAGCGCGACGGCCCAGGGCGGAACCTTCATGAGTTCTGGCTACCGCGCGGGCAGACCAAAAACCTCGACTTCCGTGTAGCGGTTGAGCGGGTCGGTGTAGGTGCTGCCCTTGCTGTAGAGCCGGACGTAGCGTGCTCTGGTTTTGTTCGCCGCGACCAGCTTGCCCTCGTTGCTCTCGACATACTCCAGGTTCTTGCCCTCGCCCAGCTTGGCGCTGCCGTCCCAGTCGTTGTTGAAGAGCGTCGTGACGCCCACCTTGAACTCCGGGTCGCTCGAAACCTGGACGATCACATCCCGAAAAACCACGGCGGCCTCGTGGAAGTGCCACACGACGATATACGAAAGCTCGCAAGCTGCGCCCAGGTCGAGCTGCACCCACTGGAGCCGGGGTTTGATCTCGACCGTGTTGCCGGGCCGAGCCTCTTTGACGCCGTCGGTGATCTGCGCCAGCTCGCCCGAGAACGCCGTCCCACTTGAGGTTACCGGCTTGCTCAGCGCCAGGTTGAGCGTCCCCTTCGGCACCTGCGGAACCGTGCGCGGCTTCGTCCGGGCAGGCTCCAGGTGCGGATTTTCCACCAGATCGGCGGGCGTCCCGATAAAGTTCGCCTTGGGCAGAACGAGCGGCAGAGGCGTCGTGGCGTCCTGATGGGCCAGAGTGGGCAAGGTCAGGGTCAGTGCAAGCGCTCCCAGCGCCGCGCGAAAGCAAAATTCCAAACTCAACGTCAATTCTCCTCGTTTCAGCTATCTCCTGAGACAACCCATGTGCCAGGGAGAGTTTCGTCAAAATTTGGGCAGGCTCCAGGGCTTGCGGTAGGTGCGCTGGTAGCTCGGGAGCTTCATGGCGGACTTGTCGTTGGTGACCACTTCTTTCTGGGCGTCCCAGTGGAGCACGCCCTGTGCCTGGTATGCGAGGTTCGCCAGGTGGCAGACCGTTGTGGTCTGGTGCATGGAAGAGAGGTTCGAGCGGGTCGTTCCACGCGACTTCACCGATGCCAGAAACTCTTCGACGTGCGCTGGAAGCCCGTTCATCTTGCCTCCGTGCTCGCCCGGTGCTGGCTTCTCGACAGGTTTTCCGTTCGGGTCGAAGAGCGACCAGCCATTTCTGTCTACAAGCAAGCTTCCTTCGCTGCCGATGAACAGCGAGCCGTGGTCGCGGCCCACGAGCGGGCTGGCTTCGTTGCCGTTGGGACCGACCTTCTGGCTCCCGACGTGAACCTCCCACTGCATCATCCAGCCGGGAAATTCGAGTAGCGTCACCATCGTGTCGGGCGTCGTGCGGTCGTCGCCCTCGCCCGTGAAAAGCTTTCCGCCCAGGCTCATGACTTTTGTGGGCAGCACTAAATCGTCGGATTTGCTCATCCCGAGAAGCACCGGGTCGATCATGTGGACGCCCCAGTCGCCGGTCATTCCGCCCGCGAAGTTAAAATACCAGCGAAAATTGTAGTGGCAGCGGTTCTCCTGGTAGGGCACCATCGCTGCCGGGCCGACCCACAACTCGTAGTCTAAATCGGCAGGCGGCGCTTTCGGGGCGCTCGTGCCCAGAGTTGCGGCCTTCGGGTCCTGCACTTTCCAGGCGCGACAGAGATTGATCTTTCCGAGCTTGCCCGACCGGACATAGGCAATGGCATCTAAAAACTGCTGCGAGCTGCGCTGCCAGGTGCCGACCTGGACAACGCGCTTGTGGTGCTGAGCGAACTGCACCATGCGCCGCCCCTCGGTAATGTCATGGGAGATGGGCTTTTCGCAGAATACGTCTTTCCCGGCCTGACACGCCAGAATCGTCGGGAGGGCGTGCCAGTGGTCCGGGGTCGCGACGATCACCGCGTCGATGTCTTTTCGCTCTAAAAGCTTCCGGAAGTCTTTGAGCTGCTCGGGGGCTTTCTCTGTGGCGTCTTCCACCGTGAGAGCCGCGCGGGCCATGCGCTTGGAGTCCGGGTCGCAGACCGCCGCGACGCTCACTCCGGGCCGACTCATGAAGGTTCGCAGGTTCGCCATGCCCTGCCCGCCGCACCCGATCAGCCCGATGGTGATACCGTCGGCAGCCGAGGTTCTTTTTCGAGAACCGGGTTCCGGGCGTGCTTCGGGCACGACAAAGTCATGGGCCGCCGCTCCGTTTTCTTTGCCAAAAACCGGGGTCAGCGCCGCCCCCGAGAGAAGCGCCAGCCCCGAGAGCAGGCTCCGGCGCGAGAGTTCGTCGTTCATTTCCAATTTCTTTTTCGGGTATCAGATAGTCGGTAGGGATTTTACGCCCGTTTGCCAGGCCGCGATAAGTTGATCTTCGTAGCCGCCGTCGCCGCTTTCGTCGGCGAGTTTGTCATTGGCTTCCATCCAGTCAAGCGTGCGCTTTGTGCCCGCTTTGAGCGAGATGCTCTGGCCGGGGTAGCCCAGCGCCTTGATCTTGTCGGTCGTAAAAATGCTGGGATGCGCGAAGATCTCCACAAGCCCGCCCGACCAGCTTGGCGCGACCGCCGCGAGAATATCGGTCGGAATGTACACCGGGTGGAACTGCCCGCCGACGACCTCGGCGACCTGCTCGTGGTACGTGTTCCAGGTCATGTTTTCTTCGCCGGTGATGTTGAAGCACTCTCCAAAGCTCTCGGGCTTTCCCATCAGCGCGATAAACCCCTCGGCGACATCATCGACATGGCAGCTCGCCCAGACATTCGTGCCATCGCCCGGCACGATCACGGGCTTGTTCTTTCTTAATCGGTCGATGAAGCGGCCCCAGCCGTCCCACGGCCCCCACGGACGAAGAATCCCGCCGCCCTCACCGTACGAGTGGCTCGGGCGTAGCACGGTGGCCGGGAACTTATTTTTTTCAAACTCGGCCAGCAGGCGTTGTTCGATAGCGGCTTTGTTCTTTCCATAGCCCCCGATGGAGTGGTACGGCTCGGTCTCAGGGGTGGGAATGGTTTCTGGCGGGCCAGAGTAGACGCAGACGGTCGAGCAGTGCAGAAAGTGCCCGCACCGCCCCGAAAACGCCCGAATATCGCTCTCGGCATCGTCCGGGTGAAACGAGATCATGTCTACGACCACGTCGTAGGTCTTGCCCGCAAACACCGCTTCGTAGGCCGCCCTATCGCCGCGATCCCCGTGAATCACCGAGAGGTTCGGGTGCTCGGGGAGCCGACTCTGGCTCTTGCCTCGGTTGAAACAGGTCACTTTCTCGCCGCGCTCCAGAAGCTTGCGCGCGATGGCTGTCGAGATCAGCCCCGTGCCGCCGATGAACAGAACATGCATGCCACTCTATTCTCTCGGGCAAACCCTGGTTCCTTCTTTAAAATCTCGGTGGGCGGGAACCTTGTATCTGCCGACAATGGTACAATTGACGGTAGGTATGGGAAGCGTTCTGAGGCGATATCCGAACCTGAACCGGGGGCTTGTGCTCCTGGTGACGTTGCTGTTGCCCCCGGCGACAGCGGCGGCGGTTCTGCACGCCCTCTCCCAGGAGCCGACGGCACTCGTCGCGCCCAGCATTATCGAGGCTCGTGTCTCCGCCGGAGCGACTGTTCGGGTCGCCGAGGAAGAGACCGACGACGACGCTACCGAGCCTGCGGCTATCGCCTGCGCCTCGATCCACGATGCTCTTCCCACCGCTCCGCTCGACGCCCGGCCCACGGACAAGCCCGCTCCTCGCGAGCGAGCATGCCTTGCCTCCGCCGTGGCCCGCGCACATGGCCCGCCCCGCGCACCGCCCGCCTGACCCCCACGTTTACGTCGTTTTATATGCCGCAGGCGTCCCTCGGGATGCGCGGTCTGTCTTGCCTGCCTCCATGGAAACAGGGGCGAGGGGGTTGTTTTGAATATTCTACAGAAGCTCTTTGACAACAACGAGCGCGATGTCCGCAAGTATCGCAAGATCGCCGATAAGGTCAACGCTCTTGAACCGATGTTCGAGAAGCTCACCGATGACCAGCTCCGAGAGAAAACCGACGAGTTTCGCGAGCGGGTGAAAGAGACCGTCGGCGACGAAGGCCAGTACCGCAACAAGAAAGAAGTGACCGAGGCCTACAACAAGGCGCTCGACATCATTCTTCCCGAGGCGTTCGCCGCCTGCCGCGAGGCATCCAAGCGGACGCTCGGAATGCGTCACTTCGATGTTCAGCTCATCGGCGGCATGGTCCAGCACGACGGGCGAATCTCCGAATTGCGTACCGGCGAGGGGAAGACGCTCACCTCGACACTGGCGACGTATCTCAATGCGCTCTCCAATAGAGGCGTCCACGTGGTCACCGCCAACGACTACCTGGTCAAGCGCGACGCCGTCTGGATGGGACCGATCTACCAGAAGCTCGGCCTGACTCTCGGGATTCTCCAGGGCCACTCGCCCGAGACCGGCGACGGCGGCGGGACCTTTATCTACGACCCGGACTACGAAGACCCCGATCCCAGCTACCGCCACGCCCGGCCCACCTACGACCGCCGCGAGGCCTACGCCTGCGACGTGCTCTATGCCACCAGCTCGGAGCTTGGTTTCGATTATTTAAGAGACAACATGGCCTGGACACTCGACCGGATGGTCCAGCATCGCGGCCACTGGTTTGCGATTATCGATGAGTGCGACTCCAACCTCATCGACGAAGCCCGCACCCCGCTGATTATCTCCGGGTCCGCCGAAAAATCCTCGGATCTCTATTATGTCTTTGCCAAGTTAGTGCCTCAGTTGGAGCGCGGCGCGGCCAAGAAAGACAAGTACGACACCGAGACCGACGAAAAAGACTACGTGGTCGATGAAAAGCAGCGCACGGCGACCTATACCGAGATCGGTTTGGACAGAATCGAGCAGGCGCTCCGTGGCACCGGGGTTGAGATCGAAGACATCTCCGCGATGGAGAATATCCAGTACATGCAGCACGCATCGGCGGCCCTGAAAGCCTTTGCGGTGTTTGAACTGGACAAAGACTACGTCGTGAAAACCAACCAGGAAGGCAAGCCCGAGGTCGTTATCGTCGATGAGTCTACTGGGCGCTTGATGTTCGGGCGGCGCTGGTCCGACGGACTCCACCAGGCCGTGGAAGCCAAAGAAGGGATCAAGATCGAGAACGAGCAAGAAACCCTCGCGACGATTACGATCCAGAACTTTTTCAGGCTCTACTCGAAGCTTGCGGGCATGACCGGGACCGCCAAGACCGAAGAAGACGAGTTCCGCAAGATCTACGCCCTCGACGTGGTTCAGGTTCCGACCAACAAGCCGATGGTTCGCGAGGACCGGGCCGACACGATCTACAAGACGGAAGAATCGAAGCTACGCGGGATCGCCAGCCAGACGCTCCAACTCTGGTGCAAGGGCCAGCCGGTTCTCGTCGGCACCCGCTCCATCGAGATGAGCGAGCGTGTCTCGGCCCGGCTCGTTTTCCAGGCACTCGAAACACTCGGCGCGGTTGTCATGCTCCGGGCGACCCTCGAAGAGAAGCGCAAGACCCTCGGCGAGAGCTACAACACCATGTCGCAGCTTCTCAACGTCAAAATCGACGATTTGAATGTCCCGAAACTGGAAAAACTCGCCAAAGAGCTTGGTGTCAGCATCAAGATGATGGACAGTGCCGTGATCGACAGGCTCGCGACTCAGCTCAGCATCGAGAACAAAGACCGGCTCAAGGAAGCACTGGAGTACGGGATTCCGCACAACGTTCTGAACGCCAAGTACCACGAGCAGGAAGCCCGGATCATCACTGAGGCGGGTCGCAAGGGAGCCGTCACCATTGCCACCAACATGGCCGGGCGCGGCGTCGATATTCTGCTCGGCGGCACTCACTACAAAGACGAATCGCGCGATCCCAAGGCCGCCGACACGAGCTACCGCCGCGCAGGCAAGCGCCCCGGAATCGCCCACACCGTGACGGGCAAGGACAAGGCCGCCGACCCGGAGAGCATGGGACCGGCGGGCGCGGGTACGATTGCCCTGACCGAAGAGCCGCACGACCACGCAAAAGAGCGCGAGGAAGTGAAAGCCCTGGGTGGGTTATTTATCTTAGGCACCGAGCGCCATGAGTCACGGCGCATCGACAACCAGCTTCGCGGACGCTCCGGGCGGCAGGGCGACCCCGGCGCGAGCCAGTTCCATGTGAGCCTGGAAGACTACCTCTGGCGCGTCTTCGGGGATCGCAACAGCCAGGGCGTCAACGCGATGCTCATGAAGGGCTGGGAAGAAGACCAGTCGGTCGATATGCCGTTCCTCTCCAAGATGATCGAGCGCGCCCAGAAGAAAGTCGAGCAGTACAACTTCGACGCCCGCAAGAACGTCCTTGAGTACGACGACGTAATGAACGTCCAGCGCGAGGTCATCTACCGCGAGCGCCGGACCATTCTGGAAGGTGAGGATCTCAAGGACACGCTCCTGGAGCATCTCCACGCCACGGTCGATTCTGCCGTCGCGATCCACTGCCCCGAGGGAGTCGCCGAAGAAGAGTGGGACAGAGAGAAGCTCTACGCCGATCTGTCGGAGCAGTTCCCGCTCCCGAACTTCGTCAGCGAGGAAGAGATTCTGAGCGCCTCTCGGGGCGAGCTTCTGGAAAAGCTCCACGCCGCTGGAGAGAGCGCCTACGAAGCCAAAGAAGCCGAGGTCGGCCCCGAGCTGATGCGGGAGATCGAGCGGCACATCGCCCGGCAAGCCATCGACCAGGCCTGGATTCAGCATCTCAACAACATGGACTACCTGCGCGAAGGCATCGGGCTGCGCGGCTACGCTCAGGTCGATCCGCTGGTGGCCTACAAGAAAGAAGCTCTGGAGCTGTTCGACCAGATGCAGTCGGGCATCATGTCGGACTCGGCCCGGAACCTCTTCATGGCCCAGCTTCAGATGGACTCGCCCGAGGAGCAGGACATCTACTCGCTGCTCGGCGGCGAAGACGGCATGCTTCTCGAAGGCGGCGAAGACGACGCGCGGGCGCAGACGTTCGAGGAAGTCAACCAGCTTCTCGCGGCTGTCGCCGAGGCCGAAGCGCGACGCCAGGCCGAGCAAGCCGAAGCGCCCGGCGCTAACCCGGTAGCGTTCGACCAGCCCGGAGGCGACCCCATCGAGCCTGACCAGAGCCTGCTGGGGGGCATGAAGGTCGTCCGTCGCCGCAAAAAAGACGGCGGCGACGAGAGTTAGGCTCTCTCGTCCCTAAAAAGCCTGGCAACGAAGGGGAACTTCGTTGCCAGGCTTTTTGTTTGCCTTTAAGTTTGCTTTTTGCGGTACACTCAGAACGCAAAGAGGCCGCTGCTTGGGGCAGCGACCTCTGCGCCTGCGGCGCAAGCCGCAGAAATTCAGGAGAAAGGAGGAACGCCCAATGCACGCGTTCACCTTCTGGGTGGCTGCGCTCATCGTCGCTGTCGTCAAGTATCACTTGATGCATCGGCTGATGAAGTAGCCTGACCAAAACCTCGCCGGAACTTAGCACCCCCGGCGGGGTTTCCTGCTTTGAGAAGCCTCGGCTTCCCGGCACTAAAAGTGTACCATAAACTACGCCCAGGGCAAAAAGCGGGAGGCTCCAAAATCCGACGCCCAGCCCGCAGAAAATCACCGCAGAGACATTGCTCAGGAAGTGAACCCACCGATTCAGCGGCGCGGCATGATCCGGCAGATAAATACTTTCGTAGAACTCACCAAATGATTGCGAAAAGTTGCGAATAGCCATCGAAAATCCCTCCAGGCATGCTCACGAATTGAAACTGTAACCACCTACTGATTTCACAGCAGCGCCTTCAATCCAAGCTTGGTGAAAACGTCGTTCCAGTAAGTTGGCGATGCGGTTGTCGGCCTCAAATGCTCCTCAGCAATAGCCTGTTTGCGTGCGAGCAAAGCAGTATCTGAAAAGTGACACTGAAAGCTCTCGCGAGCCGGAGGATGGTACACGTCGTCCTGTCCGCGAGCCAACTCAAAAAACCAACCGACGCTCATGGGGTCGTCCGACAATGCCAGCCGCGTGATGAATTCGTCGGCCAAGTCCGCGTGACGCGCAAACCGATCCAGGTCGCAGAGAGTCTCGCAAATGTCCTCGAAACGCGGAACGTAATCGAAATAGAGACGCCCCCAGCCTTTGGCGGCACAAGCATCTCTATCAAAATAAACAACGGTGAAGTCTCGCATCCAGTGCAGCAAGCAACTCGTTATTTCGGCGCGGCACTCGTCCAATAGTCCGTCGTCGGCAAGTTCGTCAGCATATTCCGACATGAACCAGGTGACAGAAGTCGTGAATTCAAGAGCGTCGTCACTGCGACGGAGGTGGGCGAAAGCGAGGGGAAGGAAGTACACGGATTCCCGATACGTCCCGGCTGGCAGAAATGGCCCCAGTAGATTATGGAAATGATTCCACTGTAGCTGGTCGTCGGGCGTGGCCAAAAGCTTCGCGAGCAACTCTGGCGTAAAGTCGCTGGCTGGGTCTGAGAGCTTCCTGGGTCTGGGATACGGAATCTTCACGGTGATAGCGGCAAAGCGCCCCGCGAGTATTGTAGCACAAAGCCGTGGAATGGCAGAGATTACACCCGTAGTTTTTCGTAGAGCCTGGCGGCGAGAAGTGCGCCGAGAGTCGGGCCGAGAAGATAGACCCACCACGAAGCGAGCGGGATTCCGCCAGAAAGCAGGGCGGGGCCGAGCGAGCGGGCCGGGTTCATCGAGATTGCGCCCAGCGGCCCGGCGATCACCATGGCGACCACGACGTAAATTCCGATAATCAGGCCGTGCGGCGCGTTTTTCGTGCGCTCGTCGGTGGCGGCGGCCATGACCAGCCACATCAGAAAAAACCCGAGAACGGCTTCGAGCGCGAGCGCCTGAGCGAGATATCCGGTCAACGGGACATGCGCCCCGAACAAACCTGGCCCGAAGAGAAGCCGCACCAGCCCGGCGGCCAGAGCTGAGCCGATTCCCTGGGCGAGCGCGTAGCCGGGGACGCTTCTCCAGGGGAACTTTCCGACCGAGGCCAGCCCGAGCGAAACTGCCGGGTTGAGGTGCGCTCCGGAGAGATGCCCGACGGCTCCGATCATCGCGGTGACGGCCAGCCCGCTCACCAGCGACATGGCCAGCAGCGAAGGATCGCCGCCGGGGAGCTTTCCGGTAGCCGAGAGCAAGCACGGCGCAAAGACAATCCCGAAGGTTCCCAGAGCTTCGGCAAGAAGCGCTTTTTTCATCCCAGCTCGCTCAGCAGAGCCTCGACGCGGGCGCGAATCTCGTCACGAATGGCCCGGACTTTCTCGATGGGCTGGTTTTTGGGGTCGTCGAGGCCCCAGTCATCGGTGAAGTAGACACCTGCCGGGCAAGCGTCGGCCTCGACGCCGCAGCCCATCGTGATGATTTTCTCGGCGTGGGCAGCCAGCTCCGGGGTGAGGAGCTTGGGCGTCTGGCCATCCATTGAGATTCCCAGCTCGGCCATGACATCCACGGCGACCGGGTTGAGCGACGCGCCGCCCTCGGTACCCGCAGACTCGGCACGGACGGGCCGATTTCTTTCGCGAGCGAGGTGATTGACAAACGCCTCGGCCATCTGCGAGCGGCCTGCGTTGTGGACGCAGACGAACAGAACGGTCTTCACGCGCAGCCGCACCCGCTTTTCTGCCCTGCCGCCATCGGTAGCGCGATGCCACAGCAGACGGTCTCAGACTTCGTGCAGCACTCGCCCTCGCTCGGCGGCGCTTCGAACGCACCGTCGAGCATTTCGTCGAGGATGACATAGATCTCCCAGGCGTTGCCGTCGGGGTCGCGTGCCCAGACCTTGTCCTGGCGGGCGTGGCAGCAGACCGTATCGCCTTCATCCAGCGCAATGAGATCGGCAGCGGCGAGCCGGACGCGAGCCGCACTCACGGCCTCGGCAGAGCCTAAAACGATGCCTAAATGGTTCAGCGGGCCGCCCGTGCCAGAAGCGCTTTGATTGAGTGCCAGCTTCAGCGGCGGCTCAGAAAGGTCGAAGTTCGCGTAGCCAGACCGAATTTTGTGGGCTTTCTCCCCGAAGAACGCCTCGTAGAACGCAACTGATTTCGAAACATCGCTGACGTTGAGCGAGACATGGATTTTAGCAGCAGTCATTTTGTTTTTCCTTCAGAATCTCGACGAGTTTGTTTAGATTTTCGCGATGAAGCATGCACACGACGTGCTTTCCGCGTTTTTCGGTCACGATCAGCCCGGCCAGGCGCAGCTCTTTGAGGTGCGCTGAGAGCGTCGAGGTGATTTTTTCTTCGCCGGTGATCGAGCAACAGACCTCGCCGACGGTCGGCCCGCTCACAGGGCGGACGCCGCCGTCGTCTTCAAAGGCCGCCGAGGTGCAGCACTCTCGTAGACACAGAAACAATTTCCAGCGCGTGGGATCGCCCAGCGCTCGCAGCGCTGTCACAGGGTCGAAGTGGCTTTCTTTCGTCATTTCGCGAATCAACGAAATAATACCACACAAAAAGAGCGCCTGCCAGGGGCGCTCTTTTTCGGGGTTGGGCAAGCTTACTGGAGCGTCGCGCCGACGCGCTGGAAGCTGGTCACCTGGAACGAGTTCTCCTCGCTCGGGAAGAACGGCGGCGGGTTGTTGGCCGCGCGCTCGTCGTAGTTGCGGTTCATCCGAAAGCCCGCCAGCAGGTTGGAGTTACTATCCACCTGGCCGAATGTCCCGTTGTTCTTGGCGATGTAGCCGCCCAGAAGCTTGAAGTTGCCTGCGGCCCGCCCTGACGTCACCACGCCGGTGACTGGATCGGTGACGTTGCGCGGGTTGATCGCCTCGAACGTGTCGTAGGCCATCACGGTGGCGTGGACCGACATGTCTGTCAGTGGAACACCCGCCGGGGTAAACTCTTTCACCTGGACGGTGCGCGAGACCAGCCCGAGTGTCCCCGAGGTTGTTGTGGCGGCGCTGGCGATAGACTTGACATTGTTCGCATCGCTCGCATTGCTAATAAGGTTCGCATAAACAATGCCACCATCGATCTGCATCGTCTTGGCCGCATCCGTGACGATATTCAGGTCGTTGGAGTTGGCGACATCGACACCGCTCATCACGTTGTTGGCCACCACTCCCGATAGACCGTTGATGTCTCCGGTGCTATAAACGACGCCGTTGGTCGTGCCGTTCATGGCGGTCGCATTGCCGGTGATCCAGGGGCCAGCTCCGGTCTTGGTGTCTTTCTGAATCGTGGTCGTGTTGGTGGTCGGGTTGATCGTGACCGTGGTTCGGGTCTGGACGGTCCCCTCGGTCTGGTAGATCTCCATCCCCTGGACGGTGCTGTTCGAGCCACTCGCGGAGAGCTTGATTCGATCTACCGTCCCTTTGATGAAGATTCCGCCGCTGGTGACGCCACCGGTTGAGGGAATCTTCACCCCGGTCGTCGTGGTTGGCTCACCCGACCCGGCCAGGGCCGCTGTGTACTGCTTGCCGCTCTGGGTCGGCATCTTGACGATGGGCTTTCCTGTCACCGGCCCGGTTCCCGTCCCCGTGATGTTGGCCCACTGGCCGCCCGTCGGGGTGGTGAGAGTTCCCGCAGCGTCTTTGTTCCACTTGAGCTGGCTGGAGGCCATCGAGGTGGTGAAGCTGTCTGCGCCGTTGTAGCCGAAGATCTTCGAGGTCGAGGTGGACTTCCACAAAATGTTCATCGCTGCCGTCGTGTCTACAGCGGTTCCAGCCGTGTTGACTCCGTTGATGTGTACCGGACCGTTGAAGAACGTATTGTCCTGCACCCACCAGTTGGAAGGACAGGTATCGCAGAACATGGCATAGCGGGCGAAGGTCTTCTCGGTGATGACCGTCCGAACAATCTGCGAGGTCCCCATGAACTCCCCGATTGCCTCGGCGACAAAGAGCCGCCGGTTGTTCGTCGCGTTCTTGGTGTAGGGATAGAGCCGCACCTTGATCTTGCCATTGGCGGCCCCGGTTCCGCTGCCTATCGGAACCGTCAGCTCGTCGTAACTGCCGACCTGGGTCGATCCATAAAACGAGGTTCCGGTGACCGACGGCGGCCCGGCGGCGAGCGCGTTGTTGATGGCGCTTCCGTTGTTGAGCCACTCGACCGTCAGGCGCGCACCGGACTCGGCCAGGCTCTGCGCGACCATCCCGTAGGCCCGTTTGCGCCCGGCCCACATGACGTTGTCGGAGTGTCCGGCCAGGCCGCCAGGGCTGCTGGACCCCACGCTCGTTGACAGAGAGCCAAGGAGCGTGATGGTCAGGACCATCAACAGAACCAGCATGACAGCGACCATTGCCATCCCACGGCGGCGAGGCCGACGGCGACGCATGACAGGGATCATTACTTTGTTTCCTCTTCAGCGGTCAGGTGGTGGAAGCTGATACGCAGCCCCAGGTCCAGCGGTTTGGGTGTCGGGCTGGGCGTTGGCGTCGGCTTGGGCGTCGGAGTTGGCGTCGCGGTTGGCTTTGGTGTCGGCGTCGGTGTCGGCGCGGGCGTCGGCGTCGCGGCGGTGCCGGTCGTGCCCGCCGTGCCACCCGCCGATGTCGTGCCGCCTGCTGTCGTCCCGCCTGCTGTCGTTCCACCTGCTGTCGTTCCACCAGCAGTGGTTGCTGTACCAGCCGTACCGGCAGTCCCAGCCGTACCAGCAGTCCCACCTGCCGTTGCCGTACCACCAGCAGTGGTTGCTGTACCAGCCGTACCAGCCGTACCAGCAGTCCCACCAGCAATCGTACCGCCTGCTGTCGTGCCACCGGCGGTTGCCGTGGTCCCTGTCGTACCGCCACCGACACCGCCGACCGGAGGCGGCGTTGGGGTCGGAGTCGGGGTCGGAGTTGGGGTCGGCGTCGGCGTTGGGGTCGGCGTCGGAGTCGGAGTCGGCTTGGGCGTCGGAGTCGGAGTCGGCGACGTGTTGGGCGAGGGCAGGTTCGCAATCGGCGGAATGATCGGGTTGACGGTCGCACCGAGCGGCGAGTTGCGGATCATGATCGAGCGGCCCGGAAGCTTGCTGACCTTGTCCATGCTCTCGCTGGACTGAGTGCCGTCCATGGCCCACTCCGCTGCCGTGATTTTCACGGTGATCGACTTGGTAAGCCCGGTCGTCTGACGCCCGAACGTCACCGCGTTCCACTCCTGCGAGAGATACTTGGTGATAAGCTTCTCCCCAATCTTGACGACATTGGTCCCCTGCTTTTCAAAGTACCAGGCCCACAGGCAGGTTCCGTAGGTCGGGTTCACCGAACCGTCCGGATTGCCCCGGAAAACCAGGACACTCTTGGTCAGGTTGGTCGCCGTCCGATCCACAACAGCAAGATCATTTTGCATCGTCATCGAGTTGCCCGATGTCGTGTTGATCTTTGCGGTCGTCGTTGTCGGTAGCAGCATGTAAATCCCGGTGTTGAGCGTCGCGGGCCAGGTGGACCACTGCGCACCGGCAGGGCGCACTGCCTGATACTGAGCGGCGCTACCGAAGTTCCATCCGGAGGCTCCCGTGTCGGAAGGAAGCGTGATGACAACCGCCTCACGCAGATCGTCGCTGACTTTCTGCATCGCCTTCTGCGCTTCCTGGGAAGCGTTGCCCGACGACAGAAGACGCTGAGACGTTCGTCCGGTCTGGATAAACATCTCCATAGTAGCCATGAAGATCGCCGTCATCAGCGAGATGGCGACGAGCACCTCCAGAACACTGAAGGCGACTCTGCGGCGGCGGTCGGTTGTGGTTTGGTTTTTCATGTTCATCACAAAATCGGGTTCTTCGAGATCAGAGTCTTGGTGAAGTAGTTCTGCGAGCGTCCCCGAACGTCTCGCCACTTCACTTCGATGGTGACCTGGATAACGGAGTAGGTCGTCACGCTTCCGACGGTTACACCGCTCGGGAGGTAAGGCGCTATCGACAGGTTGCCAGCGGGCGCAGACGCCCCGCCCACGAAGTACGTGGCAAGACTGTCTTTGGTGGTGAACGTGGACGCGCCGCTCGCTCCCCCGAGCGCGTTCGTGGTCGCACTGGGAAGCGTCGCGTTGGAATCCACCACGCCAAGGCTCGTGAGGTTCTTATTGATGTTGGCGTAGCCCGCTTCTTGCACCTGGTTCACCTTGTGCATCGCCAGGGTAGCCGCCTGGGTGTAGTCGTTGCCATAGCGAACCGAGCGTGCCGAGATCGGGACGACTGCCGCTGTCAGCAGAGCCATTACGGTAAAAATGATGAGTGCCATAACGACCTCCACCATCGTGAATCCCTGCTGTCTTTTCCGACGTTTTACGTATAATGCCATTAAATCTTCCTTGCTCAGTGGAGTTGTCGGAACGTAGGGATTCACGCTGAACTCAAAAGATTACCGGGATTCAGACGGAGGAATCGCAAGAGAGCACAGGGAAGAAGTTACTATGCCTTCTCTCACCGATGCGCAGGTGGCGCAGTTTCAGGAAAACGGGGTTCTGCTCGCCGAAGAAATTCTGACCGAGGCAGACCTTCAGCCCGTCATCGACGGCTATACGCGCTGGCTCGACAAGAGAGCCGCCGCGCTGAATCTCTCAGACCGGGCCGAGACCTTGCCGTTTGAGCGACGCCTTGCCCGGCTACGTACGCAGAACCCCGAGATCGAGAAGGGCATGGACGTCATGCACGCCCGCCTGCCCGAGTTTTTCGATTTCCTGCACTGCCCGAATCTCTTAAACGCCGTCGCGCAGCTTCTGGGAACCCACGAGCTTACGGCAAACCCGATCCAGCACATCCGGGGGAAAATCACCGATGCTTCCGAGTCGAGTTACTTCAATGTTCCGTGGCACCAGGACGCCGCCGTGACGTGGGAAGAGGCCGACGAGACTCCCATTCTCACCTGCTGGATTCCGCTGGTCGATGCGACGATTGAGAACGGCTGCATGGAGATCCTTCCGGGCGTCTGGAAACAGGGCGTCCTGCGGCACATCGCGGGCGGCGGCGGCGCGACCATCGATCCGAACGTCCTGCCCGACATCGCCCCGATTGCGGGAGCGATCCGAAAGCGCGGCGTGATTTTTATGCACCGCTGCACGCCGCATCGCTCGACTCCGAACCGCACGGATTTAGTTCGCTGGAGTTTAGACCTGCGCTACCAGCCAAGCGGCCTGCCCACGGGCCGACCGTTCCACCCGGAGTTTGTGATGCGCAGCGAGAAAGACCCGAAAAGCGTCTGCACGGATCACGCCGAGTGGGCACGCCGCTGGGAAGAAGCCCTCGCCACGCCGATGCCCCTGCGCGGGGCGCACCGAATCGCGATGTAGTACAATTTTCTATGGCCCGCAAGACCGCGTTTCTCTACACCGACACGTTTTTAACCTATGATTTAGGGCCGTCGCACCCGCTCCAGCAGCGGCGACTGAAGATGGTCCAAGATGTCTTGAAAGAACAGGGTGCGCTGGAGTCGGGCGGCGGTCCCATCGTCGAGATAGAACCGACGCCCGCCGATAGAGAGCTTTTAGAGCGCGTCCATACCAAAGCGTATCTGAGCGCCGTCGAGCGGGCATCGCGGGAGCCGGGCGCAGGTTTTTTGAAAGACTTCGGGCTGGGACGCGGCGACACGCCTGCGTTTGCGGGAATCTACGAATCGGCGCGGCTCTATGCAGGCGGAACCGTCGATGCGGCGAGATTGGTTGCGTCGGGCGAGTTTGAAGTCGCGTTCAACGTCGCGGGTGGACTGCACCATGCTCACGCGGATCGGGCGAGCGGCTTCTGCACGTTCAACGACCTTGCCCTTGGCGTCAAAGTTCTGAACGACGCCGGATTTCAAAAAGTAGCCTATATCGACATCGATGTGCACCACGGCGACGGTGTCCAGTTTCTCTTCTGGGACGACCCGAATACCCTCACCCTCTCTCTCCATGAGTCGCCCGAGTGGTTGTTTCCACGAGTCAGCGGGTTCACCACCGAGATCGGCGGACCGGGCGCGGAGGGTACGTCGATCAATGTTCCGCTCGCGCCGCACACCGGCGATTCGGTCTGGCACGAGGCGTTCGAGTCCGTCGTTCCCGAGGCGCTCGCCCGGTTCCAGCCCGACGCCCTGATCTTGCAGCTCGGCGCGGACGCCCACTTTGGCGATCCGCTGGCGCATCTCGCGCTGACTTCTCAGGGCTGGATGGCGGCTTTTGAAAAATTACTCGCTCTGGGCGCAGGCAAACCAATCGTTCTGACAGGCGGCGGCGGCTACAACCTCGACACCGTGCGCAGGCTCTGGAGCATGGCCTGCGCCACCAGCGCCGGAATCGAGCTGACCGGGCTGCACGACACGGAAACTCCTGCGCTTCAAGACGAGACGGGCACCCGTGCGTTCGCTCAAAAACAAGTAAGAGAACTTAAAAATTATTTAGGCTGGAGCACGCCGTGAGCGAGGTTCTTCAGCAAGAGGCCGACGACGCCGAGAGCGCCGCCCGCGATGCGTTCGCCCGGTTCTATCTCTCCGTCGGGGTGAGTGAGGGCAATGTTGCGCTGCCGCCCGAGGTCGCCGCTGTCATGACGCGCTGGGTCGAAGCTCGGCGCGCTCTCGAAGACATAAAAAAGCCCGTCCCGGTTCGCCGGGGGCCGCGCCTCAAGACCCGCCCACCCGAGACGATCCGGGTGCCGACCCCGCTCACGGCCCGCGACGCGCTGGCGCTGCTGTTCCTCCCCGACGCCTGGGAGACGGCTCAGGACGGACTCGCGCTCCAGGCCCAAACGCCCCGCACAACCTTGCGTGTCGAGTTCGACGACGTGCTTGGCTTCGGGCCGGAGCAGGCGATCCGGCAGATCGCGCGCCACGGCCCGGCCACGGCCCAGACCTTTCTGGCACTCGCCGCGCTCTGGCACGAGAAGCTCGGCGACGCCCCCGCCGAGACGTATTTGGACCTGTGGGCCTCGGACCTTCTACGCTTTCAGGGCCGCGCCGAGACTCCGAAAGGCGGCTACCACAAAGACGACCTGCTCGCGCGGGGCCGGGATGTCTACTTTCTGTCGCGCATCACGCTGCCTCGGGCGCAGACGACCGGACCGCTCGCGGGGCTGGCGCTCAGCAGGCTCATCTCGCTCGAAGCCCTGGAGTCCGTGAGCGAGGACGGCGGCGAGAGCGTCGTCCGGTTTCGCTATCACCTCGGGCGCGAGGTCCATGCCTGGCTGGGCGACGCGGAGCACTCGGCCCGTATCTCGTCGAAGCTTCTGAGCTACCATCCGGTGCGCCAGAAGTACCAGATTCTGCTGGGCTTCTGCCTTGCCTGCGTCCTGGGCGGCGAGGGCGGCCTGCGCTCCATCGAGCTGCCGCGCCTGCTCGCGCTGGCGGGCGTCGGTGCGCCACCCCGAAGGCTCTCGGCGTTTCTCACCACACTCGAAGACGCCTTCGCCGATCTTGCCCGCGACGGCGTCTTGCCCGGTGTCCGGCTGGTCAAACCAGCAGGCTGGCCGGAGCTTCTGGCGTCGAGGCAAACCCGGTCGATCTTAGAGGGTGCGCGGGTGACGCTCGAAGAACGGTAGGAGTGTTTCGAGCAAGTCCTCGTGCCGGGCGCGGCCTTCGGCGTAGGTAGAAAATCGGGCCGGGTCGGGCTGGTAGCGGGTTTGAATTTCGGGCACGGGCGCATCCTCGATCTTTCCAAAACCAAGCCGCTCGCGTGCCCAGAGCGCCGCGCCCCGCGCCGAGCCTTCGTCCTCGGAAGAGAGTAGGAGCGGCTCGCCTAAAACGTCCGCCAGAAGCTGCGCCCAGAGCGGGGACTTTTTCAGCGCCGCGCCGGTTGCGATCAGCTCGGCGCGGGGTGCAATCAAGCGCAGCTTCTCGCGGACGCTGGCAAAGCGATACGCGGTTGCTTCCAGGTGGGCGCGGGCGATCTCTTCCGGCGTGGTCGAAGAAGACAGCCCGACAACGCTTCCGCGCAGGTCGTCGCGCCAGAGCGGGGCACGCTCGCCCGCAAGAAACGGCAGCACGGTCAGCCCGTGGGAGTCGGGCGGGGCGTCGGGGAGTGCGCCCAGAGCGAGGGTCTTCTCCAGCCAGGCCCAGAGCGAGCCGCCGTTGGTCAGCCCGCCGCCGAGCGCGAACCAGTCCTGCGCGAGCTGGTAGCGCCACAGTCCGTCGGGCAGGTCCGGGACGCCCGCGCCGCGCCGTCCGAACGCCCGGAGTGCGCCGCTGGTCCCGATCATGAGCGCAAGCCGCCCCGGAGTCGCCGCCCCGACGCCCGCGCTCGACGCCGCGCCATCGCCAATCGCCGGAAACCACGGGAAGTCGCCGCCCAGCGGAGAATCTCCGACGGGAAATAGTTTCTCGGTCCACTCGGGAAGCCAGGCTTGCATCGTCTGGTCCCACAGCCCGGTCGCTGAGGCCATCGACGCCGACTCGTGCAGGTTTTCAAACCCGAAGAGCTTGCCTAAAACAAATCCGGGCGGCGAGACGAACTTCACGCAGCGTACAAAAACCTCGGGCCGGGTTTCGGCGAGATAGGCCAGTCGTCCAGGTAAGTAGCTCGTGTGCCAGGGGCAGCCCGTTTTCTGTGGGAGCAATGGGTTTTGCTGTTTGAACTGCGCGACCTGAGCGGCGCTGCGCGTGTCGCTCCAGAGCAGCACGGGCGTCTGGGCGTCGCCCTTTTCGTCGATGCCGACGGCGGAGTGCCAGAACCCGCTGATCCCCGCCCCAAGGATTTTCGCTCCGTGCGGCGCACGCGCCAGCACGCTATCCATGCACCGCTGCACCTCCAGAACAAGCGCGTCCGGGTCCAGACTCGCGCCACCGCCGGGAGTCAGCGTCGGCTCGTGGCTCTCCTGCGCGAGCGCACCGGGCACGGGCGAGGCGTCGTCCGCGCGGTAGAGCATCGCGCGGGTCGAGCTGGTCCCAAGATCAAGAGCAAGAAGTACATCCATGCGTCGCCTCAATTGTACCGCCGCTTTGACAGCAGGCTCTTCGGCCCGTACAATGTGCGTTGGAAGTCGCCTTTGTTCAAAAGCGACAAGAGAGAGGAAACTCGTAGATCATGAAGAAAATTCTTACCCTGAGCGCAGCTCTAACCCTCGGTGCGCTGATGCTCGCCGGTTGCCCCAAGGCCCCGGACGCCGTCACCGACGCCGGTAACAAAGTGGGCGATGCCGCTGCAAACGCGGGCAACAAGATGTCCGGAGCCGCCGCCGACATGGGCAACAAAATGGGAGATGCCGGCAAAAAGATGGGAGCCGCTGTCGCCGGAGCCGTCCCGAGCGTGGACGCGGTCAAGAGTGCGATCATGGGCGAGTCCGACCTGAAGGACGCCAAGATCAATGTCGCTATCAAGGACTCGAAGGTCGTTCTGACCGGCCAGGTCAAGAGCGATGCCCTCAAGACAAAAGCAGGCGAGTGCGTGACCAAGGTCGCACCCGGCGTGACCGTCCAGAACATGATTCTGGTGAAGTAGAGAAGAATCTATGCCCTACACCATCGAAGGTATCGAAATCGAAGGCATCTCCGAGCCGATTCTGGGCGAAGGGACGACCTTCGTGCCCCTCGCGAACGTCGCGCAGTCGCTCGGCGGTCACTCCACCTACGATCATGAGTCCAAGATCGCCCACATCAAACTGGGTGACTACGAGATCGACATCCAGGCGGACAACCCGGAGATCAACATCGGCGGCCAGCTCGTCGCGCTTCAAGCCGCGCCGTTCATCGACCAGGACACGCTCTGGGTGCCGGTTCGTCTGTTCCAGACACTCGGCTACCAGATGAGCGTCGATGGCGACCACGTCAGCCTCACCAGCGCGTAGGCCCGCGCCGGGCACCACAGAAAGGCCGGAGCAAAAGCTCCGGCCTTTCATTTTTTCTTCAGATTCCCTGGGTAGGATGAACTCAGGAGGGACTTTTCCCATGATGATTCGACGATTCGCAGCGCCGCTTGTCGCGCTGGCTGCTGTGGCCGCGACCTCGGCGTTTGCTCAGGATCCCGGAGCGCCACCGGCGGCGGGCGGCGGGCGTGGTCAGGGCGGTGCGGGCGGCGGGCGTGGTCAAGGCGGAGGCCAGGGACGTGGCGGCTTCGGCGGTGGCATGTTCGGCATGCAGCAGGATGTCAGCCTCGCGACGGCTCCCGTGAACGCTCTTGCCAAGGCACTCAAGTTAGAAGATGCCCAGAAGACCCAGATCGGGGAGATCCAGCAGGCGCTCCGCGAGCAGCAGCAGACCCAGATGCGCGAAGCATTCCAGGGCCTTCAGGGTGGCGGCGGCGGCGGAGGCTTCGACCCGCAGGCCATGCAGGAGATGCGCACCCAGATGCAGGACAAGGCCAAGGCCGCAAACTCCAAAGCATCCAAGGCCATCGAGGCGCTTCTCACCGACGACCAGAAGACTGCCTGGCCCGCTGTCAAGAAGACGTGGGACATCTTCCAGAAGGCCGGGCTGAACATCGAGCTGGGTGAGGCACTCAACCTTACCGAGGAGCAGATGAAGGCATTGGCGGCCTACGCCAAGAACCGCCCGCAAGGTGGTCCTGGCGGCCCCGGCGGCGGTCGCGGCTTCGGCGGCGGCTAAACCCCTTCCATAAGAACCAGGACGATGAAACGTCCGGCTATGGGGCAACGAGTTGCCGTCTCGCTTCGCTCGAAATCTCGGCGTAAACCTCGACCGAGGTACGAGGGAGACAGCCGAGCTTGCGAGGCTCCATAGCCGGACGTTTCATCGTCCTGGTTGGGTCATGCCGGACGATTTTCGTCCTGGTTCTTATCTCCAATGGCCGCGTGTGAAGTCCGGGAAGAGCACTGCCGAGGAGCCTTTCTGGATAGAAACTTCCGAGAGCGGGGTCGGGGCGGACCAGGCGGCGGCATCGTAGACGTCCATCTGTGGCGGCAAGCCTTGTTTCAGACACTCGATCAGCGAGTAGCTCATCAGGTAGTCCATTCCGCCGTGGCCACCCAGCTTTCGGGCCGTCTCGCCTTCTTTTTTCCAGAGCGGGTGCTCCCACTGCTCTTTGTATTTTTCTAAATCTTGCCAGTCGCCATGGCCCGCGTCGTCGAAGAAGATCCGCGCCGGGTAGTCGGCGAACGTCCCCTTCGTTCCCTGAATCAGATTGAGCCGGGAGTACGGGCGCGGCGTGACGACATCGTGCTGGAGCATCACGGTTCGGCCCAGCGCGGTCTTGAGAATGCTCGTGTTCATGTCGCCACAGACGTATTTCTCTGTGCGCTTCGGGCTGCCGGGCGGCTGCGTCTTGTCCCGGAACGCGGTCAGGCTGGCCTCGCGCGTGCTCACCGAGACGATTCGCTCGAAGCGGTCGCCCTGGTGAACCCCGAGATAGCGTGCCACCGGCCCGAGTCCGTGCGTCGGGTAGAGGTTTGCGTTGCGTCTCTTGTGCGGCTCGCGTCGCCAGAGGCCCTCGCTCTCATCAGCCAGGAGCAGCCCGCGCAGGTCGTGGATGTAGGCCGCCTCGCCGTGGGTCAGCTCCCCGAACAGCCCGGCCTTGACCATCTGCAAAACCATCATCTCTTCGTGGCCGTAGCAGCAGTTCTCTAATTGAATGCAGTGCCTTCGGGTCTTCTCCGACGTTTCGACCAGCTTCCAGCAGTCTTTCAGCGTCGTGGCCGCCGGTACTTCGACGGCGCAGTGATGTCCGTGCTCCATCGCACAGACAGCTATCGGGACATGCCAGTCCCAGGGCGTCGCGTTGTAGACCAGGTCGATATCGCCTCGGGCGCAGAGCTTCTCAAAGCTCGTCTCAGTGCCCGCGTAGACCTCGGGCAGGGACTGCCCTGCCCGCTCCACGCGCGCCGCGCCGCGCCGCGCGTGGTCCTGTCGCAGGTCGCAGATCGCCTTCACCTCGACGCCTGGAATGCTCAGCAGGTCATTGAGAAGCCCCGAGCCGCGCCCGCCGACCCCCACAAACCCGATCCGCACCTTCTCGTGGCGCTCGAACGGGACGCCCTTCATCGTATTCACCGCCGCCCCGGCAGAACCCGCCACGCCCAGACCCGCCACGCCCGTCAGAAGCTCACGTCGTTTCATAGCGACTCGTTCACCGCTCCGAAGAAACTATCCTGCCTCTATTTTTTCGGACGAAAAAGAGTAATCCCAGCAACGGCAAGCTGATTTCCATCGGACTGTGGCAAATAAAAAATAAATCTATCGCCGGTTTGACCTTTTGAATTTTCTTCATCAAGAGAAATATAAAGTTGATCGAAGCTATTCAATAGCGGAGGTAGTGGGTATTTGTATAAATTATATGTCTTTTCAAAGAAACGGCACATTATCAAAAAAGAAATATAATTTCTAATCGCATCTGGACAGTTTTTTAATTCGATTAAATTATTTTTATCTTTATATGGTTTTATAATTTTAAAAAAATTAGAGACGACTTCGTCAAATTTTGTTTCAAAGCTATCCGGGTATACTTTATTATCTATAGAATTAGCTGACGAAAAATAAGAAATAACATTATCAGGCAGTAGAGATTTCAAGAAAATTTGCAAATCAGGAATATTACCAGTGAAAGTCTTACGAACTGGAGAAATGGTTAATTCACTTTTTTCACCCGATAGAATTTTGGTGTATTTAAATCCTAATAAATCGCTGGCAATTTTCAGCGTCATCTCTGGCTGCGATTGGTAATCTCCATAGATAGTTAAAGTTCGACCTGCAATTATAGGAGAAATAGATACCGTAATTTTGTTGTTCGATTCCATTAATGTCTTTGATAACATTTCCAGATTTATTGATTTTTTAGAAAAAACAGGAGAGTAATTTACCGAATTTGCCACAGATTTTGCAGGGTTAAAAAGATAAGTTGGATTCGGGCTTATTGTTTCAGATTTGATCGCAGAGTATATATTTAATATTGTTTGATCTTTCAACAACATTGTGTCATAAAATAATAATCCATCTGGATCACCTATATCTACCAAGGATTTTTCTAACCATGGTGTGAAATCAAAAATTCCACCTAATGAAAATCCATAAGATATTTGTAAACACTTTTTTCTTTGATCTGGTGACAAATCAGAAATAAAAATTGTTTTTTTATTTTTTGGAAATGTAGAAATGAGATTTGTTATTTCAATATTTTTATATTCACTTCTTATTAGATTCAAATTATTTGATTTATATAATATTTTCAATATATTCAGACATTCATGTGTTGTTATCTCAGGAAATTCAAGATGGGATTTATAATTCTTTTTGAATATTAAAAAATTATCTTTTTTATTTACCTTGAAATCATAATCTTCTGCCATTCTCTCAGGGAGATCGATATTGCTGTTTTGTTTATTGACTTCGATTTTGTTTTTGCTAAAAGGAACACCTTCCATTATTACAATTTTATTGTTATTTTTACAATATTCTTCTATTTTTTCAATTGATACATCATCTTTACTTAATGAAATTAGTAAAATAGGCAAAAATAACATTTTTTTTCCTGTATAACTACTGGGGATATTGAAAATATCCCCAATAGTTATATCTTAGTTAGTGGGATACAGACGCTGATGCACCAAGTGTACAGTTGATTGTAGCAAGCCCCGAGTTATTGATCGGAGATGTACCCGTCGTAGTATCTACATTGGTATTATTGGGGCTTGCAACGCTCACAGGCCCAGATGTCGCAGACGCTGATGCAGAGTACCAGGGTACTGATGTTGCCGATGCCCAGGTACCGTTTGTCATCTCATAGGTGCAAGAAGGCGGTCGAGTCGATCCTTCCCATTGCCATTTTTCGCGATACGTTCCCTGGATGGTACTTGACATCATGCTGTACGCATACGCCTGAACTGTCCACCAGTCACCGACCGCTGCTACGTTCGACGACGTGCCTGATGAAGCATAGTTCAAAATGAACTCGTGCGAGACCCGAGTCATGGACGCGGGAGGATTGGTGACAGATACGTCCAGAACGGTCGCGATTCCGTTCGCATACTGAGCCAGGGAGGGCTTTGGCAGAAGGACAATCCCCGAAACAGCAAGAAGCCCGACGACACTACTGATGTTCACTTTCATGGTAACACCTCTCAAAAACAGACATTGTTTGATGGTAAAGGTACTGCGACCTCTACACGTTGAGACCTGCACTCCCAACATATCACAAGCGCCACCTGTCTGTCAATACCAATTTTTAAAACAAACTCTCCTGCGTTTATTTGCAATCGCAGCAATTACAATCGCAACTGTCGCAGCAATCGCAAGAGTTACAGGCGCAGTCACACCCGTCGCAGGCGCAGTCGCAGAAGTCGTCGTCCTGGAGGCCGCAGCAGTTTCCCCAGCGACGCTTGGCGTTCTTGACGACCTCGGCGGCGGCTTCGTCGGTATCCATGGCGAGCGCTCCGCCAAGCGCCGAGAGCGTGCTGGCGCGGAGACGCCCCGCGAAAAACGCCCGGCGCTCGGGCGCTATCGGAAGCGCGTTCAGAAACCCCAGTGCGTCGGAGAGAAGCTGGCGGGCGTAGCTCCGCGCGGCAAGTTCGTCGTCGCCCGAAGCTTCGACAGCGTTAAAGCTCTTTTTCTTTGCATCCTCAGCACGGTCGGCAAGAGCATCCAGCGTAAAAACCAGCCGCCCGAATGCCTCGCCGAGCGCCCCGAGTGTGGCCTGCTGCTCCGGGGCGACAAGTGCGCCACCGTGTGAGAAAATCAGCCGCGTGGCCGCGCCTGTGGGCTGTGCGTAGAACTCCAGCGATTGGCCGCGCTCTTTTTCGACCTGCACCTGGCGCTCTTGAAGCGCAAAAAGAGCGTCCGTGGGAACGTCCCAGGCGGCAAGCCGGGCGCGGGCGCGAGCGAACGGACGCGAGAGGGCCAGCCGCGCCCCGTGCCAGAGCCGCGACGCGTCTACTATCTTGTCGCGCACCGCAAACTCGGCCAGCGCGACATTGGCCGTGGCGGCGTAGGCCAGTGCGGGCGGCACCTGCGTCGCATTCGGGAGGCTTGCACAGCGCCGGGGGGTAAAGGCCGGTGCCCAGTCCGGCGTGGGCGAGAGCGCAAGAAGCAGCTCCCCCAAAAACACGGCATCGTGGTTGAGCAGGAGCCGCGACGACTGCCCGTAGAGCCGCCCCATCGTCTTGCAGGTTCCACAGTAGGCCCGCGCCCGCTCATAGCGCGCCTCCGCCTTGCGCCCGCAGCCGCCAGATCGCATCAGTCCGAACATAGCTCAGAGACGCCCGAAATTTTAAAAAGTTACAGCGGCTTTCGGTCTGGAGCAACGAACTCGGTCTTCGCTCTGGACGAGAACAGCAGGTCGCGACTGTAGTATTTTTCCATCACGTCGCTGGCGAGCAGGTCGGGGTTTTCCAGGCGAAACGTCGGCCAATCCGGGCTGGGTAGCCGCGACGCGACCAATCGGCAGAACGCGACAGTGATCGTCTCGTGGTAGCCTTCCGGGAAACCTCGGAGTCCGTTGAAGTCCTGAATTCCCTTTGAGATTTTTGCAGGAGCCTCCTCGGTGCCGAAACGTACGAAGAACAGATACGCCATCCGGATATGTGCCTCGTGCGTCCACTGTCCTCTAAGACCACCTGCGGCGAACGCCTCCAGAAACTCGTCGTCGGTCATCGCGTTGCCCGCTCAAAACGGGCGACGGCCCAGCTTTCTTCGGCATGCTCGCCGCAAAAAATAAAGCCCTGGGATTCATAGTAGCGACGCAACCAGATATTTTTCGCCCAGCAGTCCAGCCGCAGAGAGACATAGCCCTCGGTCGCGGCTATTTTCCCGGCTTCATGGAGCAGAAGCGTCCCGATTCCCTCGCCTGCCCGCTCCCGCGCGACGACCAGGCAGTGCAGGTACAGCGCCTCGCCGGGCGACGCCTCGGGCCAGAAAGCCGGATCGCTCGTCTGGAGCCGGAACGTCCCGACGGGCGCGGCTCCGTCGCAGAGCACGTAGAGCCGATGCTCCTCGAAGTCTGCACGGGTATGGTCGTCGGTGAAGCTCTCCGGGTCCCACTGCGCGATGCCTCGCTCCAGAAGCCAGTGCGCCGCCTGAACCCGAAGGTCACGGATCGCGGAAAGGTCCGATGCGCTCGCCCGGCGAAGAGTCACAGCACCTGGCCGAGGTGCTTTTTCGAGGCTTCGTCGAGGGCGTTCTGGTTCTCGATCTCGAAGCGGCAACCGTCCACATCGGTGATGAGCAGGTGGCTGTCCGAGAGATAGGCGCAGCTCTCCGAGAGGCTCTGCACGACAAAATCGCGCGGGCCACGGTCGGTCTCAACATGCCAGTACGTAACCCCGAACTCCTGCTTGACCTTTGTAATCGCCTGGATTTTCGCCGTCAGGTAGCGCCGCTTCAGTTCCTGCTCGGCCACCGCGCGGCTCTCGCTTGTCAGCTCGCTCAATCGGCGGACCAGGACGATCTCCTCGCTCTTGGAGTCCAAAAGCGACACATACTCGCCGGGTTTCGACAGCGGCGCGGACTGATACAGCGAGACCTTCGGGTAGGATTTTTCCTCGCCGACGGTCAGCCGTAGCGTTCCGGGCGGCTCATAAAACAGGGTCAGGGTTTCGGGGTTCATGAGTTCATTCTCCAAAAGGGCCGCTGTCGGCATGTTCTTCGGTATCGCCGTAGAGAGTCTGGATAAAGCCGATCTGGCCTTCGTGGTAGGCCATGTTCCAGTAGGCGTGGAAGCATGCCTCAGCCCAGGTTCGGGTGCGCTCTGTCTTCCACGGAAGCGGCGTCTCTGAGCCTACAAACGCATCGTCGAGGCCGCGCAGAACGACGGCGAGCGCGTCGGCGGACACGATCAATCTCTCGCCCAGCGCCTTCTGGGTCGAGACGCCCGCCAGAGCGTCTTCCCGCTCGGCGTCGGTCAGGTTTCGGTAGGCTCGCTCCGTCAGGATTCGCGCCCACTTGCCGTTAGCCCGAATGCACTCGACAAGCTGGTTGGCAACGCTCCGTCCGCCGCCCGGCTGCCATTCAAGCTGTTCGTTTGGCGTCGCCTGCAAGATCAAAACCAGGTCGCGAGCGACTTTCTCCGTCATCCGTGCGGCGGTTTCCTGAACGGTCACGATTTTTCCTTTCGTTGCATCAAGAGAAGAAACACGGCCTGTCCGCCGTGATAGCTCTCGTGGCCAATCACATGGGTGAGTAGCCAGCGCAGAGTAAATTTTCGCCCGCTTTTACTCTGGGAGAGACGCTTCGGGTCATCTAAAGCACCGATAAACTCTTTGGTTCGCGCTCGAATCTTGCTTAAAAGCTCGGTGTAGTACGAAAGTGGCCTTCCCGGTGGCGGTGTGGGCCATTTCAGACCATCGGCATCGGCATCGATAGATCCCCCAAGGTATTCCTGCTCGATATCGCCGATGTCTTCTCCGCAGCCGACAAAGTGTAGCCAGGCGGCTTCGACTTCGGCGATATGGACGAAAAGCGCCGCGATGCTGTGGCCGCCTTCAAATGGCTGCCAGGCGATCTCGGCTTCGGTCAGGTCGTCCGGAAGCTCCCCGAGCCACTCTTTCGTTCCTTCGTCTAACTGGGCCAGCATGAGGGCGATCTCCCCATTTTCCACGCCGTCCACAGGCTTGCAATCGATGGTTTCGTTCATGTTTTTTGTTCTCCAGGTCCATAAATGAACCCGCTGCACGAAATAAGCACCGTGAACGGCGCTAGGCGGTAGATTTGTAGGGAGCTTTAGCGTCCTTGATTCTGCGTAGCAGGCTGCTTTAGCTGCCTGACCTTTCCGTCATCCCTCGGTGTAGGCCACGGTTTCGGCGATG
The DNA here is from genome assembly GCA_031363095.1 of Armatimonadota bacterium. Taxonomy (GTDB): domain Bacteria; phylum Armatimonadota; class Armatimonadia; order Armatimonadales; family Armatimonadaceae; genus JANLTX01. The sequence continues at coordinate 16,286 of JANLTX010000006.1, read as the reverse complement.
GCCTGGCTGGTTTGCTGCTGCGTCTCGACGAGCTTGAAGAACGCGCCCTGTTTTTCCATGAGTTCGGCGTGGGTTCCCATCTCGACGATCTTCCCTTTGTCCAGAACAATCAAGCGGTCGGCGTTTCTCAGGGTGCTCAAGCGGTGCGCGATGGCAAACGTCGTGCGGCCCGCCGTGAGATTGGTGAGGGCTTGCTGTATCTTCTTCTCGGTCTCGACATCGACGGAGCTGGTGGCTTCGTCTAAAATCAAGATTCGAGGATTATGAAGAATCGCGCGGGCGATGGAGATGCGCTGGCGCTCGCCACCGGAGAGCTTCGCGCCTTTCTCGCCGACGCTGGAGTCGTAGCCATCGGGCTTCTGGACGATGAACTCGTGGGCGCATGCGGCGCGCGCCGCCGCGATGACTTCCTCGAAGCTGGCGTCGGGCTTGCCGTAGGCGATATTCTCGGCGACAGTCCCGTTGAAGAGAAACGGCTCCTGCAAAACAATGCCGATGTGCCGCCGAAGCTCCTGAAGGTCTAAATCCAGCACGTTGACGCCATCTAAAAGCAGTCTTCCGGCATCGGCTTCATAAAAGCGACAGAGCAAGTTCACCGTCGTGGACTTACCCGCGCCGCTCTTGCCGACCAATCCAATCATTTCGCCCGCTTTGACCTCGATATCCAGGTCTTTTAGCACCGGATTTGATTTGTCATAACCGAATCGAATGTTTTCAAAGGTTACATGGCCTTGGACGTTCTCCAATTTAATGGAATCCGGCTTTGTGTAGGTCTCCGGCTGGGCGTCGATGACCTCGAAGACCCGCTCCGCACCGGCCATGGCCCGCGAGAACCACTGATTGATCTGCCCGAACCACTGGAGCGGCCCGTAGACCTGCCAGAGCAGCACCTGAAGCGCCATGAGTGTCCCGAACGTTAATTCTCCCTTAAGCACCAGATAACCGCCATAGGCCCAGTTAATCAGCGCCCCCGAGCCGATCACAAACTGCATCGTGGCATCGAAGCGATACCAGCGCCGGTCCACGTTGATTCCGGCCTGCGCCAGCTCACGGTTTCTCTGCGTAAACTTGTCCCACTCGCCATCTTCGCGGGCAAAGGCTTTTACAACGCGAATTCCATTGAGAGATTCGTTGAGATGCGTGTGAAAGCGACCCCATTTCTGCCCGGTTTTATGAAAGAGAATCGACATCGGCTTCCAGAGCAGTGCACCACTGGCCGCAACGATAGGAACAGGAATTAAAATTGCCAGCATGACTTTCCAGCTTAGAAATAAGCCGCAGATCAGCCCGGTGGCGAGGGTAAAGCTACTGGTTAAGACCGCCGGAAGGCCGTCCACTAAAAAGCCCCAGACCCGATCCGTATCCTGCGTCACCCGCGAGATGATCGCGCCCATCTGCCGTTTGTCGAAGAAGCCAAGCTGCAAAAACTCCAGCGCTCGATAGATATCCGCTCGCAAGTCTTTAGCGATATTAGCCGAAAGATGGGCGACGTTATGCCCTTTCCAGGCCATACAGACCGAGTTAAGCGCCTGGGCAAGCAGCATTCCACCGATCAGCATCACCAGAATGGGAAATCCGACGGCAAGAGACGGCTTTGTCGCGGCGTTGAGAACTTTATCGGTGAGATTTCGAATCAGAAACGGCGTCAAAAACGTCGAGGAGGCCGCAACCAGCATCGACGCGATCACCACCATCACGGCGTGAGAGCGATAGGGGCCGAGGTAGCGCAGAATTCGCAGCAGAACCGCGCCCCGCTTGACACATGCCGGACAGCGCCCGTCGGCCTCGGGCAGGAGCAGTCCGCACTTGTCGCAGCGGGTTTTCTGGACCTTCAGCGAGACAGCAAGCTCCTCGCCCTTGGCCAGTTGCTCGATGCCCCGCGCCATTTCGGAGAACCGCGCCGCGACCGCCGAGGTGAACTCCGCGATAGCCAGGACGCCCGTTTTCGTGGTCAGCTCCAGCCGCGCTCCGCCGACCAGCGGCTCGGTGCGGGCCGTTTTTATCGTGTCTATCGGGACGAAAAGTAGCCGGACGCCCGCGTCGTCGAAGACCGATACCCCGCTCTTGCGAACTTCGACCACTCGCTTGCCGAACCGATGCCCGTCCTCGGCGATCAGATCGGCGGTCTCGGTCAAAAGAACCGGGTCGTCCTCTTCTGTCGTTGTCGCTACTGCTGCCGCTTCTACTTCCGCCACCATGCCGCGCGCCTCCACAAAGCCGTGTGGGCCGGAGCGGCAATCTGCCGCCCGGCCCGAGAAAGAGTCCGGCTATGGTATCGCTACTGGGCGCAGCTTTGCTAAAGCGGAACGATATCCCGTTTGACGGTTTTTAATCTTGGGAGGTATAATCGGGTTGCTTTTTAGAAAGGCGCAACTCATGACTCATTTTCTTCCCTCGCGACGACGCGCGGCGGGCTTCACGCTCATCGAGCTTCTGGTCGTCATCGCCATCATCGCTATCTTAGCGGCGATTCTCTTCCCTGTGTTCGCCCAGGCCCGAGAGAAAGCACGCCAGGCCACCTGCCAGAGCAACCTCAAACAGCTTTCGACAGCGTTCAACATGTACATCCAGGACTACGACGAGCAGTTCCCGCCCTGGACCGGCAACGCCTGCAACGCCTACGGCGGCGGCTCGTTCAACTTCAAGTACCTCTACAACTTCACGATCAACCCCTACATCAAGAACGGCGCGAACCCGGACGCAACAGGAACGGGCGGGACGCTCAACGGGGTCTGGGGCTGCCCGACGACCAAGTCGCAGCTCTCCCAGGTCTCGAACACCTACGCCTACAACTACTACGGCCTCGGTGGAATCTCCAACTGCACGGGCAACAACACCCTGAGTGCGGCCTACGCTCCGTTCAACGACCAGCTCTACGCGCTCCCCGCGCCGCTGGCATCGCTGGGTCGCCCGGCGGAGACGATCATGGTGCTCGACGGTGCACAGCTCTGTCGTCCCCCGGCGGCCTACACCGCCAACAGCAGCAGCGCCAACCTCAACGGTGTCTGGGGTAGCCACCAGGGTGGCACCGGCATGATCGCACCGTCCGCAGGTGCGAACGCGAGCACCTCGGCCAGCGCGATCAATCGCTTCCTGACGGGCCGCCTGACCACGGTTGCCTACTGCGACGGCCACGTCAAGACCGTCAACACCCAGACGCTGGTTTCCTACCGCTGCATCATGGAAGGCGGAAGCTGGACCGGCTCGGCGGGCAACGCCACCAACATCTCCACCCCGCAGGGCAACGCTGGCTGGGCGCGCGACTGGTAGTTTCTTAGAGATCGGCCTGGGGCCAGACTTGGTCCCAGGCTTCCATCCAGTTTTTTCCGTGGCTGCGTACTTTCAGCGGCTCGATGACCTCCACGCCCTCGCGTCCGCGAAACTGCCCGACTTTCTCGACGGTCTCTACTTCGATAGTGATCGCGCACGGCTTTCCCGGATCGTAGACTTTTCCTTTTTTGGCGCGAGTCAAGGCTTCTCTTGCTCCATCTTCGATGCGCTGGCGGGCTTTGACGGGCGGAACCTGCCGGGCCGAGTAGCGCGACAGCCCGGTTTTCACCGAGACGTACGTGCAGTCATCGCCTAAAATCTCCCTCGACTCGCGCAGAACGGCGTCGTCGCCGGTCACCAGCGCGACGGGGCAGCCGTAGTGTCCGCAGAGCGCGGCGTTGACGCCCAGTTCGCCCACCAGGTCGTCGTTGAACCACAGATTGCGCCAGGTGACGGTCGAGATCGTGTGGCAGAGCACGCCGTCGGGGGTTCCGGCGCGGGCGTGCATCCCGACCATAAGAGCGGCGTCGCAGCCTTTTTCCAGTAGCTCCGTGTAGCGCCCCCACGTGTGGTGGGCGACCCACTCGCACTCGGGGTGCAAAAGCTCCGGGACATACGAGTTGAAGCTCCAGTCGCCGCCCGCCCCGTGGCAGTCCACCGCCACGATCTCCGTCGCGCCTGCAGAAACGGCCCCACGCACGGCGGCGTTGATCTCTTCCGTGTACAACCGGCGGGATTCTTCGAACATCGGCGAGCCGCCCTCGACCTGCTTCCAGGTCACGATCCCGCTGACGCCTTCCATGTCGGACATAATTAAAACGCGCATCTAAACCTTCCTCTCTTCCGGAGCAATATAGTCGTCGTGTGAGTTCGAGGCGGTCAGGCCGCCGAATTCGAACTGAAACGGAATCTCACGTGCGCCTGCGTCCGTGAGGGCGCGGGCGAGCGTGTCGCGCTGGCCGCTTTTTGCGACGAAGTAGAGACACCCGCCGCCGCCCGCGCCGCAGGCTTTCCCGCCCCTGGCTCCTGAGCGTTCGGCCAGAGCGAATAATTCGTCGATCTGCGGGTTGGTCACCGAGCCATAGAGCTGCTTTTGCGCCTCCCAGTTCTCGGCGATGAGCAGCGCAAGCCCGTCGATGTCGCCCGATTTTAGAACGCCGGGCATTTCGAGCGCGAGGCTTTTGAGCCGATGCAGCGCCTCAATGGTTTTCGGGTTGCCCGATTCGTAGGCCCGCCAGACATCGCCGTGAATGTTTCCCGAGAGCCGGGGCTTCCCCGTATAAATTAGCACGCTCCGCGCCTGAAGCTCCGTGAGCGCTTTTTCGGGCAGCGTGATTTTCTCAGAAGTCACGCCCGATTTCTCAAAACGGAGCAGGTTGAAGCCGCCGAGGGCCGACGCCCACTGATCTTGCTTGCCGCCCCGGTTTCCCAGGATCTCGTCCTCGAACCGATAGGCTCTCTCGGCGATCTCTTCGCGGGTTGCTCCGAGATTCAGAAGCCCGAGGTAGGCGACGTTCAGCGCGGCGCTGGTTCCGAGGCCCGAGCCGGTCGGGAGGTCGAGGCCGTAGGAGACCTGTAGCCCCTGGCCTGTGCTGAGCGTCCCGGCGACGTAGTGGTTGATCGTCGCGTTGAAGACCGCGCCGCCATGTTTGTGGGCGTAGGTGTCCACGTCGGTCCAGGCACCGCCAAAGTCGATTCGCACAGGAGCTTGCACTGTCGTTTTCATGGGCATTTGTGATAGACTGAATGTTGTGAATTTTCGCCGCATCAACTCGTTTCACCTGCTTGGAGTGCTGCTTCTGCTCGTCGCCATCGTCGGGCTGGCCTCCGGGGGGAAGATGGTCTACGATCCGGGGCGCGTGCTCAAGGGCAATGAGTGGGTCATCTACGGACTGGCGGGGCTGTTGATGTTCGTCAACGGCTTCCTGCCGTCCAACGAGCCGAAGCGTGGCGACAAAGCCGAGAGGAAGAAATAGATGCCCAGAGAGAGTGTGGCCGTCGCCGCCACGCCTGAAGAGGAGAGAGACGTCCACGAGGTTCGGTGCTCTGTCAGCGGAATGCCGATCCCCGCGATCCCGCTGTGGTACGCCGATGTCCGCGTGAGATTCGTCTCCGATGCCTCTCGCACGCGCTCCGGCGCGGCACGCCTCGCCGAGGTCGCCGAGGAAGAGCCGGAAGAGGAAGAAGAGACCGAGGAACCGGACGCCGAGCTGTCCCTGGAAGACGCCAGCGAGGAGCTGGTCATTGATGGTATCGAGCTTGACATGGACGAGTCCCTCGAAGCGGACGCCGAAGAAGAGAGCACTGAAGAAGTGCCCGTAAAAGAAGAGGTTTAGCTTCTCAAAAGCGCCCCCGACGCCGCAGGGTGTCGGGGGCGCTTTTCTTTTTCAGGCCGGGTAGAATACCGTGTGGCTGCTCCCGACGACGCTCTCAACCGACCTGTAACCGCTCTTAAAGGCATCGGCGAGAAAGTCGCGGGTGATCTGGCGCGGCTCGGGCTGCTCACTTTAGGCGACCTGCTCTTCCACTTTCCCCGGCGCTGGGAAGACCGCTCCCGGTTTGTGCGCATCGCCGACACCCAGAACGGCGAGACGGCCCTGATCTCCGGCAAGCTGACAGCGGTCGAGAACCGGCCCACGAAGAACCGGCTGGTCATCACCAAAGTGACCATCGACGATGGCTCGCGGGCCGTCGCAAGCCTGGTCTGGTTTAATCAGTGGCGGCTCAAAGCGACGTTTGAGAAGCTTTTAGGGCGGCAGATCGTCGCATATGGAGCTGTCAAGCGGGGGTACGCTGCGATAGACATGCCTCAGCCCGAGTGGGAGGCCATCGACGAAGATGGCACCGTGGACTCGCTCGCGCTGGGAAGAATCGTCCCGATCTATCCGCTCACCGAAGGGCTTTCTCAGACCCGGCTCCGGCGCTGGATTCACACGGCGCTGGAGAGCCTCGTCGAGTCCGTCCCCGAGGCGCTCCCCGAGAATCTCCGCAAGAAACGCGAGCTGCCGGGCATCGCCGAGGCCCTGCGCGGCTATCACTTCCCCGAGACCGAGCTGGATCGCGAGCGCTCCCGCCGTCGGCTGGCCTACGAGGAGCTTCTGGACGTCCAGCTTCTCGTGGCCGACCGACGGCGCAGCGTCGCGAGCTTGCCGGGCGTCGCTTTTGCCGAGACCAACGCTCCGGTTATGGCACTTAAAGGCGTCCTGCCGTTCTCGCTCACGGGGGCGCAGGAGCGGGCCGTCGCCGAGCTTTCTGAGGACATGCGCCGCCCCGAGCCGATGAACCGCCTGGTCCAGGGCGATGTCGGCTCGGGCAAGACCGCCGTCGCGATGGCTGCCCTGACGATTGCGGCCCGGAACGGCTACCAGGCCGCGCTCATGGCCCCGACCGAGATTCTGGCCGAGCAGCACCTGAGAGGCATTCGCGCCCGCCTCGAAGATTTGGGAATCCGCGTGGACCTGCTCACCGGAAGCCGTCCCGCCAAAGAAAAGCGCGCCGTCCTGGAGAGATTAGCCTCGGGCGAGACGGGCGTCGTGGTGGGAACCCATGCCCTGATTCAAGAAGGCGTGAATTTCTTCAAGTTAGGGCTTGCGATCATCGACGAACAGCATCGGTTCGGGGTGCTCCAGCGCGCAGCCCTCTCCGACAAAGGAATTCGCCCGGACATGTTAGTCATGACCGCGACGCCCATTCCCCGGACGCTCACACTCACGGTCTACGGTGATTTAGACGTTTCTATTTTAGATGAGCTTCCGCCCGGACGAAAACCGATAAAAACCCACTGGAAGAAATTAGAAGACAAGCCTGGCGTCTGGGAAGGCGTTCGGAAAATGCTCCAGAGCGGACGGCAGGCCTATATTGTCTGTCCGCTGGTCGAAGAGAGCGAAAAGCGCCAGTCTCAGGCCGCGACGCAGCTCTCGGCGCATCTTGCGGAGCATGTTTTTCCGGAGTTTTCTGTGGCGCTGGTGCATGGACAGCTTTCGTCCGACGAAAAAGACGCGGCGATGGACCGATTTCGCAAGAACGAGGCCCAGGTTTTAGTGGCAACAACCGTGATCGAAGTCGGCGTCGATGTACCCAACGCCGCCGTGATGGTGATTTTAGACGCCGACGCGTTCGGGCTGGCGCAGCTCCATCAGCTTCGTGGGCGCGTGGGCCGGGGCGAGCACGCGAGCTTTTGCATTCTGGTGGCCGATCCGAAAACCCCCGACGGCGAGCGGCGGATGGAGATTCTCTGTCAGAGCGGCGATGGCTTCGTGATCGCCGAAGAAGACCTGAAATTGCGGGGGCCGGGCGAGTTCTTCGGAACAAAGCAGAGCGGGCTGCCGTCATTACGCGCGGCGAACGTTCTTACCGACGTTGCACTTCTGCGGGAGGCACGGGACGATGCGCTGGCGCTGCTGGCGGCAGACCCCACGCTTCGGCGGCCCGAACACCGCCTGCTTCGTGAAACCTTCGTGAAACGAAAAAATGAGGTAGAATGGACAGCGGCGGCATGAGAGAAGCAGTCACAGCAATCTATCCAGGTTCGTTCGACCCGATCACCAACGGACACGTGGACATCATCGAGCGAGCAGCAGGCACTTTCGACCGGGTTATCGTGGCGGTGGGACGCAACTCGGCGAAGTCGGCACGCTTCTCGGTGGACGAGCGTTTGGGCATGATCGCCGAGGCGTGCGCAGCCTGGGACAATGTCTCGGTAGCGAGCTTCGACGGGCTGCTGGTGGAGTATGTTCGGAGTCAGGGCGCACACGTGATCGTACGCGGCCTGCGGGCTGTCAGTGATTTCGAGTTCGAGTTTCAGATCGCGCTCGCCAATCGCCAGATGGCTCCGGATATCAAAACGTTTTTTTTAATGACGAGTGTCGAGTATCTCTATCTCTCGTCCTCGTTGGTCAAGGAGATCGCGCGTCTGGGCGGAGACACCTCGGCCCTGGTTCCCGAGTCGGTGCAGCGACGGCTCGGAATCGAAACTGACGCAGAAGGAGCGGCAAAACCATCGATACTTTGAAGAACTTAGAGCGCCTTGAGGCGCTCGTCACCGAATCTAAAGGATTCCTCGGCTTTCGTCAGTTCGACGCCGATGAGTTCTACATGCTCATCCAGAAAGTCCGCGCATCGCTGCCGGAAGACTTGCGGCGCGCCGGGCGCATCGCGGAGAGCACGGATGAGATCCTGACCTCGGCGCAGTCCGAAGCGGAGCACCTCGTGGAGGCGGCTCGCGCGGACGCCGAGCACATCCGCACGAGCGCCCAGGAGCAGGAAAAGCATGTCTTGACCCATGCCCGAAGCGAGACCGAGCGAGCCGTTACGGCAGCCCAGTCCGAGGCCGACCGCTTGCTCATCGAGGCGAAGAAAACCGCCGACGAGATGGTCGGTGAGTCCAGCGTGATGGTCATGGCGACCAAGCAGGCCAAGCAGCTCATTGCGAGCGCCGAAACGGAGTCAAGCCAGCTTCGCCGCGACACCGAGCACCTGCTCCAGGAAGCCCGCAATGAGGCCGAAGCCTACGCCCGCGACCTGAAAACGGACGCCGAGGCCTACGCCAGGGACATCTTGCTGACTCTGGAGAAAGACCTGTGCGCCGCGATCAACCACGTCGAGGGCCGCACCCGCTCGGTCTTAGACGAAGTCCGCCGTGGCCGCGCCCACCTGGAGCAAAAGCCCGCTCGCGAACCCGCTCACGCGGCAGGGCGCAACGGCAAACACTGAGACTTCTATAAATAAATAATGGGCGGTGACCTCACCGCCCATTTTCTCTTTATTCTTTTCCTAAAATTCCGAATAAGACAGCCATCAAGTCATGAAGACCATCGGGGACTGTGTATATTTTTAAATCTTCGGTAATTAATTTCTGAGTACGATCTAAAATGGCAAATTGCCAGACATTTCCAATAGAAACGGCACCATATAATTCCTCTTCAGTGAACTCACCCGACTTGTCCAGTGCGATCAGCTCGACACAGAGCTGCTTAAACCCACGGGTCGTATCGGCATGCTTCGCTTCGATTACCAATAAATTCTGTTTTGAGTGCAGAAGATAGTCCAGCGAACCCCGAAGCTGCGGGCTTACATTCCAGGTTTGTTCCGTTCTTAAGCGTACCTGAAGCTGCGTCGCCAGTTCAATCAGCACGGGCGCAATTAAAAATTCCCGTCGCGCTGATTCCGAGTCTAATTGGACGATACGCATGATTTTTTGCAGATACATCGTTAGCTCTTGTGCTGATTTTGGATTTTCCGCATAGGGAAGCGCCGTATATTCTTTTTGATACGTATAACCAAACGCATTGATCAATGTATCAATATCCACGGCCATTTTGAAGTAATCATGGAACCCACGGACAGATTGAGGAAGCTCAAAAGACATTTACTGCGTCTCCAGGCGCTTTCGGACGCTGTCTACGTCTTTGTCGCCTCGGCCTGAGAGACAAATCACCAGAATCTGGTCTTTTCCCATCGCTCCGGCGATTTTCTTGACGTGCGCGAACGCGTGGGCCGTTTCGAGCGCGGGGAGAATCCCTTCGGTGCGCGAGACCCAGCCCAGCGCATCGAGAGCTTCGTCGTCGGTGACGGACGCGTACTCGGCGCGGCCACGGGCTTTTAAAGAAGAATGCTCCGGCCCGACACCCGGATAGTCCAGGCCCGCGCTGATGGAGTGCGCTTCGGTGATCTGGCCCCACTCGTCCTGAAGCAAGTAGGTCAGCGCACCCTGAAAGACCCCCGGACGCCCTTTGGTGATGGTCGCGGCGTGCTTCTCGGTCTCGACGCCCTCACCCGCCGCCTCGACGCCAATTAAACGAACGGACTCGTCGGAGACGAACGGGTGGAACATCCCGATGGCGTTGCTGCCCCCACCGACGCACGCGACAATAGCATCGGGCAATCTTCCCTCGCGCTCCAAGATCTGCTCACGGGTCTCGCGCCCGATCACGCTCTGGAAATCTCGCACAAGAGTCGGAAACGGATGCGGCCCGACCGCCGAACCCAGAATGTAGTGCGTATCCCGGACGCTGGCGATCCAGTCGCGCATGGCGTCGTTGCCCGCGTCTTTCAGGGTCGCCGTCCCGCTCGTCACGGCGCGAACTTCGGCTCCTAAGAGCTTCATCCGAAAGACGTTCAGCGCCTGCCGCTCAATGTCAACCGCGCCCATGTAGACGACGCACGGATAGCCGAACTTCGCGCAGACCGTCGCGGTGGCAACCCCGTGCTGACCCGCGCCCGTCTCGGCGATGATGCGCGGCTTGCCCATGCGCCGGGCCAGCAGAATCTGCCCGACCGTGTTATTTATCTTGTGGGCACCGGTATGGCACAAGTCTTCGCGCTTGAGGTAAATTCTTGCGCCGCCCAGCTCGCGCGTGAGTCCTTCGGCAAACGTCAGCGGGGTTTCCCGCCCGACGAACTCTTTTAAATAATGCGCCAGCTCTTTCTGGAACGCCGGATCGGCCTGTGCTCTGGCGTGCTCCTCCGCCAGCTCGTCGAGGGCGGGCACCAGCGTCTCCGGGACGAACCGTCCCCCGAACTCACCGAAGTGGCCGCGCGCGTCGGCGACCGAGAAGAAAGCAGACATACCGCTATGATACCGCTAACCGGGCAGCGTACCGTTCCCTTTTCACCCCCTCTTGGAGCGTCGCAAGCTCCTTCCGTTCTCACACCCAGCCGCTGGGTACCCGGCTACGCGAGGGAGATTCTCTGCTGGTTTACAGCCCGGCGCTTCGTAGATACCCCTTCGCAGCGAGGTCGCGAAGCGACATTTAATGTCGCTTCGCGCCCGAGCGATCAGCCGGAGGGGTCGGCGGTGACGCCGGGGGAGGCTAACCAGGCAGCGTGCCGTCCCACGTGAGGGGGCCGTGAAGCTCGCCCACTCCGTCCAGCAGGGCGTAGGTCTTGTGGCCGGTGTCGCCCGACCAGTCGCCCAGGTTGATGTAGAGCGTCCCGTCGGAAAACCGGTAGCGATCCGGCAGATGTGTGTGGCCGCAGACAAAGGTTTTCACGCCCGGATGGATTTTTTTCAAGCGGCGAAGCGCCCGGCGCGCCTCTCCCCGATAGCGCAGCCGCACCAGATAAGTTCCCAGCGAGTCGCGGGCAGGGCCGCCGGGCATTCCCTGGCGCACCTTGATCCCGGTTTCTTTTTTTGTGCCCAGCTTTCCCTCCACCATCTCACGAAGTTTACGCTCGGTCGGCGGCGGGGCGGCGGGGCGGCCTTCGTCGTAGCCGCGCCGGGTGAGATCCAGAATCGAGTAGCGCAGGTATAGCCAGTTAAGCGGATCGAACCGATGCCCATGCTCGATGTAAACGTTGTTTTCCAGCGGTTTTAGGGCCGATGGATGCCCGGAGATTAAAATGGCCGGGTTCCAGAGGGCATGCTCTCCCCGGACGAACCGAATGCCGTTGATTCCCAGATCATGGTTGCCTGTAATTCCAACCACGCGCTTGGCTGAGCCAAAAATCGCGTTGAGATGCTGAAGCAGCGACTCCTGGCCCTGAAGAACCCCAAATTCGGCGTTTATCTCTGCCCCCACGGCAAGTAGCGGCGGCTGATAGTGGAACTTCGGGTGAACCGGGATATCGGCAAAATCTCCCCCGAAGTACAGCGACTCGACCGTTTCACTTGCCGTGATTGCTGCGATAAATTTCTCGAAGTCCTTGGTGTGGTCTTTGTACGGGTCCCCGAGCGGCCAGGTATCGACATGGATATCGGAGAGCAAGACGGCATGTGGCCCCGGCAGCGGGCCTTTTGCCAGGTCGTCGCGGGCGGCGCTCTCGCCCATTTCGCGCAGGGATTCGATCAGCGGGCCGGTGAGGAAGCGCAGGATCAGGCTGGCAACCAGCGCGAGGCCCACTCCGACCACAAGCCCGATTCCAAAGAGCATCAGGGCTTCTCCGGCGACGTTTTCACGCCGCCGCCGATGGCGCGATCCGCGACTCCCACCAGCCAGTTCGTGACGATGACGGCGCTCATCAGCCCGAAGCCTGCAAAGAACCCGCTGAAAACTCCGTTTAAGAACTGCTCCCCGCCGTGCGACTCGCCCCAGCGCAGCCCGAACGCTGCCCCAATCGCAATCAACGCCCCCACGAAGAGTAGCCCGAGCAGGATCAGCGTAAGTGTCTTCACGGTTTCTTCCAGCCTTGTGGGAAGTCGAAAAGATTGTCCGGGTCGTAGTGCTTTTTGATCTTTCGGAGCCGGGTCAAGTTAATTTCCCCAAAGCTCTGGTAATTGATGTTGTGGATTTTATCGTCGATGTAGTTGATGTAAGCTCCGCTCGCCCACGGCAAGAGATCGTTTCGGAGAGTCTCGACCCAGCGGACGGTCTCGCGCCCGTCGGTCGGCGAGGTCCAATAGCCGTCGTACTGGACCACGATGTCGGCGTCGCGGTGGAGAATGGGGGTATCGGCGAGCGGCACGCGGGCGACCGCACCGCCACCCGCGAGAAGCTGAACCATCGTCGGCTGGCTCGGTGGGGCGTCGAGCGGCGGGACGTTTTCCAGTGCGGTTTTTAGAATTGCCAGCGCCTCGGGCGGGAACGGGGCGCGAGCGAACGCCGACGTGCTCTTGAAAATCTGGTTGTCGGAGTGCTGGTTCACCCGCCACATCGGCTGGAGCGGGTCCACTCCGAGAATCACGCGGGTCGCGTTGACGGCAGGAAGCGCCTGGATATTCACCCCGCGCGGCGGCGCGGCGGCAAGAATGGGCGCAAGCTGCGCCTGGATATTGCCCAGCTCGGTCGGGTCATCGGGGGTGAACTGCCCATACAGCGAGATGGTCTTCGGCTCGCCCGAGATCAGGGCCAGCACCGACGTTAAGCTATCATCGGCATGCGGTGCCCAGTCCATAAATTTTGCGACAACCGGCTCGAACGCGTCCCAGGTCCAGTCAATCGTAAAAATTCCGACGAAGCCAATCGGATTCACCCGGAACGTGAACTCCGTCACGATCCCGACATTGCCGCCGCCGCCGCCCCGGCAGGCCCAGAGTAGATCGGGGTTCTCCGTCGCGCTGGCGTTGACAACGGAGCCGTCGGCTAAAACGATCCGTAGAGAAAGAAGATTGTCGCACGCCAGGCCCCACTTGCGGCTCGTGACCCCGAAGCCCCCGCCCAGCGTCAGCCCGGCCACCCCCACCGACGGCCCGGTCGCCATCGGCATCGTCACGCCAACCTGCCCGAGCGCCTCGAAGAGATCCAGCGAGAACTGCCCCGCTCCGACGCTTGCCTGCGTCCGGTCCTCGCTGACGCTGACCCGGTTCAGCTCGCTGACATCGACAATGACGCCGTCTTTGCACAGCGACGAGTAGGCTTCGTAGTTGTGCCGTCCGCAGCGCGCCCGGATCGGACATTTTTTCTCGCGGCAGAAGTTGATGGCATTGACAACGTCCTGCTCGCTCTGGCAGAAAACAATCGCCTGCGGCATCTCGGTGTCGTAGGGTGCCCAGAGCGCGAAGCCCCTGCGTGCCTCGTCCCAGCCCGGATCGCCCGAATGTAGCACTCGTCCCGTCAGTCCCATAGGTTTGTCTCCCGCTTCCGATAACTTGATTTATTCCAGTTCCCAGAAGCGAGATTTTCTAAACCTATTTTTTGAAAAAATTATTCAATGCAGTAAGAACTTACTTATTTCAAGGAAAGAAGGCGCTTTGTCTCGGCCAGAAGAAAGTCCATGTCTAAGAAAGCCTGGTAGCTAATGTCCTGCCAGCGGACTTTTCCGTCGGCATCGATCAGAAACAAGCCGTGGAGCGGCATGTTCTCAAAGTCGTCGTAGGCTCCCCAGGTTTTGTAGAGACTCGCTTTCGGGTCGGTGAGAACGGGAAACGAGTACCGGGCGTCGATTTTTTCGTCCGTGGTGACGGCAAGAAGCCCGACTCCTAATTTTTCCCAGCCCGCGCTCTTCTCCGTAACGGCTTTGAGCTGGCTCATGCAGCGCTCGCACCCGACCCCGAGGCTGAAAACGACCAGGGTCGGGCGACCCGGCTTGAGACCGGGCAGCGCAGGAGCGTCGCGCGGGGACCAGAGCAGCGGCCCGAGAGACTCCTGCGTGGGCCGGAAGCTCTTGACATCGGCTGGCGTCGGTGTGGGCGTGCGCCAGTCGGCGGGCAGGCCCAGCTCTTTTGCTATCGGCGCAAGGGGCGCAAGAAGCCCGCCCGAAAGCTCGGCGCGTCCGGCAACCGTACGAAGCTCAGTAAACTTCGCACGGGCTTCGTCTTTCTTGCCTGCGCCGTGCAGCGCCCGCACCAGCGCGACGAGCGGAAGTACCTGACTCGGCTTGTCTTTTACCTCGGCCTGGGCCAGGTTTATGGCTTTGTCCAGCTCGCCGCGCCCGATCCGCCAGCGTGCCTCGCGCTCGCGGGGAAGCTTTGCGGCATCGATTTGAGACGCATCGCCGCGTGCCAGCAAGACCTCGGCAACATAGCTCTCGGCACCCTTACGGTGCTGAAGCTGGCTCAGATAGCTCTCGTCGCCCGTTGCCAGAGCGAGTAGTCTCAGGCGCTCGCCCTCGCGGCTCCCGCCCGGCTCTAAAAGTCCGGCGGCATCGAGCTTTTTGACATCGTCCCAGAGTTCGTAGCGATAGAGCGTCTCAAAGAGCCGACTCTGGCCCTGCCCGGCGCTGCTAAAACTACTCAGGGTGTTGAAGCTCGGGTGACGCGGATGCTCGACCAGATTTTTCGCAATCGCAAGAGCAGTGCCCGGACGCCCGGCGTACTGAAGATTCTCCGCGAGCCACTGGTTGTTGTGGGCGTAGTTGAAGATCTGGTCGGGCATTAAGTGAGCACGGTCCATGTGCGCGTGATCCACGCGCGAGGCGGCGCTCTGCGACCAGATCGCATCGTCGTAGCGCTTTAATTGAGAGTAGATATGCCCGCTCATGTGCCACATATGGGCGCTTCCCGGCTCGCTTGGGCCGCAGCGTGCCGCCGAATCGACCGCACTGATGTTACCTGGCTCGTCCCAGAGGTGAATTCGGTAGTGATGCACCGGATGCATCGGGCTATCGGCAAGAACTTCCTGAAGAAGCTGCTCTACTTCGGGCTTATCTTCTTTTTTGGCGCGTTCCTGAAGCTCATGGGCTAAAAACGCCCGCGCTTCTGTATCTAAAGGAAAGTCTTCGACTAACTTGCGCATGGCGGAGATGTACGCGTTTTTATCGCTTCCCTCGGTCCAGAGGCTCAGCGCCTCGATCCAGCGTCGCTCGCGCAGGGGAGCCTCCGTGCGCTTCTCCATGGCAAGTTTGGCAAAACCTTTGGCGCGGGAGAGGTTGTTGACGTTGGCGCGGGCCATTCCCCAGTAGGCCATGGCGCAGTTCGGATCGAGCGCGGCGGCCTGACGGAAGCTGCGCTCGGCCTCGAAGTACCAGTAGGCATGGAGCTGCGCGACTCCCTGCAAGAAGAACTTCCGGGCACGCTCGCTCTTTGTCGTGATCGGAAAGTCCAGCTTCGGGATTCCGGGCATCAGCACGGCACGCTGGCGCGGACCTTCATTGAACGCCTCGCCCTTCATCGAGTGCCCGAAGCTCTGGGCGTGGGCAGAAACTCCCAGAAGAGCGATGAGGGAGAAAGAGCAGAACGCAAGAGAGAAGCGCATGGAACATTGTACCCGGCGCATCGCGCCATTATGGTACAATTTTGTCAGGAAAACCCCGCCGGGGTCCTTAAGTCCGGCGAGGTTTTGAGTCAGGCTACTTCATCAAACGGTGCATCAAGTAATACTTGACGACAGCGACGATGAGCGCAGCCACCCAGAAGGTGAACGCATCCATGGGGCGTTCCTCCTTTCTCCTGTATTTCTGCGGCCTGCGCCGCAGGCGCAGAGGCCGCTGCTTCTACAGCGGCCTCTTTGCGTTTCCAGTGTATCGTAAAAAGCAAACTTAAAAGCAAACAAAAAGATCGGGAGCAGGGCAAACGCATTTGAAATCGGTCTTGCTGGTGATGCTATTTATTGATATTCGCTGTATTTTTCCGTCGAATAAATTCGCGGCTACAACTACGAATTCGACCTGCGATTGGCAAGCCAATCTTGTCGAATCAAAGA
>JANLTX010000082.1:0-11300 GCA_031363095.1 Armatimonadota bacterium | reverse complement strand
ATGCGCTGGAGTGTGCCGGGGGGTGAAGTTATTGCAAGGCTACGCGGTTTTCTTCTGGGCAACGAATGGAACGAGTTCGGGGAGTTTTGGAAGCGACGTGCTCTTCAGCACGCTACCTCACCACTTTTATGACCTGCACCCACTGGAAAGATTTCTTTGCTGTACATGCCTACTGCGGTGGCTGCGGGAGGTCTCTGGGCGGCTTGCCCGCGCCCGAGACCGAGAACGTATCGCCGTAGGCCACGCCGTTGTCGGTGAATCCGCCGTGCTGAAGATAGAACCGTCCGCTCGGCGCGACTCCGGCGGCAAAGTCGATTCGGTCGCGTGCCCGGCCCGTCGCGTCGCAGCTAAAACTGGTTTTCAGGAGCGGCTTCCAGGTTCCGCCAGCGAGCTGAATCCAGGCGTTTCTAAGCTCGACGCGGCGCAGAAGCTGTCCGTTGTCTCCGCCGAAGTTCTCCGAGAAACTGTACAGACTGCCCAGATACTTGCCGTCGCGCGGGGCACGGAAGCGGGCGATCAGGCCCCAGGCGCGGCGCTCAGGAAAGTAGAACCAGCCCGCATACTCCGTGTGCGTGCCATCGGGCTTCACGGTGACGCAGAGTCGGTAGGTCTGGTTCTTCTTCCACGGATAGACCAGGTGACTATGCCCGCCCGTCCCCTCGTTGCCGAAGCTGTCGGCCACGACGCCCTCGCCCTTTTCGAGAAGCTGCACCCGGTCTTCTTGCGCGACTTTATTTCGGTCAATGGCTTCGCTGCCGCTGTCCCAGACCGAGAAAATAACTCTTCGCTCGGTGGGCGAGTTGACCTGAATGCCGAAGTAGCCCCGTGCAAAGCCGCAGGCCATGTAGTAGGTATAGATCGGCTCTTCGCGGGCGGTTATTTCGTTGTAGAACGCCGTGATGGGCGCGTCTTTCTCGGTCGGCCAGCGCAGGTGGACACTCGCGGCGTTGCGGCGCTCTTTTTTATTGAAGTGTGCGCCCTCGGACGCCTCGCCGGAGAGAACCAGCTCCGTGAGCGTGGGTGCGCTTCCGGCGAGCGTCTCCAGCGAAAAGCGCCAGTAGCCCGGCGCGGCCCGCAGAGTTCCAAAGCGCACCTCGCCGGGCGCACTCACGTCCACGTCGAAGCGCTGCCCCCGCTTCTCGCCGACGGGCTGGGCCGTCAGCCGGAGCCGCGCTGCCTGGCTGGTCTGTAGCCCGGCGGAGAGTGTCAGCGCTCCGGCCCGGAGAAGCTTCCCCAGCCAGACCGTCTTCTCGCCCGGCTCGGCGTAAGCGGTGAATGCAGGAATGCGCAAGGGTTCTGCCATGCCCTGATTGTACCCGTCCTCCCCAATTCCATCTCCCTGTATCCCTCTTCGCTGCGAAGAGGGACGAAAGCGGAGCGCTTCAAGGGAGATGTATACTGCGGGAATGACCGTCAAGACGCTTCCGCTGGGCACCACGTCCCTCCCGACCTCCGAGATCTCGCTGGGGTGCATGCGCATCGCCGGGATGACTCCCGACGCCCTGGACACGCTTGTTCGCACGTCGTGGGATGCCGGGATCAACTTCTACGATCACGCCGATATCTACGGCGGCGGCAAGAGCGAGGAAGTCTTTGCCGAATCGGTCAAGCGCCTCGGGCTGAAACGCGAGGAGCTGATTCTCCAGAGCAAGTGCGGCATCCGAAGCGGTTTCTTTGATTTCTCCAAAGAGCATATTTTAGACTCCGTAGACAAAATTCTGACGCGTTTAGACACGGACTATCTCGATGTGCTTCTTCTTCATCGTCCCGACACGCTCGTCGAGCCGGAAGAAGTCGCCGAGGCGTTCAGTCAGCTTCAGGAGAGCGGAAAAGTGCGGCACTTTGGGGTCAGCAATCACAATCCGGCCCAGATCGAGCTTCTTCAGGCGAGCTTGCCGATGAAACTGGAAGCCAATCAGCTTCAGTTCAGCATCACCAACACCGGAATGCTCGACCACGGACTGAACGTCAATAGGGAGATCGACCGCTCCATCGACCGCGACGGCGGGATTTTAGACTACTGCCGCTTGAAGAAAATCACGGTGCAAGCCTGGTCGCCGTTCCAGCACGGGTTCTTCAAAGGCTCGTTTCTGGGCAACCCGGAGTTCCCGGAGCTGAACAAAGTTCTGGAAACACTGGGCGAGGGCTTTGGCGTCTCCCCGACGACGATGGCGATTGCCTGGATTCTGCGGCATCCGGCCAGGGTTCAGGTCGTGGTCGGAACGACCAGCCCGGAGCGCATTGAGCAGGTCGCGCAGGCATCCGGCGTGGCGCTGACCCGGCCTCAGTGGTACGAAATCTACCGCGCCGCAGGCAACACCCTGCCGTGATTCTGGCCCTCGACGAAGGCACGACCAGCGCCCGAACCCTGGCGTTTGCGCCGGATGGTCGGGTTTTGGCGCTCTCGCAGGAGGAGTTTCCACAGAGTTATCCACAGCCGGGGTGGGTGGAGCACGACGCCGAAGAGATATGGGCGGCCCAGAAACGGACGCTCGATTTCGTCGTCGGGCAGGTTGGAGCAGGGAGCGTCGCGGCCATTGGAATCACGAACCAGCGCGAGACGGTGGTCGTCTGGGACGCGAAAACGGGCCGTCCGCTCGCTCCGGCGATTGTCTGGCAGTGCCGCCGCACAAGCGCCCTCTGTCGCCAGTTACGCGACGAGGGCGTCGAGCCGTGGGTGCGGGAGAGAACCGGGCTTCTGCTCGATCCGTACTTTTCCGGCACGAAAATGCGCTGGCTTCTGGAGAATATTCCCGGTTTGAGAGAGAAAGCCCGGCGCGGGGAAGCAAGGTTCGGCACGGTAGACAGCTTTCTGCTCTGGAGGCTCACCGGCGGGCGCGTTCATGCTACCGATGCCACGAACGCCTCGCGGACGCAGCTCATGGACCTCAAGACCCGGCAGTGGGACGACGAACTTCTCTCGCTTTTCGGGGTGCCACGGGAAAGCCTGCCCCTGATTCTTCCTTCCGATGGCGATTTCGGCACGACAATTCTGGCCGGGCGCGAAGTTCCCATTCGCGCCGTGCTGGGCGACCAGCAGGCCGCTCTCTACGGCCAGGGCTGTTTCTCTCCCCAGATGGCGAAGAACACCTACGGCACGGGCTGCTTTTTGCTCAAAAACGTCGGCGAAAACCTTCCGACGCCACCCGACGGCCTGCTTGCGACGCTGGCCTGGGAAAAGTCGGGGCAGGGGCCGATCTATGCGCTTGAGGGCGCGGTGTTTGTGGCGGGCGCGGCGGTCCAGTGGCTGCGCGACGGCCTTGGGATTCTGGAGAGTGCAGGCGAGAGCGAGGCGCTGGCTCGTTCTGTGTCCGACACAGGGGGCGTGTCTTTCGTCCCGGCGTTCACCGGGCTGGGCGCGCCCTACTGGAACCCCGACGTGCGCGGCTTGATCTGCGGCCTGACGCGCGGCACGACCCGCGCCCACCTGGTTCGGGCCGCGCTGGAGGCTATCGCCCATCAGAGCGCCGATCTCGTGGAGGCAATGGGCGGGATCGCGCGGCTCCGCGTCGATGGCGGCGCGGCCAACAACGACTTGCTCCTTCAGCTTCAGGCCGACTTTCTGGGTGTCCCCGTGGAGCGCACCGCGACGACCGAACTCACCGCGTGGGGCGTCGCACGTCTCGCCGCCGAAGCCGTCGGGTTGACTATCGACGCCCAGCAGCTCGCCCCAACCGTTTTCTCCCCGACACTCGAAGCGTCCGCTCGCCAACAAGCCCGCATCGCCTGGCACGACGCCGTCCAGCGGGCTTTGTGAGCCGCCCACACAAACGTGGGCGTCTGGGAGCTTCGCTACGAAGTCGCTCCGCGACAAAACAAAATAGGATTCTGTCGCGGAGCGACTTCGTCGAACGGAGTTCGCCCCGACGCCCACGTTTGTGTGGGCGGTTACGTCAGCGCTCGGATAAACCGCTCGGTGATCTGCTGGGGGCGGGTGATCGCGCCGCCGACGACCACGGCCCACGCGCCTGCGTCGAGTGCGGCGCGAGCGGCCTCGGGCGTGTGGATGCGCCCCTCCGCGATCACGGGGACGGGAAGTTTCAGCGACGCCAGCCGCGCAACCAGCGCCAGGTCGGGACCGTCTAATTTCGGGGAGCCTGCGGTGTAGCCCGAGAGCGTCGTGGAGACAACATCGGCTCCGGCTTCAATCGCAGCGAGCGCGGACGCCTCGTTGTCGATGTCGGCCATGACAAGCTTTCCGGTTTTCTCTTTCACGGCCCGGATAAACTCTGCGGTCGTGCCCTCGGGATGCGGGCGGAGCGTGGCGTCTATCGCGATGATCTCGGCTCCCGCGTCGGCGATGGCCCTGGCGTCCCGCACTCTTGGCGTGATGTAGACGTCGGAGAAACCCGGCAGATCGACCTTCCAGAGACCGATCAGCGGCAGCTCAGGGACAGCGGCCTTGATCGCGGCGCAGTCCACGGGCGTATTCGCTCGAATCCCGACCGCGCCGCCCGCTCGTGCCGCCTGCGCGAACTGCGCCATCACACTCGCCCCGAACATCGGCTCGCCGTCGAGCGCCTGGCACGAGACAATCAGCCCGCCACGCAGTGGCTCAAAGAATTGGTTCATAGGTCTAATGTCGATTTATGAAGATATATATCCATAATATTACTGTCATGAATATAGCTACTATGGACAGTATTTCGCTTATTTTTTTATATGGATTTTTATATTCTTCATTTATGTATTGTCGAAGTGTTTCTTCTCTGCGTTTTTCTATGTCGGCGATGTCTGCCGTTTTTTCCGAATAATCCAGTTGTCTTCTGAGGGAACGTATTTGTGCGCTGAATATTTGATTTGTTTTTGTTAGTTCATTTTCTAATTCGTTAATTTTAAGTTTGATTTCTTCTGTGCTTATAGAATTGTTGTTTTTTGATTCTTCGTTATTTTTTATTTCTGTTGATATTCGAATGGGTTCAGTTATTGCCATTTTAGTTACTCTATTGCAATTCTTAAGAGTGTTTGGATTACTGATTTTGCCATATCTGGGAATCCATTAATCACAAGACTGGAGGGGAGGACATTTATGGTGAAGTTATTGATTTTGAGGAATTCTGATGCTTTTATCACGTTTTCTATTTTTATTATTTCTAAAGAAGGGTCAGATATTTCCGCTTTGTCGATTTTATTTAGAAGTATTACTAAATTGCCGTCTTTATAGTTTTGTTTTCTTTTATTTGTATTCCATTGTTTTTCTAATTCGGAAATAAATGCATTTAACCATTCGATATAATCGGCTCTGGTGGAATCTAATAAAATAATGGCAATAGGAGCTTTTGTTTTTTGGAATAAATCGGCTTGAGCAAAGTGACTGAAGTGTCCTGGCACATCTCTGATTTGCTTAAAAGAAACAATCTTACCGGTATGCTCTGTTCCCAGGGAAATTAGACCGCCTGGTCGCAGCACTCTTGTTTCCGGCGTGTTCATCTCCGGAAATAGCTCGCCATTTTGGAGTGTTAGAAAAAGAGTAGATTTTCCGGCACGTGCTTGGCCAATTATCAGGATTCTCTTTGCTTTTGCCCACGCGCCGATTTTTTGCAGGCCCAGAGGCGTGTTTCGTACAACAACGCCGACGCTGGCCTTGATGATCGTGCCGCCTATACTTCCTGTCACTGGATCGGGCATGGTTCTATTTTATCACTTTATCCACCAAATAGATTGCTCCAGAGCTTCTGCCAGAAGTTGCGTTTTTTCTGGGAGAGCTTATTCGGATCGGGCAGGGCGGGGGGCTGCTTGAGATCGGGGCGCACCAGGAAGTTCGTGCGGTACTCCATCTTGCCAATAACCTCACGCTCGTACTTTGCGACCTCGGCGAGGGTTTTCAAGCTATAGCTCTGCATCACTTGAGAGACTACGTCTTCGAGGGGGCGCGTGTTGCCGGTGTTGATCTTGCGGTCCAGAAGCGTCGCCAGCCCGGCCTCGCTTTTGATAATCTGGCCGATAGTTCCTTCGATTTTTGCGCCGTTGGGCAATGGAACCGAGATTTTGTCTTCCGTGGGCCAGTAGAAGCTCTTGGCGATTCGAATTTGAGAAATTTTAAACAGGTCAGAAACGCGGCCCGCCCGCTGGAAAACCGCGAGAAGGCGCTTGTCGTCGATGATTTTCTGGACGGCAGCCGGGCCGGAAAGCTCCGCGCCCGTGCTCGGATCGACCACCGTGATGGCATCGTCGGTGGCGACATCGATCCCAAAGCGCCGGAAATCGGCCTGGTAGGTCTTGGGGTCGGTTTTCTTCTCGCTCAGCAGAACTTTCGAGAGATCGTGCTTGCCCTCGGCCAGCGTGACGAACTGAATGAACCCGATGGAGACGTAGCCCGTGTCGTAGGTCTGGACTGTCTCGAAGCCGCCTTCGAGTCCGCTGACGCCCTCGAATATCTTGCGCTCGGACGGCGAGAACCCGGCCTGCGCGAACAATTTCGCCCGAACTGCTTCGTCCATGTCTTTGAGCTGCGCCCCGTAGCTCACGACACCCAGCGGGAACCGATAGTAGGCATAGCGCTCGGAGAGCCGGACATGGTCGGTGTAGGTATAGACTTCGTCGGGCCTGTCGAACGTGACCCGGTAGCCCATCGGAAACACGGCCCGCGCAAAGCACGGCGGATTCCCCACGGCCTCCAGCAGCGTCGGGGGAATTGGGGGAATTGGGGGAATTGGGGGAGTGGGGATTGGGGAGTGGGGAGTGGTGGGGAGAGGCTGGGAGAGGGGACTCGGGGGTTTCGG
Organism: Armatimonadota bacterium; assembly: GCA_031363095.1. Lineage (GTDB taxonomy): Bacteria > Armatimonadota > Armatimonadia > Armatimonadales > Armatimonadaceae > JANLTX01. The sequence continues at coordinate 4,578 of JANLTX010000082.1, read as the reverse complement.
GTTCCCACTCCCCACTCCCCGGACGGCGGCGTTGGACGCATCGGCGGTGCGCTGGGCGGCGGCGCGGTCAGCCCCGATCCGGGCGGTGAGCCATGGCTCCCAGCCTGCGGTCGGGCCTTCAGTGGGAGCCTGGGCGCTCTGGCTGGGAGGGATTTTCTTGCCTGCCGTGAGCTTGCGCTGATACCGCAGAAGCCACTCGCTGCCACCCTCGGTCTGGCGCACGACCCATGGGCCTTTAGAAAGAATCTCCGGAGTCACGCCCTGTGTGTAGCGCTCCGATGCGCTCCAGTAATCCACGATCTCGGCCCGCTCTGTGTCCGTGAAGAGCCGGGGGCGCTCCTGCGCCTGCCCGCCGCGCGTGACAAGCGCGACGCCCGCAGCGGTCGAGGCGGAGACGATGAGAATAGCCGGTAAAAGTCGCACGATGGGAAACTCCTCGAAAGTATACCGTGCCCCGGCCTCCCAGGTTCCCCGAAAAACACCAACGCTCCGTCGGAGCGGAGAGCTGTCGGCTCGGAGAGCCTTTGGCGCTTCGCCCCAAGCGAGTGGACTTCAGTCACTCGCTCGTCGTTTACGGCGGGACGTTCCACGGCGGGGCGTGCCGGGTATGATCGCTGTTGTGGAAGAGCAGATCGTGGTGGTCGGGGGCGGCCCGGCGGGAGTTGCGGCGGCGCTGAGCGCGGCGCGGGCAGGCGGGGCACGCGTGACGCTCATCGAGCGAATGGGCTTCTGCGGCGGCTCGGCGACCGCGATGCAGGTGCCCGCGTTTGCGCCGTTCTCCGACCGGACACAGGCAATCGTGCGCGGCATCGGCTGGGAAGTTCTGCTCGCTCACCAGCGCACTCTGGGCCGCCCGCTCCCCGAGGCCGACTCGTATCTTGTTCCCCAGGACCGGGGCCGGATGGACTGGGTTCCACTCGATGTCGAGCTTCTAAAAATAATTTATGACGAGCTTTTGGAAGCCGCTGGAGTGAGCGTTCTGTTCCACACGTTTGTGCCCGAGGTTCGGAAAATCGGGGCGCGGCTCACCGAGATTACGCTGGCAAACAAGTCCGGACTGAGCCAGCTTCCGGGCACCGTCTTCATCGATGCCACGGGCGACGCCGACCTCGCTGCCCGCGCGGGCTGTCCGTTTCACCAGGGCGACGACGACGGAAACACCCAGGGAATGACGCTGTGCTTCACCATCACCGGCGGCTCGCGGGAGAAATACCTCGGGTATGTGAACAAAACGGGCGATGGCTACTTGAAAAATTTAGTGGCAAAAGCACGTGAGGCGGGTGACTACGACCTGCCCGATGCGTCGTTGGTGGGATTGAGCTTCAAAGACGAGCAAACCGCCGGGTGTAATTTAGGCCATGTCTATGGCTTCGATGCCACGGACGCCCGGAGCGTGAGTTTAGCGGAGCGCGAGGGCCGAAAAATAATTCAGAAACTCGCAAATTTTATTAAAAAATACGTTCCGGGCCAGGAAGAGATTCGCTTGATTTCGAGCGGGCCGCACATCGGGGTGCGCGAGAGCCGAAGAATTCAGGGCGACTACACGCTGACTCTGGAAGATTACTTAGCCTGCCGGAGCTTCCCCGACGAGATCGCGCGGTGCGCTTATTTTATTGACCTGCACGCCGTCACGACCGAAGAAGCCGCCCGTGCAAAAGCCATCTCCGACGGCGCAACAAAAGCAGTATCGGCGTCGCTGGCTTCGGGGCAGAGCCACGGGATTCCGTATCGGTGTCTGATTCCCCAGACCGTGGAAAACGTGCTCGTCGCGGGGCGCTCCCTCTCGGCGGAGCGGGCGGTTCAGGGCGCGGCGCGGGTGATGCCGTACTGCTTCGCGATGGGCGAGGCCGCCGGACTCGCCGCGACGCTCGCGCTCGAAACCGACGGCGATGTCCGGGCCATAAACACCGACGCCCTGCGCGAAAAGCTCCGCGCCCAGGGTGCGTTTCTTCCCTAAACGACGCCCCAGGTTTTGAGGCTTGCGAAGCTCTGCTTCATCGACTCCAGCGGGGTGAGCGGAGCCTGGCAGCTGTCCTGCTCGACGATGTAGTACTTCACTCCGGCGGCCTCGGCTGCGGGCAGAAGCGAGCCGAGATAGTCGATGGTTCCTGCCCCGACCGGCGCGAAGTTTCCGTCGGCGTCCATGTCTTTCAGGTGAATCAGCGGGGTTCGTCCCGTGTATTTTTTGAGATACTCGGCTGGCTCGAATCCGCCTTTTTTGACCCAGAACGTATCCATCTCGACACAGACCGACGGGCCAGCGGCGGCAAAGAGCGCGTCGAAGCCGTTCAGATCACCTTCGGATTTTTCGAACTCGAAGGCATGGTTGTGGTAGCCGAGCGTGATCCCGGCAACCGCGAAAGTAGGAGCGGCAGCGGCGAGAAGCTGGCCAACCTGCTGGAAGCCCGCCAGCGAATCGACATACGGCGAGCCGATCCACGGGACGATCACATACTCGAAGCCAAAAAGCTTCGCGTCGTCGATGACCTGAGCGGGACTGTCGCGCACCTGATCGATGCCGACATGGGCGCTGATGGCCTTCAGGCCGTTGTCGTCGAGAATTTTTTTGTACTCGGCGGCACTGGCTCCGGCGTATCCGGCCAGCTCGACCCCGACGTAGCCGACCTTTGCGACGGTCTCAAGCGTCCCCGCAAGATCGGCCTGGGCGTCGTCGCGGACGGTGTACATCTGAAGGCAAACAGGAATTTTTGTTGGCATGCCTCAGTCTACCGCAACCTGAGGGCTGTTTGCGGTGTCTCTGGGCCTGATATGCGAAGAAAATGGGTGGCAGTGGTTCTGGTTCTGGCGGCGGCGGGCGGCGGCGTGAGCTGGTGGACAAAAGTGAAGGCGGCCCAGGCCCCCGAGAAGATCGGGCGGACGGTCGTTGCGGAGTCGGGAGCGCTTGCGATCTCCGTCAGCGAGACCGGGACACTGGAGCCGGTGACCAAGGTGGATGTCAAGTCGCGCGTCGCGGGGCGGGTCTTGAAGATATTCGTCAAGCCCGGCATGAGCGTCTCGGCAGGTGCGCCCATCGCCACCGTCGATCCGACCGAGGCCACGCGTGAGGTCGCTGGAATCCAGGCCCAACTTGCGGCATCGCGGGCCGGGCTAAACCAGGCGATTGAGAACCAGAGCCTCACCGTCCGCCAGAGTGCCCTCGCCATTCGCCGTGCCGAGGTCGCCCTGAAGAACGCCCGGCTTGCCCGCGCCGAGGCCGAGGGAAATCTCACCAACGCAAAAATCGCCCTGAAAGAAGCTGAGGCGTCGCAGGGGCAGTCGCGCCGACAGCTTGCGCAGACCGCCGCACCCACGCGCACCCAGGAGATCGCGCAGGCCGATCAGGCCATCCGTCGCGCCGAGGCGAACGTCGCCGACGCCGAGCGGCTCGCCACGCGCCGCCAGAGCCTCACGGACCAGGGCTTTCTCTCCCAGCAGGAAGCTGACACCGCCAAAACGCAAGCCACGCTCGCCCGCGCCGATCTGGAGAGCGCCCGCCAGCGGCTGAACTTGCTCAAAGAAGGCCCGCGCCCTGAAGACATTGCCACCGCCCGCGCCGGAGTCGAGCTGTCTCAGATTCGGCTGGAGCAGGCCCGAAACTCGGTCCGCAACGCCCAGCTTCGGCTGGAGCAGAGCATGGTCAGCGTCGAGAACGCCGAAGTGGAAGTTTCTACGCAGCGCACCAACGCCGCGCAGTCGCAGCTTCGCCAGCGCGATGTCGAGCGCTCGCGAGCCGATTTAAGTCAGCAGGAAAATCGTCTTGCCCAGCAGTCGGTCCAGCTTACCGAGACCCGGATCGTCGCGCCGATAGCCGGGGAAGTGACGGGGAAGTACCTCGAAGAAGGCGAGCTTGTCGCCTCGGCCACGGGCGGCTTTGCGGCGGGTGCGGCGATTGTCACGATCTCGGATCTCACCCGGATGCAGGTGAAAGTCAACATCAACGAGGTCGATGTCGCCCGGCTCAGAGTCGGGCTTCCCGTCGAGGTCAAGGTCGATGGCGTCGAGGGCAAGACCTTTCCAGGCCGCGTCGCGACTATCGCTCCGGCATCGGCGAGTCAGTCGCCCTCGGCCAGTGCCCAGAACTCGGGCAGCGCGGGCGTCGTGCGCTTCGAGGTCAAGATCGCGGTGGACACGCCCGATAAGCGCCTGCGCCCCGGCATGACGGCTGCCGTCAAGATCATCATCACGAAAAAAGAGGGCATCGTCACGCTCCCCGCCGAGGCCGTTCGTCCGGGCGACAAGGTGAAGATCGTGGTCGGGACGGGCGAGAAAGCAAAGACCGAGGAGCGCAAGGTCACTCTCGGCCTGAAAAACGACTCGACGGTAGAGATTACCTCGGGCCTGAAAGCGGGCGATAAGATCGAAGTTCCGAAGGTCGAAGCCTCCGACCGCCGAAAAGTCGAGATGGGCGGGCCATAGAGAGGCGCACTTATTAGACGTTATTCCGATTAGCGCCGTGGACTGAAGTCCCGGCTGGACAAGCGATTCGACCTCCGTCGAAAGAACGCAGTTGATAGTTATTACCTGTTATCATTCTGTCCACGAAGGTGGACATTCTTGCAAAGCCGGGAATTTATTCCA
>JANLTX010000081.1:0-24440 GCA_031363095.1 Armatimonadota bacterium | reverse complement strand
TGGATTGCATTAAAGATGCGAGCCAAGCAAACCCTCACTACTTTGTACGCAGCTAAGGCAAATCTCTTGCGGGATTATCTTGTATCAGAACTTAGGCAGCCGACCATTCCAGCATATGGAATTTCGTGAGCGAAAGTCCTGATAATATAAAATCCTGAGGCAGCACAAATCACTCTCGTGAGAGTTCTTGTATATCTCAGAACATCATTATCTATTCCATAAACTTTGAAAAACCAAGACAAGCTCACAAACATTAAAGGTGTTGATATAGCAAACGCTAAGCTGGCTACAATTGCTCTGTAAGCTGCTCTTTGGTCTTCTTTATCTCCTGTTGTTGCAGCAAGCAAAAAAGAAGTAAGTATGAGGCCAAAGAAAACTACGAGCAAAGCATATATATAAACCGATATTTTACTTGAATTGTTATTTACGTTTTTTGGGGGATTAGTAAGCAATAGTGTCAACGCAGCGAATGTAAATCCTGCTAAAACTCCAGTTAGATTAGAATGATATCCAGCGAGAGTTTGCCAACTAACATTTGCGATTTCCATAGATTTTTTCCGATCTTTATCTCCTGACACAGGATTACAGATTTTGTTGCAAAAATCTTTGATGCCTGAGGGAAACGAAGCCGGGGGAGGACAAGCCGGGGGAAGCCGAGTGCGGGCTGGAGCTTATTCCAAACGGCTGAAGCGTTCGGAGAGCTGGTTGTCGGAGAGAAAGTTCTGGGCGTAGCCGACTTTTTGCAGAGCTTCAGAGTTTCTCGGGTCGAGGCGCAGAACTTTTTTGAACTGAAAGAGGGCGGCGGCGTACTGACGGTCGTTGTAGAGCGTGTTTCCCAGCGAGAGGGCGTCGGCGACGCGCGCCTGGCGCAGAATGTCGCCGGTTTCGGTGTCGGTGGCACCCCGGCGGCGGGCTTCAGTGAGAGCGCGCAGGGCGTCGGCGGTCTCGCCGAGGGCAAGGTGGCGCTTTCCGGCTTCGATAGCAAACGTCGCGGCGCTCGCACGGGCCTCGCCCAGGGCGCTGCGGGCCTCGGTCTGGAGCGGATCGGCTTCTATCGCTTCGAGAAACGCACGCTCGGCGGCGGGTGCGTTCCCGGCGGCGAGGGCGCGGCGGCCCTCGGCGACGGCGCTTCGGTGCCAGCGCTGGCGGAGCGCGGCCCGCTCCGCAGGAAGTTTGGGGTCGAAGGGGGACTCATCGAGAGCCTGCGAAAAACTCGCGTCGGCGGCGCGCCAGTCCCCGACGGCCTCGGCGGACTGTGCCTCGATCGTGAGCCGGGCCGTGAGCGCGGTGAGCGTCTCGGTGAGAAGCGCCGCACACCCGAGGTCTGACGGAGCCTCGATCAGCCTGCCCCGGAGCAGGCGGACGGCACCGATCAGGTTGCCGCTGTCAATCGTGTGCCGGGCCTCCGACAGCGCGACAGCGTCTGAGAGCGTGCTCAGCCGCTCGGAGAGATGCAGCTCGTACAGCGCCAGCGTCCCGTCTTTCAGCGTGACGGCGGCGTGGCTGCCATCGGCGGAGACCGAGAGACCGCTGGGCCGGGCCTCGTCGAAGTCGAAGTCCCAGACCGGCAGGCCGTCGTCGGAGAGAAAAATAAGCCGCCCGCTGCTTACATCCGTGGCGAGAAGCACCGCGATAGTCCCGGCGTCGGAGAGGGCCAGCTCGATAGGCTCGCCCAGAAGCTCGGTGAACCAGAGCAGCCCGCCCCCCGGCCCGACGCATCCGACGCCGCCTGTGTTTTCGTCGTCGCCCGAGCAGGCAAAGACCGTTCGGTCCGGCCCGAGTGTCGCGACCGCCGCAATGGGCGCGTCCTGGCGGTGGGTGTAGATTGTCTTGCGCGAGCCGTCCATCAGGTGCAATTCGCCGCCCTGCCCCGCGACGACGAGAAACTCACCCGAGCGGGTCAGTGCCACGCGCGAGACCTCGAAGCCGATGTCTTTGTGCCAGAGCAATCGCCCGGTGCGCTCGCCGAGCGCAATGGTGCTGACCGACTGCATCATGTCGCAGAACGCGCAGATAAACCGGCTTCCGTCCTCGGCGAGCGCGACATCGGTGTAGCTCACGCGTCGGTCGGGCAGAAACCGGGATTTCTTGCCGTCGCGAAACAGATACAGGTCGTCCTCGGTGGTTCCGAGATAGTGGGTCAGGTCGGCGGCGATCTCGACTTTTCTGAGGGTCTCGACGCTGAACGTCTCTTGAATCTTGCTGCGCCCGTTGCCCTCGAAGCGGGCGATGTGGCTGGTGCGCACTTCCAGCTCGTCGGGGACAGCGGCGACAAGGCTACCCGACAGCCCGACAGCGAAGCGAGAGAGCGGCGCGATGCCCCGGACGCGCCGGAGGAAGAGCAGGTTGACGTTATCGATATCGGCCATAGCAACGCGCCCCGCGCCTGACTGCGCGGGACATGTCGCTATCTTACCGCATCCCCCGCCCGATGAACCGGGGCGACCCGCCCGTATGAACACGGGCGTCTAAGGGCTTCGCCACAAAGTCGCTCCGCGACAGGCAGAATTTGCCCCCCAGCCCCCAGTTCTGGGGGAGCAATAAGGATATTTTGTCGCGGAGCGACTTTGTCGAACGCAGTTCGCCCTGACGCCCAGGTTCATCGGGGCGGACTACACCGACTGGAGGGCTTCTTTGAGCTGCTGGATCGCTTTCTGGGTCGCCTCGCCCGCTTTGGCGCGGTGTCCGTTGTAGTCGTGCTGGGCGCGTCCGATCAGCGCGAGGGCGTCTTCGAGCAGCTTGCCCGCCGCCATGAGCTTCTGGTTGCTTCGTTTCACCGACTCGTCGTCGTGATTTGCACCGCGCTTGCCTTCTTTCGGCTCGCCCGACTTGGCCGCGCTCTGGGGAGCCTTGCCCTGCTCGTGGAGCTTGTCCCAGGCCAGGCCGATCTTGATCTCCCACTGCGCGATCTGGCTCAAATCGATAGCGTTTGCCCGGTGGCCGTCGTAGATGGGCAGGGCGTTTCTCATCAGGCGCTGCGCCCGCTCGATGCGCTGGCTGGCCTCGCGCAGGAGCCGGTCACTGGCTTTGTCGCCCGGGTTTCGTCCGGGGCGGCCCGCGTGCATCTTCCCGCCTTTGCCCGGCTGGGCCGGGTTCTGAGCGTGGGCGACGGTGCCCAGCGCAATAAACAGGGCGGCGGTGGCAGCGATGCCGGTGATGGTCTGAAGTTTCATGGTCTCAATTCTCCTTGTGCCCCCTCAGACGGGGAAGTTCGGAAAGAGTTCACTCCGTGACGAATAGACGTCATGCCGATTTGATTTCCGTCGAATAAATTCGCGGCTTGGTAAGAATGTCCACCTCCGTGGACAGAGCAAGAAGAGTCACTAATTGACATCTGCGTTATTTCGACGCAGGTCGAATCGCTTACTCAGCCGGGAATTTATTCCACGGTGAAAATCGGTATGACGTCTAATACCCCACACCCGGTGAACTTTCGAAGAGCTGGTGCGTAGAGCTGTCCCGGTTTCTCTGTGGCTCGGAGAGCCTTCGGCGCTTGCACCCTCAGCGAGTGGACTTCAGTCACTCGCTTAAAACAAAAAAAGCTCCCCCGGTCTGACCGGGGGAGCCTGGTTTTATCAGCGTCGCGGGCGGAAGCGGGCGCGCGGGATGTCGTCGCCATCGTCGCTGGAGTCGCTGGCCTCGACCGGGGGCGGGGCGCTGGCGGCCACGCGGTCCGGGTCGTTGCCCTCAGGACGAGGTCCACGCTCCGGGCGCGGGCCACGGTCGCGGTCGCCGCCGAAGCTGGGGCGTCCGCCGCGATCTCCGCCACGGCCTCCGCGATCCCCGCCACGGTCGCGGTCGCCACCGGAGCGCGGCATGCGCGGCGGGCGGCCCGGCTCGGGGTTCGCCGAGTCGAACGCCTCGTCGAGACCTCGGGCGGTGGCGTTCACCCGGCCCTGGCCGTCGATCTCGGTGACGCGCACCTTGAGCGTGTCGCCCAGCTTGAAGGCGTCTTCCGGGCGGCTCGGCGGCGGGTCGGCAAGCTGTGACACATGGACCAGCGCATCTTTCCCGTTGCCCAGCTCGACGAACGCGCCGAACTGCAGGAACCGGACGATCTTGCCCTCGAAGACATCGCCCGGAGAGAGCGTCCGGGTCATGCCCTCGATAATGGCTTTCGCGGCGTCGCCGCTCGCGCCATCGACCGACGTGATGCTGACCAGACCGCTCTGGTCGATGTCGATCTTCGCGCCGGTGTCGGCGGTGATCTTCTTGATGGTCTTTCCGCCCGGTCCGATGATCCCACCGATTTGCTCGGGGTCGATCTGGACCGTGATGATGCGCGGCGCATACTCACTCATCGCGGTGCGTGGCGCGGAGATAGCCGCTGTCATCCGGCTGAGAATGTGCAGGCGGGCATCGCGGGCCTGGGCGAAGCCCTTCACGAAGACATCGCGCGGGATTCCCTGAATCTTCGTGTCGAGCTGGAGGGCGGTGATTCCCTCGGCGGTGCCCGCGACCTTGAAGTCCATGTCGCCGGAGAAGTCTTCCATGCCCTGGATATCCGTCAGAACCGCGTACTTCTCGTCGGGCGACTCGAAGCCGTGCTCGGTGATGAGGCCCATCGCGATTCCGGCCACGGGAGCCTTGATCGGGACGCCCGCGTCCATAAGCGCGAGGATCGAGCCGCACGTGGACGCCATGGAAGTCGAGCCGTTGGACTCTAAAACTTCGCTGGTGAGAAGCATGGTGTAGGGCCAGTCGGCGTTGGCCGGGAGAACCGGGATGACCGCGCGCTCGGCGAGTGCGCCGTGCCCGATCTCGCGCCGACCGGGTCCGCGCAGGGGGCGGGCCTCACCGACGGAGTAGGGCGGGAAGTTGTAGAAGTGCATGTACTTCTTCTCGCCGTCCTCTTCGAGCGTATCGACCATCTGGGCATCGCCCGGCGAGCCGAGAACCAGCGTGGTGAGAACCTGGGTCTGGCCGCGCGTGAACAGGCCGGTGCCGTGGACGCGCGGCAGAATCCCGACCTCGCAGTCGATCTGCCGAACGTCCGTGGTCCCGCGTCCGTCGGGGCGCTTGCCCTCGGTGAGAATCAAGTCTCTGAGCTGCTCTTTGACGACTTTGTCGGCGATCTCTTTCAGATCACTGATGTTGTCGGGGTAGGTCTCGCGCAGGGCATCGACGACACCGTTGATTAAGAGCGTCAGGCCCGCCTCGCGGCTGGCCTTGTCCGGGTCTTGAAGGCCCTGGCGCAGCCCGGCGGAGAATTTTTCGCGGACAACGCTGAGAATCTCGGCGTTGTACTCGTGGATCGGGACGACCGTCTTGGGCTTGCCGACTTTTGCGCGAAGCTCCTCGATCAGGGCGCACTGAAGCGCGATGACCTCGTGGGCCTTGTCGAACGCGATGAGCATCGTCTCTTCGCTGACTTCGTTCGCGCCCGCTTCGACCATCAAAATGGCCTTGGCGGTTCCGGCGACCACTAAATCGAGTTTGCTGGCTTGAAGCTGCTCTTGCGACGGGTTTATCACATACTCGCCCTCGTCGGTCATGCCGACGCGGACGCAGCCGATGGGACCGGCCCACGGAATGTCCGAGATGTGCAGCGCGGCGCTCGCGGCCAGAACCGCGTAGGTGTCGGGCAGGTGGTTCAGATCGACCGAGAGCGGCATGGCGATGCACTGGGTCTCGTTGCGCATGCCCTTGTCAAACAGGGGGCGCAGAGGCCGGTCAATTAAACGACAGACGAGCGTCGCGCGCTCGGACGGACGACCGCCACGCTTGATGAACCCGCCGGGAATCTTGCCGACGGCGTATTTCTTCTCTTCGTAGTCACAGGTGAGGGGAAAAAAGTCCAGGTTCGACTTCGGCTCGCGGCCCATGGTCGCGGTTCCTAAAACATAGGTGTCGCCGACTTTGACGACGACCGCGCCGCTGGCCTGCTTGGCGAGCTTGCCGGTCTCGATGGAGAGGACGCGCCCGCCGGGGAGCGTCATCTCGACAGTGGTCACTGACATGAATGGTTGTTTCTTTTCTTTTCGTTACGCTGAAAAAGCAGGAAAGGGCGCTCCGCTTAAACAAAAGCGGACGCCCTTCTTGCCTGGTGTGGGGTCGATCTGAGCGACCCTACAGTTTGGAGCGGATTCCGAGCCGCTGAACGAGGCTACGGTAACGCCCGATATCGGTTCTGGCGAGATACGTCATCATGCGCTTACGTCGCCCGACGAGCATCAAAAGTCCACGACGTGTGTGGTGGTCTTTTTTGTGAATCTTCAGGTGATCGGTCAGCTGGGTGATGCGCGCGGAAAGCAGCGCGATCTGGACCTCGGGCGAGCCGGTGTCGCCGTCTTTGGTCTGGTAGGTGGCGATCACATCCGCCGCTTTATCTGTTGCAAGGGCCATGGGGGTCACTCTCCTCAGTGGGAATTTTAAACAGGCCCGCGCCCCGTCCCCCCGGACAAAGGCCGCGCGCCGGAATGCCCGAGGGCAAACCAGCGCACTCTATCACGAGTTCCCCTTCTCGGCAAGTGACTTTTGAGGGGAGCAGAAGAAATCGCTATGCAGGTAGAGTGGGTATGGAGGTGTTTTGCATGAACCTGAACCGCATTGTGCAACTGACAGCACTCGGCATGATCGTTACGGGTGCCGCCGTCGCCGGACTCGCCCGGCGAGCCCCTGCCCTTCGTGTCGCTCCTCCTATTCCGAATGGGAACGCTCTCCAGAATGGCTGCCGTGTCGGTGGATTGAAAATTGGTGACCTGGAACTAAACAAAATCCTTCCTCAATGGGCCAGTGTCGAGCCACAGGACCAACCAAGAGTCCTGGAGGGAGTTGTGACAGACAGCCTTATAGCGACGACGGATACCCCGATTAATCACCAATTCCACGATTGGAACATGAAGGTCAAGCCGTTTCCGGAATATGAAGGCATGCTCAGTGATGCCGCCGAAGAAGTTCGCCCATTTCTGGGTGATTCGTTCAAAGTCATTGAGTGCGAATGGGAGCGTTCGTTTTTTCCTGAAGAGTTCTGGCCCATTCCCGGAGATACGGTCTGGACCTTGGGAAGATTCATTTTTGATTGCGGGCACACTCCCTATCACACCGAAATTCATCCGCCCAAAGCTATTGCAATGTCTCGAACGATAGGGCACACGTTCACAGGAGATACTGTTCCTTCGACGGTGACAAAGACGGTAATGTATTTTAATGCCCAGGGCGGCTATTTTTATGACCCGATTGGAGGGCAGGATTATAAATTCCGAGTTCCCCTGCCCCCAAAACCTTCGGCAACCGCAGTGCTCAGGCATGAAATTATCTCCGTTTCGTCAGGAAGCCCCCGACCGATTATTTCCTCGACGGTAAATCGGGCAGAGGGGCGGTTTGACTTAACAGACGTTCTTAGTCCAGCGGATGGGGGCCAAACAAACACCAAAAATCTACCGAGCAAAGCGACATCGGGTGAGTATCTCAATGTGACATTCCCGCTGAAAAACTTTGTTGATCGCCCCCCCACGCGCTGGAGTCTCTATGCAGATAAACTGAAGACGCGACCCAATGGTAAGATTCCGCATTTTGCTGCGGTTATTGTGGCAGGATGGCGCGAACCTGTCCTGACGAAAGGTTATCGGAGGCTCCGTATCACTCTGGACAATTTCCGCGTAAATAAAGATCATGACTCCAGATTCAAAGGGAGCGGCGAATGGCTTATCTGGGTTCGCGTGAATGATTCATGGCAAAAATTGGGTAATAATGTAAAAAATGACATCAGTGTCGATGATGGCAAGACCTATCCCATAGGTCCTCCCCTCGATACCAAAAGCTTCATCGTGACTGTTCCGGAAGATGGAAATGTTTCTATCGGTACCACGGGATTCGAACAGGATGCAATCGACGACTTGTTTGGATATTTTCAAGGATCGCCCTCCGAAGTGCTGAAACTCCTTGCCTCTGGTGGTAAATTTGTTGCTTCTGGAGCGAAGACGGACAATAATTCTCTTGGCAGGATCGGCAAATCATTTAAAGCATCCAGATCCAACTTCGGTATTGGTCCTCACGATGATCGGTCCAGTACAGGAGACTTTAATCTACGGTATCATATCGATGAAATAGCGCGTTTCAATCCCGGTCAGGCGAATAGCCGCTGAAGCTGTCACTGAAGTGCCCTGCGGCGAAGGATGTTCCTGTGAAGTTCAGACATCCTGGTGCAGCAACCTCAGTATCCTATGACGAAGCGTGTCGGGGGCGCTGGTATGCTCGGCTTTCTCCCGAATCGTGCGTAGCAGCGTTTCCTCGAACGCGAACTTGGCAAAGCAGCCACGGCAGGCGGCCAGATGCTTTTGCACCCCGTCTTCTTCCTCGGGCTGAAGCTCGCGGCTCAAAAAATCGTTGAGCTTTTTGACGGCCTCTTCGCACTGGTTGTATTCGAGCGCCTGTTCGTTGGTTGTATTTTCCATTGTTTTATGAATCGATCAATTTCTATTGCGTGTCGGCGGCCTGGGTGTAGGCCCAGAGCGCCCGCTGAACAAGCCGCCGCCCCCGCGAGAGCCGCGAGCGGACGGTCCCGATGGGGATCTCCAGCATCTCCGCGATCTCCTGGTAGCTCATTTCGTTCAGGTCCGCCAGGATCACCGTCTCGCGGTATTCAATGGGAAGCCTGTCGATAGCCGCCCGAATCGCCTCTGCTTCAATTTTCTGCTCGACGATCTCAGCGGGCGTCAGACCGCTCTCCTGCTGGCTGCCGGAGAGCCGATTGTAGAGGAAAAAATCCTCCATTTCGTCGTAGCTGAGCTTCTCGGGTTCGCGGCTCTTCTTGCGATAGCTGTTGATGTAAAGGTTTGTCAGAATCCGAAACAGCCAGGCGCGGGAATTGGTTCCCCCTTCGAACTGATCCAAAAACTGGAACGCCCGAACAAATGTATCCTGGACCAAATCCTCGGCGGCGGCGCTGCTCCGGGTCATCGAGAGCGCGGCCCGGTAGAGCGCGTCGAGGTGGGGGAGCATCTGCTCCTCGAACCGCTTCTGGCGAGGGTCAGACAAATCGGGAACCCTCCAGCGCGGTCCGGGCGGGCGACATCGAGAGATCGGGCAGCGTCGTGACGGCAGTCTCTACTATCTTTTTGAGGGCCGTCAAGCTTCGGGCGAACTGCTCGCGAACCGCATCGTTGCTCACGGACTCGCCCGCCTCGCCGACTAAACCGGCGTCGTAGTCGGTCACCACGGAGATATTGGCGTACGGAATCTGAAGCTCGCGGGCAAGCCAGCACTCGGGGTAGCCGGTCATTCCGATGATCTCCCAGCCCTGGCTGGTGAACCATCTCGACTCGGCTTTTGTGGAAAATCGCGGCCCGTTCACGACAACCATGGTACCTCCGTTGTGCACCGTGACGCCAGCGCTCTGGCAAACCTGCACCAGGTGCGCTCTCAGAACCGGGCAGTACGGCTCGGCGGCGCTGACGTGGGTGACGACCGGGCCGTCGTAGAACGTGTCGGGGCGGCCCCAGGTTCGGTCCACAAATTGATCGCAGATCGCAAAGTCGCCCGGCCTGTAGTGAGCTTGCAAAGAGCCTGTCGCGTTGGGGCCTAAGATCGCCCCGACCCCCAGGGAGTGCAAGGCCCAGACATTGGCCCGGTAGTTGATTCTGTGAGGCGGAATCGAGTGGGATTTTCCGTGTCTGGGCAAGAACGCGACTTTTCTCCCCCCGATCTCCCCGAGGGCGACAACGTCCGAGGGCGGCCCGTACGGTGTCTCGACCTTGATCTCCTCGACGTTTCCCCCGAGCAGCGAATAAAATCCGCTCCCTCCGAAAACCCCGACCTCCGCACGCTGCTCATTTTTCATAATTCATTCAAGTCCAGGACGGCAAACGTCCGGCGTACCAAACCCAGGACGATGAACGTCCGAATTCCCAGGACGATGAACGTCCGAATTCCCAGGACGAAAATCGTCCGGCTATGGGGCAACAAGTTGCCGTCTCGCTGCGCTCGAAAGAGTGGGTCGCGCTTGACAGAGGCGGCCCACTCCTTTATACTCTAAAGCAATGGCTTCCGTCACCCTCAAAAAGCTCAACAAGACTTTTGTTGACCCTCAGTCTAAAAAAGAGGTCCGCGCCGTCGCGGACCTCGACCTCGAAATCCACGATGGCGAGTTCCTGGTTCTGGTCGGGCCGTCGGGCTGCGGCAAGACAACCACGATGCGCATGGTCGCGGGCCTCGAAGAGATCACGTCCGGGGAGATCCGAATCGGCGAGACTCTGGTCAACGATGTCCCGCCGCGCGACCGCAACATCGCGATGGTCTTTCAGAACTACGCGCTCTACCCGCACATGAGCGTGTATGAGAACATGGCGTTCGGGCTGAAGCTTCGCATGATGCCGCCCCTCTGGAAGCAGCTCGCCGACTGGGGCGGGGCGCAAAAAATCAAGGGCGAGATCGACGAAAAAATCCAGAAAGCCGCCCGCAAGCTCGCGATCACGGAGTATCTGGACCGCAAGCCCAAAGCACTCTCCGGTGGGCAACGCCAGAGAGTGGCCCTGGGCCGCGCGATTGTCCGCGACCCACAGGTCTTTCTGATGGACGAACCGCTCTCGAACCTGGATGCCAAGCTGCGCGTCCAGACGCGTTTCGAGCTGATCAATTTGCACCGCGACCTCAACGTCACCACGATCTACGTCACCCACGATCAGGTCGAGGCCATGACGATGGGCCAGCGCATCGTCGTGATGAACCACGGGCTGCTCCAGCAGTGCGACACGCCGCAGAACATCTACGACCACCCCGCCAATATGTTCGTCGCGGGCTTCATCGGAATGCCCCCGATGAACTTCATCCACGACGCCATGGTTCGCCTGGTGGACGGCAAGCCCGTCATCGACTGCGGCACCTTCAAGCTGCCCTTGCCTGCGCATCGCCTTGAAAAACTCTCGCCCTACATCGACAAGAAAGTCGTGCTGGGTGTCCGGCCCGAGCACATCAACGACGCCACGCTGGTTCAGGGCGGCGCGGAGTATGTCGTGCGGACGAAGGTCGATGTGATCGAGCGGATGGGTTCGATGAGCAACCTGTATCTCTCCGTGGACGGCACGCCCCTGATCTCTGTCGTCGATGCCACGACTATCGCCAAAGAAGGTGCCCCGCTGGACGTCGCGTTCAAGTCCGAGGTTGCCCATGTCTTCGACCCTGGTACCGAAGTCGCCCTCTTCTGACCCCCGTGGCCCCCGAAGCGCTTCGCTTTCGCCCCCGCCCGGCGGGGGGACGCTTTTCTGGGGGCTCCTGCCCTGGCCTGCGGTCGGGGCGGGGCTGTATGTCTTCCACTCGGCGCTGATTGCGTTCGCCCTCTACGCCACCGTGTGTCTTCTGGGCGCGTGGCGGCTCAAAAGCCAAGCCAGTCTCCGCCCGGCGCTCGGCTGGAAAGTGCATCTGGGTGTCGCGCTTCTTGCCAATCTCACTCTGGTCGGAGCGTACGCGCTGGTCGGGCAGTGGGTCATGCCCATCGAGAAGCTTCGGGCGGGCCTTGCCAGCGCAGGCGTCACCCGCACGAGCTTTCTGTGGCTGTTTCCGTACTTTCTGATCGGCAACCCGCTCGTCGAAGAGAGATTCTGGCGAGGAAGCGTCCAGCCGCGCATCGGACGAAACCTCGCGGCGGTTTTCTTCGGCGCGTGGCACTGGCTGGCGGTCTCGCTCTTCATGCCGTGGTGGTCCGCGCTGCTCGCAACCCTCGGCGTGATGGCCGTCGGCCTGGCCCTCGGCGAGGTTTCTGCCCGAACCCGAACCCTGGGCGATACGTTTTTATTCCATGCGCTGGCCGCAGACCTGCCGCTTCTGATAATTCTCGCGCTCTGGCTGTAAATCGCGCCGCCCACATGGACGTGGGTGGCTAAAGGCTTCGCCAGGATGTCCTCCGGACGTGTAGGGATGGGTGTAACAAGAGGGTTGTGGCGCGTGTCTTCTACAAACCATGTGGATTTTTGTGATCGGGCCGGTATTGATCTGGCTGATTTTCAGGCTATCGCAGCGTGCGTCGGAGCGGCGCGAGCAGATGCTTGCAGACCAAATGGAGCGATTGCGCCAGTCTGGTCAAGCAGAAGCCGCATCGGGCATTGTCGAATCCGCGACTGCGCTTGCGAGCCTGGATGCCGAGCATCAGCGTCAGCGCGGCCTCCACCGATAACTCTCGGAAAGTCTATGTCCCGCAGGGACTTCGTCGGCGAGGTACGAGACGCCCTGACGCCCAGGTTCATCTGGGCGGTTACAGTGTCACAAGCCCACGGCGGACGGCCTGAGTGACGGCTTCCGTGCGGCTCTCTGCCCCTAATTTGTGCAAGATTTGCGCGACGTGGAACTTGGCGGTGTGCGGCGTGACGCCCAGCTTTGTGGCGATCTGTTTGTTGGGAAGGCCGAGCGCCAGAAGCGCCAGAACCTCGCGCTCACGGGGCGTCAGGTCTTCGGCGAGCGCGGGCGCGGGCACGAGGCTGGCCCCGAGCCTCAGGTGGCGGTCCAGAACGATGGTTCCGAGCGCGGCGGCACGCAGGGCGGCAGCAAGCTGGATGGCACCGTCGCCTTTGTCGCGCAGGAAGTAGCCCCAGCCCGGCAGCCAGTCGCTCGCGGCCAGCGTGGGGAACTCGCGGGCGGGCTGCTCCCCGATCACCACGAGCGCCGGGTGTGGCCCGACTCCCGATAGGGCTTCGAGCGTGAGCTTGAGCGCCTCGGGGCTGGAGCTGGCGGCGTCCAGAAGCACCACATCGACGCGCCCGGCTTTCAGCGCGAACGCGACCGTCTCGCGCCGCGCCGACGACTCGCCCACAACCAGCATGGTTTCATCGCGGCGGAGCAGGGCGCTCAAGCCCGCCCGCACCGGGGGCAGGTCCGCGACGATCAGGGTTCGCACTCTCTCCATATTCTAAAGACGTTACCACAGGGCCGTGCGTTCCCGCATGCAACTTTTCACGGGATTTCGGGTCACGGGAGCCGTGCACGAAGATCGTGCGGCAAAGGGGCGGGCAAGCCGCCAAGCCTGCTCCGCAGGCGCAATCCCCTGATTGGGGGTTTCGGCTTCGAAGGAGCCTTGGCAACCCGGTTGCCGGGTAAGCAAGTATTTTGAAGTTGGGGTGTGAGGGTCCGGGTAAGCAAATATTTGTAACTTGGGTTACACCGAACCCACCAGGCCACTCGAACCCACCCGTCCCCTCGTTTCCCTCGTGTCCACCCTCCCTTCGCGGCGAAGGGAGGGCGAGGCGCAGTGAGGAACGAACGAAGCACTCGGGTGGGTTCGAAGCACTCGGGTGGGTTCGGTGTAACCCGACCAATAAGCTTCTGCTTACCCAGCCGCTGGGTGTTGCGAGGGGGTGGGTTCGGGTGGGTTCGGTGTAACCTGACCAATCAGCTTCTGCTTACCCAGCGGCTGGGTGTTGCCGCACCTTCATGGTGCAAGTGCTCTCGGGCAGGGAAAAATCAGTCGGGCGGCGAACTGCTCCTTCATGACCGAGGTTGAGATTCGCGCCGCACTGCGGGCGCTGCCGATTGAGCTGCCATCGTGGGGGTTTGGGAACGCGGGAACCCGCTTTGGGTCGTTCCCCGAGCCGGGGTGTGCGCGGGACATCTACGAAAAAATCGAGGACGCCGCGAGCGTCCACCGCTTGACCGGGGCATCGCCGAGTGTCGCGGTTCATATTCCATGGGACTTGCCGCCGTCGGGCAAGACCTGGGCAGATATTTCCGAGTTTGCAAAGAGCGAGGGGGTTTCTATCGGGGCAATTAATCCGAATTTATTTCAAGATCACGACTATAAATTAGGCTCTGTGTGTAACTCCGACCCGAGTATACGAAAAAAAGCCGTTGCACACCTGGTAGAATGCGCCGAAATTATGAAAGTGACCGGGAGCAAGCAGCTCTCGCTCTGGCTGGCCGATGGGACCAACTATCCGGGCCAGGATGATATTCAACTGCGCCGAAAAAGACTGTTAGACGCGCTTCAAGAAGCCTACGTAGCTATGCCCGAAGACGGCGAGCTTTTAATCGAGTATAAATTGTTCGAGCCAGCGTTCTATCATACCGATTTAAGTGACTGGGGCACGAGCTTTGCCATGTGCTTGAAATTAGGCGAGCGGGCGAAAGTCTTGGTGGATACCGGGCACCACGGGCACTACACTAACATCGAGTTTATTGTCGCGACGCTTCTTGCCGAAGGAAGGCTTGGGGGCTTTCACTTCAACGACCGCCGCTACGCCGACGACGATTTGATTGTTGGCTCGGCCAATCCGTTCGCGCTGTTCTGTATCTTCCACGAGCTAATTAACGGCCACGACCGACAGGTTGCCGCGCCTGTGGCCTACATGCTGGACCAGTGCCACGTGGTCGAGAAGAAGATAGAAGCCATGGTTCTGTCGGTTCTCAATGTCCAGACGGCGTATGCCAAAGCCCTGCTTGTGGACCGCGACGCCCTCGCGAAGAAGCAGGTCGAAGGCGACGTTTTGGGGGCGCATGCGGTTCTGCGCGATGCCTACGAGACCGATGTCCGGCCCATTCTTGCCCTGTCCCGCACCGAGATGGGCCTGCCTGCCGACCCGCTCGCCGCTCTCGCCACCGACGAATTGGTCGCAGCGCGAAGGAAGCGCCGCCAGAGCGAGCCGCCCCGCGCCTCCGGCGGCGGGCTGGGAGCGTAGGCGGGGACATTGGGAGTCGGTACGTCCGAAGGACATCGTGGCGAAGCCCTTAGACGCCCGTGTTCATACGGGTGGGTGTTTCATATCGGCGGTTCCCCATCGGCGGGTCAGGGGAGAAAAACCGGTATGGCGTTGGTGAACTTGAAGAGCTGGGCGGGGCGGTGAGCGCCGTCGCGGCGCTGTTTTTCGAGACCTTCCAGAAGCCCGGTTGCCAGCAATTTCTTTCGGAAATTACGCTTGTCGAGGGGGCGCGACAGAATGATCTCGTAGGTGTTCTGAAGCTCGGTGAGCGTGAACTCCGGCGCGAGCAGGGCGACGGCGACCGACGTGTATCCGAGCTTGGCGCGGAGCCGGGCGAGCGCCGTTTCTAAAATCTCGGCGTGGTCGAAGGCCAGCGCGGGAAGCTCGCTCACCGGCCACCAGCGGGCCGAGGCGGCGTCCGTGCCCGCGCGAGGAGATAGATTGGGCTGGGGGAGAAGCGCGTAGTAGGCCACGGAGATCACGCGGGTTCTCGGGTCACGTGCGACCGCTCCGAACGTGTAGAGCTGCTCCAGATAAGCCGAGCCTTCGACTCCGGTCTCCTCTGAAAGCTCGCGCTGTGCGGCATCGTCGAGGGCTTCGTCGAAGCGGACAAACCCGCCGGGAAGCGCCCAGCTTCCTTGCTCGGGCCAGACGCCTCGCTCGATGAGCAAGACTTCCAGCCGTCCCGCGTGCGCCGTGAACGCGACGATATCGACCGCCACCGACGGGCGCTCGAACGCCTCGGGCCGGTAGCCTTCGGGGGAATCCTCACTGACAAAGTCGGGCATCTCAGCCCGCATCTTATCATCCAGGCCCGTAAACGAACCTGCTGCACGAGGTAAAGGAAGCTGAAGCTCCCTGCAAGCCTGGTCCCGGCGGGGCCGGGTTTGCAGCGCCGTTTACGGTGCTTCTCTCGTGTAGCAGGTTCGTTTACGGACCTGCTACGCCGCGCCGGGCATGGCGGTGTAGGCTTTGTAGTCGGCGAGCATCTTCATCGACTCGGGGGTGGAGCCGAGCGCGCGGACGACCTTCTCCAGCGGATAGCCGTCGCGGACGGCCAGAACGATCTCGCCGTTGATCCGAAGTGCCTGACGGGGCGGGCCGAAGCCGCAGTACAGAACCCCGATCTCGATGTTCTTGCCGACCAGCCGACCCAGCGGAGCGGAGCCGCCCATCCCCGACGCGTTGACGATGATCTCGCCGTTGCTCAGGGTCTGAAGCGAGGCTTCCAGGTCGAGTGCCGGGCGCGGATCGCCCGCTTCCAGGTAGCGTCCGCTCGCCCTAAGCCCACTGTTTTCAAGCTCGGGAGCCTGGTACTCATCGACCTCTTGAATCTGGGCCAGGCCCTCGCGGATAAAGATCAGGTTACCGAAGCGTAGCGCCCCGAGAGCCGATGCCGCCAGCACGCCCAGAACCCCGATCAGGACGCTCCAGAGCGGAATCGACGGCGGCGTGACACCATCGGCCACAACGACCGACCGCTGCAATTCGTAGCCCGGCCCGTACTCGGCCCGGATCTGATTGCCCAGGTCGCTCAGCCCGTAGGCGATGTCGTTTGGGATCTTGATCATGACCCCGGTGATCGTCGCGTCGTGGGCCGGGCTGCTGTCGTAGGCATTTCGTGTCTTGACCGTGAGAAACTTGTTGGTTTTCGGGTCGCGAAGAACGGCGTACTCGCCCATGCGAATCTTGGCGTTGAGCTGTCCCTCGATAGTCACATAGCGCGGCGTCGCGGGAAGCTCCGAGGCACCGACCAGCTCGTCCAGCTTGATCACGTCCGGGGTGCGGTTGATCGACTTGCTGTACTGAATCTGGCCGACCGAGTACTGAATCCCGAAGTAGCAGGCGGCGATAAAGAACAGGTTGCTCGGAAGTAGCGCAAGCAGAGGAGCCAGCCCGCCGATACGGATTCGTCCCAGTTCCCCACAGAGATAGCCAAGTGCCCCCAGAAGTCGCAACATCGTACTTTCAGGTATCGGCAAGTCCAGCGCAAATTTTCAGTGAACCTGGGTTCCGTCGAATGAATTCGCGGCTGGATAAGCGGTTCGACCTTCGTCGAAATAATGTTGTTGATAGTTGTTTGTTTTTATTAATTCTGTCCACGAAGGTGGACGTTCTTAAAAAGCCGGGAATTTATTCCACGGTGGCATAGGGTGCGATTCAGTCGCTTTCCCAGAAAGGTTTCTCTTTTGGCGTCGCGTCGTAGGCGGAGAGCGGCCCGGCCAGGGATTTGGCGACCTCGGCGTGGACATAGATGCCGTCCTCGCGGTAGTCCACCGAGTGGACGACGCCATACTCGTGGACCTGAGCGGCCACGTCCGAGCGGGAGTAGGGGATTTTCAGCCGTACCTCGGACACCAGCCTTTTGATGGTCGCCGTGACCTTGTCCATGAGATACGGGATTCCGTCGGCCCGGATCGCCGAGAAGTACAGCGCGTTCTCGGTGCCAGCCACCAGCGCCCGGAGCGCGGGCTGATCTTCGACCAGATCGCTCTTGTTGAAGACGGTGACTATCGGTTTGTCGCCCGCCCCGAGCGCTTCGAGGGTTTCCAGGACTGTGTCTCGGTGGCGGTCGGCCTCGGGCGAGCTGGCATCGACGATATGAAGGAGAAAGTCGGCTTCGATGGTCTCTTCGAGCGTCGCCCGGAACGCGGCCACCAGGTCATGGGGCAAGTTCCGAATGAACCCGACCGTGTCGGTGAGCAGAATCGCCCGTCCGTCGGGGAGGAGTACCTTGCGCGTGGTCGGGTCGAGCGTCGAGAACAGCATTCGGTCGGCCAGGACCGCCGACCCCGAGAGTAAGTTCAAGATGGAAGACTTGCCCGCCGACGTATACCCGACCAGCGCGGCGCTGGGAAACGGCAGCTTCCTTCGAGAAACGCGCTGGCGGGCGCGGCTCTTTCGGACTTCTTCGAGTTCTTTTTGTAGCTCCAGAATTCGCTCGCGGACATTGCGTCGGTCCAGCTCCAGCTTGGTCTCGCCGCCGCCGCCCCGCACGCCGATTCCGCCCTGCTGGCGCTCGAACTTGGTGTAGAGCGACCCGAGCCGGGGCAGTAGATAGCTGAGCTGCGCCAGCTCGACCTGGAGCTTGCCCTCGCGGGTCTGGGCACGCTGCGCGAAGATATCCAGGATCAGCTGAGTGCGGTCGATGACGCGGGTTTTGAGGGTCTCGCCGAGGTTGCGCTGCTGGGTGGGGGAGAGTTCGTCGTCGAAGATCACGAGGCCGGGCTGATGGGAAGCGACCTCAGCGGCCAGCTCATCGGCCTTCCCGCGCCCGACCAGATATTTGGGATCGATCTTGCTGCGCTTCTGTCCGATCTTCGCGATGGCGGTCGCGCCCGCCGTGGACGCGAGTTCTTCCAGCTCGGCGAGGCGTGCTTCGAGGCTATCGGGGTTGGTGCCGGTTTCCAGCGCGACGAGGAGGCAGGTCTCTTGTTGCTCGGTTTCGTGATGTCTTGGCATTGTCTTACTGTATCGCATAGGCCGCAGGGATGGTAAAGGGGTTTCCCTCCCCCCGCCTTTGGCTCGTTCCTCGCGTCGGCGACCCCCTCCCCGGCTTCGCGGGGGGAGGGGGTTATGACTGGGCAGCTTTCTGGATGGCGGCGAGAACAGCTCCCAGGTTCTCCAGAACCTCGTCATTGCGGAACCGAAGAACGTGGTAGCCCTTGAGATTCAGCAAAGCGGTGCGTTCGTCGTCACGCGCTTTCTGT
The DNA here is from genome assembly GCA_031363095.1 of Armatimonadota bacterium. Classification (GTDB taxonomy): domain Bacteria; phylum Armatimonadota; class Armatimonadia; order Armatimonadales; family Armatimonadaceae; genus JANLTX01. The sequence goes on along the minus strand of JANLTX010000081.1, from coordinate 6,109 downwards.
TCCGGTGTGTCGTGCCAGGCTCCGTCCAGCTCTATGACAAGCATTACCGCCGGGCAGTAGAAATCCAGGATCATCGTCCCCACCGGGTGCTGGCGGCGAAAACGAAGCCCCTGTAGCTTCCGATTGCACAAGGAATCCCATAAGATCGCTTCAGCAGGCGTTGGAGCTTTTCGATTTGCGCGAGCACAGGCAACAAGCTCTGGTGATGCGTTGCGAACCCGGTGTATCGACTCGAAGGTCTGGTTACTCACAAAACGACGGTTGACAAAACGAGGCATTTTTCTCTTTCTCCTACTTACTACAACGGGTGAGATTGCCCATTCTGACAAATTGTTAGAAAATTTCTCAGAAATCATGTTCCCTAACCCCCTCCCCCCGCGAAGCCGGGGAGGGGGTCGCCGACGCGAGGAACGAGACAAAGGCGGGGGGAGGGAAACCAGGGGAGGGACACACACGGGTACACTTCCCCTGTGACACCCGACGAGCAAGCTGTGTTTCTGGCGACGCTACTTAAAGCGTGCGAGGCGCTGGGAATCTCCCTCACCGACGAGCAAGCCGCGCTCTGCGCCCGGCACGCGATGCTGGTCTGCGAGACCAACGCCCACACGAACCTGACACGGATCACGGAGCCGGAGGCGATGGCGCTCAAGCACTACGCGGACTCGCTCACGGCGTTTCTGGTGCTCCCGAGACTCGCGCGGGGCGCGTCGGTGTGCGACGTGGGCACGGGTGCGGGCTTTCCGGGCGTCCCGATGAAGATTCTCCGGCCCGATCTTGCGCTCACCCTGCTGGACTCGTCGAGCAAGCGCGTGGCGTTTCTCTCGGGCGCGTGCGAATCCCTTGGCTGGAGCGATGTCACCTGCCTCCATGCCCGCGCCGAGGAAACAAAAGGCCGAACCTACGACGTGGTGGTCGCGCGAGCCGTGGCAGCGCTCCCGAAGCTCCTGCCCTGGACCGAGCGGCTCCTCGCGCCCGGCGGACGACTTGCGCTACTCAAAGGCCCGGATTTAGACAGCGAGCTTGCTGACGCCGCACCGCTGGCAAGAAAGCTCGGGCTGACGCTCATCGAAAACAAAAAGCTCACCCTCCCCGACCCGGAAAGCTCGGGCCGGACGTTGGTTGTCTATCGGCGGTAGACTCCCCATTATTGGGGCCGGGGGATGGGTCAGCGCTTGGGTGGGGCGGTGAGAACGACCGGGCCGGTCTCGGTCACGACGATGGTGTGTTCCCAGTGGCAGGCTATCGAGCCGTCGGCGCTGACAATCGTCCAGGGGTCTTCCTCGATGTGGAGCACGTCCGGGTCGCCAAAGATCACCATTGGCTCGATGCAGAACGTCATCCCGACCTGAAGCACTACGTCGTCGGCGGGCGAACCCGCGTAGCACGGAACGTCCAGGCCCTCTTCGTGGGGCGTTCGTCCGATGCCGTGACCTACTAAATCCCGCACGACGCTCATCCCGTTCTTCTCGACGACTTTCTGCATCGCGCCGCTCACATCGCCCATGGTGTTTCCCGCGTGGGCCTGCGCGATGGCGGCGTACATGGCGTCGCGCGTCACCTGGCAGATTTTTTGGGATTTCTGGCTGACACGCTTGCCGACCAGCACCGTGATGGTCGAGTCGGCGCACCAGCCGTCTTTCATCGCCGCGCAGTCCAGGCTGACCATGTCGCCCTCGCGGATCACTCGCGTGCCGCTGGGAACCCCGTGGATCACTTCGTCGGCGAGGGAGATACAGGTATTGTGCAGATAGGGAACCTCGGAGAAGCCGGGCTTGTACCCCAGCAGTGCCGACTTCGCGCCGTGCTTTGATAGGGTCGCTCCGGCGATTCGGTCCAGGTCGAGGGTCGTGGTCTTGCCGGGAACAATGGCCTCTTTCATCGCGAGGAGGGCGGCGGCCAGCGCGACGCCTGCCGAGCGCATCTGAGCGATCTCCTCGGCGGTTTTCAGGGTATAGGAAGGCGCGGTATCATCAGACATAGCGACACATTCTATCAGCCGCGATTTTTGCTGTGGCAAAATTCACGTTTGAACGCGCCTGAAATAGGGTATGAAGAGTTGGTGAAGATGGAAGAGATCCACGACAAACGACGCCGAGGTAGACGCCCGGCAGACGCCTCTGAGCGTCAAAACAGAGTTCGCGAGGCGCTGAAACAACTGGAAGATGCCGGAGTTCCGTTCTCGATGCAGGATCTCGCCGACCGCGTCGGGGTTTCGCGCGCGACGCTCTACCGCGATACGATCCTGCGCGACCTGATCGGGGCACGGGGCGACGGCCCGGACGCGCGTCCGGTCGATCACAAGGCGCACGCCCGGCTGGGCACCGAGCTGGACATGGTGAAGGCAGAGAAAGCCGAGCTTCAGCGGCGCACGAACGCTCTGGAGGTCGAGCGACGGGCACTTAAAGAGCGGGTGCGGACGCTGGAAGCGGAGAATAAGTCGCGTCTACACGCACAGCGCACCGCCGAGGCCATGAGCGACGAAGTCGAAGGCATCCGCGAGGAAGCCTATGTCCGTGGCTTCCAGGCAGGCACGACGGCAGCCACACGCGGCGGGGGACGACTGATGGGTGGCTCGCCGCTCATGGGCATGGCCGCACGGCTCCCGCGAACCGCCCGCGTCGAGGCACGCAACCAGCTCGCCAAGCTGATTCACCCCGACAAGTTCGCCAACGAACCGGCAGCCCAGCTCATCGCCAACGAACTCCTCAAGCAACTCAATGCATTAGCCGATACTTAAAGCCAGTAGAAGTACCTGAACCCACCCCGAACCCACCCGGCCACTCGTAAACCTCGTGTCCACCCTCCCTTCGCGGCAAAGGGAGGGCAAGGGTGGGTTCAGAGACGGGGTGGGTTCAAGTGTGAGGGAGACATAGGCGATGCGACGACTGAGTGTACTGATTCTGACCGTTTTGATTTTCCTGGGGCTGACCGGCGTGAGCGAAGCCGCTCGTCGCCTGGCTCCTAAAAGAAAAACGCATATTGCGCTGCGAAAGCCCACGACGCGTGTCGCCCTGCGAAGAGTGGTGAAGCGTCCCCGCGTGCCCCGGCGCTACCTTCGGTCGTTTCGGGCGCTCGTGACGGCCTATGTTCCGATCAACACCCCGATGGAGGGCGGGCGCTGGACCTGCACCATGCGCGACGGCTGGAAGACCCACGGCATCGCCGTCGATCCCCGGCTCATTCCGCTGGGTTCTTTGCTCTATGTTCCCGGCTACGGACGTGCCCTCGCCGACGACACCGGGGGCCGCATCAAGGGCCGCCACCTCGATGTTCGGCAGCACTCGGTGCGCTCCATGCATCGCTGGGGCGTGAAACATCTGCGAGTCTACGTGCTAAAACACCCCAAAAAGAAAAAACGCCGGATTCTCAGCTAACTCCCCTAACCCCAATAATGGGGAACCAAATAAGGATCTTCCCCTATTTTTGGGATTGGGTGCTTACCCGAGCTGTCTCAGGGCTTCGTCGAAGCGCTTGTGGGTGGAGTAACGCTTGATTCCCAGCAGGTGCGGCGAGGTCTCGGCGCGCCCGTGGTCTTCGGTGAGCGCGAGGGTGAAGCCAAACTTCTGGGCGGCCTCGGCGACGCGCCGATTCCACTTCCCCGACGGATACGTGACGTACTTCATCGGGTGGCCGAGAGAGTTCGTCATCCAGTGCTGTCCCTGAAAAAGCTCGTGTTCTAACATTCGGGTTGTCAGCCCTCGGAGATCGGGTGGGTGCGTGTGCGTCTGTGAAACAAGGGTCGCGCCGCCCCGCTCCATGGCCCGAAGCTGCTCCCAGGTATTGTGCGCCTTGCTGGTCTTCACCCCGACGTACGCCGTGTGTGCGCTGAGCACAAACGGCCAGCCGCGTTTTTTCAGCCGGGGGAACGCGTGTTTATAAATTCCCTCGGTGTTGTCGTCGAAGCACAGCACGACGGTGCGCTCGGGCGGCGGACTCTGCCCGGTCGCAAGCCAGCGCTCGATGGTTGGCAGCGCGGCGGGTTTCGCCCCGGCCTGCTCTAAACGCTGGAGCTGTGCCTCAAGCTCGGCGATAGTTGTATCGAACCAGACCCGCTTTTTTTTCGGAACGATGTCGTGCCAGACCAGAAACGTCGTGCGGGGATTCTTTCGGGCCGCCGGGTGAACAGTCAGGAGCATTTTTCTGTCTTTGACCTCTGCCTACCTCTCCCTGGAAGCACTTCGTTCGTTCCTCACTACGCTTTCGTCCCTCTCCGGCCTATTCGCTCGTTCCTCGCGGGCGAAGAGGGATAAAAGGGAGATGGCTTCGTAGATACCCCTTCGCCCCGAGGTCGCGAAGCGACATTTAATGTCGCTTCGCGACCTCGGGAATCAGCCGGAGGGGTCGGCGGTGACGCCGGGGGAGGCCGCAACTTGGGTTATCTTTAGAGAAGCGCTAAGAAGCTCTCGGAGCTTACGGGCGCGGGACGCGGGGTGAACTGAGTTATCTCGTAGGCCGCGATGCCCTCAATGGTGTACGGATCGGCGGCGAGAATCTCTTCGATCTCGGCGCGGCTCTCGCCTTTCATCAGAATGACGCCGCCCCTCGCGGGGGTCTGGCGTCCGGCGGCGAGAACCCGGCCAGCGGCAGTGAGGGCCGTCAGCCACGCGCCGTGCGCGGGCAGGTGAGACTCAAGCTGGTCGAGGGGGACGAGGTAGCGGCTCTGGCAGACAAAAACATCCATGGCACCGATTGTACCCGGTTTCCCCCGGCCCCAATAATGGGGAGAATTCTCCCTCTTTGCCCCGAGGGACGAAAGCGAAGCGCTTCGAGGGAGATGAGAGAATCTACGCGGCTTTTTTCAGTGCGGGCCGGGTCTCTTGCCCCTGCCAGCGCGACGTGCGCGGGGAGTCCGGGACGGCGAACTCCAGCGCACAGTCCAGTGTTGCCTGCCGGATGCGTAGATCGCGCAGGCGGTCCTGAAGCACAGCGATGTCCTGACGAAGCTTCTCGCGCTCGTTCACCAATTCTTGAAAGCGGCCCATAGTCACAGTATCGGTGTTTCTCGTAAAGCTCTGTATCCATACCGGCGATATAATTGGCGCGATGCACTCCTCCGACGACCCGCTTATCTCGCACGTCTTCACCGCCGATCCATCCGCCCATGTCTTCGACGGAAAGCTCTATGTCTACCCGTCGCACGACAAAGACACGGGAGCGGAGACCAACGACGACGGCGATCAGTACGATATGGACGACTACCAGGTGTTCTCGCTGGATTCCGTAGGTGGCCCGGTGACCGACCACGGGGTCGCGCTGGCGCTGAAAGATGTCCCGTGGGCGAGCAAGCAGCTCTGGGCACCCGATGCCGCCACTCGGGGCGGGCGCTACTTTCTCTACTTTCCCGCCCGAGACAAAGCCGGAGTTTTCCGGGTGGGCGTCGCGGTGGGGGAGCGTCCCGAGGGGCCGTTTATCGCCGACCCCGAGCCGATTGAAGGAGCCATCAGCATCGATCCGTGCAGCTTTGTGGACGACGATGGCGCGGCCTATCTCTATGTCGGCGGACTCTGGGGCGGGCAGCTCCAGTGCTGGCAGGGGAGCACGTTCGACCCGGCAGGAGCCGAGCCTGAGGGCGACGTTCCTGCGCTCGGGCCACGGATGGCGCGGCTGAGTGCGAACATGCGCTCGCTCGCCGAGCCGCTCTCGGAAGTTTTGATTCTCGACGAAGCCGGAAAGCCGCTCAAGGCCGACGATCATGACCGCCGGTTCTTCGAGGGAGCCTGGGTCCACAGGTATCAGGGCACGTACTACTTGAGCTACTCGACGGGTGACACGCACTTTCTGGTGTATGCGACCTCCAGCAGCCCGAGCGGGCCGTTCACCTACCGGGGGCGGCTTTTAGAACCCGTGATCGGCTGGACCACGCACCACTCCATTGTGGAATTCCAGGGACGCTGGTATCTTTTTTATCACGATTCCAGCCTCTCGGGGGGGCAGAGCCACCTGCGCTGCGTCAAGGTCAAAGAGCTGGGGGTGCAGGTCATAAAAGTGGTGAGGTAGCGTGCTGAAGAGCACGTCGCTTCCAAAACTCCCCGAACTCGTTCCATTCGTTGCCCAGAAGAAAACCGCGTAGCCTTGCAATAACTTCACCCCCCGGCACACTCCAGCGCAT
>JANLTX010000077.1:0-35036 GCA_031363095.1 Armatimonadota bacterium | reverse complement strand
GCGTTGTGATCTCTGTCCAAAGACAAACCACACTCGCACTTGACCCACCTATCCGAGAGTTTTAGATTTTCAAACACTATTCCACAATTGGAACAGGTCTTAGAAGTGTAAGCCGGGTTCACTAACTCGATTGTTCGCGTGGCGCACTCTGCCTTCGCTTGCAACCTGCTGAGAAGATAACCCCAACCTGCATCTAATATCGACTTAGATAACTTGCCATTGCGAACCAGGTTCTTAATCTGCAAGTCTTCCAGCGCGATCCCATCGAATCGCACGATTAGAGAATTGGCGACTTTGTTTATAAAGTCTCGTCGTTTATTCTGCGTCTTCAGGTGTACGGTCTGAACCTGCCGAATCTGCTTTCGGCGGTTAGAACCTCCCTTTTTCTTCCTCGCAAGACTTCTCTGAGCTTGGCGGAGCTTCTTTTCGGAGTCTCGATACCACTTAGGATTCTCAATTGTCTCACCGTTGCTGAGAGTGAGCAGAGATTTGATCCCAACGTCTACGCCAATGACTTCTCCAGTCAATTCAAGCGGCTCAGCTTCAACTTCACAAGAGAAGCAAGCGAACCACTTCCCCGCCTTGTGAACAATCCGCATAGATTTAACCTGGCCGAGCATTTTCCGGTGCCAACGAATAGCAACCCGGCCAATGCCAAACATTCTAAGGCGGCGTCCGTCGATCTTGAAGCCGTTCCCGTATTCTTTGAATCCAAAACCATCAAACCGCCCAAAACCTTTGAACCTGGGATACCCAGGCTTCTCTCCAGCTTTAACGCGCCAAAAGAACGCTCTGAACGCCTTGTCTAAATCTGCTATGACATTCTGTAATACGTGAGTATGTATACCCTTCGCTTCGGGAATAGAATTTTTAACGTATTTGACGTGCTTATTCTGCTCGGTGAGCGAAATACTTTTCTTTTCCTGCTCATAGCATTCTTTTCTTTCGGAAAGGCAGGAGTTATAGAACTCCCTGCACGTCTCAATATGAGACAGCATTTTCTTTTTTTGTGAATCTGTCGGATAGATTCTGTATTTGTAACACTTTATGTGCATTGCTATTCCTTGGTATAGCATGGATTCACACTTAACGCCTTCGTCGGGCTAAAGCCGAAGTACATCAACTGAGGCAAGCCCGCTTATCCACTGCCTCTGAAGAGGCGAGGCTTGCAGCGGGCTTTATTCCGTCACAGCAGGTCTCTCAGAACCAATGCTACCTCAATCGGTGGCTCCTCGCCGCGCTGAAGCGTCAGAGCCACGCGGCTTCCGGCGCTCTGGCGCAGGGCGGCGCGGACGCGAGCGGGCGTGGGCGGGCTGCCATCGAGCAGAAGAAGCACATCGCCCGGCTGGATCTTGCTCTCGGCGGCGGGGCTTTCAGGAATCACGGCGAGCACGGTGGCTCGCCCGCCCTCGAAGTCGATGCCCAGCCCCGAGCGGTTGGTCGAGAACGACGCGCCGTACGCCGGGCTGCGCAGAAACTGGGCGCGCTTGCCGCCGTAGTCCAGCGTCAAAATAAAGCGTCGCAAAACCCCCATGCCGATGTTGCCCGCCGAATCCGGGTCGGCGAACGTTCCGCTCTCCTGGGTCGAGAGGTCCGCGACGAACCCGCCCAGAGCATGCGGCCCGAGCGAGAACTTCGAAATCTTGACCAGCTCGCCCGTGAGCAGCCCGCCGACGCCTCGCCCGACCACGGTCTCGATGCGCCGGGAAAACTTCGCCCGAAGCTGGTTGCGCTCCACAAACGCCGGAAAGAGCGAGAGGGCATCGTCCGCGCCGGTGTCGAGCTTGAACCAGCCGCCGACGCCCTCGACCTTCGCATAGAGCAGCGGGATTCCGTCTTTTATCTTCAGCGGAAGCGTCGGGCCGGAGAGCCTTGTTTTTATCGGCGCGAGCGTCAGCTTCCCCGCAGTGGCATCGAGAGTCACCACAAACCGCTCGAAAAACGGGCCACCTAAAATGCCGTCGCACTCCAGCGCGACGGGCAGGGGCACGACCACGAAGCTCCCCGCAAGCGTCGCCCCGCCCAGGCTCAGCCCGCGAACCTCGGTGAGCTTCGCTTTTATCAAACTCGCGCCGCTCACTTGAAACGGAGCGTCGGTGGTTTTCAGCCCCAGCCGCGCGGCAGCCTGAGGCGTCAGGACGTTCACCGCCGCGCCCGTGTCGAGAATCAGACGCAGCCTCTGGCCGCCCAGCGTGCCCTCGACGCTCAGATGCTCTCCCGCCGACTTCATGGGAAGTGTCACGGGTTTCTGCGCGACGACCGGGGAGATCAGAGCAAAAATCACCGAGAATAGAAGAAATGTGCGCCACCTGGCAAAACTACCGTGGTACAATTTTCTACCAACGCACAAGGAGAGGGTTTTGAAACTCCTCGTCCGGTTCGTTCGGGAGCTGCGCCCGTACCTTCGTACGCTGCTTCTGATCGCTCTTCTCACTATCGGTAACTCCGTTCTCGCCCTTCAAACCCCGGCGATCATCCAGCAGATCTTCAACTTTCTGGACATCCGCCAGAGTGAACCGTTCCACTTGCCAGGCCCGTTCGCCTCGCTACTCGGAGCGTTCGGCCTGCTACTGCTCGTCTCCGCCAGCGCCGGGATTCTGGGCTATCTCCAGGGCCAGAGCATCACCTATCTCGGGCAGCGGTTTCTTCTGGACACCCGCGTCAAGCTCTACGCGCATCTTCAGACGCTCTCGCAAGGTTTCTTTGAGAAATCGCAGACGGGCAAGTTGGTCGCAACGATTGTCAACGATGTCGGGCAGGTGAACCAGCTTATCACCGGCGCGTTTGTGACCATCGTCCAGGATGTCGTGACACTGGGCGGGGTTCTCTTTGTCTTATTCTGGCAGAACTGGCGGCTGGCTCTACTCGCGCTCGCCGTCTACCCGGTTTATATTATCAATTATTTGATTTCTAAAAAATCTCTCTCGGACAACGCCGCAAAAATCAGCGAGCTTCGGGGAGTGATTTACTCAGACCTGCAAGAAAAGCTTGCAGGAATGCAAGTGGTGAAGTCTTATGCTCAAGAAAGAAGTGAGATTCGCAATTATGTTTCTCTAAACCGGGACAATCTAAATCTAAATATTGCCCAGAGCAAATTGGGCACAGGTCTTTGGGTCCGTGCCGAGTTTATTACTGCAATTGGAACGGCGATTGTGCTCTGTGCAGGCGGGGCAGCAGCCATTCGGGGAGAACTAAAAACGGGCGACCTGATTAAATTTTTAATTCTGGCGACGGTATATCTCTATGGCCCCACCGTTCGATTGATTCAGATCAATGACCAGCTTGCCCGCGCCAGTACGGGCCTTAAAAGAATTTTCGACCTTTTAGACACCGAGCCAGGCGTTCAAAACTCGGCTCAGGTGCCGCTTCCCAAGATATCCGGCCTGGTTCGGTTTGAAGATGTCTGGTTTTCCTACGAACCCGAGCAGTTTGTTCTAAAAAATATAAATCTCACTGTACAACCCGGCCAGATGATCGCGTTTGTGGGTGGTTCCGGCTCGGGGAAAACAACGATGATTAAATTACTCGCCCGGCACTATGATGTGGTGCGCGGAAAAGTCACTATCGACGGCTATGATCTTCGAGATGTCGAATTAGCCAGTCTGCGGCAACAAATTGGCGTGGTCTTGCAAGAAAGCGTCTTATTTCATGCCACGGTGCGCGAGAACCTGGCCTACGGAAAGCTTGACGCCACCGACGACGAGCTAATTGCCGTAGCAAAAGCCGCCAATCTTCACCACGTCATTGAAGCACTGGAGCACGGTTACGACACGAAAGTCGGCGAGGATGGTATCAAGTTCTCTGTGGGCGAGAAACAGCGCATCGCCATCGCTCGTGCGCTCCTTGCCGACCCCAGAATTCTGGTTCTGGACGAAGCAACCAGTTCTTTAGACTCCGAAACTGAGTCTTTGATTCAAGATGCCCTGGATACTCTGCTCAAAGGCCGCACCAGCTTTGTTATTGCCCACAGATTAAGTACAATCGTCAAGGCAGATCAGATTGTCGTCATGGAAAAAGGTGAGATCAAAGAAATCGGAAGCCACTCGGAACTTTTAGAGGCAGAAGGAATCTATGCAAGACTCTATGCCGAGCAGTTCAAAGCCGAACTCGATCCCCTAGAGCTGGCAGCGTAATGAAATTCACAAGTTTTGCGGAGTATTCAGGCGAAGAATTCCGCATTGATAATTATAGCACCGGAGAAAAAGGAAAGATCGGGATCACAGGCTGGGCAGTTTGTATTACACATCTTCCCTCAGGAAAAACCAGTCGGACGATTTCATCAAAAGAGATACCAATTGTCGAATACCCAGAGGCAATTCTCGCACAAGAATTGGTTGAAGAGTTACGCGAGGCTGATATTACGCCGCGACCGCCGAAAGTAGGTATAAAAAAATTGGGAAAACCGCGCTGGAAAGATTCTGAGAAGCAAGGGTAATGGAAAACTACAAGCGTGTTTTAGAATATTTAAAACCATATCGGGTGCGGGTGATGCTCTCGGTTCTTTTGATGTTTCTGGTGACGCTCTCGGCGATTCCGATGCCGCTGATTCAGAAAGAGGTGATCGATACGGCGATTCCTCAGAAAGATACGCAGAAATTAGTCTGGTTGTTTATCGCGATTCTGGGGATTTATGGACTTCGGGGGATTGTTTCTTATACGCTGAACTTCAGCATTGCCTGGCTGGGCCAGAGAGTCGTTTTTGATTTAAGATTCCAGCTCTATCGGCACCTGCAACGGCTTTCTATGGGCTTTTACGACGGGCAGCAGCCCGGAAAGATCATGGCCCGGCTCACCGGCGACATCGATGCGATTCAGTATGCGCTGACATCGGGCGTGGTTTTGTTGATTACTGACATAGCTACGTTGTTTATTGTAACTGCCTGGCTTTTTAAGCTGGAATGGCATCTGGCATTGATTGCAATCGGGATTTTGCCGCTCTATGTTTTCAACTATAAGTTATTACTCAAGAAAATCCGTGAAACTTCGATAGACCTGCGCGAAAAATGGGAGCGAATGCTGACAACTCTCACCGAGAAAATCGGGTCTATCGATGTCGTAAAAGCATTTGCACATGAAACGCATGAAATCGCTCGGTTTCGACAGACAGAGAAAGACCGATTCACGGTTTCCATGCGCCAGACGCAGCTCAACCGCATTCTAGGGTCTAGCTCGGGCTTTATTCGTATGGTAGGAACCGCAACGATTCTCTGGTACGGCGGAGGATTGGTCTTAGGGCGCGACTTAAAGCCCGGAGAGCTTCTGGCGTTTTATTCTTATCTCGGGAGTTTGTACGACCCGGCAGTGCGGGTTGTGGACTTCAATGTACAGCTTCAGTGGGCCAGTGCCGCCATTGATCGGGTGTTTGAGACCCTGGACACTCGCGCAGATATCGTCGATGCGCCCGATGCAGTGCATCTGGGAAGCGTTCGGGGCGACATCAGTTTTGAAAATATAATATTCGGATATGACAGCGAGACTCTGGTGCTCAAAAATATCAATTTCAGAGTCGAACCGGGACAGATGATCGCGCTGGTGGGACCAAGTGGTGCAGGAAAGTCTACACTGGTGAACCTTCTGGCGCGTTTCTACGATGTCACCGAGGGAAAAATCAAAATCGACGGTCATGACCTGCGTAAGATTCGTATAGAAACGCTTCGCAGGCATATCGGGTTTGTTTCTCAGGAAACGATTCTGTTTTCGGTTAGCTTAAAAGAAAATATTCGCTATGGACGTAAAGAAGCCAGCGACGGCGAAGTAATTGCCGCTGCGAAAGCCGCCGACCTGCACGAATTTATCACCGAGCTGCCCGACAGCTACGACACCAAGATCGGTGAGGACGGCATCAAGCTCTCTGGCGGCCAGAAGCAGCGCATGTCGATAGCCCGCGCCCTGCTCGCCGACCCGCGCATCCTGATTTTAGACGACGCCACGAGCGCCCTGGACTCGCACACCGAGTCGCATGTCCAGGCCGCGCTCTCGGAGCTGATGAAAGGCCGCACCAGCTTTGTGATCGCGCATCGACTCTCAACAATTCTCAGCGCCGATAAAATACTGGTTGTGTCCGAAGGCCAGATCGTCGATTCCGGGACGCACTCCGAGCTGATCTCTCGACCCGGCGTCTATCAAGACCTCTACACCGAGCAGTTCAAAACCGTCGGCGACCTGACAGAAGACGAAAAAGCCCGGCTGGTAGCATTGGCGGCGTGAAAAATATAATTATCAGGTTTTAGCAAAGCTACACACTGTTTCGATAATGCCTTCGGAAATTCAAGGAGAAATTAATGAACCACTCAGAATCGCCAGTGATTTTTACTCCCGACAACGAACCTTATCTTGGTCGAAAATTACTTTATCATTTTGATTTAATGATTTCATCTACCTTGCAATTAAATGGGGAATCTGCACAAAGATTTCACAATATTGAACTTAATGATCATCAAAAAATGGCATGCCAGATCATATCGCAAGGATTAAGTATTGCATTTCCGATAAGAGAGCTTATTCGCCAAGGATATCTATTTGGGGCTAATGTTATGTTTCGAAATTTGTTCGAAAGAATGATTATTTTACTTTATTTAGAAGAATTTCCAGAAGAAATTAATAAATGGAATGATGGTTGGCATGGAAATAATGCACCAAGTTTATCAAAAATGTTAGATAAAATTCAACAGAAGGATGGATTTGATGAAGTCGTTCCTGGGAAAGATTTGACTGCGTGGATGAATGGTATTGAGCATGCTAAACCTGAATCTGCTCTGTATAATATGACATTGATGAATAATGGGAAAATAGGTCATGCTATTTCAAAAATCTTAAATCGCCCCGATTTATGTGATTCTATATGTATGAATGTGCTTTTTTGCATGGCTATAATGCAAGCAATGATAGTAACATATTTCCCAACAAAGGATTGTGGTGCATCGTAAATAAAATAATCATGGCTTTGTGTCTATTTATTCCAGTTGGAACCGAATTGAACAATTGGTGTCTTTAGTTTTTGAAGGAACAAAAAACAATGATTACACTACGAAAAGAGAGCGACCGGGGAAAAGCCGACCGGGGCTGGCTTCGGGCGGCGCACTCGTTCTCGTTTGCGAGCTACTACGACCCCAAAAACATGGGTTTCGGGCCGCTTCGAGTCTTAAACGACGACTGGTTCGGGCCAGGGCGCGGTTTTGGGACGCATCCACATGAGAACATGGAGATTATTACGTTTCCACTCTCGGGAAGCCTGGCACACAGTGACAGTACGGGCGGTGGCGGGACGCTTTCCTATGGCGATGTCCAGCGGATGAGTGCAGGCGATGGCGTCGAGCACTCGGAGTTCAACGGCTCAAAAGAAGAATGGTTGCACCTGCTTCAAATCTGGATCGAGCCGAACGTGACCGATGCGCCCGCACGCTACGAAGACCGACGCTTCGATCCCGAGGCGAGGCGCGGAAAGCTTCAGCTTCTCGTCAGCCCCGACGGGCGGGATGGCTCGCTCGACATCCACCAGGACGCCACTCTCTCGGCCACGATCCTGACCGACGGCCAGAAAATTACCCAGCCGCTCATGCCGGGCCGCCGGGCCTACGTGCATCTGGCGACCGGAACGATGACGATCAACGGCCACGCGCTCTCGGCGGGCGACGCGCTGACCCTGATCGACGAGAACGAGGTCGTGCTGGAAGGAAATGGGGAAGGCGAGGCGCTTGTCTTCGACCTGCCGTAGAATCGTAGGATGAATTCGGAGAAAAACTGGGCCGGGAACGTTCGCTTCGGGGCGCTACGCTGGGAGCGCCCCGGAAGCCTGGAAGAGCTTCAGGCGCTGGTGGTTGCCTCGGACAGAATTCGGGCGGTCGGGACGCGGCACTCGTTCAGCCGCGTGGCCGACACCGACGGAGTCGCCGTGAGCCTGGAGCGCTTCACCGACATCGCGCTCAGCCCCGACGCCCGCACGGTCACAGTGGGTGCGGGAGTTCGGTACGGCGAGCTGGGCCAGTTTCTCCACGCAAGCGGCTGGGCGCTGCACAACCTGGCGTCGCTGCCGCACATCAACGTCGTGGGCGCGGTCTCCACGGCGACCCACGGCTCGGGCGACGGCAATGGAAACCTGGCCACAGCGGTTGTCGGGCTGGAGCGGATAAACGCACAGGGTGAGATCGAAACGCTCACCGGCGAGAGCCTGAGCGCGTCGGTCGTCGCGCTGGGCTTGCTCGGGGTTGTTACGAGCGTCACGCTACAAATAGAGCCAACGTACGAAGTCGCCCAGGATGTCTACGAAGGGCTTGGTTTCGAAACGTTGCTCGCCCATTTCGACGAGATTACATCGTGCGGGTACAGCGTCAGCTTGTTCACCGACTGGAGCGAGCGAGGCACCGCGCTCTGGCGCAAGCGTCGCGAGGTTCTGAGTCCGCCGAAAGCCCTGTTCGGCGCGACACTCGCAGACGGGCCGCGCCACCCACTTCCGGGCGTCGATGCCGAGAGCTGCACCGAGCAGGGCGGGATTTTCGGGCCGTGGCACCTGCGCCTGCCCCACTTCAAATTGGAGTTCACCCCGAGCCATGGCGACGAGCTTCAGAGCGAGTTTTTCGTCCCGCGCGAGCAAGCACGGGAAGCTTTGAGTGCTATTCGGGCGCTCCGAGAGAAAATCCAGCCGCTCTTGCTCATCTCCGAGCTTCGCACCGTCGCGAAAGACACTCTCTGGCTCAGCCCGCACTTTGAGCAGGGCAGCCTCGCGATTCACTTCACCTGGAAGAACAACTGGGGCGCTGTCAAAACTCTCCTGCCCGAGATCGAGGCCGCGCTCGCTCCCTTCGACGCCCGTCCGCACCGGGGCAAGCTATTTACTCAGGCCCCGACGCACCCGAAGCTCCCCGAATTTCACGTATTGTGCACTCAGCTCGACCCGGATGGCAAGTTCTCCTCGTAGCTCGGGTACAGTGAGAGACTATGCCCAACCGTCTCGCCGGTGCGAAGTCGCCGTATCTCAAGCAGCACACGCTCAACCCCGTGGACTGGCACCCCTGGGACGACGAAGCTCTCGCGCTGGCGCGTGAGACCGACCGGCCCATTTTTCTCTCGATTGGCTACTCGGCCTGTCACTGGTGCCACGTCATGGAGCGCGAGAGCTTCGAGAGCGAGTCTATCGCCGGGCTGCTCCGGGAGAATTTTATTTCTATCAAAGTAGACCGGGAAGAGCGCCCTGATCTTGACGAGGTCTACATGACGGCGCTCCAGCTCATGACCGGCTCGGGCGGCTGGCCGATGTCGGTGTTTCTGACCCCCGGCGGACGCCCGTTCTATGCCGGAACCTACTTTCCCCACGACCGGTTCGCCGGGATTCTGACGCAGCTCGGGCAGGCGTGGCGCGAGCGGCGGGGCGAGATCGAGCAGGTGGCCGACCAGGTGACCGACGAGCTGCAAAAGTCGGCCCGCCAGCGCCCGCTCCGGGTTGAGAGCGCCCCCGCACCCGAGGTACTTCTGGCCGGGGCGGTCGAGGATCTACTGGGCCGCTTCGACTCGCTCCACGGTGGCTTCGGTAGCGCCCCCAAGTTCCCGCCGCACCACGCGCTGAGATTGCTCTGCACGGCTGTCGAGCGAAAAATCCACGCGGACGTTGCGAGAAAACTTCTTGCCGTCACGCTGGAGAAAATGGCCTGTGGCGGAATCTACGATCATGTCGGCGGGGGCTTTCATCGCTACAGCACGGACCGCGTCTGGCTGGTGCCGCACTTTGAGAAAATGCTCTACGATCAGGCGCTCCTGGTGCGCACCTACGCCGAGGCCGGGGCCTTGCTGAGCCATTCGGGCTTGCAGCGAGTCGCACGGGAGACCTGCGACTGGGTTCTGCGCGACCTGACGAGCGAGAGCGGGGCGTTTTTCTCTGCGCTCGATGCCGACTCGGAAGGTCAGGAAGGGAAGTTCTATGTCTGGAGCCGCGCCGAGGCCGAGCCGCTGGCCGGAGCCGATTTCTGCACGCGCTGGCAGATTCACTCTGAGGGCAACTGGCACGACGAAGCCACGCGCCAGCCGCTCCTGACCAATATTCCGCATCTTTCCGAGGAGCTTTTAGAAAAGCTCAGCCCGGAAGAGCTAACTGCCCGCGACGCGCTCCGCAAGGCCCGCGACGCCCGCATCTGGCCGCTGCTCGACGACAAAGTGCTCACCGCCTGGAACGGGCTGATGATCGGGGCGCTGGCCTTCACAGGAGAATCTCTGAGCGAGCCGCGCTACCTCAATGCTGCACGAAAAGCCGCCGAGTTTTGTCTGAGCGCTCTCAAACCGAACGGCGAACTGCTCCACCGCTGGGCAGGCGGCGAGGCGGGAATCGAGGCGTTCTTGGACGACTATGCCTATCTCGCCGACGGGCTTCTGGATCTCTACGACGCCACGGGCGAGACCCGCTGGAGGGCCGAGGCACGCGGGCTTCTCGACACGCTTCTTTCCCGGTTCTGGGACGTAGGCGAGGCCGGATTTTTCTTTACATCCGAGGCGCACGAGCGGCTGATCGCCCGCAGCAAAGACCTGCTCGACGGCGCACTTCCCAGCCCCAACGGAGTGGCGGCCCGCGCCCTCGCTCGCCTGGGCGACCCGCACGCCGCCCAGCTCCTCGACGCCTACGCCGGAATGCTCACCCGCGCCCCACACGGCACCGCGACGCTGATCGGAGCCGCCCTGCTCTCCCCCAACCCCAATAATGGGGAGTCAGAATCGGTGGGGGAGATTGAGCTTACAGCAAGCCCACTGGCGCTGGGAGTGGGCGAGACGGGCAAGGCGCTCTTCACGCTGGAAATCCCCGACGGCTGGCATGTGAACGGCCCGAGTCCGACGGAAGACTATCTCTTCGCCACAACAGCGACGCTCCAGAGCGACGCACCCGCAGCGGTCGGCCCGGTGAAACTTCCCCACCGCGAGACCTACGACGGGACGCTGGAAGTTCCCATCGACGTAAAAATAGCACCGGACGCCCGGCCTGGCACCTACACGCTCACCCTGATGCTCTCGCTCCAGCCCTGCACTACCAACCGCTGCCTCGCCCCCACCGAGGTCTCGGCCCGCGCAGAAATTACGGTAAAAGCCTGAGCGTGGCCTGATTGTTCGCAAAGAGCGTCCGCCAGTCCGGGTCGGTCATGTCGTAGAGCCAGAGAATGTCGGCGTCCTCGTGGTTGTCGGGGTAGTAGCGCTTGCGTACCGCCGCCGCGACGAACCCATAGCGAGCATAGAGGTTCTGCGCCGCGAGATTGCTCTTTCGCACTTCCAGAGTCGCGCGGGTGGCCTGCCGCACGAGGCCCTCGGCGAGCATCGCGGCCAGCAGTTCCTCCCCGATCTTCTGGCGGCGACGCTCCGGAACCACCGCCAGCGCCGTGACATGGACCTCGTCCATGACGATCCAGACGCCGCCGTAGCCGACCGGCTCTCCGGATTCATCCTCGGCGATGACGTAAAACGCCGCCGGGTTCGTCAGCTCGTTGGTGTAGGCCGCGACGCTCCAGGTGCTGCCAAGGGCGCTCTTCTCGATCCGAATCACCGCCTCGATGTCGCTTGCAGCCATCGCACGAACGCGAGCGCTCATTGCGCCAGAATCGCTTCGTCGCCCTCGATCCAGAAGGTGCCGTCGGGGCAAGTTTCTTTCTTCCAGATCGGCACATCGGCCTTGAGCGTGTCGATTAGCCAGCGGCACGCCTCGAACGCCTCGGCCCGGTGCGCCGACGCGACGCACACCACGACCGCCGCCTCGCCGACGGGAATCGGGCCATAGCGATGCAGTACCGCCGCCCGAAGATTCCAGCGAGAAAAAACTTCGTCCACTAACTTCGCCAGTTGCTTTTTCGCCATCGGCGCATAGACCATGTACTCCAGCCCGCTCACGCGGCGACCCTTCGCGTGGTCCCGCACGACGCCCGTGAACAGAACGTATGCGCCGTCGGCGTCGGTCATAACCGCTTGAATCGCCTGCTGCGGCTCCAGTAAACCTTGTGTGAGAAGCACCATGAATCTTGCATGGTATCGTACCGGGCACTGCCTTCATTGTTGCTTCACACTTCTGCGGCACACTGAGACCATGTACCAACAACCACCCGGAAATGGCCCCACGGTCCCGACACCCGCCGAGGGCGGCATCGTCTGGTTTGGCTCGCTCAAGGCCGGTCTCGCCGAGGCACGGCGCACCAATCGGGCCGTGTTGCTGCTCTCCGCTGCGCCGCAGTGCCACGGCACACCTGGAATCTGGTGACCGGGCAAGCAAGAGATGGACAGGAGTCTCCTGTCTCAGAAAAATGTGATTGAGGCGTCGCGCGGGCTGGTCTGCATCCGGCTTGCGACGTATGAGAACGCCGCCGAAGTCAAGTACCTGGAAAAAATTTTCCGGGGACGCTCGGGCCAGCTCGAAAACACGGTCTTTGCGATGCTCTCGCCCGGTGCCGACAAGTATCTCGCGCGTCCCGGACGCAGCCCCGAGTGGGCGTTCTCGGGCGCAGGCGACATGGCACGCGGCCTGAAAGAGATCGCAAGCCGCTACAAATCTACTGGCTCGCCCGAGGCGCTCCCGGCGATGGAAAATCTCCGGCTCGCGCTCAACGTCGCCGCATGCGACGGCATGCCTCTGATTGTCGCTGCCTCAAATAACCCGGAGACGCGCAAAAAAGCCGACGCGTTTCTGGCCCTGCTCGCCTGGACGCCGTCGCTTTTAGGAAAGTACGCCTACGCCCCGGCCTCGACTCCCGCCGAGCTACGCGCCGCAAAGCTTCCCGAGTCCGAAGGGATTCTCTTGATCGCCCCCGACAGCTATGGCCTGACCGGAAAAATCATCGAGCGCTGGCCGCTCTCTGAAAATCTCTCAGCGGTGACGGTTGCCCTGGAAAAAGCTCGCCCGACGCTCACTTTCTCGGGCAAGGTCGCGCGACAGCACATCCAGAACGGAGTTCGCAACGGGTTTAGCTGGCAGTCCCTCTTGCCCGTCACCGATCCGCACTGACGACGCGGTATCCTGAAAGATCATGCACGAAACGCTGATCTCTCAGGCGCTCGAAAGCCGCACGCGGGCCTATGTGCCGTATTCGAACTACAAAGTGGGCGCGGCCATTCTCACGGACCTCGGGGTTTTTGGCGGCTGCAACGTCGAGAACGCGAGCTTTGGGCTGTGCAACTGCGCCGAGCGCACCGCGATCTTCTCCGCAATCGCGGCGGGAGCTAAAAAAATTCTTGCCGTTGCCGTGGCGACCGAAGACGGCGGCAGTCCGTGCGGCGCGTGCCGCCAGGTAATCGCAGAGTTCGCCGAAGACGTGTGCCCGGTACTTCTTCTGGACCGTGCAGGCACGGTTACCCACACAACCACGCTCGGCGAACTCCTGCCCCGTGCATTTCGTCTCCAAATCCCGCCCAGATAGACGTGGGCATCAGGGAGCTTCGCTACAAAGTCGCTCCGCGACAGCCAGGATTAATTTTGTCGCGGAGCGACTTCGTCGGCGAGGTACGAGACCGCCCTGACGCCGAGGTTTGTCTCGGCGGGTAACATAGGCCCATGTCGATTTTATTTGCGGAGATCCACGAGCAGCCCGCCGCGCTCGACCGGGTGCGCGAGGGCGGCAACGACGCGACGCTCACCGCGATTGCAAACGCCGTGAAAGAGCGGGAAATTCGCTACGTCCATTTAGCCGCACGCGGAACGAGCGACAACGCCGCGACCTACGCCAAGTATCTTTTTCAGATCGTCGCGAAAATGCCCGCCGGACTCGCTGCGCCGTCGGTGCACACGCTCTACGAAGCCGACGTGGACTTTCGGGGGACTCTGGTGATCGGGGTCTCGCAGAGCGGATCGGGCGTCGATATCAACGAAGTGATGACGCAGGCGAGAAAAAGCGGGGCGCTTACGGTGGGCATCACGAACACGCCTGGCTCGGGCCTATCGCAGGCCGCCGAGTTCACACTGAGCTGCAACGCGGGCGTCGAGCGGGCCGTCGCCGCGACCAAGACCTACACGACCAGCCTCGCGCTTCTCGCCGCGCTGGTTGCCGAGATCGGGGAGAGTCAGGCGCTGAAAGACGCCCTGACAAAGATCGGAACCATCGCCGAGGGCTATCTCCCGACGCTCGACGAACCCACAAAGTCTCTGGCCGAGACGCTCACCCACACCGAGCGGCTGCTCACGGTCGCACGTGGTCTGCACCTGCCGACGGCCATCGAGGCGGGCCTGAAGCTCGCGGAAACCACGGGCGTCGCGGCTCGGGCGTTCTCGTCCGCAGACCTTCTCCATGGCCCGATTGCGTCTGTAGCCGCCTGGACTCCGTGCCTGCTTTTTGCGCCCAAAGGCAAGACGGAGCAAGTCATGGCCGAGGTCGGCGAGAAACTACGCGCACGCGGCGCACGGACGATTGAGCTACCACTGGCCGATCCGGGCACCGAGCTACTCTCCCCGATCCTGGATATTCTCCCCGCGCAGCTTCTGGCCTACCATCTCACCGTGCTCCGTGGCCTCGACCCCGACAACCCGCGCGGCCTCACGAAAGTCACCATCACGCGATAGCTTTCGTCCCGAAAAAAGGTCTTTCTGTCGGGGAATTCGTACCGCTCGTCGAGAGCGGGCGGCGGCGGCGCGGAATAGGCTGTAATAGTAGCGTGATGAAATCTGGTCGAACCGCTACCTCCGTAAAGCCTTCGCTCTTTCAGTTCGCCGACCTCCCCGCCTCGCTGGTCGTTTTTCTCGTAGCCGTTCCGCTCGCGCTGGGAATTGCAAACGCCTCGGGTGCGCCGATTGCGTCGGGGCTGATCGGGTGCATCGTCGGGGGGATCGTCGTCGGGCTGGTCGGCGGCGCTCCTCTTCAGGTCTCCGGCCCCGCCGCCGGACTGACCGTGCTGGTCTTCGGCATGGTGCAGAAGTTCGGCTGGCCGACGATGTGTGCGATCTCGGTCGTTGCGGGGCTGCTTCAGCTCTGCTTCGGTTTTTTGAAAATCGCTCGCGCCAGCCTGATGATCTCGCCCGCCGTGGTTCACGGAATGCTGGCCGGGATCGGGCTGACCATCGCGCTGGCGCAGCTCCACGTCCTGCTGGGAGACAGGCCGCAAGCCTCGGCCCTGCTCAACCTCAAGGCGGTGCCGCAGGAGATTGGCTGGCTCTTCACCCACCCGACCACGCCGGAGACGCACGCGACGATCCTCGGGCTGGTCACGATTGCGATTCTGCTGGTGTGGGGGCGGCTTCCCGCGAAGGTGCGGATGATTCCCGGCGCGCTTGTCTCGGTGCTTGTCGCGACCATTCTCGGCAACGTCTGGCTCACCGACGCGCCGAAAGTTTCGATCAAGGACGGCTCGCTCTTTGCGTTTCAAATTCCGCAGCTCCCCCCGGACATCGGCGGGTTCTTCGTCGCGGCCCTCACCATCGCCGTCGTGGCGAGCGTCGAGTCGTTGCTCTGCGCCATGGCGACCGACAAACTCCACAACGGCCCCCGCGCCAACCTGGATCGCGAGCTGATCGGGCAGGGCGCGGCCAACACGGTATCCGGGCTTCTGGGCGGACTGCCCGTGACGGGGGTGATCGTCCGGAGCGCGGCCAACATCGCGGCGGGCGCAAAGACACGCGTTTCGGCGATTCTGCACGGCGTCTGGATTCTGCTCTTCGTGCTGGTCGCGACCCCGCAGCTCAACAAAATCCCGCTCGCCGCCCTCGCCGGGCTTCTGATCCATGTGGGCCTGAGGCTGATCAACCTGCATCACATCAAGGAGCTTCACGTCCACCGCGAGGTCGTCGTCTACGCGGTCACGGCGCTGGGCGTCGCGTTTATCAACCTGCTGGCGGGCGTCGGCCTCGGGATCGGGCTCGCCGTGATCCTGCTTCTGCGCCGCCTGGGCAACGTCAAGACACTGGTAGAGAAGCGCGGCGAAGGCGACGACGAGCACTGGCACGTCCGGATGGAGGGGGCGCTCAACTTCCTCTCGGTGCCGCAGCTCTCTGCCGTGCTGGCGAAGATTCCTCAGGGGGCACGAGTGGACATCGACCTGATGGTAGAGTTTATGGATCACGCAGCGTTCGAGGCACTCCATAGCTGGCGAAAGACCCATGAGAAGACTGGCGGAACCGTAGACATCGACGAGAAACACGAGTCGTGGTACGCCCCCGCTGAGGGCGGTATGCCGCGCGTCACCCGAAAAACGATAGGTTAAGGAAACAAATCATGCAGGCATTGATCGAGGGCGTCCACTATTTTCAGAACGTCGGTTTCACACAGCAAAAAGAGCTGTTCGAGCGGCTGGCGGGCGGCCAGAACCCGGAGGCGTGTTTCATCACGTGCGCCGACTCCCGCATCGACCCGAACCTCATCACCAACGCCAGGCCCGGCCAGCTCTTTATCGTTCGCAACGCCGGGAACGTGGTTCCTTGCTACGGAACGGCCAATAACGGCGAGCTTGCCGCCGTGGAGTTCGCCGTGGCCGTGCTGGGCGTCAAAGACATCATCGTCTGCGGCCACACCCACTGCGGCGCGATCAAGGGCGTCCTGAACCCCGAGTCCATAGCCTCGCTTCCCTCGCTCAAGAGCTGGCTCTCCCACTGCGACGCCACGGTGGAGATCGTGAAGGACCACTACTCACACCTCTCCGGCGAAGAACTTGTCACGGTAGCCGCCGAGGAAAACGTCCTGGTGCAGCTGGAGCATCTGCGCACCTTGCCCATCGTCGCAAGCCGGGTCTCGCGCGGCCTGATCAACCTGCACGGCTGGATGTACAAGATCGAGACCGGCGAGGTCTTCGCCTACGACAGCAACCTGGGTCAGTTCGCAAAGATCCCTGAGGCCATTGACCCCAGGATAAAATGAGCGTGTGACCCCTGAGACGCTCGACGAGTTCCTGAAGAGCACCTGCGTTATTATCGTCTTCGCGTATCTTCTGACGCGAAGGCCGTTGAAAGCGGTGGGCTGGCTCGGGGCGGTTTTCGGGGCCGCAGGGTTGGTCGAGCTGTGGGTGGCGCGAGATCGCTCGCCCTACGACACCTACACGCTCATCATCACGTTCGTCGCGCTTCGGTTCGGGGCGCGGGTGGGAGGAATCGCCGCCCTGATCGTCGGGCTGGGTGCGCCTCTTTTTCTCCACGAAGAGGCCCTGATGCGAACCTGGCTCGCGCTGGGACTCAGCCTTGGCGCGGGGCTTCTCGTGCGCCGGACGCTTCCGACACGGCACACCGGGATCGCGTGCTTTCTCGCCGTCACGCTTGCGGAGACCGGCGCGATTCTGGTGCGCTCGTTTCTTCATGGCCAGACCGAGATTCCCTTCGCGCCCGGCCTCGCGCTCTTCAAGATCGTCACGAACGGTCTCGGGGCGCTGGTGCTTCAGATGGTTCTGAGGGACGCCGAAGCCCACGCACGTGCGGAGAGCCTGCGGGTCGAGGTGGAGCGCGGAAAGACCCTGCTGGCCGAGTCGCAGCTCGCGGCGCTTCAGGCGCGGGTGCATCCGCACTTTCTGTTCAATGCGCTGAACTCCATCGCCGCGCTCTGCCGCCTGGAGCCGCACCAGGCGGAGAAAGCAGTGGTGCAGCTCGGGCAGCTCATGCGCCGTGCGCTGGAGAGCAGCCCGCGCACTCTCACGCCCCTGCGCGACGAACTGGAAGCCGTGGCGGGCTACCTGGAGCTGGAGGGCCTGCGGCTCGGCCCTCGCTTGCGCGTCGAGCGGGAGATCGATCCGGCGTGCCTGGGGGCGCTGGTGCCGCCGTTTTCGCTTCAGACTCTGGTCGAGAACGCGATTCTGCACGGCATCGGCCCGCGTCTGGAGCCGGGGACGCTTCAAATAAAGATCGTTCGCCGCAAGACACGGGTTCTGGTTTGCGTCGCCGACGACGGCCTCGGGATGACGCCGGAGACGCTTCGAACCGCCCGAAGCGACTGGGACGGGCAGGAGGGAAGCAGGCCGCATGGGCTTCAGCTCGCCCGCGAGCAGCTCATCCTGCTCTGTGGGCGACGCTCTCGCCTGCGAATCTTCTCCCAGCCCGACCGGGGGACACTGGCGGTATTCGCTCTCTCGCTTGCAGAAGGCATTCGAGCGTGAAAGCGCTGATCGTCGATGACGAGCCACTGGCCCGCATCTATCTGCGGCGCTTGCTGGAGGAGCACGCCGACGTGCAAGTTCTGGGCGAGGCGGAGAGTGCGATCCAGGCGCTCCAGCTCTCCGAAGACCTCGCGCCCGACGTACTTTTCTTAGACATCCAGATGCCGGGCCTGACCGGGCTTCAGCTTGCGGAGGCGCTCCGCCAGAGCCGCCCCAGGGCGCTGATCGTCTTTGTGACGGGCTTCTCGGAGCATGCGGTGACCGCGTTCGAGCACGCCGCCCTCGACTACCTCGTCAAGCCGGTTTCTGGGGAGCGCCTGGCCCGAACCCTGGAGCGCGCCCGCGAGCGCCTGGCCGCGCCCGGCGCGAGCGAAGACGAGCCGGAGCTTCCTCTGACGCCGCTCAAACGCCTGCCGATCCGCCAGGACTACTCCATGCTTCTGCCTCGCGTCGAAGAAGTACGCTGCGCCGTCGCTCAGGACAAGCGGGTTCTGGTGCGCACAGCAGCGGGTGAGTTTCGCACCTACTACACGCTCACGCAGCTCGAAAAATTGCTTCCGCCAGAGCTATTTCTGCGGGTTCATGACTCGGCCCTCGTCAATCTGGAAGCCGTCGAGGAGCTACTCTATCTCGGGAGTCACTCGTACGCGGTTCGGCTTTCGGGCGATGTTCAGGTTCCGGTCAGCCGGACGCGCTTTTCTACTCTTCAGGAAAAACTGGGCATCGGCGGACGCTCTTGACATCAAACGGGCGTTCTGGTACGCTCTGGGCAACGGCGTACAGGACGCCGCCTGTCCGTGGGCAAGACCGAGTCTACCTGGGTTTGAACCGTGTGCGTTTCGGCTTTTCGAAGCCTCCGGAAACGCCCGATTTTAACGGACGCCGGGCAGTCTTTCCTGGAGGATTTCGATGCCCGACAAACACCTTCCCGTCCGCCCTGACCTTGTGCAACTGAAACATCAGGCCAAGGATTTACTGCGCCAGATGCGCACGGAAGTCCCCGACCCGGCTACGGTCAAGCTCGCCGACGCTCAATTTGCTCTTGCTCGAAGCTATGGCGTCGTTAGCTGGCCCCGATTGGTTGTGGCCTGCGACCTGATCGATGCGATCTGGGAGGGCGAGCTGGAGAGAGTGCGCGAAATAATCAACCGAAACCCGGAGCTTCTCACCCAGAACGCACGGGGTACGGAGCACTGCAACTGGGGGACGCCCCTCTCGTATGCCGCGAACGTCGGCGACGACGCCATTGTGAAGTTTCTCTTCGAGCGTGGCGGAGGCGACCTCAGCCATGCGTTCGAGCGGGCGTGTCTGCGCAGCAAGCTGCCGACCGCGCGGCTCCTGCACTCCCTCGGAGCGCGACCCCGGCGCGGCGCGGTGATGGGTCCGTGCGAGACCCTGAGCGCCAGCGGTCTTGCCCTGCAATTAGAACTCGAGGCGGAGCTTGTGAACGAGCGCGGCGACCGACTCGCGCCGCTGGCGCTGGTGCTGGAGACCTACTCCCGAAACCCCGACGGCAAGCACGGCTGCCTGGAGATTTTTGCACGAAACGGCTACGACCTGCCCGACACGCCTGCCTTCGCGGTTCATCGTGGACGAATCGACTTGCTGGAAGCCTGGGCAAAACGCGACCCGGACGTTCTCCATCGGCAGTTCTTCTACGACGATCTCTACCCGCTCGCGCTCGGCTGCCACGAGGACAGAACGCTCGCACTCCACGGCACGCCCCTCGACGGCGGGACGCTTTTGCACCTTGCCGTGGACGACGACGCCTTCGAGATAGCCCGCTGGCTTCTGGAGCACGGCGTGGACCCGAACGCGCCTGCCGCCATCGACCCCGACAGCTTCGGCGGACACACCGCCCTGTTCGGCTGCGTCGTGAGCCAGCCGTACCGATGCAGTCGGAAGAGCGAGCTCATGGCCGGGCTTCTTCTAAAGCACGGTGCCAGAGCCGATGTCCGTGCCAGCCTGAAAAAAGCACTCCGCTTCGTGGAGGACGAAACGCTCCATATCTATAAAAATGTCACGCCGCGCGAGTGGGGAGAACAGTTTCACGATCAAGCCTGGGTCAACCCGAACGTCATGGCACTTCTGGAGTAAGAGGAAAGGGGGCCGGGGGGATGGGTCGCGGGAACCATTTTGGGGTTCTTGTCGTAAGTTGCTATAGAGGTGCAGTGGATACCGCCCGACATTAACGGAAGGTGGTATACTATTCCACCGTGGCGGAGCGGCGCGGGTCGCTCCCAGGAGGCTCACGCTTGAACCGTTTTGCTCGCTGGTTTCTGGTTATAATCGCTATCTTGATCGTTCTTGCGATCCTCAGGACGTTCGTCCGAGGACCGTTTGATCTGTTCATGAATGGCCCCAAAGATGTTCCCTACAGCCAGCTTCTCACCGATTTGAAGGGCGGCCAGGTCGTCAAAGGAGTGGTCAAGAAAGACTACTTCGAGGGCGAGTATCTCGTCATGCCGCCGGGTGCCTCCAGCAAGAAATTCAATGTCCGGCTCCCCGACGCGTTCGGGCGAACCCGGATGTACGAGATTGCCGAGCAGAAGAACGTCAAGATTGAGGTCGATCAGAGCGGGATCAACGAGACCATTCTGATGATTCTCATGCAGGTGATTCTCCCTCTGCTGATCTTCGTCGCGTTCTGGATGCTGTTTATTCGCCCCGCGCAGAACGGCAACAATCAGGCTCTCAACTTTGGCAAGTCCCGCGCACGCCGCCTGGCCGACAACGTGCCGCGCGTGACGTTCGACGATGTCGCCGGGGTAGACGAAGCCAAGCAGGACCTTCAGGAGATCGTCGATTTCTTGAAGAACGCCAAGCGCTACCAGGCACTCGGCGCGAAGATTCCCAAAGGCGTTTTGCTCCTTGGACCTCCCGGCTCGGGCAAGACGCTTCTGGCCCGCGCCATCGCCGGTGAGGCCGGAGTCCCGTTCTTCCATATCTCCGGGTCGGACTTTGTCGAGATGTTCGTCGGCGTAGGCGCTTCGAGAGTGCGCGACCTCTTCGACACGGCGCGCCAGAACCGCCCGGCCCTGATCTTTATCGACGAAATCGATGCGGTCGGGCGACAGCGCGGCGCAGGCTGGGGCGGGGGACACGACGAGCGCGAGCAGACCCTCAACCAGCTCCTGGTCGAGATGGACGGCTTCGACCCGAACGCGGGCGTGATTCTCGTCGCGGCGACCAACCGGCCCGACGTTTTAGACCCGGCCCTGCTGCGCCCCGGACGATTCGACCGACGCGTCATGGTCGATGCCCCGGATAGAAAAGGCCGCGAGGCGATTCTAAAAATCCACACCAAGGGCAAGCCTATCGATACCGATGTCGTCCTGGGGGATCTGGCCAAGCGAACGCCCGGCTTCTCCGGCGCGGAGCTGGCGAACCTGGTCAACGAGGCAGCCCTGCTGGCCGCCCGGCGCGAGAAAACCCGTGTCTCGATGGACGAGTTCGAGGAAGCTATCGACCGGGAGATCATGGGACCGGCCCGCAAGAGCCGCGTCTACTCCGATG
The DNA here is from genome assembly GCA_031363095.1 of Armatimonadota bacterium. GTDB lineage: Bacteria > Armatimonadota > Armatimonadia > Armatimonadales > Armatimonadaceae > JANLTX01. The sequence goes on along the minus strand of JANLTX010000077.1, from coordinate 13,508 downwards.
CCATGCGCCGCCGAACGGCCTACCATGAGTCGGGACACGCGATCATCGGTGAGCTTCTGGAGCACGCCAACCCGATTCACAAGGTTACGATTCTTCCGCGCGGACAGGCGCTGGGCGTCACGTGGTCCCCGCCCGAGGAGGACCGCTACACCCAGACCAAGCAGGAGCTGGAAGATCGGATCGCCATGGCGCTCGGCGGACGCATCGCGGAGATTCAAATCTTCGGCGAGAACGGCCTGGACTCGGGAGCCTATGGCGACCTGAGCAGCGTCACCGAAACCGCGCGGGCCATGGTCTGCGAGTACGGAATGAGCGAGCGCCTCGGCAATCGCCAGATCGGGAAGCGCCACGGCAACCCGTTTTTAGGTCGCGACGGCGGAACCGAGGAGCGCGACTACTCCGACGAGATCGCCAAGATCGTGGACGAAGAGATTCGGGCGATCATCGATCACAACTACGCGCGCGCCGAGGACATTCTGCGGGTCAACGCGCACGTCCTGGAGCGCCTCACCAACGCCCTGATCGAAAAAGAGACGCTGGACAGGGACGACCTGCTGGCCCTGATGCAAGACGCGATCCCGCCTGCGGTCGGCGGGAACCAGCCCGAGCCGCCCAGCAAGCCGGAGCCGCCCAGCGCCACGCCCACGGCGACCACCGGCGAACCGACACCGGAAGGCGGCTGGCCCCCGCCCCAGCTGCGGCCCAACGCCGCCACCTGAGTCGGGCCGGGAAACTGGTACAATGGAAGCGCCCTTCTGAGCTTTTCAGAAGGGCGCTTTCTCTTTGCAAAAAAACCATGAACGAAGATCGGATCGCGACGAACTTTCGGATGACGCGGCTGGTGCGCACCCAGTCCAGCGAGATTTATTTGATCTGGGACGACGACCGCAGGCTCGGGCAGCTCGACCTGCACTATGCCCACGACACGATTCACGCCACTCTGGTTCTCGAAGCCGACCTGCCCATCGAGCAGGAAGAGGGTCTCATCGCCCAGATCGACGACGATGTGGTCCAGTCGTATCTCCCGAACTTCGACCGCGAAGATTTCCTCATCACGGTCTACCGGGGCGAGGAGATCAGTAACTACACCGATACGTCCGGCGCGACCGACGAAGACTTCGAAGAGGAGTAGGAAAGCAAGTGCTGAAGATCGGCGTCGCCACCTACACCCTCCGGCTCTGGAAGATCGACGAAACCATCGCGCTGCTCCAAAAATTAGGCATCGAGTACGTCTCGCTCAAAGACGCCCATCTTCCGCGCAGCTCTTCCCCCGACGAGCTTCGGGCTATTATCAAAAAGTTCCAGGCTGCCGGAATTACGCCGCTCTCGGTGGGCAATATCGCGATCAAAAACGACGAAGCCGACGCCCGGAGCGCGTTTGAGTACGCCAAAAACGCTGGAATTGGCACGATGGTGTGTGCGCCACCTGTCGAAGCCTTGCCGATGCTGGATAAATTAGTAAAAGAGTATGATATTCGGCTGGCGATTCATAACCACGGCCCGGAAGACAAGCACTTCCCGACGCCCTACGCGGCCTATGAGCTAATTAAGAAGCTGGACCCGCGCCTCGGGCTTTGTGTGGATGTCGGGCACTGCGCACGCGGCGGAAAAGATCCGGCCCGCGCAATCTGGGACTGTCGCAGCCGCGTCTATGACATTCACCTGAAAGACATTCACACGACCGAGCGCAACGGACGAGCCAGAGAAGTCGGGCGCGGCGTTTTAGATATCCCGGCGATTCTTCATGCCCTTCAGAAGATAAAATTTGAAGGTAACATCGGGTTCGAGTATGAAAAAGACGAAAAAGACCCGTCGCTGGGTTTGGCCGAGTCGGTTGGTTATGTCCGAGGGGTCTTAAAGGTACTTTAGTTATGGGAAAGACCTACGACGAATTAACCCCAGAGCTTTCGGACTGGATAGCGGAGCAGAAGTTGTTTTTTGTCGCCACCGCACCACTGTCGGAAAGCGGGCTGGTGAACTGCTCGCCCAAAGGCATGGACACGCTTCGGCTTCTCGGGCCGCGCGAGGTGGCGTATTTAGACTTCACCGGAAGCGGGATCGAGACCATCGCGCATCTTCGGGAGAACGGACGGATCGTCGTGATGTTCTGCGCGCTTGCCGGGCCACCGAAGATCGTCCGGCTGCACGGCACGGGCAGCGTCACAACCCCCGAGACGCCCGAGTGGGAGACCTTGCGCCCGCAGTTTCTCGCCGAGGCACCCGGCGCGCGGGCCATTGTCAAAATTGCCCTCACCCGGATCAGCGACTCGTGCGGGTTTGCGGTGCCCCGCTTCGACTTTGTGGAAGAGCGTGACACTCTCACCCGCTGGGCGCAGTCCAAAACCGACGCTGAGCTTGCCGAGTACCGCGTCCAAAAAAACGCCGAGAGCCTCGACGGGCTACCTGGCCTTTAGTTTTCTGTGAGCCGATGGCGCTGGCCCAGGGCTTTTTTGCCGAAGTCCTGTACTTTTCCGCCGGGCCAGGTCACCTTCACGCTCGCTTCGGTGGCATCGCCAAGGCCGATCAAAAGGCGCTTGTCGGACGCGCTCATGTACGAGCCGTCGGCGTGGCAGTGGCGCACGATCACCCGCCCGCCTGCCGTGACGCGAACCGTCGCGCCGTAGCCGTCGCGGTTGGATTTCGCGCCGACCAGCTCCAACGAGAGCCAGTGGGCGGTCGATTTGCTCTCGTTGTGGAGCAGGAGCGGCGCACCTTCTGCGTCAACGACCAGCGCGTCGAGCCTGCCATCGTTGTCGATGTCGCCTACCGAAAGCCCGCGCCCGACCAGCACCTGGGCTGGCAAGAGAGCAGACGCATCGGTGTATTTCTGTCCGGCCTCGTTGTGGAAAAGCTGGAGCGGCTGGCGGTAACGGGCCGCCTTGTCCACTTTTTCGATGTTGTCCTGGACGTGCCCGTTTGCGATCAGCAGGTCCAGCCAGCCGTCGTTGTCGAAGTCCAGAAATTTGCTCCCGAAGGTCACGAACGGGCGAGCGGGGGACAGCCCCCACGCCTCGCCGCTCTCGGTGAAGATAGTTTTGCCCTGGTTCAGGTACAGACACTTCGGCTCGTTCTGAAACGTCCCGACGAACAGATCGAGCTGACCGTCGCCGTTTATATCGCCCCAGTCCACGCCCATGCCGCCGTGCGTCCCGCCGTTGGCGTCGTAGGCGACTCCCGAGAGCTGCCCGATATTCTCGAAGCGCCCGCCCTTGTTCTTGAGCAGATCGCCCGGCATCTCGTCGTTGGCGAGCGCCAGCCCGACGCGCCCGGCCCCCTCGAAGTCGGCGGCGGCGACGCCCAGCGCCTTGCCGGAGATCTTGGCGGCGGTCTCCATCGCCTCGGCGCTTTTTCTCAGGTACGTCAGCCCGGCGGACGCCGTGGACTCTTTCAGCCCGGCCTTGCCGTCGCCCAGGAACAGCTTTCCGGCCTCCGGGTCGTAGTAGCGCGGCCCACACGCCGTCTGAAGCGTCCCCGAGGCGCAGAGCTGCGGCTTGGTTTTCGGCGTAAATTGAACATAGTTGCCCAGGTACAGGTCAAGCTTGCCGTCGTTATTGGCATCAAAGAACGTCGCCGAGGTCGTCCAGGGCTGCGAGGGCATCGGCAGAGCGTGAAACTTCTTCCCGCCGTCGTTTTTCAGTAAGATACCGCCCTGGTAGGCCGTCAGATAGACTTCGGGGAAGCTGTCGTTGTCTAAATCTCCCACCGCGCAGCCCAGCAGATGCCCGGAGAGATTGGGAAGCGCGTCGCTGGGCGTAAACTTTCCCTTACCGTCGCCCCGAAAGAGCTTTGTCGGCTGCCCGACCAGCAGGATATCCAGGTTGCCGTCGCTATCATAGTCGAAAAGAGCGCAGCCATTGCCGATAGTGCCCAGAATGTTCAGCGGGCGCGCCATCGTGACGCTCCAGCGGTAGTCCAGCCCGGCTTCTTTTGCGATCTCACGAAAGATCGGGGCGGGCTTGTTTGATTCCGGGGTCTGAGCGGGCGTCTTGACCGATTGCGAGCACGACGCCCCGGATAAAATGAACGCGGCTCCGGCCCCAAAAAAGAGAGGTCTCACGGTTTCGAGTGCTCCTGAATAAACTGCTGCTCCAGTCGTCGCGCGGTGTCGAGGGCTTTCTGCGAGCCGGTCGCATCGCCTGCGTCGCGGCGTGCCCGGCCCAGAGCAAACCAGATCTCGCGGGCTTTCGGGTCGCGCAGCACGAGCGTCTCCAGCAGCGCACGGGCCTCTGCCGGGCGCTTCTGCGCCAGCCGGACCAGTCCGAGTCCGTACTGCGCGTAGGTGTTCTGTGGATCGGCCTTGAGCGATTTGGCGAGCAGGGCATCGGCTTCTTTTAAGTCCTGAAACTTCTCCAGGCGCAGAACCGCAAGCTGGGCGAGGGTCTCGCTCTCGGGGGATTTTTCCAGGCTCTTGCGCAGGACACTCTCGGCGTCGGCGTGCTTGCCGTCGTCTTCGAGGGTGCTGGCCCACTCGCGGGCGCACTCGGGCAGCTCGGGAGCCAGCGCGTAGGCTTTCTCAAACGCCGCGTGGGCAGGCGACTCTTGCTGGCCGTCGCGACAGATCGCCCCGAGCCTCAGCCACGCCGCGACGTTCTTCGGTTCGGTTTTCAGCCCGGCTTCGTAGTGCCCGCGTGCGCGTCCGCCATCGCCGCCTGCGTGGGCCAGATCGCCCAGCGCGAAGTGCGCCCGCGAGAGGGTCGGGTCGTTCGTCAGGGCGTCGCTCAGAAAGGGAAGCGCTTCCCGGCTCTTGCCCTGCGCCAGTAGCACCAGCCCGACGTTCTGCAGCGCGACCGCCTGGAACCGGTTGCGCCGGACCGCCGCGAAGTAGAGCGCCTGCGCTCCGGGGAGATCGCCTGCCTTGAGCCGGGCGTCGCCCTGTGCAATCAGCGTCGCGCCGGGCTGAGAGAGCAGCGACTGCTCGCGAAAAAGAGGGATTTGCTCTATTTTTTGCAGGGCCGCTTCCTGGCCCGGAAGCGCCTGAAGCTGCTCGACGGCGTCTTTAAGCAGCCCGGCTGCTGCCGTTTTCTGGGCCAGCTCCAGGCGCAGCCGATTTTTTTCCGCGTCGGTCGTCGCTTGCTGGAATTTTTGCTTGAGAATCTTCTCGACCGGGATAAAGCTGCGCATCGCCCGGTGGCGCGTCGCCCACTGCCGGGCCTGGTCGGGGCGGTTGCGCTGCTGGCTGAGCTGGCTGAGCCGGTAGAGCGTGTCGGGCGTGTTCGGCTCCAGGAGGGTCGCGCTCTCGTACTCCTGAAGCGCCGGTGCCCACTCGCCCCGCCGCTCGAACAGCTCGGCCAGCGCGATATGGGTGATGCCGCGCCCTTCTTCCTGCCCGATGCTCTGGCGCAGGAGCTTCTCGATCTCGGCGAGGCCCGCCGGGTCTTTCACGCCCGACTTGAGCTGCGCACGCGCCAGCATCCGCTGGGCGTTCGCGTCGCTCGGAGAAAGCGAGAGAGCTTTTCGGTAGGTGGCGACCGCCTCGGGGTAGCGCGTCTGTAGGCTATAAACGTCGCCCAGCCCGACATGATTGCGAAAGTCCGCCGGGTCTATCTCGACGGCTTTCCGCATGGCGTTCTCGGCGTCCTGGCGGGCGTCGTTGAGCAGGCGCTCCCACCCGATGATCCGCCAGGCTTCGGCGAGCTTCGGGTCGGTTTTGAGCGTGAGCTTCGCTTCGGCCACAGCGCGGTCGTAGGAGCTTTTGAGAAAGTACAGCCGGGCAAGCGCAAGATGGGCGCGGGCTTCGTCGGGGTTGTTCTTGACGAAGGTGTCCAGCAGATCGAAGGCTCCCTGCTCGCCGTAGAGCGTCTGGGCAAGCTCGGCAGCGCCGCTCCAGGCCGCAAAGTCGTGGGGGCCAAGCTCGGCGGCGCGGGCGAGGGCTTCGTAGGCTTCGGGTAGCTTTCCGGCCTCGCGGCGCTTCTGCCCGAGGGCAAGCCAGAGCGCTCCGTCGGCGGGGCGGGTGCGTGCTTCCTGCTCCAGCGCGGGCAGCGGCGCACGTCGCAGGTAGCTTGTGCGCCGGGCGGGGGCGGTCACAAAAAAAGCAGCTCCCCCGAAAAGGGCGAGCGCGGCGGCGATGAGTGCAGTGTCGCGTCGATTCACGGAAAAGAGAATAAAGAGAGAAAAAGCCACACCGGGTGGGTACCCGGTGTGGCCTGGTCGTAACCGAAAACCCTACGGCAGCGTGGCGTCCGAGGGCATTCCCGGCGCGGGAGCCGCCGAGGTGCAGTTCAGGTTGGCCTGGAACGTCGCGGCGGTCGCGGCGTCGCCATCGCCGAGCTGAGGCAGCCAGGTTCCGGGAGTCATCGAGCCGTGGCGAACCGCCTTGGCGTGGCCGTCGGCGTAGAGCACGTTGGCGAAGCCGCTGCGCTTACCGGTGCGGTTGTGGCGGAACGACGGGTACTTCATCCTCCAGCTACCATCCGGCGGCATGTTCCAGGTGGTGTAGTCTACGCACTTGTTGTTGTAGGCGTACCACTGCGCCGCCGCCAGGCTGCTCGGCGAGAGATCGACATCGCCGCCGCCCGTACCGCCACCCCGACCGACGCGAACGAAGTCGGTTCCGGTCTCGACATCGTTGCCCGGCCAGAAGACCTTGTTGGTCTCGGCGACGGCCAGCACTTCCGCCGGTCGGCTGATCGAGGCCAGCGCCTGTGGCGGATAGAGATCACCCCAGCTTGAGTCCTGATAACCCGCGCCAAACAGGTTGGCGTTGGTGGTGTAGCTGGCAGGAGTGGCTCCGTTGACGCCACGAGTGGAGTCCGACGGGCAGCGTCCGATCCCCTTGCTGTTGCGGGAATCAACCCCGGCACCAAGGTTCTTGATGTACGGCTCGACCTGGCGCTCCCACGTACCGACCGGGTTGCCCCAGGCCATCGGGAAGACTTCGTCGTAGTCCTGGACGTACATCATGACGCCCGTACCTATCTGACGGACGTTGGAGAGGCAGCTAATCGAGCGGGCTTTCTCTCTTGCCTGGGCAAAGACGGGGAAGAGGATCGCAGCGAGAATCGCAATGATGGCGATGACGACAAGAAGTTCAATGAGAGTAAATGCGCGCTTGGTGGCTTGCATGAATGTTTTTCCCTTTCCGAAAGTTCCCACCGACCTCGGTGGGAGGCTCCCGTGGAGCCAGAGTTGGCAGGAGTTATCTGCCGTTGACGAAGCGCTGTCGGGTTACTTCTTCTCAGCGGCCCAGTAGCGCGTCATAAACGTCGAAGCATAATTACGGTTGCCGCACTTGGCGAGCAATGTCTTCTGGTCTGCTGGGGTGAGCTTGTTGAAGTCCCCCTGGCATTTCTTTGCCATCTCACGAAAGAAGGCATCGTCCGGGTTTGAGTTTCCACTCCCCATCTGAGTGACTTCCCCCTGCGGCATCGCCCGATAGGCGAAAAACCCTGCTATTAGAGCGACTACCAGACCACCAGCGATCAACGCAATTTTCTTGCCTTCCATAGGCATGCCCCTCCTTGGGAGTTAAAAATTCGACGTGTGATGTGAGACGCCCCGAATGACTTCAGAGTTCCCTGCCCTCGACTGTACCATAGTTTTCAAGTTTTTTCCGCATGTTACAATCATGCCCAGTGAGCCTGATGTTGATCCCCTTTTTTTGCCTCTCTCTGACAGGCTACAACAAAGACGTTCGCCCGATTCTTTCGGAGAACTGCTTCGCCTGCCACGGCCCCGACTCGGCGGCGCGTCAGGCCAATCTGAGGCTGGATCGTCCCGGCTGGAACGGCAAGAAACTGCTGGAGCGGGTGCTCGCCGATGAGATGCCCCCACCAAGCTCTCACAAAACGCTGAGCGCGGCCCAGAAAGCGACGCTTCGACGCTGGGTTCAGAGCGGCGCGGCCTACGAAAAGCACTGGAGCTTCGTTTCCCCCAGCACAAGTTCCCCATTATTGGGGTCAGGGGCGACTATCGACGCTTTCGTCTCTGAACGGCTCAAAAAAGAAGGGCGAAATTTCTCGCCCGAGGCTCCTCGCGACGAATGGCTGCGGCGCGCCAGCCTCGATCTGACCGGGCTGCCGCCGACGCTTTCCGAGATCGATCAATTTCTTCAGGACCAGACGCCCGAGGCCCGCGAGAGAGTCGTGGACCGGCTGCTCAAAAGCCCGCAGTTCGGGGAGACGATGGCAACTCCCTGGCTCGATCTGGCTCGCTACGGCGACAGCTACGGCTATCAATCCGATCTTTTGGAGACGGTCTGGCCGTACCGCGACTGGGTCGTTCAGGCTTTCAATCAAAACCTGCCCTACGACCAGTTTCTCACTCGCCAGCTCGCCGGGGATTTGCTGCCCGATGCAACCAATGAAACCCGGCTTGCGACCGCGTTCAATCGGCTGCATCGGATGACGAACGAGGGCGGCTCCGTGCCCGAGGAGTGGCGCACCGAGGCCGTCGCCGACCGGGTGAAGACGTTCGGGACCGCGTTTTTAGGGCTGACCCTGGAGTGCGCCCGCTGCCACGACCACAAGTTCGACCCCATCACGCAAAAAGACTACTATCGAATCAGCGCGTTCTTCAGCTCCATCGACGAGCACGGGCTGTACGACGCCGGGCACATCACGCCGACGCCCTCCCTTCTCTTGCCGACGCGCGAGCAGGCCCGCACGCTCGGGGAAGCCCGCGAGGCCGTCGCCCAGGCTGAGCGAGCGCTGGTGCTTGCCCGCAGGCGTCCGGGCACGCCCCAGGACTTGCTCGAAAGTCGGGTAGTCCACGCAGGCTTTGAGACCCTGGACGGCATCGCCCACGCCGAGACGGTGCCGCTCGTGGAGGGCAAGGTCGGCAAGGCGATCCAGCTTGATGGCGAGAACAATGTCAGCTTCCCCGGTCTGCCCTTCACCCGCCACACCCCGTTCTCGATAGCGTTCTATCTCAAAGACACGCGCGGCTCCAGGGAGTCCGTGGTGGTCTACACGGCGACGGACGGCACAGATACCGGGCCGTATGGCTACGATCTGACGCTCCAAAACGGCATCTTGACGGCTCGAATGATGCGCCACTGGCCGGGAAACGCTATCGCCGTGCAAACAAAAAGCGCAGTCGTCCCAAAAAACACCTGGATAAAAGTAGTGGTGACCTATGATGGCTCCAGCCAGGCGTCTGGCTTGAAAATATGGGTTAATAACCAGCTATCTCCTACTCAAATTCTTAAAAACAAGCTCTACAAAGGCATCGGGACACATACCCTGACATTCGGGCAGCGATTTCGCGATAAAGGCTTCAAAGGCGGCCTGATCGACGAAGTGGAGATCTACTCCCGCGCTATCGACCCGACCCGAAGCGCCCCGACGCCCGAGGTTCTTCACGCAGAGACGGCACTCTCTCTTGCTCGCGAAAAAATCTGGCGGGCGGAAGATTCGATGCTCGAAGTCATGACGATGGAGGAGCTACCCGTCCCGCGCCCGACCTACGTCCTGACGCGCGGAGCTTACGACGCCGAAAAAACCGAGAAAAACCGCGTCACGCCCGGCACTCCCACCTTCCTCCCCCCATTACTGGGGGTCAGGGGGCAATTACAAGGGGCCAGGGGGCAAAAATGGACCCGACTGGACCTCGCTCGCTGGCTGACAGACAAAAACAACCCGCTCACGGCGCGTGTCGCGGTGAATCGATTCTGGCAACAGTGTTTCGGGCATGGACTGGTCGAGACCAGCGAGGACTTCGGGGTTCAGGGAAAGCTCCCGAGCCACCCGGAGCTTCTGGACTATCTGGCCACCGACTTTCAGACAAACTGGGACGTCAAGCGGTTTTTTAAGAGCGTCGTTCTCTCGCGCACCTACCGCCAGAGCAGCCACTCAGGCCCGCGCGATCCGCAGAACGTCCTGCTAACACGCGGCCCGAGCGGGCGACTCTCCGCCGAGACGATCCGCGACCTCGCTCTTGCCGCAAGCGGGCTGCTGGAGAAGAAGCTTGGCGGGCCGCCCGTGAGTCCGTACCAGCCCGGCGATCTCTGGCGCGAAGCAAACGCGATGAGTCCGGCGTACTCCCAGAGCCACGGCCTGGATCTGTACCGGCGCAGCCTCTACTCGGTGATTAAGCGAACCGCCCCACTGCCGAACATGACGACTCTCGATGCGCCGGGCCGCGAGGTCTGCACTGCCCGGCGCGGCGCAACCAGCACGCCGCTGCAAGCTCTAATTCTCTTAAACGACCCGACCTTCGTGGAAGCGGCACGGGTTCTTTCTGAGCGGGCGCTCAAAGAAGCCGGACCAACCGACGCCGCGCGGGTCATCTTCGCGTTCCGGACGCTGGCGACTCGCACGCCCTCGCCCGAGGAGCTTTCTCTTCTGACGCAGCTCTACACGGCCCAGCACTCGCTTTTTGCCGCAAGCCCCGAATCCGCCCAAAAATTACTTTCTGTCGGCGAGAAAAAGCCCGACCCCGCGCTCGCCCCTATCGAAGTCGCCGCGATGACAAGCGTCGTGCAGGCGATTTTAAACCTCGACGCGACGGTCTGGAAGCGCTGACCCGCCGGACCTGCATCTCCTTCCTTGAAACAACCCGTCCTCCCCCGGCGTGACCGCCGACCCCTCCGGCTGATCGCTCGTCCCTCGCTGGCGAAGGGGTATCGACGAAGCTCAGGGCTGGAGACGACCCTCTCATTCTCCCTCTTCGCCCCGAGGGACGAGGGATTCAGCCGGAGAGGGACGAAAGCGAAGCGCTTCGAGGGAGAGGTCGCAACTTGGGCTGTACAATGAACTTATGCAAATGCGCTTTATCGCGGCGATGGGGCTGGCAACTCTTGGCGTGGGCCTGGGGGTCGGGGCGGGGTGTTCGGGTGGGTCGCTGAGCAGTCGGCAGAGTCGGCTCGCAGGAACCTACGACGGGGCCGGGCTGACGCTGACCGTTGCCACAGACGGAGCGGTCCGCGCGACCTTCACCCCGAGCGGCGGTTCGCCCCTTGCGCTGACCGGGCTGGTGACTTCAAGCGGGAGTCTCTCGCTGACGGGCACGGGCGCGAGCGCACAGGGGACGCTGAACGAGAGCGGCGGGACGCTTTCTTTTCTGGTGGGGGCGAGCCGCACCGAAATTGCCGTGACGCGCCGCGCAACCCCGAGTCCGAGTCCCACGCCCGCGCCCACCGCGACGCCGACCCCGACACCCACTCCGAGTCCGACGCCCGACCCCGGCCCACACCAGCTGAGCGCATCGCTCTTTCCGCGCACGCCTGGCGACACCTGGACCTTTGATCTCTCCGTGACCGGCAGCCCTGCCGAGACGCGCCTGGAAAAGATCGGGACGGCGCTTACGGAGAACGGCCAGAGCGTCGTGCCGCTGGAGTTCTGGCGCGACGGAGCCATAGAGAAAATCTCTTTGCTCCGCGAAAATCTCACCACAGGCTATGGCATCGTGCAGGAGCGCGTCTTGCTCCCCGGCGGAACGATCACGGCGCAGACGACCTACGGACAGCCGCTATTGGTTTCGTACAACCTGATAAAAGGCCAGCAGGGATTCACAGCCACGGGCGGCGGCGAGCGCAATAGCGCGGGCTATCTCGGGCCGGTGACCACGACCTTCACGGCGTCGTTTCAGCGCTCCGAGCGGGTGAGCGTCCCGGCGGGGACGTTCGACTGCGCCGTGATCGAGATCGTTCAGGAGGTCGGCTACAGCCAGGGCGGGGTCTTTCAGAGGGAGAAAGAAACCCGCACCGAGTGGCGTGCGGCGAGCGTCGGGGTGGTGAAGAAAACCATAGACACCGCGACCTACACCCTGTGCGCGGCGAGCGTCGGGGGACGGAGCTGGCCGCAGTGATGCGCCCGCTGGCGGTCCTGGAAGAGGCCATCGCGTCCGGCGCGATGCCCGGCGCGGTCACGGTGGCGCTCCGGGGCGGCGAGGTGCTTTTCTCAGAAGCTCTCGGGACGCTCGACGGCGACGAGCCGACCTACCCGGAAGCTCTCTACGATCTGGCGAGCCTGACCAAGCCGCTCGCCACCGCCGCGACCCTTCTCACTCTAATTGAGAGCGGAATGCTCACCCTCGCGACGCCCCTGCCCGAGCTTTTAGGGCCGCGCGCCGGGCACCTGAAAGATGTCACGGTGCGCCATCTGCTGACGCACACCTCGGGATTGCCGGGCTGGGCGGCGTGCTACAACCTGGGCGAGGGGCTGGAGAGCGCCGTCGAGGCCGTTCTCCGCGAACCCGTGATGCCGCCGGGGACGAAGTACGAATACTCGTGCCTGGGTTATGTGTTGCTGGCGAAGATACTGCAAACCGTCACCGAGAAGTCACTCGATGCGCTGGCCGCCGAGCGGGTGTTCTCTCCGCTCGGGCTGGACTCCCTGACGTTCTGGCCCGACCCGGTGCGCTGCGCCCCGACCGTCGCCCGTGAGGGAGCCGAGGGCAGCCCGACCCGCTTGCGTGGCGTCGTGCACGATGGCAACGCGCGGGCGATCCGGGCGGGCGGCGGCGTGAGCGGGAACGCCGGACTCTTCGGAACCGCGCTCGACGTGGCCCGCTTCGGCGAAGCCCTGCGCACCGGGATTTTCTTTGGCGACCCCGCCCGCCGCCGAATTTTTGCGCCGCAGTCGGACCCGCCCGGCCACACCCTGATGTTCTTCTGCCCTCCGAACGGCTACACCCCGATGGGCGACCTGCTCTCCGAGCGCACTGTCGGCCACTCGGGCTACACGGGAACCGTTCTCACCATCGACCCGACCTTCGACCTGACCGTTGTTCTGCTCACCAACGCCGTGTTTGGTGAGGGCAAAGAAGACTTCCTGCGCTGGCGCAGAAAGTTTCTAAACGCTCTTGCCGCCGAGCTTTAATATGAAAATAATAGTTATTACTATTGGTATAATTCTTGGTGTTTCAGGTATATTATGTGAGTGGGGGAATTATAATATTCGTACAAAAAATAGAGAAAATGAAAAACAGGTGTCTTCTGTAATATTAGTTCCATTGCTACTGAATCTAATTTCTGTAAATATATTAATTCAAAATATTACAATAAAAATCTTACTATTTATTATTCTTTCTGTTTTGCACTTCTGTAATTTGAAATCATATAACCGCTAAACGAGCGTAGGTCTTCGCTGCAAAGCAGCGTCGGCGCTTCGCAGGTAAGCAGAAGCTAATTGGTCGGGTTACACCGAACCCACCCCGGCTTCGTTCGTCCCTCACTGCGCCGACCCTCCCTTCGCCGCGAAGGGAGGGTGGACACGAGGTTTACGAGTGGCCGGGTGGGTTCGAGTGGCCGGGTGGGTTCGGTGTAACCCTATTTTATAAACTCTGCTTACCCAGCCGCTGGGTGTTTGCCGCACGATCTTCGTGCAAGGCATCAGATGGTCAAGTCACAACAAATTGGTATAAAATGGTTCGTATGCGAAACCTGACAAGTATTGAGCTTTGCGCGGGAGCAGGCGGACAGGCGCTGGGCCTCAGGGTCGTTCAGTTTTCGTGAATGGAATAGGCTAAACTGGGTGCATGTCTTCCTCGTCTCGTTCTTCGGCAGCTCCTCTGCCTTCTCTGTGGGAATTTTTGGGCAGGGTTCCTGATCGTCGCGGTCGTCACGGACG
>JANLTX010000075.1:0-74793 GCA_031363095.1 Armatimonadota bacterium | reverse complement strand
GCCGCACCATTTTGGTGCTGGCACCGGCCCGGCATTGAAAATACCGGTCTCCCAGAAGCGCACCCTCCGGGGCGCGATAGCGCCAATCCCCGAACGATGTTCGGGTCGCGCCGGAGGTGCGCTTTTAACAGGCCGGTATTTTCAATGCCGGGCAAAACGCGGCGCGGTAAAATGCGGCTATGAACGAAGCGACGGCGGCGGTTTTAGAAGACGGTCGCGTGCAGGTGCGCGTGGGGACTGTCGAAGGGATTTTTGCGGTTCGGGAAAATCGGCTCGTACCGATCTCCGAGGAGCGCGTTTTTCGGGATATTCAGCAGGTGCGGGATCATTTGCTCGAAATTATGAAGCCTGATGCTGTTGAGAGATGGATTTATGCACCAAACCCAGCTCTCGGAGAAATCTCGCCGCGTGAGGCAATAGAAGCCGGGAAGACAGAGATCGTTTTAGAGTTGATTGCTCAGGTTGCACATGGTATCCATACCTGATTCGGTATTGGGTTTCCTGAAAGCGTATTTTCTGATTTGCCTGCGGAGCAGGCTTGGCGCTTCGCCCCTTTGCCGCACCATTTTGGTGCTGGCACCGGCCCGGCATTGAAAATACCGGTCTCCCAGAAGCGCACCCTCCGGGGCGCGATAGCGCCAATCCCCGAACGATGTTCGGGTCGCGCCGGAGGTGCGCTTTTAATAGGCCGGTATTTTTAATGCCGCACGATCTTCGTGCCGTTTCCAGGCAGCTAAAGCAGCCTGCTGCGCGAATCTAAGGAAGCTGAAGCTCCCTGTAAATACCGTGTTTGGGTAGCGCCGTTCACGGTGCTTGTTCCGTGTAGCAGGCTGCTTTAGCTGCCTGGCTTTTACAGCTTGTCGAGGAGCAGCTTGCAGATGGCGTCGTCGCGGTGCATGCCTTCGGTGCCCAGGGCGTAGGCGCAGTGCATCTCTAAAACGCCGCCCGTAAACGTCATCTGCATCTCGGATTTGTCCTTGACGTTCTTGAGTTTAATTAGAGTTAAGCCGTCGCGGACGGCTTCCTTGCCCAGGTCGTCCTGGCAGATGGTTCTAAGCGCCATGTTCAGCCGGTGGCACGAGAGATTGTCTAAAAAGTTCAGCCCTTCGAGGTCGCCCTCTATGCTGGACAAGTCCACCTCGTAGGGGATTGGTTTGCCGCAGATCTCCTCGATCTCTTTTTCGCGCTCCGGCAGGATGGTTTCCTGAAGTTCTTTGATCTTTCGTCGCTCTACAAGTCCCATTTCGAATTTTCTCCCTGGTAGGCGATTATACACGGAGAAGCTCCGACCTTCACCCTTTGAGGTCTGATCTGCAAAATTCCAGGTCTGATCTGCAAAATTCAAGGTCCGAGTATCAACGAGGGAGTTCGGCGCTTGAAATTTTAAGGTCTGAACTCAAACGGTGAAGGTCAGAGCTTGAAAATTAGAGTTCCGACCTTCAACAAAAAACCTCCGAGCTTCAGAGGTGAGGCTCAGAGGTGGAACGGTGAGAGTTTATGCTGGTTCGGTCGTGGTCGGTTTCTGGCGGGGGAGCTTTTTGAAGCGCTCGCCCAGGTCGTCGGCCACAGAGCGCAGGCCCGGCTCGGTCTTCGCTGCTGTCTGGACGTAGCGATAGATGCTCGAAGCCGTCGTCATCGCTTCCGAACCCACGGCCATCGACGTATCCGAAATCTTGACGGCGAGGGCATCGGTGAGCATCTGAAGCTCGCGCAGCACCCGCGCCAGCTCCACGTCGCGCTTGAATGCGGCCACATCGACGCTCGCCGGGAGAACCGACGGGTGGTTCAGCGCCGCTCGAAGCGCCTCCTCGACGAACCCGACGGACTTATCGCCCATCTTGAAGAGCCGCTGTCGCTCCTGGCTGTCCAGCGTCACGAGAAACGGCAGCTTCTGCGTGATCGTCGCCAGCGCGGCTCTAATCTCGACCATGTCCCTCTCGGTAACCGTCGCATCGATCTTCTTGTTCATGTCAACCTCCTGTGATTTGTTAGACACGAATCCGGTAAAAATAGTTACGTCTTCGGGCAGGAAAATTTGGAGCAAAAAACCAAAGAGCGAGTGGGGGAGAGTCAAATGCGAATCGTCGGGCTGGTTATTCTGGGAATTTTTCTGTTTTTCAGTGTGCTGCGTAGCCTCTTTACGGTCATCGCAATCGCCGGTGGGGCGCTCGACCGTGCGCCGGACATGAACTTCGCCGCAGGTCAGGCCATGGGGACGTTTTTCATCACGGCGGTGCTCGCTGTCGTCTTCTTCAAGGTTCTCAAAAACCAAAAATAAATTGAGTTCGTATCTGTGATACAATAACTCGATGAATGAAGAACAACGAGTTAAGCGCAGCAAGTTTCTTGCCCTGATACTGCGCCACCAGCCCGAAAGCGTCGGGCTGACTTTAGAGAAAGAGGGCTGGGCGTCCGTCGATGCCGTGCTGGGTGTTTGCCAGAAAAAAGGGCGCGGAATGTCCCGTGCCGAGCTAAGCGAGCTGGTAAATCTCTGCCCCAAGCAGCGCTATGCGTTCGATGAAACCGGGCAGAAAATCCGGGCCAGCCAGGGACACTCCACCGAAGGGGTCGAGATGACGTTTGCAAAGGCCGAGCCGCCCGAAGTGCTCTATCACGGAACGATTGAGCAGTTTCTCCCCAGTATTTTCGAGAAAGGGCTGATTCCGGGAAGTCGGCATCACGTCCATCTCTCCGCCGACCGCGAGACCGCGCTGAACGTCGGGCAGCGCCGTGGAAAACCCGTTCTGCTTCAGTTAGACACCGGCGCGATGCGGGCCGCCGGGGAAGATTTTTACCTCTCCGACAACGGTGTGTGGCTCGCTGAACGGGTCGCGCCCGAGTTTCTGCGCCGCGCCTGACGCTCCGGGTGTGTGATCTCGATCTTCGCTCTTGCGTGCTGCACTATGACATGCACAGAAAGATACTACGTCCCGAGCGTTAGACGATCATTAGATTTTTGTGACAGAAACCATTAGAACTTACCAAGCTCGGGTGATAGGATGACTTCGAGTGATTTGTTGATACGACTTGTTCTTTTTGGCAGCCCTCACTGGATACTTCCCGATGGGAAAATGGTCCGATTTCCCTCGGGTAAGCCGGGGCGCATTCTTGCCTGTGTGGCGCTTCAAGCCGGGCGGGAGGTTCGGCGGGAGGCGCTGCTTGCCCTGCTCTGGCCCGAGAGCGACGAAGCCTCGGCGCGCAACAACCTTCGCTTTCAGCTCTCTCGGCTTCGCCGTGCGCTCGCCCTGGGCGAGGCGGAGGGCATTCTTCAGGTAGACCGGACGGCGCTCAGGCTCGACTCAGGCCAGGTCGAGACGGACGTCCAGCTTCTGGAGCGTGCGATCCAGGCCAGGAACGACGAGCGGGCACAGAGCCTTCAGACCGGGCCGCTTCTCGAAGGCTTCGACGATGACTGGGTTATCGCCGAGCGGGAGCGGCACGCCTCGGAATTGACGAGCCTGCTGACCCGGCTGGGCGAGGCGGCGCTGGCGGGGAGCGATTCGGGCGGCGCGGAGCGGCTGGGCCAGCGGCTGGTGCAGCTCGATCCTTTGAGCGAGGCCGGGTACTCGCTCCGGATTCGCGCGGCGCTCATCGCAGGCAACGAGGCGCTGGCGAGGCGGCGCTACGCGGAGATCGAGCGCCTTCTCTGTGAAGAGATCGGGGTCTTGCCCGGCGTCGCGCTGCGCCAGCTTCTCGGTTCGACGCTGCCCACGGTTCGCCCCGATGTCGTGCGAGCGTCTCCTCCCCGCCGAAAACCATCGGGCGAGCGCGACGCCGTGCCGGGAAGCGTTCTCCCCCGGACACTCACGGGATTTTTCGGGCGCGAGGAAGAAAAGGCGCTACTGGAGGAGTGGCTCACCTCGGGGCGCGAGCGCCTGGTGACGATCATCGGTCTGGGCGGGGTGGGGAAGACCCGGCTGGCGCTGGAGCTGGTGGGCGGAATCGAGCCACTGCTCTATCCGGGCGGAGTCTGGTGGGTGCGCCTCGCCGGGCTGACGACTCCAGGCCAGATCGCGGATGCCGTCGCGCGCGAGGTAAAAGCCGTGCTGCCGTCGGTGCCACAGGCGGGCCAGGCGGCTCTGGAAAAAACCGCACGTCGCCTGCGCGGAGCACCGACGTTGCTAATTTTGGACAACCTGGAGCACCTGGACCAGGACGGGCTGCGCGCCGTCCTGACCGAGCTTCTTGCGCTGGCTCCCGACCTGACGATTCTCACAACATCGCGCCGGACGCTGGGCATTGCCGGGGAGCAGGTCCTGCCGCTCGCGCCGCTGCCGGTTCCGCCTGGCACCCGAAAGCGCGGTGAGACAGGTCCGGGAGTCGCCCTTTTTGTGGACCGCCTGCGTCATCTTCGCCCGGAGTTTCGTCTGAGCGCCGAAAACGCTCCGGATGTCTTCCAGCTCTGTCGGCTCCTGGATGGAATCCCGCTGGCGCTGGAGATGGCGGCGGCGCGCGGCCTGCTCTTCTCGCCGCGCCAGATCTGCGAGGAAGTCTCGGCGGGGCGTCGCTTCGAGGGGCTGGGTGCGCTCCAGAAAACGCTCTCCTGGAGCTACGCGCTACTTTCGGACGGTGCAAAGTGGCTTCTCACTCAGCTCAGTGTCTTTCGGGGCACCTGGACCCTTCAGAGCGCCGAGCTACTCTGCCCCGAGCGACCTGTCGCGCCGCTTCTGGACGAGCTTTGCCGGGCATCGCTGGTCAACCTGGCGGAGGGAGAAGGCCCGCAGCGCTTTCGGCTTCTGGAGACCGTCCGCGAGTTTTCCGGGGCGTTTCTGAGCGGAGATGAGCAGAGAGAGCTTGAAGTTCGGCACTTGAGTGCGAGTGTCGCTCTGGCAAAGGCGCTCACCACGAGCCCTTCCCCGGAGGATGGACGTCGGTTGGTTTTAGAGTACGAGCAGCTCTCGGCGGCGCTGAATCTGGAGGGGGAAGAGCAGGTTCCGCTTCAGGTCGAGCTGATAGACGTATTTAGAACGACGTGGTTCTTTACTGGAATGTTTTCGGAAGCTCGTCAGGTAGTCAGGAAATTTTTACCGAAAATAAATTATAAAAATCCTGAATATATCTTTGAATTTTTATTATATGGCTCTTTTATGGCTTCTAATCAAGGAGATAAATCAGAATTAAAGTATTATATTGATCAAGCAGAGATGATCGGATGTCAATCAGAGAGTGAAAAGAAGCAAGTGCTTTGCGCTAAATCAAATTTGGCTGCCATAAACGGAAATTATAAAAGTGAAATTGAATTTTTGGAGCAAATTGTAAGGAGATGCGATAGCAATTTGGATAATGGTCAGGATTTACGTTATTTTTTGAATATTGCTACGGCGTATAATCATTCATGTCAGCTGGATAAAAATAAAGAAATTATTAACACTCTTGATAATTATTTTGAGATATCTAAAAATCCATCAAACCGTATATTTACACTAATAAAAGGATTTTATTATGTTTTATCTGGAGATTTTGAACAGGGTAAGCGATTAATCGAGGATGCAAAAGAACGATTAGGTGAAATGGGTGTTGTGCTTGGGATATATAGGGGGGATTCCTATCTTGGTTTTATGTTCGTGAAGCAAAAAAAATGGGAAAAAGCACATCAGCACTTGCTTCAAGCGGGAAAGAATCTGTGGCGAATTCAAGAATGGTCCTGGGTCCTGTTCTGCCTCGGGAATCTGTGCGAAGTGTATCTGGCACAGCTTGGCGAGCAGCGGGCGCTACGGTTGATGGGGCAGACCGAGCGCCTGTATCGGTCACTGGTCTATTCGATGATGCCTGCGGAGCGCGAGCGCTTCGAGGCGCTACGCCAACAGGCGATAGAGAGCATCAGCGACCCGGTGCAAGCAGAGTTGGCCTGGCAGGACGGATATTCGCAAGACCCCGACGACGCTCTGTCAGAGATTTTTAGCACCGAAGAAACTCTTCCATGAGCCGAATCTACGCGACGTATTTTTTAGAAACGAGCCAGTCTCTCGAACATGCAGCCTCGGTGATCGCCGGGGAACAGTCTTGCGGGACGTTTATCACAACTCCTGGCGAGACTCCGGAGCTAAAAGAGCGCTTCGGGGCAAAAATTGAGCGATTAGAACCGATTGACAAAACTACTACGCCTTCGTTGCCCGGTGGAAAGCCCGGCTCGACGTACTATCAAGCCACAATGACACTCTCCTGGCCGCTGGAGAACGTCGGGGTCAATCTTCCGACACTGATCGCAACGCTTCTCGGGAACTTGTTCGAGCTTTCCGACCATACGGGGCTGAAATTGCTGGATATTACGCTTCCCGAAGAGTTTTCCGGGCGCTACCCTGGCCCGGCGTTCGGCATCTCGGGAACCCGAACGCTTACCGGAGTTTTTCAGCGCCCGATTATAGGCACGATCATCAAGCCCAGCGTCGGCCTGACCCCGAGCGCCACGGCAGAGCTGGTTCAGCAACTCTGCGACGCCGGAATCGACTTCATCAAAGACGACGAACTCATGGCCGATGCGCCCCACAGTCCGCTGGCCGAGCGGGTCGAAAGAGTCATGGCGGTCATTAATTCTCATGCCCAGAAAACCGGCAAGAAAGTCATGTACGCCGTCAACGCCACCGACGAGCTGGATGCCATGAAGCGCCACCACGATGTGATCGTCGCGCACGAGGGAACCTGCCTCATGGCGAGCCTCCACTCGATGGGCTTTGCCGGACTCTCGGCCCTTCGCAAGTTCTCCCAGCTTCCGATCCACGGTCACCGAAACGGCTGGGGCCTGTACAACCGCCACCCTGCCCTCGGCGTGAGCTACGTCGCCTGGCAGAAGCTCTGGCGGCTGGCGGGCGCGGACCATCTGCATGTGAATGGCCTGAGAAACAAGTTCTTCGAGAGCGATGCGAGCGTCGCCAGCTCGCTCAGAGCCGTGCTGACGCCGCTATTTCCCGACGCGCCCCTGGCCGCGATGCCGGTGATCGCGAGCGGGCAGTGGGCCGGGCAGGTTCCGGACACCGTGAACGTCGCCCAGAGCGGCGATTTTATGTTCGTCGCGGGCGGCGGGATCATCGCGCATCCCGGCGGCCCCGGCGCGGGTGTCCGCTCGGTCATCGAGGCCTGGGAAGCGGCCCACCAGAGAATTTCGCTCCCCGAGTACGCAAAAAACCACACCGCGCTCCGGCAGGCGCTGGAGACGTTCGGTCCGACCCTGGTACAATAGCGCGTGGTACTGCCGCTCTACGACGACAATCCGACCAAAGGCAAGCCGTATGTCACCTGGACACTGGTTGGAATCAATGTCTTTTTGTTTCTTCTGGACCTGCTCGGGGCGATCAAGCAGGGGCCATACGGGTTTTATGGGCCGCTCGCAGGCTGGATGCTGGTCCCCGCCGAGCTGACTCAGGGGTTGCAGTCGCCGACCAACGGTCTCACCGGGCCACCCGCTGCTATCACCGTGGTTACGTCGATGTTTCTGCATGGCGGGGTTTTTCATCTTCTGGGCAATATGTTGTTCCTGGTTATTTTTGGAAACAACATCGAAGAAGTGCTTGGGCGAGTGAAATACTTGCTATTTTACTTTCTCTGCGGCATCGCGGCGGCGCTTACCCAGGTCATGGCTCAGCCCGGCTCGACGATTCCTGTTTTAGGGGCATCTGGTGCCATTGCTGGTGTTTTAGGGGCTTATTTGATTCTTTATCCGAAATCCAAAGTCAATACTTTGATATTTCTGATTATTTTTATCAAAAAAGTACCGATCCCGGCCTGGCTACTGTTAGGACTCTGGTTCTTCAGTCAGTTCTTCAGCCAGCTCACGC
This sequence comes from Armatimonadota bacterium, assembly GCA_031363095.1. Classification (GTDB taxonomy): domain Bacteria; phylum Armatimonadota; class Armatimonadia; order Armatimonadales; family Armatimonadaceae; genus JANLTX01. The sequence goes on along the minus strand of JANLTX010000075.1, from coordinate 67,021 downwards.
ACGCACGGGCAGGCGGCCCGGATCAGGGTGGCGTGGCCTATCTTGCCCACATCGGCGGGTTTATCGCCGGGATGCTGCTCATCAAAATTCTCGGTGGACGAGCGACCCCACCCGAGCCAAAGCTCCGGGTGATCTACCCCGATGAGGGCTGAGCGCCTCGACACGGTCCTGGAGAAACTCATCGGGCCGCTGCTGGGCGAGGCGATGGCCGGGAGCTTCGGCACCGATGAAGACCCGCTGCTGGCTCCGTGGGTGCGCCGAATCGGCGATGAGATCGCCGCATTCTCGCCCCGCGACGACCTGAAGCCGCGCTTCTCGATCCTGGCCAGCGATGTCGCAAACGCCGTCGCGCTGCCCGGCGGCCAGATTTTTGTGACGCGCGGGCTTTTAGACTCGGTCACGTCCGACGATGAGCTGGCCGGGGTGCTCGCCCACGAGATCGGGCATGTCGCGCGGCGGCACGCGCTCAAACATTTAGGGGAGAACGGCGCGGTTCTGGCCCTGCTCAGCCTGCTCAAGTCGCGCGACCTGCGGGTCGCCGGTACCGTTCTCAATGTGCTGCGCGGACTCGCTCGAAGCCGGACGCTCGAAGCGCAGGCCGACGAGATCGGGCTGGGACTCGCCGCTGCCGCTGGCTACGATCCGCGCGGGCTGGTCCGGTTTTTAGAGAGCATCGCGGGCGGCAAGACCGGCAAGATCGAAGAATACTTCCTGACCCACCCGACCCCCGAGAAGCGCCTGGAAGCCTGCCGAAGAAGCCCGCTGATCCAGCGCCTGACCCAGGGCGACCGCGAGGCTCTCGCGGCGGGGCTGACCCGGCGCGGACGGCTGGCGGGCGCGGCGGCGGTGCGGGCCGGGCGCGATCCGCTCGCGCCGGGGGCGTCGCCGCTCGGCCCGGCGCTCACGGGAAGCCTCGCCAGAGACCGGGAGAGCGTGGTACAACAGGCGTCGGCGTCCCTGGCACAGCTCACCGGTGTCTGGAAGGCGCAGAAAATTAGCGGGACGCTCCAGCAGCTCTTGTTTTTGAACAATCAGCCGGGCGACCTGCGGTGGTTGATCCTGGCGGCGCGGGCATATGCGGTCCAGAGCCGCCTGCTCGATGCCTACGCCCGCTCGGTGCGAACCCTGCGGCTGGCTCCGGGAGTCGGGGAGGCGCTGCTGAGGGCGGGAATCGGCCCGGAAGAAGCCGACGAAGCCCTGCGCCGCGCCGGGCAGGTCCACGCGCCGCTCGGGCGGGCATCGCGGGCGACGCTCGGGGTTCTGGGCGACCTGAACCTGCGGCTCTGGCGGCTCAGCTCCCGTGAGCAGTGGCTGCGTTTCGGGGCGCTGGAAGGGCTTCTGCGCTACGCCGAAAGCGAGCTTTCCCGTGTGGACGAGCGCTCGGGTCAGGGCTGGCGGCTGCTGTCCAGGGCGCGGCTAAGGCACTATCAGCTCCGGCTCGACAGGCTGATCGCGGCAGGCGGGGCGTTCACCACGGAGCGACTGGGCACCGAGCCGCTGACCTCGGGGGCCGGGGCGATTCGCCGGGCGCTCGCTCTGGAAACGGATCGGCGCGAGGCCGAGCTGGATGCGCAACGCGGCCCAGGCGACTGGATCGAGGCCGTGGAAAAATGGGGAGTCCCGGAGAACGTCGCGACGGTGCTCCGGCTGGTCGTGCTCGACCGGGAGCGGGAAACACAATTTGACTACTCGGGTAGTCTTCGGTAGAATCAACTTATGATCTTTCGCTGGATACTATGGGCGCTCGTCGCCGTCGGCCTCGGCGCGGCGGGGTTTAACGGCTATCGACGCTGGCAGGTCGAGCAGGCCAACCGCACGGTCGAGATCGTGCTGGACTACGGGGAGCTGCGCTCGCTCTCCGCGCAGACCGGCCAGGGCTTCGTCGATGTCTGCCGGGTCTTCAAACAGGTCGGCGCAACCAGCGTCGCCGTGACGGAAGACACCATCGGTGCGATGGAAGAAACCAAGCGCATCGAGCTGATCCCGACGGTTCAGCTGGGCGAGTCGTATTATTTTGTGCACCAGGGCAACTTTCGCCGGGTGCTCAATGCGCTCCAGACCAAGACCCGCTACGTCGTCAAGACCCCGCCCGATCTCAACCCGGATGCCCAGGAAGACGCCGGGATGCGGGTGAATCAGCCGTTCAATATCATTCGGAGCATGGGCGTCGGCCTCGATCCGCGCGCCGTGGAAGCCGTCAAGGACTCGGGGCTGAGAATCGTCGGGCGGGTCGCCAACTACCCCGGCATGCGCTCCGAGGGCATCCAGCACACGCTGGAGCAGCTCAAAAATCACGGCGTCAACACGATTATTTTCTCGGGCGACGAAGTCATTGGCTACAAGCATCTGGTGGGCGACGACCCGAAGGATCCCACGATCAAAGGCGCGGCGTCGCTGTTTCAGAAAGTCGGGCTAACCTACGGGACGGTCGAGTTCGGCAAGCAAAAAGGCGACCCCGAGCTGATTCATCTTGCGCCGGGCCAGACCGCGCGGGTCCACACGGTCTCCGGCTCCGAGATGCTCACCGCGACGATCCCCGGAAATATCCAGCGATTTCTTCTGGCGACGCGCGAGCGCAACATCCGGGTTCTCTATGTCCGGCTCTTTCCCGACGAGCGCGAGCCGCTCGACACCAACGCCCGCTACATCAAGGGAATCGCCGAGGGACTTCAGGAGCGCGGGTTTGTGCTTGGCCCGGCGCGGGGCTTCACGCCGCTCTCCACCGACCTGACGCTGCGTGGCGCGATGGGGGTCGGGCTGGCGGCGGGGCTGTTGCTCCTGCTGGATGCCATCACCGGGGTTCTTGCGGGCGGCGGACTCTGGACGCTGGTCGGGCTGGTCGTCGCGGGCGGACTCGGCGCACTCCCTGCCATGGGCAGCACGATGGGGGTCAAGCTGGCGGCGCTCGCGGCAGCCTGTCTCTTCCCGGCGCTCGGCCTGGTCGTCGTCGATCATCTCAAGCCGCTTCAGGGACGGGGCGAGTCGGCGGCGGTTGCGGTCCGGCTGGCCCTGATGAGCTTGATTACGCTGATCGGTGCGGTCTATGTCGTCGGGCTTCTTTGCGACTGGCTGTTCTTAATCAAAGCGGAAGCGTTCCTGGGAATCAAGTTCTCCCAGCTCATCCCGCTCGGAATCGCGGCGCTGGCGTACGGGCTGAGACTCCGGGCCGACCGGCTCCCGGTCTTCAAAGAGCGACTTGCGGAAGCCATCGAGGGTGCCAAGAAGATTCTGGCGCAGCCGATCTTCGTCTGGCAGGCGACGGCAGGCGTGATCGCGCTGGTGCTGCTGGCCTTGCTGGTGGCACGCTCCGGCAACGATCCAGGGGTCGGGGTCTCGGAGAGCGAGCTTAAGGTTCGCTCGCTGCTGGACCACTATCTCTACGCGCGTCCCCGGTTCAAAGAGTTTCTACTGGGCCACCCGATCATGGTTGTTGCGCTGACGCTCTCGGTGCGAGGCTATCGGCGCTGGGCGATCCCGCTCTTTCTGGTCGGAGCCATCGGGCAGGTCTCGCTGCTCAACACGTTCTGCCACGTTCACACGCCGCTGCTGGTGAGCCTCTGGCGCGCGGGCCTCGGGCTGATGATCGGGGTCGTGGCCGGTGCGGTCCTGACCTGGTTTCTGCCCAAGGCCCGCCCCGACGAGCGATGAAGATAGCGGCGCTGTCCCCCGAGTGTCGCGTCAGTCGCAAGCGACCAAAGCTCCCTCGCCCCCGTGCCGCACGGGGGACGGGGGGACAGCCGTGAAGATCGCGGCCCTTGGCTACTACGGGTTCTCGAACCTGGGCGACGAAGCGGTTCTGGCCGGGATTCGGGCGGCGCTGAAATCCGAGCGACTTTTCGATTCGAGTGAGTTTCTCGTGCTCAGCAACGATCCCGCCGAGACCCGTCGGCTGCATCCGGGCGCTGGGGCGACCGACCGCTGGAGCTGGCGCGGGGCGTGGGACTCTTTAGGTAGCACGGATTTATTTATTCTGGGTGGCGGTAGCTTGCTTCAGGACGCAACCAGCGCCCGGTCGGTGCTCTGGTACTTTCTCATGGCGTCGCTGGCCCGAAAGCGCTCGAAGAAGCTGCTCTGGTGGGGCCAGGGAATCGGGCCGCTCTCCTCGCCGCTTTCCCGGAAACTCACCTCGATTCTGGCTCGCCGCGCGGATGTCCTCACGGTGCGCGACGAGAAAAGCGCCCGGCTCTTGAAGGAAATCGGGGCGCGTGGGTCTATTGAAGTGGTTGCCGATCCCGCCTTCGCGCTGGAGCCAACAGCGTCGAACATACCGGTCGGGACGATTCTCGCCCTGCGACGCTGGCCCGGTGCGGCGTTCAACTGGGCGATCCCGAGTACCGCGCCGAAGCCTCGAAGCTGGGTGCCGATGCACCTGCCAGGCGACAGGGAGATTCCGGGGCGAGGCGAGTTGCTATACGATTGGAAAGAGAGTGGCGCTACGATCTCCGAAACTCTGGGGCGCTTTGCGGCGTCGGAGCTGGTGATCGCGATGCGGCTTCATGCTCTGATATTCGCTGCCCGCTGCGGAGTGCCGTTTGTCGCGCTGAGCTACGATCCGAAGGTGGACGCGCTGGCAAGGGCCGCCGGGCAAGAAGACGCACTACTGAATGTACAAACCGTGACGACTGAGAACTTGAAAACCATGGTGGAGCGAGTGATGCAGACCGCCCCCGAGCGCCGCGCACAGCTACGTGCGTTCGCGTCCGAGCGCCAGAGTGCGGCGCGGATTCCCGCACGCCTCGGGGCGGAGCTTTTCCGATGAAACGGCTTCTTGCGCTCTCGCTGATGCTCGTGCCGCTGGTGGCGCTGGCGCAGGAAGCGGTGCCGCCCCCGGTTCAGACCGTCGAGCCGCCCCTGCCGACGCCGACCCCCAAACCCAAAAAGCCCTCGCTCAAGCTGAGCACCACGGGCGGCGAGCGCGCCGCCGAGAACGGCAACGGCGAGAAAATATTAGGCCCGCTCGGAAAAGGGCTGAACTTCGCGGGCGGCTGGAACCTCACCGGACGCGCCAACTCGGTCTCGGGTTCGGCGCAGGCCCGCTCCTGGTACGACTTTCAGAACAACAACTCGTTTCTCAATGCCCGCCCGCTCGGGCCGCTCCAGCAGAACCTCGATCTGAGTGTCCAGGGCAAGCTTATGGGCGTCGTCGATGTCAACGCAAGCCTGTCGAACGACCGATTTCGGGCCAATCAGCAGCAAGTCGTCGGCTTCAACTACGACTCGAAAACCGGAACCAGGGTCAGTGTCGGCGATGTCAATGCCAGCCTGTCGGGCAACGAATTAGTGAGTTTTTCGCGGAATCTTCAGGGGCTGTATCTCTCGCGAGATCTCAGCAAGAACGGCATGAAGGTCGCGGGCGTCGCGTCCGTGACCCGTGCGCTCACCCGGCGCGGGAGCTTTCAGGGCAACGGAACCACGGGGCCGTACTTTGTCAATGCCCAGCAGTTAGTTCAAGGCACCGAGACCGTTTTGCTCAACGGCCAGAAGCTTCTCCCCAACGAAGACTACCGATTGGACTATTTCACGGGCCAGATCGATTTATTGAAAAGCCGGATTCTCAACGCGCAAGATACCATTGAATATACCTACGAAGCGCAGAATTTTAACACACGGGCCGGAGTTCTGACCGGGCTGCGCTTCGATCTGCCTCAGACCGGCGGAAACACGTTCGGGTTCACGCTGCTCAATCAGCGCTCCGGCGCGGGCGGCGTCCGGGGCGGCTCGCGTGCCTTCATCAAGTACCTGCCCGTGGTCGGCGATATCAACTACCGCTACTTTCTGGACACCCCGCCGCAAGCGAACACCCCGGTTGTCGTTCGGTATCAGAATCGGCTGCTCTTTGAAGGGGCCGACAAAGACTATATTTTTAATCGCTCGCTCAACTTTATCCAGCTTCGGATCGCGCTGCCCCCGGATACGTCGTTTACCGGAATCTCGTCGCTGGGGATCGAGTACACCCCCACGGCGCAGAGCGGGACCGCAGGCGACAAGAATGTTCTTGGTTTCGATGCCGGACTCAAGCTGCCGGGAAGCGGGCGGCTGAATTTTCAGCTCGGGCAGAGCGCCGGGATCAACGGCACCAGAGGCGGCACCGGCCTGACGCTCAGCTCGACGTTCCAATCTCCCGAAAAAGCGAAGCGCTCCTGGACCCTCACGACGGGCGTCCGGAGCATCGAGCCGGGCTTCTCGACCATCGACTCGGTGTCGGCGGCGTTCCTGCGGGCGGAGAAAACGGTCTCGACGAACTTCGCCTACAATCCGAACAGCTTCTGGAAGGGAGACATTCGGCTGTCGCAGGGCCGCCAGGGAAATAGCACGGTCGGCCTGGGTGGGGCAACCGCGACGCCGTCCAGCCTGACCTGGGCTGGGGATCGAAACCTGTCGCTGGGCTTTGAGATCACGCCGAAGTCGTCGGGAAAAAGGCCGCTCCCCGAGTTCACGATTCGCCACGACGACCGGAGCCAGACCTACGACACGGGAGCAACGACGGACGCGACGACAAATCCGACCACGCGCTCGACGTTCAAGAACGACACGCTCAACTTCCGCTGGACCCCGACGCAGGGCGGGGCGCTCTCGCTCGACGGGACGCTCGGACGGAGCGAGTCGCGCGGGCGGAGCGTCTTCTCGACCGGCTACACCAACACCGTCGGCACCGGGGCCTCGACCGGGAACAACACGGTTCTCGATGGCTACCGCAACGGTCTCTACGGCGGGTCGTCCACCAACTCGGCGTCCAACAACGCCAACCTGAATGTCCGGTTCACGCCCAGCCAGAAACTCTCGCTCACCGGCAGCCTCGGGACGAGCAAGACGAAGTATCTCGCGACCAGCGCCGCGACGACGGGCGGCACGAGCGGGACCGGCTCGACCCAGACAGACCTCGGGCTGGGGCTGCGCTACGAGTTTTCCCAGGCGCTCTCGCTGGAGTGGAACGCGTCGGGCGGGGCGAACGGGCAGAGCGTCGCGGGGTTCTACGCGCAGGGCGGCGGCACTCCGACCGGCCAGAAGACCCGAAGCCAGAACCTCTCGCTTCGCTTTGCGCCGTCGTCGGGGATCGACATGACCATCAATCATCGTCGCCAGCTTTCCCTGATTCCGGGCTACGACAACTCGGAGAACATCTCCACCGACCTGACGGCCACCGCGACCCTCACCTCGAAGTTTCTGGTGAATGCCCAGGTGACGCAGCAAAGCAACAACTATGTCAGCGGCTCCGGGCGCTCGAACAACCTGAGCTACGCCCTCACGACCCAGCACGGACCGTTCGGGAAGCTCAGTTTCAACACGACCCTGACGCGCTCGTCGTACGGGTTCGGCGGCGGCTCGCTCTCCACAGGAGTCGGCGGCGGCGTGATCGGCGGCGGCGGCTTCGGGACGGGCGGCACGGGCATCAGCGGGGCGGGCGACGGCGCGATGACGACGCTCGGGCTTCAGGCAAACTACGATCTCTCGGGAACGTCTTTGTTTCTGAGGTTCGCCGATACCAACCAGGCTCCGGGGACATCGAGTGGCGCAACGCCCGGCCCGACCGACACGCTGGGCGGCTATCACAGCTCCTCGAATTTTAGAGACCACGATCTCAATGTCGGGGCGCAGTGGAAGCTCAACGAAATCTTAGGCGCGACGTTCTCCGCCCGGCTCGCTCGCCGCGCCGACCGCGACGACACGCGCTACTCCTACCGCGCCCGAACCTTCAACTTCGATGTCGGCCTCAGGTTTTAGCCCCCGGCCCCAATAAGGGGGAGTTGTCCCCCGAGTGCTCCGTTCGTTCCTCACTTCGCCTCGCCCCCGTTGATCCTCGCAAGCTCGGACGGGGGAGGGAAAAGAGGGTGGGTTGCCGAACGACGCGTTATGGCAGTTGTAAACGACGAACCGACGCTGGAAGACCATTTACACCATGATTCGATGGTTCCTATTATCGCGAGTCGCATTCGTGACTGTAATCCACCGTATGTGATGGGAATCGGCGGAACCTGGGGTTCGGGAAAGACCAGCTTTCTGCGTAAAACCTGGGCGGTTCTCGGCGGAAACGACAGCCTGTACTTTCCCAATAAGCCCAATTCGATCAAGCCGAAGACCGGCGAGCACATTATCTGGTTCAATCCGTGGCATCATCAGTTCGAGGCGTCGCCTGCGGTGGCACTGCTCCATGAGATTCATAAGCATCTGTCGATGACCGACAGGGCGATCAACGAGGCAAAGAAGCTCGGAACCGTGACGATTCTGACGGCGCTGAACTACCTCGGGGATCTGGGCAAGATGCTGGGAGCCGAGGGGATTCAGGGCATCAAGACCGACGAGATTCAGAAGCGGGGCGAGAATTGGGAAGCGGAGCGGTTCCAAACTTCGCTGACGAGCGAGAAGTTCCGCACGGTGTTCGAGAAGACGCTGGCGCAGATCATTGGTAAGAACGGAAGGCTCTATATTTTTATCGATGACCTGGATCGGTGCGAGAGAGACATTCCGTTCAAGCTGCTGGAAGCACTGAAGCTCTATCTGAGCGCCCGGAACTGCGTGTATATCCTGGGGCTGGACCGGCATCACCTGGAGCGGAGCATCGCCAAGGAGCTGACGGGATCGAGCGATACCGGGCCACAGCTCGCCCATGCACGGGAATATCTCGGGAAGATGTTCCAGAGCTACTACCTGCTCCCGCGCCCCGAGTCGATGGAGGGATATATTTCGTCGGTGCTGAATCTGGCGGGCGATCCGGGTTTCAACACCTTGCTGGTAACCCGATTTGGCTACAAACCGAACCAGGAGAATATCGCGCAGACGCTGGATCAGAACCTGCCGCACAATCCGCGCAAGATCAAGGCGTTCGTGCATTCGTGGCAGCTTTATCTGCAAACGCTGGAGAAGCAGGTGCCTGCCAACGTGCCGTTGGATTGGAAGACGACGGTGGTCTTGCACTATCTCGGGCAGTTTGAGGAGCCGCTTCTGCGCCGCCTGGAAGAGTTCCCCGGTGCGTTTTGGACGGACATCAAGTCGTTTGCGGACATAGGCGTCTCTGAGGACAATCGGTTCGACGGGCTGGAGATATCCCCGGAGCTGTCGCTGGTGTCGGACTCACTGACGCCGCCGCCGCTGTCGCGGCCCGCCGAGCAGAAGGCGCTGGCGGCGCATCAGAAGCGTCTGTTCTACATCGTGCCGCTGGTGCGTACCACGACGCTGGACCCGACGGCGATCCGGCGGCATCTGCCACGAGCCGGATAGAATACGGCCATGGCAATTGTGTTCAGCGATGCGCTGGAGAGTGGGCTGGAGTACGAGTACCGCTGGCGTATCGCGAAGCTGTTCGAGCGGATCGACTTTCTGGGCGTCTCGCACTGGCGCGACGATCCGTCGCTGCCGCTGGCGCAGCTCTATGTTCCGCTGAACCTGACCGCACAGCCGGGCCGGAGCGAAGACACGGAGCGTCTGTCTGTGGGCGATGCGCTGGCAGAGAGCCGTCATGCGGTGATCCTGGGCGATCCCGGCTCGGGTAAATCGACGCTCATCAAGCTTCTGGCGTATTCGTTCGCCACCCTCGACCCCACGCCGCTTGCGCGTCGCTTCGGGCCGCACCTTCCGATCCCGATCTTGCTGAAAGACTACGACGTTCGCAAGTGGACGCACCGCTATGATATGCTCCGGGATTTTATTGCGTACACCGTCCCGACGGCGATTCGCGAGGAGGTGACGGTAGAGTGGCTCGAAGCCGCAATCGTGCAAGGCCGCGCCATCGTTCTCTTCGATGGTCTGGATGAAGTCGGCGACAAAAAAGCCCGTGAGAACCTCCGCGATAGCATCATCTTGCCACTGTATTGGGAAGCACAGAAGACTCTGGTCGTCGCCACAAGCCGGGTTATCGGTTACGGGGAAGTGTCGTTAGCAGTTCCAATATCGTTTCCAGTAGACGGAGATGAGCGATATCCAGAGCTAAGCGGGCCAGTATCTCGTTTGCTGAGCGGTTTGCATTACTTCATTACTCCGTTCGATGAGGCGGCTATCGATGAGTTTGCGCTGCGCTGGTATACGCTTCGGGAGCCGAACGAGACGGAGCGCGAGCAGAAGATCGTCGAGTTTCGGGGTGCGATTCGGAAGAACAAAGGCACGCTGAAGCTGGCGTCGAGTCCGCGTCTGTTGATGATGATGGCGCTGATCTTCTTGAAGGGAGCCGACCTTCCGAGCGGGCGCGTGAAGCTCTACGACCGGATTGTCGAGACGTACCTGGTGACGCTTCAGGACTACAAAGGCATCGGGCGCTTCGCCGCTGACCTCGATGAGATGAAGCGCTGGCTCGCCGCCGTGGGCCGATTTCTTCAGGAGCGCCGTCTTGAGCAAGACGAAGACGAAGATGAAAGTGCGCCGGAGATTCTGATCTCGCACCCGCAGGTTCTCGAAACGCTGGAGAAGGCCATTGAAGCAGACCGGCCCGGCTGCGATGCTGCCGAAGAAGCCAGGCAGTTTCTGGATTACGCCGTTCTCAAGGGCGGCTTGCTCCTGCCGCGCGGTCAGCGCGACGGCGAGGAACTCTATGCGTTCATCCATCTTACGTTCCAGGAATACTTCGCGGCGTACTCCATCCGCACCGAGTTCTGGGACTTTGAAAAGCTCTTCAGCGAGTTCGACACGCTGGCGGAAACGCTCCGAACGCGAGCGAGCGACCCCCGCTGGCACGAGGCGCTGGTGCTACTGTTCGAGATGTTCCGCGAGATGTCCGGCCTCGGCGACAAGCTCATCGCCGCAATCTCCCCCCCGTCCCCCGTGCCGCACGGGGGCGAAAGCGAGCTTGCGAGCGCTTCGGGGGACGCGCTTCGGGGGACAGCCATCAATACGCTGGTCTTCTTTTGCGAGGTTCTGAGCGACTCGGACTCCGGCCTGTCGGAGGCAACCCGCGCCGATACGCTCAACCTGGTTCTGACCACGCTCTGCACGACGGGCAACACGGACGCTCTTCTTCAAGCCGTGCGCGATCTCAATGCGCTCTGCCCCGCGTTCGTTCCGGGCTGGTTCGAGCGAGCGATGCAGCGCCCGCCGTCGGAGAACCCGCTGTTCCTCTTTCCCTTCGCCGCCGAGTTTCTGGGCGAGAATAGCGAAGAAGTCTGGCAGGGCAAGTTAGAGACGTATTTCCAGAACAACAAAAGCAAGGAGTGGCCCGAAGCGCAGGCCGACACCGTTCTCTTCTGGTTGGGTGAGCGCAACGACGTAACTGTGTGGGCCGCCAGAGAGCTTCCTCTCCGCGCCTGGCTTGCCGACTGGTACGATGACTTTTTTGATTTTTGGGACGCCGATGCCGATGTCTACTTGCCGTCGCTGTGCCGGTCGGAGCCACGGAGCGAGCTACTGACCGCTCTGGCAAGCGTTTACTGCGTCACAAGACTGTCTCGGTCTCTGTCTCTGTCTCTGTCTCTGTCTCTGTCTCTGTCTCGGTCTCTGTCTCGGTCTCTGTCTCGGTCTCGGTCTCTGTCTCTGTCTCTGTCTCTGTCTCTGTCTCGGTCTCTGTCTCGGTCTCTGTCTCGGTCTCTGTCTCGGTCTCTGTCTCGGTCTCTGTCTCTGTCTCGGTCTCTGTCTCGGTCTCTGTCTCGGTCTCTGTCTCTGTCTCTGTCTCTGATTTCAGCGTCTCACGACGCGTTTCCCGAATGGGCGGAGCGGGGGGGGGGGGCAGTTACCCTTCTATCAGAGGCGGAGTGGCTCTTCGGGAAGCCGCAGGAGATCGAGCGACGGCGTGCCTTGCTCTTTGAGTTCGACAAGCAGATGACGCCCGAAAACGACGACTTCACCCGGCTCTGTGCCATGACGATGCGGCTGGTGCTCGGAGAAGGCAACACCGCACTCTGCCGACAGCGCGACGCCCTGCTCGACCGCGCCGTAGACCCGAGTGCCCCGTTTACGTTTCCCGATTATCTCAAAGCCGATGTCAAAAAGCGGCTCCCGCCCGAGGAGCGAAAAGCCATCTTCCAGCATATCTGGCTCCATGAGAAAGGCAACCCGTGGCTGAGGCCCGAGTGGTTCGACCGCACGCAGGCCGACAACCCGAACCACGAAGCGTACTGGTTCTGCGCCCCGCCCGAAAAGCTCTTCCCCCGCCTCGGCAAGCTCTGGGAAAAAGACGACGACGGTGAACTCCTGAAGCGCTGCAAAGAGCTGGGGCTGGTGTAGGTTTCCCCCGAAGCGCGTCGGTCGCAAGCGACCAAAGCTTTCGCCCCCGTCTAATCCTCCTTCGTCGGGACGGGGGTAGTTGCTGTACGGGTTGCTTCCCCCGTGCGGCACGGGGGCGAGGCGCAGTGAGGAACGAACGTAGCACTCGGGGGAACCACCGACGCAAGCGAGCGTAGCGCGTACGCTACCGAGCGCACTACTGACGCAGCCGGGTGTAGTGCTGACGCAAGCAAGGGGACCACTTGCGCAGGCGACTGTAGTTCTTACGCAGGCGAGTGTAGCACCTGCGCAGCCGTGCGTAGCACTTGTGCAGGCGAGGGGAGCGCCGACGCTCCCGAGCGTAGCGCCGGAACTTCTAAGGGGAGCAAGTTCTTTCAGGAAAGATGCAACCAAACACCGGGGTGGGGTTTCTTACTAAGCAGGCGGCCAAGCGATGCTGCCGAGAGGAGACAGATCATGGAAGACACCACTATCCCGACACCCGAAGGCCCGCTCCCTCCGGTCGTCGTGGTCGTCAAGCCGGTGAAGGTCCGCGCCGAGCAAGACACCCGCATCGAGAACTACATCACCGAGAGCGCACAGACGCTCGCGCTCATCCAGGCCAGCCCGAAGCTCATCGCGTTCGCCGCCAGCAAGGGCTTCGACGCCGCAAAGCTCGCCGAGGGCGCTGCGCTCGTGGCGGCGGCGCAGAGCGCGTATGCCACGCGGCAGCTCGCTATCGGTAGCCAGGAGACGGCGGGCGCGGCGCTCGCGCGGGCGTTCACACTGGCCTACGAAGTCACGGTCGAGTTTCGGGAGACGGTTCGGATACACTTTCCGGCGCTGGGAGCGCGGCAGGCGCTCGCGACCACCGGGACCATCCCGCGCGACGCCGACAACTTTCTCACCCGCACCCGCGCCGGGATCGAGGCGGCAAAGAAAGCGACCTACGCCACCACCCTCGCTCGGGCCGGGTACGACCAGGCCGGACTCAGCGCCTACGCGGGCGTTCTCAATGGCTTCGCACTCGCCAAGACCACGTACGAAAGTGCCGTCAGCACCGCCGTCGATACCACCACGAGCCGCGATACTGCCTACACTAACCTGCGCGGATTCTCCGTCCCCCTCGCCAGGCTTCTGCGCCTCGCCCAACGCAAAGGCATTCGGTAACCTACCCCCAGCCCCGATAACGGGGAGCCAATCAAGGCTTCCCTATCTGGTTCCCCATTATTGGGGTTAGGGGACACACAAAAACCAGCACTGGTGAGAGGGCGCATCCTGGCCGATAATACAGGGGAAATTCTTCTTCTGTATGGAACTACTCGTCCTCTCCACCTGGCACCCGTACCCACCCGACAACGGCGCTCGACTGCGCGCGTGGCATCTGTTGCGCACGCTGGCCGGGCGTCACTCGGTCCGGCTGATTGTCGGGCAGCAGGACGACGCCCCCGCCGAGCTTCCCGAGGAACTGACCGCCCCGTTCGCGTCGGTGCAGGCCGTGCCGTGGCAGTGGTTCAACGGCGCGGGCGGTGGCGTTCGCGCCCTGCTCGACCCCGTGCCCCGCTCGATCCGCGAGACGCCCAACCTGGCCCTCAGCGCCGCCATTGAAGCCGAGCTTTCTCGAAAGCCCGAGCTCGCGCTGGTGATGCAGCTCGGCATGGACGCCTATGTCCCCGAGACAAAAGTTCCGCTGGTGCTGGAAGAGGCCGAGGTCTCGCTCTGGAGCCAGGCGAAAGGCCCGCGCGCCCGGCTGACCCGCGCCAAAGCCTACCGCTACTGGAAACTGCGCCTCGGGCGCTACCGGGCGATCACGGCGGCGAGTGCGAGCGAGCAGGGCGCGATCCAGGTTGTGCTGGGCGGGAACCGCCCGCCGGTCCACGTGGTCCCAAACGGTGTGGACGCTGCGCACTACGACCGCCCGAGAACGCCCGTCGCCGGGCGACTGCTCTACAACGGGGCGCTCACCTACGGCCCCAACAAAGACGCGGTTCGCTGGTTCGTTGAGAGCATCTTGCCGAGAGTTCGCGAGGTCGTCCCCGAGGCGCACTTAGTCGTCACCGGGCGCGTCCCCGACGACTGCCGCGAGCTGGCCCAGAGTCCTGGCGTCTGCTTGACGGGCTATCTCGACGATATTCGATCTGCGCTCGACGAAGCCTCGGTGTGCGTGGTTCCGCTCCGGGCGGGCGGCGGCACCCGACTGAAAATTCTGGAAGCGTGGGCGGCGGGCGTCCCGGTCGTGAGTACCCCGATAGGAGCCGCCGGGCTTGCGGGCGCGGAGAACGGTCGCGAGCTTCTTATCGCCGCCGACGCCGAAGACTTTGCAAGCTCTGTTATCGGGCTTCTCGCCGACGCCGCCCGCCGGGAGTCGCTCGCAAGCGCCGCGCGAACTCTCGCAAGCTCCGACTACGACTGGAGCGTCATCGGGGAGCGTTTAGACGCCGTTCTCAAAGGAGCAATTGGATGAGCCAGAAGCGGATCGACTGGCGCGAGAGCTTCTCCTGGAGCGACGACACGAAGCTCGCCCGCACCGACGACATCTCTGCGGCGCAGGTTCACCGCGCGGTCGGGGTTCTGGTCGCCATCGCGCTCGGGGGGATCGTCGGGCTGGTCGGCTGGCGGGCCTACGACGGCGGCGATAGCGCCCTCGCCTGGCTCGGGGTCGGCACGGTCGCCATCGGACTTCTTGCCGTAATTTTAAAGAACTTCGAGCTGGGGCTGGTCGGCTTTCTCTGGGTTGCGTGGCTCGCGCTCAAAACTCCGGCGGTGGCGCAGGGCCAGTCGGGCGGTGGGGCGCAGGGACTTCAGATCGCCCACGCCGGACTCTCGGCGCTGCTCGGCCTGTGGATCGCCCGCTCGCTCTTCGGGGTTCGGACGCGGCCCGCTCGCCACGCGCTCTGGTGGCCGGTCGGGCTGCATCTGTTTTTCTGCGGCCTCTCGACGCTCGCTTCGGTGCTGTTCCCCGACTCGAATATTCTGCACTACTCCAAACCCACAAACCCGTTTGTGAATTTAATCGACTGGCTCACCCGGTTTCTCTCGCTGGGCGGGATGGTGCTGGTCGGGGCGAACCTCTCGGGGCGCTGGGTGGACCGGGCAGGTGTCGCGCTGGTCGGAACGACGGTGCTGGCGTTTGTCGGGTTTCTCTTGCACATGCCGCACCCGCTGTACATCGAGTTTGCGTTCATCATGCCGGTCGGGGTTCTCGCCGCCATGACCCTGCTCGGCTACGGCCCGCTCTGGCTGCGCTGGCTCTCCGGCGCGACGGCACTTTTAATTTTTGGAATGCTGCTTCTGGCGGGCACCGAGTGGGTTTCGGGCTGGATGGGGGCGGGGATCGCGCTGCTGGTGACGGTCTGGGTTTTGCGCCGCAAGCTGCTCTGGATCGGTGTGGCGGCAATACTATTAATGATCGCGGTGCGCCCGATGTATTTTTACGAGAAATTCTATGTGATGAACTTCTACGCCGGGAAAGTGTTGAAGTCGCGCACGGCATCCGGCGGGACGTTTGAGAACGACCGCTCGCGAATGCTTCTGGGGGCCGCGCGCTATGCCAATGAGTTCCCGCTCGGAATCGGGCTGGGGAACTACCGGGCCGCCGCGACGTACTATGGCCGCCCCGATGTCTGGAACACGACGATATTTTCGTCGGCGCACGGAACCTTCGCCCAGACCCTCACCGAGTCGGGCTGGCCGGGACTGATCACTCTTTTCTGGATTTTGTTCGCGTCGCTCAAGATGAACTGGACCTACTGGCTGCGCTCCGAGAAAGTCTCCAAATGGCGACGGTGTTTATTGATCGGGACTTTCGGGGGCGTCGTCGGGAACTTCTGCGCGGCGTTTCTCGGGGACTATCTCTTCCCGACCTACCACAACGGCGGGATGGGCAGCATCGGGGCGTGCGTCTACACCTGGCTGTATCTCGGGCTGGTGCTCGCCATCGGGCGCGACGACTCTCTGGAGCCTGCCAACGTGCCGAAAGAAAAGTGGAAGCCCCGGCCTCCCGTGCTGAACCGTCCTATTTCAGAGAAAAATAATCGATGAGTTTAGATCTTTCCATTGTTATTGTTTCCTGGAACACCTGCCAGCTCTTGCGAGACTGCCTGAGCACGGTTTTTTCGTCGCTGGAGTCGTCGCCGGAGCTGACTGCCGAGGTTTTTGTGGCCGACAATGCCAGCTCCGACAACAGCGCAGGAATGGTTCTGGCCGAGTTTCCGCAGGTGAAATTGATTCAAACGGGCGCGAATTTAGGATTTGCCAAGGGGAATAATTTAGCGCTGAAACAATGCGTCGGGCGATTTTTTCTTTTGCTCAACTCCGACACGCTGGTTCCCGATGGCGCACTCGCCGGGCTGGTTGCGGCGCTGGAGAAACACCCCGAGGCGGCGGTGGCCGGGCCGCTCCTGCTCAATGCCGACGGCAGCGTTCAACGAAGCTGGGCGAGGTTTCCGGGGCTTGCCAGCGAGCTTTCCGGGAGCCTGGACCGCTCGCAGTCGCCGTATCCGCTGGAAATATTCGACGATCCCGACGCCCGAAAGTCTCTGGAGCCGTTTGTCTGCGACTGGGTCGGGGGCGCGTGCTTTTTAGTTCGGGCCGAGACCGCCACAGGGCCGCTTTCCGGCCTCGATGAGAAAATATTTATGTACGCCGAAGAGACCGAGTGGTGCCTGCGGTTTGCCCGCGCGGGCTTCCCAACTCTGCTCGTTCCCGGTGTCGAAGTGACGCATCTCGGGGGCGGCTCCAGCGGCGCGGTCCCGACAAAAACCCGCCAGCGGATGTGGCGCGGGAGCCTGTATTTTTACCGCCGTGCGCTTGGCCCGGTCGGGATGCTGCCGGTGGCGTTTGTGGCGACGGCCCGGCTTCTGCTCTCCCCGCTGCGCCGAAAGGCGGCCCCGTGAGAGTCGTCGTGGATGCCCGCCCCCTCTCGCACCCGCAGGCCGGGGGCTTTCGTAGCTATGTCCGGGGACTCATCGAGGGCCTGGCGCTGACCGAGGGCGTCGAGATGATTCTGTATCTGGACCGACCTGTCGCGGCGGGCTTACTTCCGGGAAATTTCCAGACACGGATTCTCTCGCCCAACCGACTGAAATCTGATTTGTTTTTGTTTGCGCAGCAGGTACGAAAAGACGCACCGGACCTGGTTCATGGAACCGTGAACTATGTCCCGGCCACTCCGGGGACGGGCCAGACGTTGACCCTCCACGATGCGCTGGGCCTGAAAAAATACGCCTGGGAGGGCGTGGTGAAGCGCAACCCGCGCGAGAAAGCCATGCTCGCCTACTGGAAAGTCGCGACGCTGTCCTCGGCGCGGCGGGCACGGCGGCTTTTAACCGCAAGCCATGGCGTCGCGACCGAGCTTTCCGAGGTCACGGGTCGTCCGCTGAGCCTTTTCGACGTGGTTTATCATGGCGTCCAGCTTCCACAGCCCAGGCAATCGGTTTTGCGGGACGAGCGGAGCGTGCTTGCCATCGCGTCGCCCGACCCCCGGAAGAATTTAGCGTGTCTGTACGACGCGCTCAGTCAGCATTCGGCGATTTTCTGCCACGAAGGATCGCCCCGGCTCGACGTGGTCTGCACCCACGTTGCGGGCGGACTACGTGCCGAGAGCGAGCTGAAGGCACGCGGAATCACGAACTATCGGCTGCTCTCGGGCCTCGACGATCTTGCGCTGGCCCGTGCGTACGCGGGCGCGACGGCGTTCGCGTTTCCGTCGCTACGGGAGGGCTTCGGGCTGCCGCCCGTCGAGGCAATGACGATGGGAACGCCCGTCGTTGCGTCGAGCGCCGAGCCGATGCCCGAGATCCTGGGCGACGCCGCGCTGTACTTCGACCCGCACTCGCCCGAGGAGCTGGCTCGTGCCCTTGCAAAAATTCTCAATGATCCGTCGGAGGCACGTCGGCGCTCGGAGCTGGGCCGGACGCGGGCTGCGCGGTACACGGCTCTGGCGCAGGGCGAGGGCACACTCGCGACCTGGCGGGCCGCCGCATGAGAGTCATGCTCACCGGAAGCTACCCGCCGCGCGTCTGTGGCGTCGGGGACTACACCGCGTGCGTCGTCGGACAGCTCCCGATGCCGGTCTGGACCCGCGCGTCGTGCGCCGAGCGCCCCGAGGCCGTGAGCGTCGCCGATGATTTCGGACCCTCGGGCCTGGATAAGCTGATCGAGAAGCTGCTGGCCGAGCGGCCCGCGCTGGTGCATCTCCAGTACGAGCGAGCGATCTGGGACCAGAACCCCGATATTTGCCTGAAGCTTCCTGGAGTTTTAAAGAAAATCGGGGCGCGACTGGTAACCACGCTGCACTCCCTCGACGGCCCGAGCGGGTGGGGCCGGGCGCATCGGCTGGCGCTGGTGCCGCTGCTCCAAAAATCCGACGCGGTCCTGGTCTGCTCGCACCGGCAGTTCTCCCTGCTTGGTCGGGTGCCGGGTTTGAAAAAAAAATTAGTTCTGACTCCGGTGGGAAACGTGATTCCCGTAGCGGGTATTCGGCGCGAACTTGCACCCGATGAACCTCTGCGACTGGTCTACTTCGGGTTTCTCTGGCGCGGGCGGAACATCGAGGCGCTACTCCGGGCGCTCAAAGCGGTGTGGGCGTCGGGCCTGGACGCGACGCTGACGCTGGTCGGCGAGGTTCGGGAGCCGGAGTACCGGGCGTCCCTCGAAGCGCTGGCGTCCGAGCTGGGCGTCTCGGGGCGCGTTGCGTTCACCGGGGCGCTCCTGCCCGGCGAAATCTCCCAGGCGCTGGCCGACGCCGATCTCTGTCTGTTGCCGTTTGCGACCGGGGTCTCGACGGGCCGCACGACGCTGTTCGCGGCGCTGGCGCACGGCGCTCCGGTTGTTACGATGGCGACGCCCGAGAACCTCGCGCCGGAGTTTCAGGTGGGGGAGAATCTTCTCGCGACTCCCACGGGCGACGAACCCGCGTTTCTGGCCGAGGTCGTCCGGGCCGCACGCGACTCCGGGCTGCGGGAGCGACTTCGGGCCGGGGCGCTGGTGCTGGCGAGCCGCTACTCCTGGCCCACGCTGGCCGCGCAGCTCGAAGACGCCTACGAGGGCCGCCCGTGACGCCTCTGATACTTTCCAGTTGCAGGCAGCACCGGCCCGAGGGCGACGGGACGCCACGCCAGGACTTTGTGCTTCTTGCACGGGCGCTCGGCGGTGAGTTCACCGTGCCGCCGAGTGCGCGGGGGCTGCCCGAGAAGCTCGGGCTGGACCTCCATCAGGCGCGCGCCGCCGCCATCCGGCCTGAGATCGGGGCAATCGTGGCGCTCTCGGAGAAAGTCGGTGTGCCGCTTGGCTGGCAGAAGCCGTCGGGTAGGCTCGTTCTGGTGGCGCACCACCTGTCGTCGCCGAAGAAAGCGCTGGCTCAGCGCCTGACTCGCTGGCTGGATCGGTTCGACGCCATCGTGGTTTTGTGCCGCGAGCAGCAGCGTTACTTGATCGCCGAAGCCGGGCTTCCTGCCGAAAGGGTCCATTTTCTGCACGACAGTGTGGACACGCGCTACTTTACGCCCGATCCGAGCGTCCCCATCGAGCCGAACCTGGTGCTCGCGGTCGGGCGGGAGCGACGTGACTACGCGACTCTGGGCCGGGCGATGAAGAGCCTGGCGGGCTGCAAAGCCGTTGTGGTCGCCGACAGCCCGTGGGCGCGACGAGTCGCGTCGGGTGAGAGTCAGCCGGGAATCACCGTTCGGCGGGGAATTTCGTTCTCCGAGCTGCGCCAGCTCTACCGACAGGCAGCCGTCGTCGTGGTTCCGCTGGAGCCGGGCGTCCGCTACGCCGCCGGAGTCAACGCGCTGCTCGAAGCGCTGTCTGTCGGGAAACCGACGGTCGTCACCCGGACGCCAGGAATCGAGGATTATCTGGCCTGCGTTACGGAGGTCGTCCCGCCGTCCGACCCGGATGCCCTGGCAGAAGCCATCCAGCGAGCGCTCTTGGCTCCGACCGACCCGATTAAAATTCGTGCGCAAATCGAGCACTTGGGGAGCCTGGAGACCTATGTCGGTGCGCTGAAAGCACTGGTGCAACCGTGAGCCGCCCGAAGTTGTTGTTTCTCGCCCATCTCTTGCCGTGGCCGCTGGAGGGCGGGGGACAGATCAAGAGCTATCACTTTCTCAAAGCGCTCGCGGAAGATTTCGACATCACTCTGGCGGCGTTTATTCGTAGCGAGTCCGAGCGGGCGAGTGCCGAGCCGCTCCGGGCGCTGTGCACCGGGGGAATCGAGCTGGTTACTCTGCCTCGGGGAAAGACCCGCGACCTCGCGCTGGCCGGGCGCTCGCTGCTCACCCGAAGCTCCTTTCTGATCGGGCGCGACGACTGCGCACCGATGCACCGGGCTGTCTCGCAGCTTGTGAGCCAGAAAAACTTCGCGGCTCTTCACGTGGATCACTTGCAGATGGCGAGCTATGTTCCTGCCGAGACACGTGGCGCAAAAATAGTGTTGGACCAGCACAATGTCGAGCATCGGATTCCGCAGCGCCTCGCGGAGACCCGGAAAAACCCGCTGATTCGGGCGTTTCTCGCGGCGGAGTGGCGACAGATGCGCGACTTTGAGCGGGGTGCCCTGCGCCGCGCAGACCTGACGATAGCCGTCTCCGACGAGGACCGGCAAGTTTTACAGGAGCTTGCGGGCACAAGGTCCGATACAATGGTCACCGTCCCGATTGGCGTGGATACCACTTACTTCGGGGACGTTCAGTGGGAGCCGGGCGGGACGCAGCTGCTCTCCATCGGAACCATGTACTGGCCGCCGAACGTGGACGCAGCACTCTATTTTTACCGGGAGATCTTTCCGAAAATCAGGCGTCAGATGCCAGACGCGAATCTTTGCTTTGTGGGACCCAAGCCGACAGCGGAGGTTCTGGCGCTGGCAAGCGATCCGGCGGTCAGTGTCACCGGGCTGGTTCCAGACATTCGGCCCTGGGCGCAGAAGTGCGGCGCGTTCATCGTGCCCCTGCGTTCCGGCTCGGGGATGCGGGTAAAAATACTCAACGCGATGGCGATGGGGGTTCCCATCGTCTCGACCACCGTCGGTGCAGAAGGAATCGAAGTGACGGACGGCGAGGACATCTTACTGGCGGACGCTCCCGAGGCGTTCGCGGAGGCAGCGCTCCGGGTTCTGACAGACCCGGTTCTTGCTCGCCGCCTGGCCTCCGGCGGACGGGCGCTGATGGAGCGGCTCTATAGCTGGGAGATCGTCGGCGCAAGTCTGCGAGCGACGTACCGGGAGCTGCTTGAGTCGTGAAAGAGTCTCTGCGAATTTTGTTTGTGGCCCCGTATGTCCCGTCGGCCATTCGGGTGCGGCCCTATCAGCTCGTCCGGCAGCTCTGGGCGCTCGGGCACAGAGTGACCCTGGTGACTCTCGAAGATTCGTTTGCCAGCGACGACGACCGGCGCGAGCTTACGCGGGTCTGCGAGACTGTCGAGGTGATCGAGCACTCGAAGTGGCAGGGTGGGGTGCAGGCCCTCGCCGCGCTCCCCACGACCACGCCGCTCTGGGCCGCGTACTGCCGCTCTCCCCGGCTGGCACGAGTTCTGCGTGAGAGAGTCCGTGTGGACTCTTTCGATGTCGCTCATGTCGAGCACCTGCGCGCCGCCCACTTCGCGCCTGCCCTGGGGACGCTTCCGAGGATCTTCGACGCCGTGGACTGCATCACCGCGCTCCAGCGGCAGATGATGGCCCGCGCCGAGTCCGTCGGCGGACGGCTTTTCGCCTGGGAAGAGTGGAGCAAGCTGCGCCGGTTCGAGCCGCGCGCCTACAAGCCCTACGACCGAATCGCGGTCACGTCCGACTTCGATGCGTCGGAGCTGAGCCAGCTCTCGCGGTGCCTTCCGCCGCTGAGCGTGATCCCCAACGGCGTCGATTTAGAGTATTTTCAGCCACAGAGCACCGCGCCCGAGCCGGATGTCCTGGTTTTCTCCGGGAAGATGAGCTACCGCGCCAACGACGACGCCGCGCTCTACTTCGCCCGCGAGGTCTTTCCTAAAGTGGTCGCGAGGCGACCTGCGGCCCGGCTGCTGATCGTCGGCAGCAGCCCGACGCCTGCGGTTTTAGCGCTGGCCTGCGGGAACATCCAGGTTACCGGGTATGTCGAAGACCTGCGCCCCTTTCTGAGCCGTGCTGCGGTCGCGGTCTGCCCGATGCGAATCGGGGTCGGCATTCAGAACAAGGCGCTGGAAGCCATGGCAATGGCCCGCCCCGTCGTCTGCTCGCCCATCGCTGCTCGCGCCCTCTCGGGAGCCGAGAAGACCGGCGCGGTGCGGATCGCCTCGGAGCCGGAAGACTTCGCCGATGAGTGTGTCGCGCTACTGGAGCGCCCGGAGGCCGCCCGTGAGGCCGGAGCCGCCGCCCGCCGGTATGTCGAGACACGCCACCGCTGGCAGGGAGCCGCCGAGCGTTTCGTCGCGCTGTATCGCAGCGTCCTTGCTGAGAGAGTTGCTGAGAGTAATTGAGAGAACCTGCCGTGTACACCCAGAAGAAGGAACTCGCCCCCAACGCCCGGATCAGGCCACTGTCGCCGTCCGCACTACAGCTATTTCTGGCCGCCAAGCGCCTGCTGGACTTCTTCGGATCGCTATTTGGTTTGATTTTATTGTTTCCGGTTTTTGCAACCATTGCTATTTTGCTTCGGATTTCATCGCCTGGCCCGATCTTTCATCGCCGAAGAGTTCTCTCACGTCAAAATTATCTCAGTGAAGATCAGAAACTTAAAACGTTCGATGCATTCAAGTTCAGAACCATGATAATCGATGCCGATAGATATTTAGAAGAGCGCCCCGAGCTTCTCAAAGAGTTCATCGAGAATGGTTTCAAACTTAAAAAAGACCCGAGAGTGACAAAAGTCGGAGAGTTTTTACGTCGTTCGAGTTTAGATGAACTTCCGCAGTTGTTTAATATCTTAGTGGGGCAGATGAGCCTGGTCGGGCCGCGCATGATCACTCCGCCCGAGCTTGCGATGTACGAAACCGACGAAAACATGCGGCGTTTGCTCTCGGTCTCGCCCGGCCTGACCGGGTACTGGCAGGTCAATGGTCGCCAGGATGTCCACTTCACCGAGCGGGTCCGGCTCGATATGGAGTATGTCGAGACACGCGGGTTCTGGCTCGACGTTGAAATTCTCTTAAAAACGGTCGTCTCGGTGCTCAAGCGCGAAGGCGCGTATTGATCCCATGCGCCGCGTCCTGCGCCGCCCGCTGACCCACCAGGAGCTGGCCAAGTTTCTTCTGGCGGCGATCTTCCTCACGGCCCCGCTCTTACTTCACTTCAAGCGCAACCACCAACCTGGTCGGCTCTCGCAGGCGGGCTACGAGACGGTTCAGGCCGCCCGGTACCTCGCCGACAAACGTGCGTTTCGGACTCAGGCCGTCCGCCCGCTCGAAACCCGGTACCTGAAACCTGCCGCCGACGGCACCCTTCCCGATCTGCGCCACGGCCCGCTGCATCTGGTGGTCAACGCGACGGCGATCAAGGCGCTACGTGAGACGAAGCCGGGCCGGGGCGACCGGGCGGCGATCTATTTGCAGCTTTTTCTGACGCTTCTCGCGGCGCTTGCCAGCGGGTGGCTGGCTCGGCGGCTGTTCGGGGAGTGGGGCGGGATCGGGCATGGCGTCCGCGCCGGAGCGCTCTGCGCCCTCGGCGGTGGCGCGATGGCCCTGGCGCTGGAGCCGGACCCGGCGGTTCTGGGGGCGTTTTTCATGGCGCTTCTGGCCGCCGCACTGCTCCCGCTCGACGGCGAGGCGAGTAAAAAACAAACCGTGCTGGCGGCAAGCGCCGCCGGGCTGCTCTGGGGCCTGACGTTCTTGACGATCTACTCGGCGCTGGTCTTTCTCCCGCTGATCGCGCTGCATCTGTTTCGGGTGACTCGGCACAAAGCGCTCGCACTCGGCGCGTTTCTGAGTGTTTCTGCGCTGGTGGCGCTTCCGGCTCCGCTGCTGGCGCTCCGGGCGAGCGGAAACCCGCTCTATCACGCGCAGCTTTTAGAATTGGTCATGCACACGCCGACCTATCCGGGCGAGTCGCTGTACAACCTGAGTTCCATGCCCCGGAGCATCCCGGCGTTCCTGGCCGATGGCGGCGTCAAGGAAGTGCTCCGAAAATTGGGCCGAAACCTCGCGGAGTACATCCCGCAGGCGCTGGCCATGATCGGGCCGTTCGTCGCGATGCTCGTCTTAGGCTCGGGGCTGATTCGCTTTACCGATTCACGGCTGAACCGGCTCCGGGCGCTGGCGCTCGGGATGGTGGGCGCACACTTGCTGGGGCTGGCGCTGTTCTTCCCGGCACGGAGTGCGGTGAGCTTGCTGTTTGTCCACGTGCCTCTGCTGGCGGTCTTCGGGAGCGCGTTTCTGGAGATCGCGATTCGCTCGCGGCGGCTCGCGGCGCTCCCGACGCAGCTTGCCGTGGTCGGCTGGACCGCGCTGGCGTGCCTTCCCGGCCTTGCGATCTACGCGACCGGCGTGGAGTCGTCGGCCCCGGCGACCGCGATGTTCGAGTGGCTCGGCTCCAGCGATCCCGGCTGGAAGCGCTTCGAGGAGCGCGGCAAGGGCGTCTTAGCGTCGGACGTTCCGGGCGAGGTGGCGTTCCGGCTCGGCGCGCCGTGCCTGGCGCTTCCTCCCGATTCCCTCGAAATGGGAACCTGTGAAGAGCGATTGGAGCAACGCATCGAGGGGATTTTTGTGACGCCCGCCCTGCTCACCAGCGAGAAAGACCCCATTCTCCAGGACTGGCGCGACGCCCAGACCCGGATTGCAGGGTACTGGAACGTCGTGTCGGACCTTCCGCCGATAGAGCGCGGCGCGTTTACCCGGCAGTATCAGCTCAAGTACCCGGCGGCCCTCGGCGGCGCGATGCAGCGCTATCAGCCGCTCCCCGTGGCCGAGCCGGGGCTGGGGAGACACTCCCTGGTCTTCTGGTACAATGGTCCGGACCAATGAGCGAAGAAAACCTGGAAAAAAAATACGGGAAAAGCCCGCTGGACGGCTGGCAGTGGCTGGCGCTGGTCGCGCTCTTTTTCCTGGTCTATGGCTGGGGCGACTACTCGGAGATCGCAAAGTGGCGCGACCCGGCGACTCTCCCGACGCAGGAAAAGCTCTCGACGTTCGGTTTTCTCATTCGCCGCTGGATGACCGACGACTCGGTGGGGCACGGCTGGTTCGTGATTCCGATCTCGCTCGCCGTGGCCTGGACCCGCCGCGAGAAGCTGGCCCGGCTCCCGCTGGCGAGCCACAACGGCGGCCTGTGGGTGATGGCGACGGCGCTCCTGATGCATCTGTTCGAGCGGGCGCTGGACATCAACGGGCCGTCGCCGATCTCGATCCCGATCTTTCTGGCCGGTGCGGTCTGGTATCTCGCGGGGACGGCCTGGCTTCGGGAGCTGGCGTTTCCGCTGGCGTATCTGTTTTTCTTCGTGCCGGTTCCGGGCGGCCTCACGACGGTCGTTACCACGCCGCTTCGAATTATTGCCACCAAAGGCGCGTATTTTCTAACCAGTCATCTGGGCGTGAATATTGTTGCGTCGGGGGTGCATTTAGATTTTTATCGGCCCGGTCTGCCCGCCACGGAGGCGAATCATATTCGGTTGGATATCGCCGATGCTTGCTCGGGAATCCACTCGATCATGGCGATAAAAGCCCTGCATGCGATCACGGCCTATGTCTCCCGAATGAAATTAAAGTGGAAATGGCTGCTGTTCTGGCTGGCGCTTCCGATCACCACGGCATCCAATGTTATCCGAATTACGCTGTTGGTTTTAGTGGCTGCGTACTACGATCCGAAGTTTGCTTTGAACTATTTTCATGATAAGTCGCCGTATCCGCTGTTTATTATCGTGTTTTTGTTGCTGGTTTCCATCGGGCGTCTCATCGAAAAGCTCACCAAAGGGGAGACGTACTGGAAAGCCCTCAAAGAGTCTGAAAAGCAACAGGTCGAGACCGAAGGCCCGGTGAAGCCCTGGCGACGAGCGGGAGCGACGCCCAATTTGATAAAACCCATGATCTTGATGGGGGTTGCGGTGGCGCTGACGGCGTTCTTTGTGAGTCGCCCGACACTGCTGGCCGAGGGCGCGGACCTGACAGCGATCCCGCGCGATATCGGAGAGTGGAAGGGCATCGCCGATGTCACGGACACCGACGCCGTGATGAAGCAGCAGAGCGCGGACTCGTACCTGCATCGCTACTATCGGCGCGACTCCGATGGCATGGTGATCGAGCTTCTGGCGGTCTATCGGCGCTACGGACGGCGTGACTTCGCCCATCGCCCCGATCAGTGCTACCCGGCGGCGGGCTTCGACATCGTTACTCAGGACGCCACGACGCTGTCCTGGGCGGGGCGACAGGAGTCGGCGCGGCACATTATCGCAAACCCCGGTAATGCACAGATGGGCAACGGCGCTCCGTACCCGGCTCCGACCACGACGACCTATTTCTTCGTCTCCGGCAACCGCGCCGAGTCGGACTTTCTCAAGCAGCAGCTCTGGATGGCGCTGGAGCGGGTCTTTAGAAACAAAAACGGCTGGACCTTTATCCGGCTTCAGACCACGCAACTACCGCAGTTCCCGTTCCCCGGCTACGACAAGCCGCCGTACGCCGGGAAGACCTTCACCGATGCCGAAGCGCTCGCCGCGCAGCAGGATTTTGTGAAGGCGGGTGAGGCCGAGATTCGCAAGATCGTCACCACCGATCCCGCCACCGCAGGCGCAGAAGGGTCGTGAACCTCGCGGTTTTTACGCCCCCCCGGCCCCCAGTAATGGGGGAGAAGTTCGCCGGATGCCCAACTACCCCCACAAACTCCCCCATTACTGGGGGCTGGGGGGCAAGTACAGCAGGTGGGGTAACGAGATGAACCTCGCGGTTTTTGTCGGAACCCGTGGGCGCGGCTCGAACTTGATGGCGATCCATCAGGCCATTCTGGAGAAACGTCTGGAGGCCCGAGTGGGGCTGGTGGTCGGCTCTCAAGATTCGGCTCCTGCGCTCGGGCGGGCGCGCGAGGCCGGGCTGAGTACCCTGGTTTTGGACCCGAAAGCCCTGGGCGAGAGCTACGAAGCCGCACTTCTCACGGAGCTGCGCCGCGCGGAAGTCGATGCGCTGGCGCTGGCGGGGTACCTGCGACGCTTACCCTCTGGCGTCGTGGGGGCGTTTCGACATCGGATTTTAAACACGCACCCGGCGCTCCTTCCCAGCTTTGGGGGCAAGGGCATGTACGGGCACCATGTCCACGAGGCGGTGCTGGCCTACGGCGCAAAAATCTCGGGCTGCACGGTTCATTTCGTGGACGAAGAGTACGACACCGGCCCGGTGATTCTCCAGCGCTGTGTCCCGGTTTACGACAACGACACGCCCGAAACCCTCGCCGCCCGAGTTCTCCCTGAAGAGCACACTGCGTTCATCGAGGCGCTCCAGCTTCTCGCCCAGGGACGACTCAAACTTAATCAACGGCGGGTGCAAGTTCTCTGAAATCCTGGTATGATTGCCATGTCATTCGGGTAAACCTACAGGTAAAATCCGACCAAAGTTCTGGGGAAGTAGAGAGCAAAGATGAAGTTTTTACGCGTGTCGCTGGTAGCCGCTGTTGGAGTCCTCGCCGGGACCGCTCAGGCGCAGACGGTCTACATCAACGATTTTGAGTCCAACACCGCCGGGTTCACCACCTCGGGTCGCACGAGTCTTCCGACCACGTCCAACGCCAGCTCCCCGCTGTCGTCGATGCTGGGCAAGTTCGCAAGCAACGAGTTCTCGAACCTCGAACTATCCGGGCTGAATCCGGGCGAGACCTACAACGTCGCGTTCGATCTCTTCATCGGCGGCTCCTGGGACGGCAACAACGCCACCTACGGCCAGGACTGCTGGATTCTTCGGGAGAACTTCTCGAACCAGTACATGGTCAACACGACGTTCAGTCACTTAAACGATCCCGGTTTTACGCAGAACTACTCGGACTCGAACCCGGTGGGGAACCTCAATGGCGGCGGGCCGTACGAGGCAAAGACCGGGGCCGATGTGATCAGCGCGAACCCGGATTCGTTTGCGGGCTATCAGATTTATTACTTTGGCCGTGGAGCCGGAAACCCGGTCCTGACCTTCACCGCCAACAGCGCCGGGCTGGCGTCGCTGACGTTCCAGGGCGTCGGGCTTCAGGCTGTCAACGACGAATACTGGGCGCTCGACAATGTCCGCGTCACGTCGGCCCGCGTTCCCGAGCCTGCGACGACCGCGCTCGCCCTGCTCGCGCTCCCGGTTCTCGGCCTAATTCGTCGCAAGAAATAATTTTCCCTGGCCCCAATAATGGGAGAGAAATGGGGAAGCCCTGCCTGGATTACTCGGGCGGGGCTTTTGTTTTGATACACTGAGGGCTGTGATTCCCCTGAACCTCGCGGTGCGCCGCCTGACTCGGCGCACGCTTCAGGTTCCTCGCGCGGTCCGCACGACGCTCTCCTGGGACGTGCTGGCCGGGGCGCTGGCGGGAGCCTACATGGGGGCGATCTTTCCGTTTATTACGCGCACCGCCAAGGATCTTCACGTCGGCGACTCCACTCTGGCCTGGATCAGCGCCGCCCCGTTTATCGGGTATCTTGGCGCACCGATCTGGGCACGGCAGATGATCGGACGGCGCAAGATGCCGTTCTGCACCTATCTGTGGTCCCTCGGGCGCTCGCTGCTCTTGCTCATGCCGCTGGTTCCTGCGTTTCTGCCGTTTGCGGCGCTGATGCTCCCGCTGATGGTGATCGGGACCATGCCCTCGCCCGCGTACGCGTCGCTGATGAAGGAACTCTACCCCGACGACGCCCGAGGAAGGCTGATGGGCTATGTCCGGGCCGCGATGCAGTCGGCGATGCTGCTCTCCACCCTGATCGCCGGGCGACTTTTAGACCATGGGCTGACGTTCCGCGAGGTTTTCCCGGTGGCGGGTTTGCTCGGGATCGGTGCGGCGCTCGCGTTCTCCCGATGTCGCCCGCTGCCGGGCCACGAGGAGCCGCCGAGTGTTCGTCCGTCGCTCTGGGAAACGCTGATTCCCTTGAAGGGCAACGTCGCGTTTCGCTGGTTTGCGCTCTCAGTGATGTGCTACGGCCTGGGAAATCTCATGGCGCAGCCGCTCTATGCGCTGTTTCAGATCGAGCGCCTGGGTGCCCGAAACACCGACATCGCCAATCTCACCAATACGATGTCGCTGAGCGCGATTGTCGGGTCGTTCTTCTGGGGACGGTTTTTAGACCGGCGCGGCGCAGCCCAGACAGTGCTCTGCGGAATCTGCCTGGTGACGAGCACGTCGGTCGTTTATTTATTTGCACACTCGCTCGGCCCGCTCTTTCTTGCCTCGGCTCTGTTCGGATTCGGGCTGGCCGGGATCGAGCTGAGCTACATGGCGAGCATTCTCACCTACGCCGAGCCGGGGCAGACCGCACGGTACCAGTCGCTGCACGCGCTGCTGCTGGGCGTCCGGGGGATTATTGCGCCGCTGATCGCCCTCCCGCTGCTCCGGGCTTACGGCTGGACGACTATCTTCTCCGTGACGCTCGGGCTGATGGGGATCGGTGCCGCGCTCCAATACCTCGCCGTCCGGCAGGAAAGGAACCCTGGCCCCGAAATACCAGGACGATAAACGTCCGAATTCCCAGGACGATAAACGTCCGGCTATGGGGCGCTACGCGCCGTCGCCTTCGGCGAGTTCTGGCGCTGGGCTTGGAAAAACAAAACAATGATTCTTTGCATCGGACTCTCGCCAGCGCTTCAAAAGACGCTGGTTTTCGACGACGCGCTGGTTCTGGGCGAGGTGAACCGGGCCGGGCGCAGCCTGCTCAGCGCGAGCGGAAAAGCGGTGAACGTCGCGCGGGTGCTGGCAAGCCTGGGTGCGCCTGTGACTCTGATCCAGCCGCTCGGCGGCCCGACCGGGCAGATGCACGCCCAGCTTGCCGAGCGCGACGGCATCGCTCAGATCGTTATCCCGGCGCAGAGCCTCACGCGCACCTGCACGACGATTCTGGCCGGGGGAGTGGTGACCGAGCTGGTCGAAGAAGCCGCGCCGTTCGAGGGCGGCCCGAAAGCCTTCGCCGCTGCGCTGGAAAAACTGGCCGAGGCGTCTCATCTGTGTCTGGTCGGCTCGCTCCCGCCCGGCGTCTCGGACGATTTCTACGCGGGACTGGTCCGTGCCGCGAAAGAAAAAAATAAACCAACGCTCATCGACGCCCAGAAAATGCCGCTTCGTCTGGCGCTTCTCGAAAAGCCGTGGCTGGTGAAAGTGAATCGGCAGGAAGCGGCTGCGATGCTCAGCCTGCCCGCGTCCGCCGACCCCGCGACTCTGTGCGCGATGCTCCAGCAAGCCGGAGCCGAGAATGCCCTCGTCACCGATGGCGCGTCAGGAGCCACGCTCGGGCTGGCATCCGGCGCGGTCTGGCACGTCGCCTCGCCGCCCGCGCTTGCCGTCGTGAACCCCATCGGCAGCGGCGACGCCCTGAACGCGGGGCTTCTCGCCGGGACGCTCCAGGGAATGCCGCTCCCCGAAGCCGCCCGCCTCGGTGTTGCGTGTGCCGCCGCCAACTGCCTCACGCCTACGTCCGGCGTGATCGACCCGAAAACCGTTCCCGCGCTGCTCCAGAAAGTTGCCATCACCCCGCTGAAACTTGCGTAAAAATACCCCTATTTTGGGGCTGGCAAGCCCCCTTTTGTTCCCTACACTATGCCCAGCAGCCAGCATCGCTCTGGCACTGCGAAAGGGAACAAACTCAATGAACACGAAAAACTCGCTCCTCGGTCGCCGCGCCGCGATCTTCGCGACCCTCGGAGCCATCGCCGCCGTCGGAATCGGCTACACCTCCGTCGCCCGCGCTCAGGAAGGCGGCCAGGACGAACCGAAGAAAGCGAGCCGAAAAGACCGCCTCAATGACCTTCTCAAGCAAGCCGAAGGCAGAATCCCTGGTCGCGGCGGCAATCAGGGGGAAAAAGGTCTCCCGAAAGAACTCATCCCGCTGGCAACCGCTGTGGAGCGCAAGAGTTCGTTTGAGAAACCGATTCTGCCTCCCTATAACCTGAAATACTGCTGCCCTCCCATGAGCACGGACTTGCTCTTGCGATTATTTACGGATGCGCCTCGCCCGGATTGGCTGTCCCCCTACATGCTTCAATGGGGTACCGGACCCGGAGCTGCCTACTATAACAATCTTATGTCGGCCTATGCGAACTACTTCGGAGTACTTTACGGAGGAACCGCACAGATCTACACAGTTCTATATATTCATGCTGGTAATGAAGAAACGAAATGTAGAGGTCCCGTCGTTGGCTGGCTCTGGAAAGGATTTAACAATAATTTGGCTGGTTCAGCGGGCACCTATCAAACGAACACGACATACTACCTGGACGCCGTTTACTTTGCACAGGTTACTGTAGGCAAGGAAAAATTCTGGGTTCGTTTACAGTGTGATTCCCCCTGTGTGAAGTTTTCGATCAATGGCGGTCCTGCTCTAAAGGTTCAAAATCCTGGCTTTACCCGCTCCAGCATCGATGGCAAGGTCTTCATAGAGTCGGACCAGAAAGGTGCAATCATGCGCGATACGACGCGGCAGGAGATGCGGATCGATGATCGGCAGGATCTCAACCAGCCGGAGGCAAGTGTATCGTCGGAGGGTTCCTGCAAGCCCTGCGCGGATTGACCAGGATCATAAATTACTTAGCCCGGTACCGCTCTGTACTGGGCTAAGTAATCCGGAATAGCCATACGAATTTCCCAGAAATGTTAAACATAGAATGAAGACTTACGCTCCCCCAGGCCGCCGTACCGCGATCTTTACGATTCTCGGAACCATCACGGCCCTCGGTATCGGCTACATGTCCATTGCCCGCGCCCAGGATGGTGCTCGACCAGGAGGCATTAAGAATGCTCTCGAAGGATCCGGCAAACAGCTTTCTGTTCGCCCAGAAGTTGGGCGACTGGAGCAACTTCCGCAAGAAGTCAGGCAGACGGCAACTGCTGTGGAGCGGAGAAACTCACTTCCGCAGGAAGTACGTCCTCCGTACAATCTCAAGCACTGCTGTCCGCCGGTAAGCGTCGATCTCCTGTTGCAATTGTTTACGGATGCGCCTCGCCAGGAATGGATGTCTCCCTATGCACTTCAGTGGTCCAGCTCTCCTGCCGCGCAACAATATACAGGTAGCATGATGTGGTATGCGGGATATATCGGTGCACTATATGGAGGAACCGCAGAAATTTTCCCTGTATTATCTATATACAGCGGTGAAAATAAATGTAATTCGCCTAAAATTGGTTGGATGTGGAAAATATTAAGTCCAAATAGAATTTGCGAATCGCCATATAATACAATCGTCCCGATTACACTCGGTCAAAATCAAAATTTATTGGTTAATACTACCTATTATGTCAACCTGATTCATATGGTATGTGTCAGGGTACCGGGAAAAGAGCCGTTCTGGATTACGCTGGATTGTGAATCCCCTTGTATTAAGTTTTCGATCAACGGCGGGTTAGCTCGAATACGACGAATTTCGAACCTTGATGATACAAAAGTGATCGAGTCAGACCAGCAGGGCAGGGTTCTGCGCGATACGACGCGGAGGGAGATGCGAGTCGATGATCAGCAAGGAGAGATGAAGATGGAGGCGAGCGCGTCTTCGGAGAGTTCCTGCAAGCCTTGCGCGGAGTAATCAGAGCCTGAAACCCCGCCCGGTGCAAACCTGCACCGGGCGGTTTTTTATTTCACCCGAATCTGCGGCGGGCCACTCTCAAACTGCCCGACGATGGCGCGGGTCTCGACGCCGCTTTTCTCCAGCTCGGCGATCAACTCAGCGACGGAAGATTCTTGGACGCAAATTAGCAAACCACCCGAGGTCTGTGGGTCGGCGAGCAAGTCTCGGGTGACCAGCGGGACGGACTCGTCAAAAGTCACCCACTCTTCGAGGTAGCTGAGGTTCGCCATGCCGCCGCCGGTGAGAAAGCCCGCTTCAGCCAGCTCCCAGGCGCGGGGGAGCAGCGGGACGGCTTTCCAGTCGATCACGGCGGTGAGGTTTGCGGCGCGAACCATGTGCGACAGATGCCCGAGCAAGCCGAAGCCCGTGACGTCCGTTGCGGAACTCACAGCCCCCGAAGCGCGTGCCTCGTTCCTCGGCTCGCTTTCGCCCCCGTGCCGCACGGGGGAGGGGGGACAGATCCCGACGGTGCGCATGGATTGGGCGGCGGCGGCGTTGAGGGTCGCCATGCTCTCCACGGCGATGGCGAGAGTCTCCGGGTCGAGGGCGTCTTGCTTGGCGGCGGTTGTCAGAATCCCGGTGCCGAGAGGCTTGGTGAGAATTAACACGTCGCCCGGACGCGCTCCTGCGTTCGTCGTGATTTTGTCGGGATGGACCGTGCCTGTGACCGAGAGACCGAACTTCGGCTCGGAGTCCTCGACGCTATGGCCGCCCGCCAGATGCACGCCCGCTTTCTTCAGCTGGTCGCCTCCGCCCCGAAGAATCTCCGCGAGAATCGTGACGGAAAGCTCTTTGAGCGGGAAGCAGAGAATATTCAGCGCCGTCAGCGGGACACCGCCCATGGCGTAGACATCCGAGAGCGCGTTGGCCGCCGCGATCCGCCCGAAGTCGTACGGATCATCGACGATAGGCGTGAAAAAGTCCACCGTCTGGATCAGCGCCAGCTCAGGACTCAGACGGATCACGCCCGCGTCGTCGGAGCTATCCAGCCCGACCAGCAAGTCCGGGTGCGCCTCTTTGGGCAGGCCCGCGAGCACTTCCTTCAGGGCCGACGGCCCGATCTTGCTCGCTCAGCCCGCCGAGCGAGTGCGCTGTGTCAGTCGCTCGCCCGCTCGCTTTCTCAAATCCGGGGATTCGTTTGCCATCGAAACCAATAATACCCTACGCAAATTCCCCCATTACTGGGGGCCAGGGGGCAAGTACCCGAAGAGCCGGACAGAGCCGTGGACCATGAGGTTCTCGGCGAACGGGTTACCGTCGCCTGCGGGGGTGGCGACATCCAGGGTGAGGTCGGGCGCGGTCTGGAGCCGATAGACCACAAGCGAGTCGCCACTCAGAGAGTCCGTGTGGTGCGAAAGAGCACGCCCGATGGCGAAGTAGTCGTTCTTCTGGACGCCCACGGGCAGAAAGCGCAGCAGATCGGGGGTGATCTCCACCTGGCCTGCGTCCTGGATCTGGTCCTTGATCGTGTCCGCACCGCCCGGAGCGAGCGTCGCGAGACCGAACAGCGCGACATCAACCGTCTTGCCGATGCTCAGCCGCCAGTCGTCGGAGCGGTCGGTGTGGTCTGCGGGGGAGAGCACCAGCACCCGATTTCCGACCGCAAGCTCGACCAGCGGGACATTGGCAACCGGGTCACGTAGAACCCGGCGCACCTTCCCGGCCACGCGCACGCTAACCTCAAGCCGGGGTGCCATCAGCTCCCGCTCGTCCGTCACCGAGAACGCCGCCCGCCGCCGGATGCCGCGCACCACGACGATGCCCGCACCGACGAGAAGCAGCCCGAGTCCGATTCCAATCTCCCACATAAAACTATTTTACCTCCAGCTTCGGCCCCCGACGTTTTTACCTCTCCCTCGAAGCACTTCGTTCGCAAGCTCTCTTCGCTTTCGTCCCTCTCCGGCTAATCGCTCGTTCCTCGCTGCGAAGAGGGAGATTTAGAGGGTTGTGCCTCGTAGATACCCCTTCGCTTGCCGGGGGAGGCGGATAAAGGCCAGGTTTACCGGGGAACCTCGACGGACGCGACGAGCGTGGTGAGAATGCGGTCCGGGCCGATGCCTTCCAGCTCCGCCTCGGGGCGCAGCAAGACCCGGTGACGAAGCACGGGCAAGCTCATAGCTTTGATGTCGTCGGGGTTGACATAGTCGCGGCCCTGGAGCAGGGCGCGGGTCTTGCTGGCAAGAAGCAGCGCGACACTCGCACGCGGTGAGGCACCCAGCAGAAGCTGCTTGTGCTGGCGGGTCGCCCGGACGAGCGAAATGATGTAGGCCCGCGTCTTCTCCTCGATCTTGACGCGCGGCAGGCTCGCCCGAATCGCCAGAATATCGGCGACGCTCGCCACGGGCTGGACATTGGCGGTTGCCAGGTCTCGTGCCTGAAAGCCCGAGTCCCAGGCGCTCAGCATCTCGTTTTCAGCGGCTTCGTCGGGGTAGTCGATGAGCACTTTCACCAGAAATCGGTCCACCTGGGCCTCGGGCAGGGGATAGGTGCCCTCGAACTCGACCGGGTTCTGGGTCGCGAACACCGTGAAGATCGGCGGCAAAGGCAGGCTCTCGCCGTCGATGGAGACCCGGCGCTCCTCCATGGCTTCGAGCAGGGCGGCCTGGGTCTTGGGCGGCGTGCGGTTGATCTCGTCGGCCAGCAGAAACTCGGTGAAGACCGGCCCCTGCCGCAACCGGAACTCCGCGCTGGACGCCTCGAAGACATTGGTTCCGACGATGTCCGAGGGCATCAGATCGGGCGTGAACTGGATTCGCTTGAACTGCGCCTGACACGCGGCGGCAAGCGTCCGGACCAGAAGCGTCTTGGCGGTGCCGGGGACGCCCTCAAACAGCGCATGGCCGCCCGCCAGCAGCGCGATGAGTGCGGTCTCGATCACGTCTTCCTGGCCGCGCACGGCCTTTCCTACCTCGAAGCGCACGGCGTCCGCGAGGGCTTTTGCCGCCGTCGCCACACCGCTCAGATCGTCGCTCGGGGTAGGGGCCTCGCCTGTGGCCTCTGTGTCGTCCATGTCAAACTCGGTCAATGCCGGTCTCCTTCCGAAGCATCTCGATCCGCTGCGCCAGCGTCAGCAGATCGCTCTGGGTAAATTCTTTGGGCTGCCGGGCAAGGGCTTCACGGCAATCGGCGAGCAGAAGGGTAAGTCGCTCGGCCAGCCCTTTCGGGTCGGAGCCGCCGAGCGCCGCCGCCGCTTTGAGGGCCAGCTCGCCATCGGGCGCGTCGTGTGCCAGCCCGACGCGTCCGGCAAGGTCGCTCCGAAGCCTTCCGAGCGCGGACTCCAGGGCGGCATCGCGCGCTCCGGCCCGGCGATACAGATCTCCGACACTGGAAACGTACTCGCTCGACAGGCGCTTCTTCGACGGTGGCGGGATGGGCAGCCCGAAGCGCCAGCCCGCGCTCACGGCCAGCAGGAGTAAAACCCCCGCCGTTTGCCAGAGAAGCCTCTGGCCGGGTGCTCCAATGACCTGGAAAAACGTCTTGCCTTCTTCAAATCCCTGGTGATACTCGTCGAAATAAACGATTTTGTTTTTCGGCAGATAACTCTCGATCAAACTTGTGGCAAGAGCCGCGTTGTCGGCCTTTCCAAGGTGGGTGTTGTCACAGAACGACGCCGATCCGACTAAAATCAACCGTCCGCGCCCATATTTTGCAATAAACGCAACCGGTTTGTTATCGGCAGAAAGAAGCGGGACCAGCCGCCGGGTGCCGCCTTTCGGCAGAAGCGCGACGATGTCGTTTGTCTCGACCTTCTGGATGCCCGACAGAAGCTCGGTCGGGTCGGCGGGAGCGAGCGTCTTGCTCTCCAGCCGCTCGATCTCTCGAATTCCCAGAGCCTCCGTCAGCGCACTGGAAGTATCGGTGAAGTGAACGAGCGTCCCGCCCTTCGTGATCCAGGCTTTGGCGATCTCGGCTTCGTCCTTGTCCCAGAGTTTCGAGCCGCGCCCGAAGCTGCTCCTATCGAACCACTCCGGCCCCGTGACGATCAGCCCGGCCTCGCCCGGCCACTTCTTCGCTTCCTGGCGAATCAGTGCGGCCCGTGCGCCTCGGGCTTCGAGCAATAGTCTGAGCGCTTTCCAGCCGCCGGGCAGGGTGCTCGTGACGGTCCGATGGGGCGCGGTTTCTTTGCCAGGAGTCGCCGTGGTCGCCGCGATCCGGGCCGAGGCCAGCCCGAGCAGCACCAGAAAGCCCACCAGAACCAGCGTGTCGGCGGAGATTCGGCGCTTCACGGCCTTGCCCCCGAAGCGCTCGCAGGCTCGCCCACACCCGGCGGCTGGGTACCCGGCGGGGGAAGAGTTGACAGCGCCAGAAGGCACGAGCGCATCGCCTGAGCGTCTTCTGCGGTTGCCGGGCGCTTGCCGTACCAGATTCTATCGAAGCGCAGCGTCGCCGGGAGCAGAAGCCGTGCCAGCGCGGGGCTTCGTCGCCCGAGCTGGCGCTGGTACTCGCCGTTGGTCTTGTTGGCCTCCAGCACCAGATAGCCCTGATCTCTAAGCTGCCGTAGAGTTGCGATGTAAATCAGCCGGACGGCCTGTCGCCACTCCCCGGCTTCCTCGGCGTCGCGGGCTTCTCTCAGCGGATCTTCGATGCTCAGCGCGAGCAGGTCGCTGTCCTCGGCGCTCTCGGATTTTTTCTTTTTCTTAAATTTTAGCCAGCCCGACTCGCGGGCCAGCTTGATGCCCTGGTACGCCAGCACCAGAACCCCGACCGCGCCCAGAAAGTACAGGAGCAAGCGCACCGTCTGCGCGAAACCCATCAACGCGTTGGCGTTTTCGTCCGCGTCGTTCTTCGGAATCCGCCCGAAAATCCGGTCCAGGAACTTCCCGATCTGCTTGAACGTGTCTTCCAGCCACTGCTCCAGAGCGCTCTTGCGGTTCTTGCCGCTGGCGGAATCGACGAACTCGGGGCGGGCCAGAATCTCGCGGGCTTTTAACTTCGGATCGGGACCGGGCGAGGCAGGCTCTCGCTCGGCAAGCTCTTTGAGCTGAGCGGCAAACAGCGTTTCTTCCCGACTGGGATTGGCGGAGCCTGGGTAGCGCCGAGGATTCACCCGAACAACCACGCCGTCGCTCTCCCGTCGAACTTCCTGGACGTTTTTTAAGCCGTCGCGAGCGGCTTTCTGCGCCCCGGCGTCTTTCTCGCGGACGCCCTTGTCGTAGCTCCGAATCAAATTCTTCCACTGCTCCGGCGGCAGCGGATCGGCCCGAGTGAGCGCGGGCAGAAACACGAGAACCAGCAAGGCGCTTCCAGGGAGATGGCGCTTCAAGGGAAGCAAGACTCTCATTGCGTCGCCACCGCAGGAGCGAGCGGGACATCGGTCTCGGCGGCCAGTGCAACGAGGTCCAGTCCCTCGCGGCGGACCCGGCAGTCGAAGTAGAGCAAGGTCAGCGCGATGCTGTGAAGCGGAGCCAGGAAGAGTGCGGAGACGGCAGTGGCAGCCTGCCCGGTGACGAAGCCACCCGTGGTTTGCCCGGCGGCGCTCCCACCGGGAATTAGCTGGAAAAGTAGCTGAACCAGCCCGGTCAGGCCGAGCTGAAGCATGGTCTCGATGGCGTAGAGCATGAAGCCCAGCCCCAGCGCCCTCGCGTAGCTTGAGGCCGCCAGCGCCCAGGCCCGCTTGAAGGCCGCGCCGAGGCCAAGGTTCTCGTAGCCCTGGCAGATCGGGACGAACGCAATCAGCGGCGCGAGGAAAAACAGACCGATGCCACACGAGATTGCAGAGCCACTTAGAATAAAAACCGAGGCGATCAGTCCGCCGAAGATCACGGGGAAGAGCTTCGGAAGCAGTCCGCGCCACAGCGAGCGAGCGCTGGAAATCTCCCCCTGAAGCCGTCGCCCGACCGAGCGTGCCGTGACCGCTGTCTGGATCGCCTGGGCACTCATCAGAATCGGCTGACCCGCCAGCGTCGCGCCGAGAAAGATAAACAGCGGCGTGAAAATATTGGTGGCGTCGCTGTCGCCTGCGGCTTGCTGCAAGCGGCTGTAGGCCAGGGTCGTGACCAGGGTATTGAGCAGGTGCGCCGGGACGAACGGGACGGCGGCGAGTCCCGCGAGATGCGAGAAGCGCTCTCGGTAGAGATCGAAGGCGTCGTCGATCAGGTCCCAGGCCGTCCGTGGCCTGAGCTGGGAGAGCCGCCCGATCTCCACCCGGTTCGTCTCGATCTTCCTATCCGCCCGCCGCGACCTTCACGAGGCTGGGCCGCAGGACTTTTCCGCCCAGCGTGTAGCCTTTTTGCAGCTCCGCCACGACGGTATTGTCCGGATGCTCCCCGGACTCATCCCGCAGGACCGCGTTGTGGAGATTCGGGTCGAACGGCTTTCCAGCCGCTTCGATAGGCTCGACGCCTTCGCGGGCGAGCAAATCGGCGAGCTTCCGGTGAATTCCGGTGATCCCGCCGACCAGTTTTTCGTAGTCGGAGGTCTGCTCGGCGGCGGCCAGCGCCCGCTCGAAGTCGTCGGCGACCGTGAGAAGCCGCGTCAGAATATCGGCCTGGAGATACTGCTTCAGGCTCTCGCGCTCGTCCTCGGTCCGGCGCTTGAAGTTGGCAAAGTCCGCGCGGGCACGAAGAAACGCATCATTGGCCTCGGCAAGCTGGGCTTTGAGGCTCTCGACATCGCTCGGGGCGCTCTCGGCGCGTAGAATCTCGGGGGTCTCCGTCGGCGTGGCGACCCCCTCGGTCGGCTCTTCCACAGGTTCGTCAGTTGTCACGGGTCTAATTTAACGTCAATTGGCGCTCGGAGCAAGTCTTTTGTGCGGGCGTGCCGAAAGAGGAACGAGCGCTCGATGGTTTTTCGCAGAAAAATCCTATCGGCGATGGCCCCGATGAACCCGAATGGCGGGGTGTAATCGATGGTGTCGATCAGCCGGGTTTTATTTTTTCCAAGAGCCTCGAAGCGATGTTCGTGCCGCCAGCGCTTCCACGGTCCGCGTGCGCCCTGGATGTCCACAAAGCGCAGCGGCGGCTCCCAGACCTCCATCACCGACTCCCAGGCCAGCGGGATAAACACGGGCGGCTGCCGCACCACGATCAAAACCTTCACGCCCGGCCCCAGCGTCGGCCTCGGCTCCGGCAGCGTGACCGTTGTTCCGGGCGGCGTCAGCGCTTCGAGGGCATCCAGCGTCGAATGAAACTCCCAGACCCGCTCCTGAGAAACATCCAGCTCCGTCGTGAAAATTAATTTTGGCACATGCTTCGTAACAATTGCTGCCCGATTGCGTTCCTGTTGCCGGAAATAAAAATTCTCTTCTCGGGGTTTATGCCAGGACTTCTTTGATCGGCTCGACATGCTCGACCCCGACCAGTTTCTGGCTCAGGCCGCCGTAAAAATAGTTCAGGCCGTTCGGGTCGAGGCCGAGGCACTGGAGGGCGGTGGCATGCAGGCGCTTGACGTGCAGCGGGTCGTCCACGGCGCGGCTGCCCAGCTCGTCGGTGGAGCCGTAGCTGATCCCGCCCTTGATGCCGCCGCCCGCCATCCACATGGTGAAGCCGTAGGCGTTGTGGTCACGGCCCGTGCCCGCCGCGTACTCGGCGACCGGCTGACGACCGAACTCGCCGCCCCAGATGATCAACGTCGAGTCTAAAAGCCCGCGCTGCTTCAGGTCTTGAATGAGCGCGGCGATGGGCTGATCCGTGCGTCCCGCGTGCCGGTTGTGATTCAAAACCAGGTCGCCGTGGGCATCCCAGTTGGCATCGTTGTGGCTGCCGCCGGAGTAGACCTGGATAAACCGAACCCCTTTTTCGACCAAACGCCGGGCGCGGATCATCTTGCGGGCAAAGTCGGCGGTCTGCGGCTTGTCCAAACCGTACAATTTTTTGATGTGCTCCGGCTCACTCTCGACATCCACGGCGACGGGCGCTTCGGCCTGCATTTTATAGGCAAGCTCGTAGCTCGAAATTCGGGCCGCCAGATTCGAGTTGTCGGCGCGCGGTTTCAGGTGGTCGGCGTTGTACTCGCCCAGAGTGTCTAAAAGCTGACGCTGGGCGCTCTGCGAGAGATCGGCGGGCCGCGCGAGGTCCAGGATCGGGTCGCCCGCTGAGCGCAGGACGGTTCCCTGGTAGAGGGCGGGCATGTAGCCGCTGCTCCAGTTCTTGGCGCCGGAGATCGGGCCGCCGCTCTGGTCCAGCATGACCACAAAGCCCGGCAGGTTTTCGTTGACCGACCCGAGGCCGTAGTTCACCCACGACCCGAGGCACGGTGCACCCGAGAGAATCTTCCCGGAGTTCATCTGGAGCATCGCCGAGCCGTGAATGGGCGAGTCCGCCGTCATGGAGTGCAGGAACGCGATGTCATCGACGCAGCCACCGACATGCGGAAACAGGTCGCTGACCCACTTGCCCGACTTGCCGTACTGCTTGAAGTTCCACTTCGGCTCGATGATCCGCCCGGTGCTGCGCTTTCCGCCTCGCCCAAACGTTTTGATCTCGACGGACTGGTTGTCGCGTCCCTTCATGGTGGGCTTGTAGTCGAACGTGTCGATATGGCTGGGGCCGCCGTACATGAACAGAAAAATAACGGACTTCGCTTTTCCCGGAAGCATCTGCGGCTTGGGAGCCAGCGGGTTTCCGGGGCGTTTGTCGCTCTCGGCGCGAGCCTCCGCGCCCATCAGCCCGGCCAGCGCCAGCCCGGTGAAGCCCGCTCCGGCCTCCCAGAGAAACTCACGTCGCGTTCGGTTGCAAAAGCCAGTCTTTCCGCTCATGGAGAAAGTGTACCGAAAACCGAGGCGCTCTTGCCATGGGCGAGATGTGGCGAAGGCTTCGCGGAAAGTCGCACCCGATCCCCCCGGCCCCAATAATGGGGAGTCAGACAAGGAAGGCTCTTTGTCTGGTTCCCCCAAACCTGGGGGCCAGGGGGCAAGTCTGTAAAACCCATCGAAACCAGAGCCGGGGAGGGAAGACGAATTGTGGCGTCGTATGGTACGCTAACCTCATGAGCGACACCCCCGAAACCCCGACGGAAAAACCAAAAAACGAAGGCGCTTATTTCCTCTCGCTCACCGTCGAAAACTTCCGCTGCTTTGGTGTTGAGCAGCATTTTGACCTTCAAGATTACAACGGGAATCCTCACATGTGGAATGTAATTTTGGGAGAGAATGGTGTTGGGAAAACTACACTATTAACTCTTTTTAGATCTGTTGAATTTGATCATCCATCAGAAGGCAGTAATTTTCCGATTTGGAAGATATCACAAAAGCATGAAAATTGGGTTGCGAATAGAAAAAACTTCGATTTCGAATTTGATTATGATAATATAGATAGTTTTTTGAATAGATATCTGAAAAATCGCTTTCCCACGGGTGATTTGTTTATTGGAGGGTTTTGTACAAGAATTTCCTTAGACTTTGATAAATGGACGGAATTTATTTATGGCCGTGGAGTTTTGAGTGTTTATAAAATTATTCCAGGCAAAGAAACGATGAATGGAAAATTATTATTTATTTGTGATTATTCTGCATCGCGTTTAATGGATGATAAGGCTTTATCTGATATCGATAAAGACGAAATTTCTCTAATTAATCCTCTAAAATCTCTACCAAATGCAGAAGATTGGCTTGTTCAAGCTGACTATGCAGTTTTACGGAATTCGGAAAATGAAGTAGCCAAAAAACGCTTTAACTTAGTAAAAAGTATTCTTAAGGAATTATTGCCCGATGTTGAAGATTTTAGATTTCAAACAGTAGAGAATACATCCATGACGCCGCTTGTGGAGGCAAAAACGCCGTATGGGTGGGTTCGAGTTCGCGAGCTTTCTCTGGGGTATCAAACCACGCTGGCCTGGATTGTGGATTTTGCCTCTAAGCTAATGGATCGGTATCCGGAGAGCGATAATCCGTTTGCGGAACCGGCGATTTGCCTGGTGGATGAAATCGATCTGCACATGCATCCGCGCTGGCAGAAGGAACTGGTGCAAAAGCTTCGGAAATTATTTCCCAAGACGCAGTTTATTGTCACGGCGCACAGCCCGCTGATCGTTCAGGCCGACCCGGACGCCAATATCGCGCTGCTTCGGCGCAATGGCGACCATGTGGAGATCGTCAACGATGTGGATCACATCAAAAACTGGCGCGTGGAACAGATTCTGGCAAGCGAATTGTTCGCCGGAGCCGGAGCAGAGTACATGGACCTAGTAAACCCGCCGCACATCGCGAAGCTTTTGGACCGACGACGGGCGATTTTAGGGCAAGCGAAGCTCTCCAAGGCCGACGAAGCCGAGGTTGCCGAGATCGACGCGAAACTGAGCATGCTTCCTTCGGCGGAGCGGCCTGAAGACCAGAAGGCACTGGACTTGATTCACAAAGCAGCCGCGCGTCTTGGTGATACCACAGAAAAATGATTCGGATCAATCGCCCGGCTACGTTGCCGGATAAACTTCAAGCCAGTAGCGAAGAAGCGAAGCGAAAACTGTGCAATGAATACAATAATGGAAGTCGTGAATTTTCTTTTCAGGAAGATATTTATAAACATACGGGTGTGGTGAATGCATTATTGGAAATGCAGTATCATAAATGCCCCTATTGCGAGCAATTTATCGGTAAAGATGGTGATATTGAACACTTTCGACCCAAGGCCGCCTATCAGCAAGAAAAAGGACAGGAACTGAAAAAGCCAGGATATTACTGGTTGGCCTATGAATGGAACAATCTTTTTCGATCTTGCATTGCCTGCAATCAACGCTGGAAGAAGAATCTCTTTCCGCTGGCCGATCCCGACAAACGATGCGACTGTCATACCGGAGATTTGGACGACGAAGAACCGCTTCTGATCGATCCGACAAGGCTCAATCCAGAAGAGCTGATTGGCTGGCGCGAAGAATATCCGTTTCCGATCAACGATGATTCACGAGCCAGAAAAACGATTGAAATCTTCGGGCTTCGAGAAGGTAGAAATCTGGAGAATGCCCGACGAATGCACCTCAACGATGTGAAGCGCTATCTGAAAATCATTCAGAGCGCTCGTGCGAATCCCGTCGATCTGGAGCTTCAACAGGATGCACAGGAAGCCCGCGAGGGACTACAGGAAAAGCTCGCAGACAGTGCGCCGTTCCTTGCGATGACGCGGGCCTATCTCGCCGCGCAGAACTTCCAGCCCTGAAAAACGTGCCTTTTTCCGGTCATTGCTCCCCCCATTACTGGGGGTTAGGGGGCAGGACTTGAAGCGCGGAAAACTACGTCGTGTGGCCCTGTACCAGCTCCGGAGTGAGAATAATCTGGCGGGGCTGTGGCAATGGCTCACTTTGCATAAGCCCGAAGAGCCGCTCGACCGCCTGCTGGCACATGGTCGAAATCGGCTGACGAAGCGTGGTCAGTGAGAGTTCCTGGAAGCGTCCTTCTGGCAGGGCATCACAGCCGATGAGGGCGATTTCTTCCGGGATATTTACTCCGCCGCGCCGTAGAGCGCAGAGGCAGCCCACAGCGAGGAGATCGTTGTGGCAGAAGATACCTCCCGGACGCGCCTGCGCGGGCAGAGCGAGGATCTGCAAACCGAGGGAGAAACCCAGTCCCCGCAGGCCATCGCTGATGTCATTGCCGGTAACTAAAGAGAAGGGAATCTCTCTCTCCTGGCAGAAACGCTCCAGCCCACAGG
The DNA here is from genome assembly GCA_031363095.1 of Armatimonadota bacterium. Lineage (GTDB taxonomy): Bacteria > Armatimonadota > Armatimonadia > Armatimonadales > Armatimonadaceae > JANLTX01. The sequence continues at coordinate 22,640 of JANLTX010000075.1, read as the reverse complement.
CACGAGCGTCACGAATGGCAACCCCATCGCGCGGAGGAGAGAGGCACCAGACCCCTGCGTTGCGCCGGGCATGGCCTCGCTCGTACAGGTGCACGCCCGCGAGGCGGCCCAGCTCTTCCACAGCCAGCGCGACAGCCAGTGCCTCAGGCTCACTCTCATGGAGGTGCCCCAGGTAGACGGTCGGAATGGAAGCATCGCCCGATTCCCCGAGAAGTTTCTGAATCGAGTCTGTGGGGCTGCCGTAGTAGAGAATCCCATCCACGGCCCACCGGGAGAGATGGTACTCTGTCGCCCCGCCCCAGTCTTCCAGCATGGTCGGGTAGAGAACGGTGTTGAGGCCTCTCTCGCTCAGAAAACGCTGGCACCAGACGACCACTTCGACAAAAAAGGGATTGCGCAGGTGAGGGACAATCAGGCCGATGGTATCGGCCTGTCTCTTGCGGAGGCGCTGGGCCATTCGATTGGGTCGGTAGCCCAGCTCCTGAGCGAGCCGACGTACCCGCTCCTGGGTCGCCTGGGAGATCGTCGCCCCTCCGCTTCCATTGAGAACGCGCGAGGCGGTACTTCGTGCTACCCCGGCTCCCCTGGCGATGTCCTCCAGTGAGACTTGCATGGCACCAGTGTAGCACGATTTGACAATGACAATAACCTCGGATATAGTGACCGCAATCGTTTGCGTAATCTCTCTGAGAAGGAAACTCTGACTATGAAACGTCCGTCGCTTCACCTGCGCACCCTCCCGGCAGCAGCCCTCTTCCCGATCTTCCTGACTGCGATGTCAGCAAGTGCCCAGACACCGATCTCCGGTGGGGCGATCTATAAAGCTCCCGCAAGCTTTGTGTCCGGTGGCGTGGTCTCTCAGCAGTACTCGATTCGTCTCAAGGCGTCCCGCCTGACCAGTGCAACCGCATGGCAAACGGTTGATGTTCTCTGGTCTAAACTCAAAGATACCTATGTCGAGGGAGATCACGAGTTCAACGAGAAGTACTATAAGAACTTATGGGGGTGTTCTCATAGCTATGTGAATTTCGAGATGACTGAGTCGATTGATATTGAAATATCTAAAAAAGATGGGACTTCAATATCGGCAAATACGAAGATTTATCCTGCGAATAAAGCGATTAATTTAAAATTTATTAATGGAAAAGCCACTTTTACGATGCCTCGTCCCTGTAATGTTGCTGTAGATGTCAATGGGGAAATGGCAGTGCGCACTCAGACGGATTCTCCGCCCGCAGTGCACGCCCTGTCCGTCCATGGAAATCCCGTTTTGGAGGGGAAGCCCGCTGCGACGAGTCCTGATGTATTTTCGGTCACGCCGGGTACTCCGCCGACGCCGACACAATTGGAGAACTTTAAGAACAGCGCCACACTGAAAACGATGTACTTCCGGCCTGGCATCCATACGATTGGTGCGAACTTCAAGATTTATCCCAATAAAAAATATTATATCCCCGGTGATGCCGTTGTTTATGGCACATTTAACAATCACAAGGAGAAAGCAATTCCGTCAATATCGCCCGAAATTGCTCCCGGAGATGCAAAAAATATTAAAATATTCGGACATGGAACACTTTCAGGGCAGAAATTGACTCACTGGGAATTAGATAAAGTCAATTTAAACAATGATTATAACAAAGACAGTGCCCCTGTTGCGCCTGTAGTCACGGTCCTGCAGGCGGATAAAAATTCAAACCCGACCAACGCGACGTACGCGGAGCAACAGCGTATCAGCTACAGAAAGAGACCTATCGATCTTACCTACTGTAGTAATGTTAAAGTCCAGGGCATTGTCATTGCCGATCCGGCAAATAATTCCATGAACTTGTTCAATATCAGTCTTGAGTCTGATAATTCGAATGAGGTTTCCTGGGTAAAGATATTTGCCTGGCGTGTTAATTCTGATGGTAGTGGCATTAACGACAGCAGTAGAGTATTTAACTGTTTCTACCGTGTCCAGGACGATGGTTTCTATCCTAAAGGAATTGCCTTGTCGGACAATGTGCTATGGTCAGATGCAAATGGAGCATCTCTTCGATTGTCTCATTTACATCAATTGAAAACAGAGGCAATGCTGAAGCTGTTCAAGACGGACACCCTGAGAGTGGAGAACATCGATGTCATCTTCCGGCGTAATTTGTCGTGGAGTAATTCCGGCGCGATTGAATTACCAAAAGACAATACAATTCGAGATAAAAAATTTGTCTTCAGCAACATTAATATCTCCGACCCGAATCCTTCAAAGCCACCCCTTCGGATCGAGCAGGGTACAGGCTCACTGTCCAATGTTCGGTTTGAGAATGTGACGATTGAAGCGATGCCAGGCGCGCCAAATGATAAAAACATAATCAGTGCCGATACAGGCGGAAGTATCAGTATTGCCTTCCATAACCTGATAATACGTGGCGAAGTTGTTACCGATACTAATTATACCAAATATTTTAATATTAATGGAAATGTAAATTTAATATTTACGAATAGTTTGTTGTCTAAAACGGGTTGGGTTCCGGCAGCTTCCGGAACTGGTATCGCTGGTTTTGCAATCGACGACGATATAAATTCCCGGTGGGCGACAAACGCAGTACAGGTGACATCCGGGCAGTATTTCCAGGTCGATATGATGTCAAATAGAAATTTTGATAGAATCATGCTCAATTCGGTAGCCGCAAAGGACGATTACCCCAGGAGCTATAAAGTTATACTGGGTAAATACAACAATATGACGGGGTTATTGGAGTGGCGGACCGTTGCTACAGGGTGTGGAGCTGGTGCCACAACCGTGATCGCATTTCCGCCTCAATCGGCACAATTCATCAGAGTCGAGCAGACGGGCAGCACGACGTTTAACTGGTGGAGTATCTACGATTTCAAGGTATTTGAGTCGAGTGCATTGGACAGAACGTCCTGGGCGGCAGAGGGTTCTTCTACTTCGTATGGTCCTTTTGCCCTTGATGGCGATCTCAACACCCGCTGGGACACACAGGAAGCCCAGACAATATCCTCGCAACTGTCTTTCCCGGCGCAACAGTATTTCCAGGTTGATATGAAATCAGTCAAGATTTTCAGCAAAATCTCACTCGATTCGGGGGTGACACCGGGAGATTACCCACGAGGATACGCCGTTTACGTCTCGGCGGATGGTTTGAGCTGGGGCAATCCTGTCGCCGTCGGCAACGGCTACGGTCCTGCAACCTTAATTACCTTCCCCCAACAAAAGGCACAATATATTCGCCTCTGCCAGACAGGGAATGCCTCATGGAATTGGTGGAGTATTTCCGAGTTCCATGTTTCTGAGACGGAGACATCCTCCGGATTTGACAGAACAGGTTGGACGACGGTGAGTTCTTCTACTTCGTATGGCCCCTTTGCCATTGACGGCGATCTTAACACCCGCTGGGATACACAGGGAGTTCAAGCGGCACCACAACAGTATTTTCAGGTTGATATGAAATCAGCCAGGACTTTCAATCGAATTTCGCTCGATTCCGGGGGTGCACTGGGAGATTATCCACGAGGATACACCGTTTACGTCTCGACCGATGGTTTGAACTGGGGTGATGCTCCTGTCGCGATGGGGTATGGTTATGGTTCTGCAACCTCAATTACTCTTCCCCAACAAACGGCACGGTATATTCGTATCAATCAGACGGGTATTGCTCCATGGAACTGGTGGAGTATTTCCGAGTTCAATGTCTACTATTGACCTCTCGCGAATTTTGTAAACCGGGTGCCCCGATGCGAGTGACTGAAGTCCACTCGCTGAGGGCGACGTTGGCTGGTGCGCCGCGCACCATGCCTGCGTCGCCGAAGGCTCGCCGAGCCAGTGTAGCAGAAGCCGGTTTACAGCATTTACAAGAGATCAATAAGAATTAGGCAATAACGGAGGCCAGGGAGCAGAAACTGGATGCACTATGCGACGGCAAAAGCGGAGCGGTGGCCGCGTGTGTCTACGCTCTCGGCGAGGTCACAGGCGAGCTGGACGAGATAGACAAAAAGCTCGGGGCGGCGCACGGACGAGCGCGAGCCGACCAGCTTGAGGGTCCGGCCTTCCAAAATGGCGTGCCAGTTTCCGCCGAGCGGCGCAAGGGCGGCGAGCTGGGTGCGGGCGAGCGAGGGAATCCAGGGCGCGATAGCGAGAAAGTCGTCGGCGTGGACTTCATCTAAAAGCCGCGTGCGATTGGCGACGAACACCGTGATCGTGAGCTGCCCGTGCGCCTCGGTGACGCTCAGCCCGCGTCCGCCCAGAACGCCCTCGCCGCGCGTGTCCAGCCCGAGCGTCCCCAGCGCCGTGCGCCAGTCTCGGCTTCGGAAGTGGGTATAAAAGCTAAAAGTCGCCAGCCCGATCAGCAGGAAGCTCAGTCCAACAAGAACCCCGGTGTCCATAAACCTGGGAACCAACGAGAGCAGGGATTTGTTCCGTCGTGTGAGAAATTCCCCTGCGGAGTGTACACTGAATCATCATGAAGACCGACCGACGCCGCGCACTGGGTGCGCTGGCCTTCCCGACTCTGCTTCTAACTCTGTGGGGCTGCGCTCAGCAAGACAAGCCCACCGATGCCACCACGCCCGGCGCACCCGGCACGACGACCGCTCCGGCCACAACAATGGCCATTCCCCCGGCTCCTGAGGGCGCGTTCAAGATCGGGCTGGTGACGCCGAGCAAGATCACCGACACCGCCTGGTCCGGCCCGGCAAGCGATGCCGTCCAGGGAATGAAGGCAAGCCTCGGGGCCGAGCCATCGCCCGCTATCGAGTCGCCCGGCAAGGCCGACGTGGAAGGCGCGATCCAGAAGCTCGCCGAGAGCGGGCACCAGCTCATTTTTCTTCACGCCTCCGAGTACGACGAAGCCGTCAAAGCGGTCGCGCCGAAGTTCCCGAAGACCACGTTCGTCGTCGTCGGCGGGCGCGAGGTCGGGAGCAACGTCACGCCCATTCAGTTCGCGCCGGGTCAGGCGACGTACCTGGCCGGAATGGTCGCGGCGGGCATGAGCAAGAGCGGGAAAGTCGGCTGCGTCGGCGGTGATGAGATTCCGATCATCAAAGAGGCGTTCGCAAGCTTCGAGAAGGGCGCAAAAGCCGTCAATCCCAAAGCCGAAGTGAAGATCGTCTTCACCGGCGACGGCAACGACATCGCCAAGGCCAAGCAGCAGGCAGAGGCGCTCCTCGCCGAAAAGTGCGACGTTCTCATTCACAACGCGAATGCAGGCGGCCAGGGCGTCGCGCAGGCCGTTTTAGAGAAAGGCGGGTTCTTCATCGGAGCCAATGCGCTTCAGAACGACCTTGCGACCCCAAAGAACCTGGGCAGCTTCGTTTTAGACACCAAAGCCGCCTACAACGCAGTTGGTGAGGTCGTCAAAGCGGGCAAGGGCACCGGTAAGCCGTTCGTCGTCGGACTGAAAGAGAAAGCCGTTTCTTTCGTCTACAACGACCAGTGCGCCACCAAAATTCCCGCTGAACTCAAGGCAAAGGTCGAGCAGGCGCAGGCCGACATCATCGCCGGAAAGATCACGCCGTAGACACGCGACCCATCCCCCCTGCCCCCTTCCCTTCCGTTTTTCCGACTTCGTCGGCGGAAGGGAAGGGGGAGTTTGAGGGGGTGGTCGAGGCGCGGGGGATCGTCCGGCGGTTCGGGAGCTTCACGGCGCTGGACGGCGTGAATTTCGACGTACGCCCTGGCGAGATCCACGCGCTGCTCGGCGAGAACGGCGCGGGGAAGTCCACGCTGATGAACGTCCTCTCGGGCCTTTTGCGTCCGAGCGCGGGCGAGCTTTTTCTCGAAGGCCAGCCCGTGCGCTTCGCCTCGCCTGCCGACGCCACGGCGCGGGGCGTCGGGATGGTCCATCAGCATTTTTTGCTCGTGCCGTCGCTCTCGGTGGGGGAAAATCTCCTGCTGGGCGCGTCGGCCCGGCTCGGCGGACCGTGGAGCTACCCGCTTCGCTCGGTTCTGGGCGAAGCCAAAGCCCTCGCCGAGCAACTGGGTTGGAAACTGCCCTGGGACGCGCTTGCCGGGAGCCTTTCGGTGGGCGTCCAGCAGCGCATCGAGATTCTAAAGGCCCTGCGCGGCGGGGCCAAACTGTTATTGTTCGACGAACCCACGTCGGTTCTCACGCCCACGGAAACGCCCGAGCTGTTCGACGTGATTCGGCGGCTGGCGCAAGAGGGCCGGGGAGTTGTTTTTATCTCGCACAAATTAGACGAAGTGCTCTCTCTGGCCGACCGGATCACCGTTCTGCGCCGGGGCAAGGTCGTCGCCAGTTTTGCCCGATCCGAGGCCGACGAAGCCTTGCTTGCCACGGCCATGGTCGGCGAGGAGTCCGAGGCCGCCCGAATGCTGGCAATCCCGCTCCGTTCTGCCCCCCAGCCCCCAGTAATGGGGGAGCCGGAGGGAGAAGTTCCCCCAAACCTGGAGGATAGGGGGCAAAAATATAGCCAGGGGGAGCCACGGCTTACCGTCACCGAACTCACCCTGAATACTTCGGGCGGGAAGCCTGCGCTGGACCGGGTCTCGCTGTGCGTGGCCGCCGGGGAGATTCTCGGGATCGCCGGGGTGGACGGCAACGGACAGACCGAGCTTGCCGAGTGCCTGACCGGGCTGAAGCTCCCATCATCGGGAACAATCACTATCGAAAACCAAAAACCGACGCCGACTCCGGCGGGGTTTCTGGCGGCGGGCGTCACGTCGGTTCCGGCAGACCGGCAGCGACGCGGTTTAGCTCTATCGATGACGCTCACCGAGAATCTGGCGCTGGGAACCTTCTCGGACGCCCGGTTTCGCAAAGGTCCGTTTCTGAGCTGGAGCGCCCTGCGCGAGCGCACCCGCGAGGCGATTGCGCGGTTCGACATCCGCGCCGAAGGCCCCGGCGCGACCGCAGGCTCGCTCTCGGGGGGGAACCAGCAGAAGGTCGTTCTGGCCCGTGCCCTCGCGGACTCGCCGAAGGTTATTATTGCCGTCAACCCGACGCGTGGCCTCGATGTGGGAGCCATCGCGTTCGTCCATCAGGCGCTCCGTCAGGCGCAGTCGGGCGGCGCGGCGATTCTCTTGATCTCCACCGAACTCGACGAAGTTCTGGCGCTCTCAGGCCGGATCGGGGTTCTCTTTGAAGGCCGCCTGACGCCTGCCTCCGATACCTCGCGCTCCGCTCTGGGCCGCCTGATGGGAGGCGTGCTGTGAAGCTCTGGGCGCTGATTTTATGCGTGGGTGTCGGGTTGTTTTTCCTCTGCGCCGTGATCTTGCTTGCCGGGGCGTCGCCGCTTGCGGTCGGGGCGGCGCTCTGGAGCGGCGCTTTTGGGAGCCGCTACGACGTGGGCGAGACGCTGGTCCAGACGATCCCGCTCGTGCTCACCGGGCTGGCTGTCGCGCTCAGCTTCCGGGCGCGGCTGATGAACATCGGGGCGGAGGGCCAGCTTCTGCTCGGAGCCATCGCCGCCACCGGGGTGGGAGTCTTGAAGCTGCCCGCGCCGATTCATCTGCCGCTCTGCCTTCTGGCCGGGGCGCTGGCCGGGGCGCTCTGGTCGGGGCTTGCGGGGGCGCTCAAGCTCTGGCGCGGCGTCCAGGAAGTGCTCTCGACGCTTCTGCTCAACTTCATTGCGGTTCAGCTTGTCGCGTGGGTCGTGCGTGGGCCGCTCCAGGAAGCCGCGCGACAGTTTCCGCAGTCCGACCGGCTGCTCACGCCCGCAAAATTCGTCGTGCTCTTGCCCGGCACCCGGCTCCACGCGGGGGTTTTGCTGGCGCTCATTCTGACGCTGATCGTCTGGGCATTTCTGAAGTACGCGGCGGCGGGCTTTGCGCTCCGGGCTGTGGGCGCGAGTCCTGAGGCAGCGGAGGCATCGGGAATTCCCCTGAAGCGCACGATGCTCACGACGTTCCTGCTCTCGGGGGCGCTCGCGGGGCTGGCGGGGGCGGTCCAGATCTGCGGCGTGACCTATCTTCTGGCCGATAAATACTCGCCCGGCTACGGCTACACGGCCATTGCGGTCGCGCTCATGGCGAATCTCTCGGCACCGGGCGTTCTGCTCTCGGCGCTGCTTTTCGGGGCGCTGACGGCGGGCGGTTCGTCGGTGCAGCAGGCCGGAATCTCGTCGGTGGTGATCCAGGTTCTTCAAGCAATCGTCCTCTTTGCGCTTCTGGCGTATGGCTGGCTGGCGCGGCGCGGAGGTCGTGCGTGATCTCGTTTCTGCTTCTGGCGGTCGCCTACGCCGCGCCGGTGCTGCTTTGTGCGCTGGGCGAGCTTTTGTGCGAGCGGTCGGGCGTCGTGAACATCGGGCTGGAAGGGCTGATGCTGGTCGGAGCTTTGACCGCCGTCATTGTGACGGTCACCACGGGCCAGCCGATTCTGGGCGCACTTGCCGCGCTTCTGGCTTCGACGGCGCTCGGAGGCGTTTTTGCGTTCTTTGCGATTGGTCTGAAGCGCGACCAGATCGTCGTCGGAACCACGCTGAACTTTCTGGCGCTGGGAATTACGGGCGTCTGGTTCCGTGCCTGGCTGAAAACGGCGAAGACCAGCACCGCCACGACGCTTCCCGGCTGGGAAGGCTGGAGCTTTCTCACGGTTCTTGCGCTGGTTCTGGTGCCGGTGATTCATCTGGTTCTGTCGCGCACTCGGCTCGGGCTGGCTCTGCGTGCGTCGGGCGAGAAACCCGAGGCGGCGGCGGCGGCGGGCTACGACGTGAGCCGCCTACGCGCCATGGCGTGCCTGTGTTGCGGGGCGCTCTGCGGTTTGGGCGGCGCGGCCCTTTCCCTCAGTCTGTCCAACGCGTTCACCGAGGAGATGACCGGCGGGCGCGGCTTCGTGGCGCTCGCGGTGGTTGTGTTTGGGCGCTGGAAACCGCTGGGGGTTCTGGGCGCAGCCCTGCTCTTCGCCCTCGCCGACGCAGGCCAGGCGCGGCTCCAGGCCATGGGCTTCTTCAAAGTCCCGTACCCGATTTTTCTGATGCTTCCCTATGTCTTAACGCTGCTCGCCCTCGCGATTCGGGGCGCAAAAGTCCGCCCACCCGCCGCCCTTGGCGAGCCATTCGAGCCGGGTTAGCACCCGAAAAGGTTTCCCTTCCCCCGCTTCGCGACCCCCTCCCCTGCTACGCGGTGGGAGGGGGTTGATAAAAAATTTGAGAATTTTGGCTGGATTTTGTCAGAATTGACGATCTCACCCGTTGTAATAAGTGGGAGAGACGTTTTATGTCACACTTTTTCAACCGTCGCTATGCCGAAAGACAGACTCGCCGCGCACGATTTTTACTGCCCGGCACTTGCTCTGATAGTAGAAGTCGATGGCGGCTACCATGCTGCCCACGACCAGGTGCTACGAGATCAAGAACGAACGGTGCTTTTGAACTTGAAAGGCTATCGTGTCTTGCGTTTCTCAAACGAAGAAGTCCTCACCAACCTGGAGAGCGTCCTGGAAACGATACGCAACCACAGCCAACCCCCTCCCCCCGCGTAGCAGGGGAGGGGGTCGGCTGAAGTGAGGAACGAACGGAGGACGGGGGGAGGGAAAACGGGTTCTACTTCGAGAAGCGTAAGCGCCAGACCATGCCGACTGCCTCAAACACGATGCGCTTGCTCATCTTGCTGACGCCGTCCACGCGGTCGGTGAAGACAATCGGCACTTCGATGGCCCGAAAGCCTTTGCGAATGGCCCGGAACGTCATCTCGATCTGGAAGCTGTAGCCGTTCGAGCGGATCGTGGGGAGATCGATGGCCTCTAAAACCCGCCGGTTCCAGCACTTGAAGCCGCCCGTCAGGTCGTGGTGGGGCAGCCCGAGAATGGTTCGGGCGTACAGGCTCCCGCCGCGCGAGAGAACCCGACGAAACAATCCCCAGTTGGCGGTGCCGCCGCCGGGGACGTAGCGCGAACCCAGCGCAAAATCGGCGCTTCGGGCAGCGTGGAGAAGCTTTGGGACATCGCTCGGGTCGTGCGAGAGGTCGGCGTCCATCTGAACCAGGACTTCGTAGCCTCGCGAAAGCCCCCAGTCGAAGCCCGCGAGATACGCCCGGCCCAGCCCGTCCTTGGACGTTCGATGAAGAACGTGAACCTGCGGGTCTCTCTCGGCCATCGCGTCGGCCATCGCCCCGGTGCCGTCGGGCGAGCCGTCATCGACGATCAACAGGTGCGCGTCGGGAACCTCCGACCGCAGGCGCTCGACCAGCGTGGGCAGGTTCTCTTTCTCGTTGTAGGTCGGTATGATGATAAGCGTGGACACAGACAGGCAAGTATATCGCCCCGAGGACCGCCCCGATAAATCGCCCCTACAAAACACCCCGCAGCTGGGTAAGCAGAATCTGATTGGTCGGGTTACAGTTTGAAACCACCCGAGCGCTTCGAACCCACCCGAGTGCTTCGAACCCACCCGAGTGCTTCGAACCCACCCGAGTGCTTCGAACCCACCCGAGTGCTTCGAACCCACCCGAGTGCTTCGTTCGTTCCTCCCTTCGCCTCGCCCTCCCTTCGCGGCGAAGGGAGGGTGGACACGAGGGAAACGAGTGGCCGGGTGGGTTCGAGTGGCCGGGTGGGTTCGAGTGTAGCCCAACTTCAAAATACTTGCTTACCCGGCGTCAAGGCGTCTCGCTCCTCGCAGGGCGAAGTCGCTCCGCGACAAAACCCATTTGGCATGTCGCGGAGTGACTTTGTCGAGCTTGCTCGCCCAGACGCCCGTGTTCATACGGGCGGGATTGGGCGATCCTCGGGGCGGGCGCGGTACAATTGTTCCATGCGTATCGATTCTCTCCTCGGTCAGGGGGAGCCGACTGTCTCCTTCGAGTTCTTTCCACCCAGAGACGACGCGGGTATCGAGCCGCTCTTTGCGACCATCGACGCCCTGCGTCCGCTGAAGCCGAGCTTCATCTCGATCACCCGGACTGGCGGCGGCACTCAGCAGACGCTGGACCTGACCCTGCGGATTCAAAGTGACCTCGGGATTCGGGCGATGAGCCACCTGACGTGCGTCCATCACACCAAGGCGGAGATGGCCGAGCACCTCGACACGCTCTGGGCCGGGGGAATTCGCAACGTCCTGGCGCTCCGGGGCGATCCTGAGGCCGGGCAGATTCTCTTCAAAGCTCCCAAAAACGGCTTCGCCTACGCCAATGAGCTGGCGGGTTTCGTCCGTAAACAAAATGACTTTTGCGTCGGGGTGGCGGGCTATCCTGAGGGGCATCCGCAGTGCTTGAATCTCACCCGCGACATCGAGACGCTGAAAACCAAGCTTGGTGCGGGCGGCTCGTTTATTATTACTCAGCTGTTCTTCGACAACGACGACTTCTGGCGCTGGCGCGACGCGGTGCGCGCGGCAGGAATTACCGCGCCCATCGTTGCCGGGCTGATCCCGATTGAGAACGTCGCGCAGATCAAGCGATTCGTCACGCGCTGCGGCGCAAAGATCCCCAACGACCTGCTCTTAAAATTGGAAGCCGTCGAAGAAAGCCCCGACGCGGTCTACCGAACGGGAATCGACCACGCGATCTCTCAGTGCGAGAACCTGCTTCGCGGCGGGGTCGATGGGCTGCACTTCTACACGCTCAACAAGAGCCGCGCCACCGCCGAGATCTGCGCGGCGATCCAGAACAAATAAATGAAAAAGCTGCCGCTTGCGGTCCAGGTGCTCATCGGGGTCGGGCTGGGGATCGCGGTCGGCGTTTTTGAGGGGAAAGGGACCCTCACCCAGAACCTCGGCGACCTCGGGATGCTGGTCATCAAGGCGCTACGGGCGCTGGCGATTCCGCTGGTGTTCTTTGCGATTCTGGATGCGTTCGTAAAAACCCGGATCGAGGGCAAGAAGCTTGGTAAGTTACTTTTAATTTGTTTGATCAACGTCAGCGTCGCCATGGTTATCGGCCTGACGATATTAAACCTGTTCCAGCCGGGCAAGCTCTGGCAGGGAAAAGTGGACGCTCTGGTCGCCACGACGCACGCCAAAGGCCCGGAACTTAAGAAAGTCGATGACTCCGAGGCACCTGGCGCGACATTGGAGCTGCTTCCCAACGTCAGTTACTATGTGCCGTCGAGTTTAGTACGGCCTTTTGTCTATAATAATCTAATTTCGGTGGTGCTACTTGCGCTTCTGATCGGGGCGGCGCTCCGAAAAGTGCGCTCCGAGCAAGAAGCCGAAGGCCACACGAGCATTCGGGCCGTGACCGACTTCATCGACGGCACGTATAAAATACTTCTCACCATGCTGGAGTGGGTCGTGAAAGCTGCGCCGTACGCGGTTTTCGGGATCGTCGCCAAAGTGGTCGGGGCGAGCGGGGTGGGGGTTTTCGCCTATCTCTGGGTGTTTTTAGTCGTCGCGCTGGCCGGTTTGCTTTTGCACAGCTTGATTTACTATCCGCTGATGGCCTATTTCTGGGGCCGCAAGACGCCAAAGCAGTTTCTCGGGCAGGGTGCGGACGCGATTCTGACCGGGCTTTCGACCAATTCGAGCCTCGCGACCGTGCCCATTACCCTGCGTTGTCTCGAAAAAATGGGAGTTGCGCCACAGAACGCCCGGCTCGCGGCGTGCGTCGGGACGAACCTCAACAACGACGGCATCACGCTCTACGAAGCCATGGCCGCGCTGTTTCTCACCCAGGCGCTGGCGATTCCGCTGGGGCTGGGCGGTCAGATTCGGGTCGTGCTTGCCTCGATCATGGCGGGCGCGGGCGTCGCTGGAATCCCCGAGGCGGGCCTGATCGTCCTTCCGCTCGTACTGGGAACAGCGGGTCTTTCGCCCGAGACCGTCGCGCTGGCTCTGCCTCTGCTCGTCCCCGTGGACTGGATCATCGCCCGCGTTCGGAGCGGCGTCAACGTCATGAGCGACATGCTCGTCGCTATTTTACTCGATGCGGGAAACAAGAAAGCAGATGTTTAAGAACTGGTTCAAACGAAACACGCTCAGCGCCCATGTCCAGCGCGTGGTGGCGCTCACTGCCGATGCCGAGCCCGACCCGGAGCGTCTCTGGAACGAGCTTCAGGGTCTCTGCCAGGCGGCGAGCCAGGCGGCACCGACCGAGCGAGACGCCGCGCTGACTTCGCTCGCTCCGGCGGTCGCGCACTCCCATCCACAGGTAAGCGGCATGGTCGCGATTGCGGGCGGCGCACTCGTCGGGGCGGGAGCACCTGCCGCGCTCTGGGCCGAGCCGCTACGCAGGCGAGCATCGGCGGTTCTTGAGGCTGCGGGACGGTTCGCGGCCTCCGCCAGCGCCCGAATGGGGCCGCCACCCGAGGACGACGAGGACGAAGAAGAGTGGGAAGACGGCGCACTGATCGTCGAGGAGCGCGTGGTGCCGCCCGCGCTCGTGGACGACCTGGCCCGGCTCGATCTGCCCGCCGTCTCGGCGTACCGGGCGCTGGAGCTGTGGACGCCCCCGTTGCTTGCCTGCCTGGCTCGCTCCACCGAGCAACGCAACGCAGCGGCACAGGATAAAGCACTGAGGGATTCCGTGGAGAATCTGGCTTCCTACCATGGTGGTATGGAGATGCTGTGGAAGCTACTCGGCGTTCTGGATCAAGAGCCGCTACTGGTGCTGCACCCGGAGTCCGGCAAGGGCTTCGTCTGTCGCATAAGCGGCATCGGTATCAACTTTGAGCTTCATATGCTCTTGATGGACGTGCTCTGTAGCCCCGATTACGGTCTGCCGGGGCGACGCCTCGCACCCAATGTCTCCCGCGTTGCCTGGGGGCGCTCCGTCGAAGAGATAGAAGCAGGCTGCATCGGGAACTGGAACCTCTACGCCTGGCATGCCGCGTCGCTGGACCTGTCCCGTCCTGCCGAAGTGGACGATGCTACCTGGATATGGAACGAGGGGACGCCCGCCGATATTCCGGTTTTTGAGGGCCACCGTGTCGTGCTGCTCGGAACGCCCCCCTACGAGCGCTCCTGGTCTGTGGGACGGTACTTCGAGGGCCTGGTTCCGCAGTTTACGGTGGAGCGGGTTCTGGAACCTGGCGAGGTGGCAAGCTGGCTGGAGCGTCTACGCGCCGCCGCAAAAAGCCCCTGAGAGCTTGTCTCAGGGGCCTTGATGTTTTTAGTGCTTGTGGCCTCGGCAGCACTCGCCTCTGCGCTGGTGCCGGTCGTGGCATTTTTTGTTGCACTTGTGGTGCTTCTTGCTCTCACCGATGACGTGGCGGCATTTCTTGCCCCGGCAGCAAGGCGGCTCGGTCGGTCCGGCCAGCGCGGACGAAGCCACGGCGAGCGCGGCGATGGCGACGAAGATAAAACGGGTCATGGTTTTCATTACTCCTCGGCCAGTCTACCCGAAATCAGCACCGCTCTAACAGGGGAAGCGTCGCCATTTTTCAGCGGCAGCGGCAACGCGATCAGGGTGTAGTTTCCCGGCTCGACCCGGCTGAGGTCGAGCGATTCCAGGATATGAATCCCGGCGCGGGCGAGGTCATGGTGGATCGGGAGGCCTTTGGAGTCAATGGCATCGACGCTCGGGACATCCACGCCGACCAGAAAAACGCCCTGTGCCCGAAGAACTTCCACGGCGTCCCGTGTGAGCGTCGGGACGGTTGCCGGAAACGAAGAACCATCAGGCCAGGCGTCGGTGCGTACTAAAACGCGTGGCGGCAGGTTTTTGGGGAGCAGCTCCGGCCCGAGCGTTTCTTTGCCGCGTCCGTCGATCACCTCGCACTCCCCGACGTAGACTTCGGGCGGGATTTGCTCGATGGTTGCGCCGCCAGGCAAAAAGTGACCGGGGGCGTCGGCGTGGGTGCCCGTGTGCAGGCTCAGCGCGACAGCACCGACGGTTAAATCACCCCACGCGCTCTGCGTCAGAGAAAACGCCGTGTCGCCCGGCCAGACCGCGATTCCATTCTGAAGCGGACGGCTGATGTCGATCATGTCCCCCGTGTCCCCCGTGTCCCCCGTGCGCTCCGTTCGTTCCTCACGTCGCTTACGCCCCCGCCGGGCGGGGGTATTTCCCATACGGCGTTTTAGTGACTCAGGGCAGTCTTTGCGCTCGATCACAGCAAAAATCATTGCAGCTCTGGCGGCCTGGTCCGGGTCAGACTCGGCCAGTAAAAAGAGGTTTTCGGCCAGCTCTTCCGTGAGGGATTGAGAAGCGAGAAACTCGACGAATATTCGCCAGCGGAAATGCTCTGGGTTTGGGTCGTCGCCTTGGAGAAACTGAGTTTCCAGCAAGATAGCTTGCTTGGGAGTGATCATTCCCAGCGAAAACCAGGAGTCGGTGAAGCCTATTGAGTTCATGGTTGAATTTGGCTTCGGAACTCGGGGACGCCACGCACGCCGGGAATTTTCAGGGAGAACAGCGAGCCTGCGAGCGGGCCATCGGTGTCTTTGACGTGCCCACCGGCGGTTGTCACAAAAAGAGTTTCGTAGTTCTCCCCGCCGAACGTCGCGCAGGAGACTTTGCGGGCCGGAAACGGGATGCGGGCGACTTCCACTCCCTCGGGCGAGTAGCGCACCAGGCAGCTTCCGTCCCAGCGACCCGACCAGACGAAGCCCTCGGAGTCCACGGTCATGCCGTCGGGATAGCCGCCGCCCTCCTCGGCGACGTGTACGAAAACGCACTGGTTCTCCAGCGCCCCGGTCTCTCGGTCGTAGTCGAACCGATAGATATTTCGCGGTCCGGTGTCGGTGTAGTACATTTTTGTTAAATCCGGCGTGAAGCCCATCCCGTTGCTACACCCGATCCCGCTCAGCAAGTGCGTCAAACTTCCGTCGGTGTCCAGCCGGTAGAAATTCCCCAGCCGATCTTTCGTGGGCATCGTCCCGCAGAAAACCCGGCCCTCGGGGTCGGCGATAACATCGTTGAAGCGTGTCTCAAGCTCTTCGGGAATCTCCGAGACGATAAATTCTAATGGTTCGCCCTCACGAAACAGGGCAATAGAGCCTCGGTCTAAAAACAACAGAAGTTTTCCGTCGGTTTGCAGCGTAAATCCACCGACCTGCCGACCAATTTCAATGGCATGATGCTCACCCGTCGCTAAGTCCAGCCGAAACAGTTTTTTGTTGGGGATATCAGTCCAGTAGACTGAATTTTCATCCGGGTGGAAGAGCGGGCCTTCTCCCGTGTTGCAGGCGTAGTCGGCGAGCGGCATCAGGGTGTAGTTCATCGTAGCCATGATTGTACAGCAGGCAGCGGGTCCATAAATGAACCCGCTGCACGAGGCAAGCACCCTGAAGGGCGCTGCAAATTCAATCTGGTAGGGGGCTTCAGCCTCCTTGAAATCTCGTAGCGGGCTGGTTTACCTGCCCGCTGCGCTACGGACCTGCTACAATGCCTGGTATGGAATATCGCTCTCTGGGCCGGACGGGTGCGCAGGTCTCGGCGCTGTGTCTGGGCTGCATGAACTTCGGCGACGACTGCAACGAATCCGACTCGGTGGCGCTGATGCACCGCGCCCTGAGCGACGGAATCAATTTCTGGGACACCGCCGATGTCTACTCGCGAGGAATCAGCGAAACCGTTGTCGGAAAAGCTCTTAAAAATAATCGGGAGCAGGTTTTTCTGGCGACAAAAGCCTATAACAAAATGGGAGACGGCCCCAACGACTGGGGAAGTCATCGGTATCACCTGATTCGGGCCTGCGAAGATAGTCTTAAGCGTTTGAACACGGATCACATTGATTTGTATCAGCTTCATCGGCCTCACCCTGCTGTACCTATCGACGAAACCCTGCGGGCGCTCGACGATTTAGTGCGCTCGGGCAAGGTTCGCTACCTTGGGACCAGCACGTTCGGGGCGTGGCAGATCGTCGAGTGTTTGTGGGCATCTAAAGAACTTGGGCTGAATCGAGTGGTTTGCGAGCAGCCGCCCTACAACTTGCTGGACCGACGGATCGAGCGGGAGCTTCTGCCCATGTGCCGCACCTATGGCATCGCGACGATTCCCTGGGCACCGCTTGCGGGTGGGCTTCTGTCGGGCAAGTACCGCCCCGGCCAGCCGCGCCCCGAGGGGAGCCGCTACACCGGGCGCTCGGCACCGTTCGGGCGCGACAGCGACGCCGCCCTCGAAAAAGTGGCCGCCTATGCCGACTGGTGCGACGCGCGCGGAGTCGAGCCGTCGCAGATGGCGCTCGCGTGGGTTCTGGCTCAGCCCGGCGTTACCAGCCCGATCATCGGCCCCAAGAACGCCGCGCAGTACGAGGCGTATCTGAAAGCCCTCGAAATCACCGTCACCGCCGACGACAACTCCGCCCTCGACGCTCTTTTTCCGCCTGGGACGCATGTCAGTGAGTATTACAAAGCAGACTTCGGCCCGAACGCCCGCTGGCTGTAGAATAAACCCATGAGCGTCCAGACCCTCGCCCGCCCTGCTGTGCCCGTCCCGCTCCGCCGCCTGTGGAGCCGCGACGAGTACCACCGCGCCCACGCCCTCGGCCTCTTCGAGCCGGGCGAGCGGCTGGAGCTGATCCGGGGCGAGATCATCGAAAAAATGCCGCAGAAACCCTTCCATGCCACGGCTCTCTCCCTGAGCCTCGAAGCGCTCTACGATCTCGCTCGTAGCGCCCCGAATGTTTCCGTCCGCTGCCAGCTTCCGATCAGCCTGCCCGGCAGCTCCGAACCCGAACCCGACCTCGCTGTCGTCCGTGGCTCGGCCCGCGACTATCAGAGCCGCCACCCCGAACCCGAAGAGATTCTGCTTATCGTCGAGGTTTCCGACACCACGCTCAGCTTCGACCGCACGGACAAAGCCAACCTCTACGCCGAAGCTGGAATCGTCGAATACTGGGTCTTAAACGTCACGGACCGGCTCGTCGAAATCCGCCGCGACCCGGCTTCCGGCGAGTACCGCACTTTACAAACCGTTCTGGACACCGGCTCCCTCGCCCCGCTCTTCGCCCCCACCGAATTGGTCAACGTCGTTGATTTATTGCCCCGGCCCGAATGAACGCGGATCGGTTTCTGGAGCGGCTGAAGAAGCAAGACGGGTACGCCGGGCAGATCGTTCATGTGGAGCGGATCGCGGCGCGAAAAGCCCAGTACGCCACGCTCGATGTTCCGTTGCCCGAGGCGCTGACCGGGGCGCTGGCGGCGCAGGGGATCGAGAAGTTTTACTCGCACCAGGCAGAAGCGATTGACCTGGCACGCCAGGGCTTTCATGTGATTGTGACGACTCCCACGGCATCGGGGAAGAGTCTTTGTTACAACGCACCGGTTTTAGAGAGTTTATTATTAGATCGAAAAGCACGGGCGCTGTATTTATTTCCTACCAAAGCCCTGGCTCAAGACCAATTAGGAAAAATTAAGAATCTCGGGCTGAATGCAGAAATAATTTCTGCGACTTATGATGGAGATACGCCTAAAGAAGAGCGTGGGCCGATCAAACGGGTTGGTAGGCTGCTAATTACGAACCCGGACATGCTGCATATGGGAATTCTTCCGTACCATGCAAGCTGGGGCGTTTTATTTCGGAACTTACGCTATGTGATATTGGATGAAGCGCATATTTACCGAGGGGTTTTCGGGGCGCATGTCGCCAATATTATTCGAAGGCTTCGTAGAGTGGCAGGCTTATACGGCGCTCGGCCCCAAATTTTAGCGTGTACGGCGACCATTGCCAATGCACCGGAGCTGTTTCACACACTCACCGGGCTGGATGCCGAGGTCGTGAAGGGAGATGGCGCTCCGAGCGGGCGACGGCATTTTGTCTTCTGGAACCCGCCAATTTTTGACACGGCGACTGGCGCGAGAAAGTCCACGAACGCCGAGGCGACCGGGCTGTTCACGACGCTGGTGGGCGACGGAATCCGAACCATCGCGTTTGCCCGCGCCCGAAAGCAAGCCGAGCTTCTGCTGGCCTACGCGCGGCGGAGCTTCGAGAGCACGGCGAGCAAAGAATTTCTCAAAGACAAAGTAATTTCTTACCGGGCCGGGTACACGCCCGAGCAGCGCCGGGAGATCGAAAGGCGGCTGTTCGACGGCGAGCTGACCGGGGTCACGGCGACCAACGCGCTGGAATTGGGCGTCGATATCGGCGGGGTCGATGCGACGATTCTCACGGGCTATCCGGGGACGATTGCCAGCACCTGGCAGCAAGCCGGACGTGCGGGCCGTCGGCAGGGCGATGCGCTCTCCGTTTTAGTCGCTGCCGACAACCCGCTCGACCAGTTTCTGATGCGAAGCCCCGATTATTTCTTCGAGAAAGAGGCCGAGCACGCCGCGCTCGACCCGACCAACAAGCATATTCTGGGCGGACATCTGCTGTGCGCGGCCTACGAAGCGCCGCTCGACCTCGCCGACGACGACCTGTTCGGCGGCGCAAAAGCCCGGCACGTGATGAAGCGCCTGGTCGAAGAAGACGTGCTGGCATCGCGGGGGGACCGGCTGCACTACACGGGCAACGTCTACCCGGCGAGCCTGGTGAACATCCGTAGCGCCAGTAGCGAGCAGTACACGATCCGCGACGACGGGCGGGGCGGGGCGGTTCTTGGCACCGTCGAGGAGTCGCGGGCGTACGAGACGCTGCATCCCGGCGCGATGTACCTGCACCTCGGGGAGAGCTACCTCGTGGAGGAGCTGGACACCGACGCCCGCATTGCCCGCGTGAAGCTCTCCAAAAGCTCCTACTTCACCGAACCAAAAACGGATTCGTGGACCCAGATCGCAAACCAGACCGGCTCCAAAGAGTTCGGAAGCTCGGTGGCCTACTTCGGCGAAGTCACCGTCACCAGCCAGGTGACGGGCTTTCGACAGAAGCAGCTCTTCTCCGACGAGGTTCTGGGCACCTACGATTTAGACCTACCCGAGCTTCTGTTTGAGACCGAGTCGGTCTGGTACCCGATTCCGTCGGACATCGTGGCGGCGCTGGGGGTGGCCGGGCTGGACCTCGCGGGCGGGGTGCATGCGGTCGAGCACGCGAGCATCTCGCTCCTGCCGCTCTTTGCGATGTGCGACCGAAACGACATCGGCGGGGTCAGCACGCCGTATCATCCGCAGGTCGGCGCACCCGCGATCTTCGTCCACGACGCCCATCCGGGCGGGGTCGGGATCGCCGAGTGCGGCTTTCGGTTCGTGACCGAGTGGCTGACCGCCACCCGGAATCTCATCGACGGCTGCCCGTGCGAGGACGGCTGCCCGTCGTGCATCCAAAGCCCCAAGTGCGGCAACAACAACGAGCCTTTAGACAAAAAAGCCGCGCTTCTGATCTTGCAGCGCCTGCTTGCCTGAGCGCACGCGGTGTTTCCGCCCCGATAAACCGGGGCGTCGTGGCGTCTCGTTCCTCGCCGACAAAGTCGCTCCGCGACAAAAACAAAATTGGTTTACGTCCGAAGGACATCGTGGCGTAGCCCTTAGCCACCGACGTTCATGTCGGTGGTTCATATCGGCGGACGTCCGTGTGGGCGGAAACACCGGATGCAACCGAAGTGCCCCGACAGTTGTCTGAGGCTCTGTGAATCTCCTGGAGTCGATCAAGGTGGCGCTCTCCGCGCTCGCGGCCAACAAGCTGCGCTCTCTTCTGACCATGCTGGGCGTCATCATTGGCGTCGGGGCGGTCATTATCATGGTCTCCATTATTCAAGGAGCCAGAAAGAAAGCCGTCGAGAGTTTTCAGGGGAGCGGTAGCGACATTCTCTTTGCGGTCTACGCGCCCAAGGGCGAGGCGCGGCGCGGCGGGCGCTTCGAGGGTCTGACGCTCGACGATGTCGAGGCTATCGAGCGGCGCGTGACGATTCTCACGGTGGTCTCGCCAGAGCTTCAGACCAATGCCAGGGCGCTTCGGGGTGCGAAGTCCTACACGGGTCAGGTTGTCGGCGGGACGGTTCATTATCCGACTCTGACGGCGGTGAAGCTCGACCAGGGGCGGTTTTTTGACCAGAGCGACCTGGACTCGTACGGGAAAGTGGCCGTGCTCGGGGTTAAAGTTAGGGATGCGCTGTTTGGCAAGAACGAAGAGGCGCTTGGGCAGAGTGTCCAGCTTCAGGTCGGCAACATGGCCGTCCCGGTGACCGTCATCGGAATTCTGGAGCGCAAGGGCAACGAGGGCTTCGGAACCAGCGCCGACGAAAGAATTATCCTGCCCATCACCACGGTCCAGCGCCGCTTGACCGGAGGGCGAACCGTCGCCGCGATCAACGCCCGCGCCCAGCCGGGCCTCGCCGAGGAAGCTGCCGACCAGATTTTTGCGGTTCTCAAGCAGCGCTACCCCGACCGTGCCAAAGACTTCATCGTCGATACGCAAGAAGGTCTCATTAAACAGTTAGACAAAATTCTGGGGATTTTCCAGGTCGTTCTGGGCGGCGTCGGCGGGCTTTCATTGCTGGTAGGCGGCATTGGAATTATGAACATCATGCTGGTTTCCGTCACCGAGCGCACCAAAGAGATCGGAATTCGGAAAGCCATCGGAGCCAAGCGTGCGGACATTTTGCTTCAGTTCATCACGGAGAGCGTCGTCGTCTCGGGGTTGGGCGGCGCACTGGGCGTCGCGTTCGGCTGGGGCCTCTCGCAGGCCATTGGTGCGGCGGCTCCCGATCAGATATCAACCTATACCCCGCCCTGGGCGATAGCCATCGGCTTCAGCTTCGCGATGGGTGTCGGGATGTTCTTCGGCATCTACCCGGCAGTCCGCGCCAGCCGCCTCGACCCCATTCAGGCTCTGCGCTACGAATAGCACCGTCTGGGCGCTGTCACAATTGAGAATCAGGGGGCGTCTCTCTCCTCAGGAAAGGGTAGACACCATGAACCTCAAAACCATAGCGACCATAGCGATTCTCGCCACTCTCACTGTCCCTGCACTGGCGCAGGGACGCTCGCGGCAGGAAGACAAGAACCTGATGCGCAACCTCGGGCTGGGCCTGGGAGCGGCAGCGGTCAGCGAGTACCGCAAGGGCAACACCAACAAGGCAGCTCTCCTCGGTGCCGGGGCGCTTCTCGCCGGGAAGAAGTACGAGGATCAGCGGCGCGCCCAGAGCTGGGAGGACGACAGAGGCCGCTGGAGCCGCGCCGACCGCTGGGACCGGGACCGGTTCGAGCGTAGCCATAGCGACGACGACTGCGACGACCGGGGCGGGCGCTACGACCGGAGCCGCGACCGCAGAGACCGTGACGACCGCGAGGATCGAGGGCGTGGCCGGAGCCGAGAGAAATCGCGCCGGGGCGACCATGGCTGCCGCTGATCTCAGTGGACCGGGCGGATTTATTTCACCCGAATAAGCGTCGATTTTCCGATGGTGAGCTTCTCCGCGTCCACGGTGAAGCTCTCATTGATCTTGATGTTGGTCGAGATGCCCACGCGTTTTGCCATGTCCGCCGCCGGGCCGGTCAGCGGGAACTCCATTTGCAATTTTTCGCCCTCGATCTTGTAGGTGCCTGAGAAATTGGCTTTCCCGGCTATCGAGGTCGCCGTGCCCGTCGCCTGTCCGCTCGGTGAAAGCTCCAGCTCCGTCTGCGCCGCCACCGCCCCCATCTGGAGGGTTCCGGTCCACTTGCCCACCACGCCGGGCTTGGCCGGGCAGCCCGCCAGAAGAGTCAGCGCTCCCAGCGCAAAAAGAAATCGTCGGTTCACTACTTTCATAAGCTCTGGTTCCTCGGGGAAGCTGTGTTTTCCTGCCTGGAGCGCAACCGCCTCAGGGTCGTTCAGTTTTCGTGAATGGAATAGGCTAAACTGGGTGCATGTCTTCCTCGTCTCGTTCTTCGGCAGCTCCTCTGCCTTCTCTGTGGGAATTTTTGGGCAGGGTTCCTGATCGTCGCGGTCGTCACGGACG